>JBEHWX010000013.1:0-85831 GCA_048498995.1 Bacteroidota bacterium
CCCTCATAACTCCCCCGGGCCGCGACAGGTTTCATGCCCGATCGTCGCGCATCACGGCCGCGCGGCGATGATCGAGGTCAGTTCTCGACGCGATACTTCTTCATCAGCTCGTAGATCGTCGACCGGCTGATCTGCAGGCGCCGGGCGGCCTCCAGCACATTCCCCTCGGCCACCTTCAGCGCGTGGCGCACCGCCTGCTCCTTCACCGCCTCCAGCGGAATGATCACGTCCTGATTGTCGAAGATCGAGTTCTGCGGCACGAAGGAGGTCTCGCCGGCCGAATAGGCCTTGATCGCCAGCGGCAGATCGTCCTCGGTGATGGCATCCGACTCGGCCAGGAGCACGGCGCGCTCGACGGCGCTCTCGAGCTCGCGGACGTTGCCGGGCCAGGGATACTCGTACATCATCTTCATCGACTTGCGCGAGAAGGACTTCATCTTCCCCGGCTGCTCGGCGCCGAACTTCTTCAGGAAGTGCTCGGCCAGCAGGAGGATATCCGCCTTCCGCTCCCGGAGCGGCGGCAGCACGATCGGGAACGACGCCAGTCGGTAGTAGAGATCCTCGCGGAACTCCTTGTCGCGGGAGGCCTGGAGCAGATTCTTGTTGGTGGCCGAGATGATCCGGACGTCGGCGGTCAGGAGCTCGTCGCCGCCGACGCGCTCGAACTGCTTGGTCTGGAGCGCGCGGAGGAGCTTGGCCTGGAGGTTCACATCCATCTCGCCGATCTCGTCGAGGAAGATGGTGCCGCCATTGGCCTGCTCGAACTTGCCGATCTTCCGCCCCACAGCCCCGGTGAACGATCCCTTCTCGTGACCGAACATCTCGCTTTCGAGCAGATCCTTCGGGATCGCCGCGCAGTTGATGGCGATGAACGGGCCATCCTTCCGCTTGCCGTTGAAGTGGACGGCGCGGGCAATCAGCTCCTTGCCGGTGCCGCTCTCCCCCTGGATCAGGACGGCGATATCGGAGTCCTTGGCCTTGCGCACCAGCTTCAGCACGTCGGTCATCGCGCCGTCGGCGGAGATGATGTTGTCGAAGTGGTTGGCCTGCTCCACCGATTCGCGGAGGCGCTCCACCTCGCGCGCCAGATCGTGGATCTGGAAGGCGTTCTTGACGGCGATCTCGAGCTTGTTGAGGTCGATGGTTTTCGGGAAGTAGTCCATCGCCCCGAGCTTGAGCGCCTCGACGGCGGTCTCGATCTTCCCCTGCGAGGAGAGCATGATCACCGGAAGCACCGGATACCGTTTCTTCACCTCGCGGAGCGTTTCCACACCGCCGATGCCGGGCATCATGATGTCCATGATCACCAGGTCGGGCACGGCGTCGAGCGCGCCGAGCGCGTCCTCGCCGGAGGAGAAGAGCCGCACATCGTAGCCGCACTTCACTTTGAGGAGATGTTCGAGGAGCCGCCGGATGCTCTCCTCGTCGTCGATCACGAAAATGAGTCGGTTGGTCATGAAGAAGCCATCGGTGTGAACCGGCGCCGCGCGGGGGTCTCCACGTCGTCAGGACGTCGGGCCGTGTCGGAGCGCCGGCCGTTGGAGGGAATCGTCAGCCAGAGACGAAATAGAATGCGATCGCCAGCAACAGGTAGACGGCGACCAGCAGGACACCTTCGAACCAGGTCGTCTCGCCATCCTGAGCGATCGAATTTACGACGAAAGCGGCGCTCGCAATAGCGATCAGCTCCAGCGGGTTGCTGAAGACGAGGCTCATCGGGTGGCCGACCAGGTAGGAGGCCAGCACCAGAACCGGCGCGGTCAGCAGCGCCACCTGCAGCGTTGCGCCGACGGAAATATTCACCACCATCCCCATCTGATTCTTCCGGGCAAAGTAGATCGCCGAGAAGTATTCGGCCGCGTTGCCGACGATCGGCAGCACGATGATGCCGAGGAAGAAGGTGGAGAGCCCGAAGCTCTCGGCGGTGGCCTCGAGCGCGCCGGAGACCAGCTCCGCCTCGAGCGCCACGGCCGCGGTGGCCGCCACGAGCACCAGGAGCGACTTCTTCACCGACCATGCGTGCTCGGAGGGGGCCTCCTCCTCCTGTTCCCCATCCTCCTCCGCGGCGAATATATCGCGATGCGTGAAGAGCGTGTAGACCAGGTTGGCGATGTAGACGGCGATCAGCACCACCGCCACGCCGAGGCTCATCTTGTCATCGAGCTGCGTGGCGTTCGGGGCATGGAGCACTCCCCGCTCGGTATAGTCGAAGAGCGCCGGCACCAGCACGGCGATCACCGAGAGGATCAGGAGGCTTCCGAGCAGTCCGGCGCGATCGCGCTGAAACGTCTGTCGGCTGCGCCCCCAGCTTCCGACGATCACCGCCACGCCGAGGCCGAGGAGGCTGTTGCCGATGATCGAGCCGGTGATCGTGGCCTTCACCACCTGGATGTTGCCGCTGGCCAGCACGAAGAGCGCAAGAATCAGCTCGGCCATGTTGCCGAAAGTGACGTTGAGCAGACCGCCGATCACCGAGCCGATCGACGCGCTGATCTGCTCGGTGGCATGGCGCATCCACTCGGCCAGCGGGACGATGGCGATGGCGGCGGTGATGAAGACGAGGATCGGCGGCGCGCCGAACAGTTCGAGTCCGACGGAGATCGGCACGAAGAGGAGAAGAATCTTCCAGATCATGGGAGTGGGATCTCCTGTCGCAATGAGATATATCCCGACGCACTTCTCCGAGGCGCGAGGGTGGATGAATGGTCGTGCCGGCCGCCGCGCCGTGAACATGGCAGCGGGGCCCGGCGCGCGGACGTGCCGAGGGGCAATATGTCGAGCCGACGTCCGCCTGGTGTCCGCGCGGGGCGCGGCCTACGCGAGCTCGGCCAGCTCGCTCCAGCGCTCCATGTCGCGGTCGAGCTGCTGGCCGAGCGCCTCGAGCTCGGAGGCGAGGGCCTGCGCCTTGGCGTAGTCGGCGCCGGCCTCGAGGATCGCAGCCTCCAGCTCCGCCTTGCGCGCCTCGGCCTGCTCGATCTTCCCCTCCAGGGACATCAGCTCCTTCCGCTCCTTGAAGCTGAGCTTGCGCGCGGCCGGCGCCGCGGTCGTGGCCCCGCCGGCCTCCGGCCTGGGGGCCGCCGGGGGACGCGATCCGGCGGCCGCGGCCGACCGCTCCGCCTCTTCCCGCGCCTTGATATCCAGGAACGCGCTGTAGTTGCCGGGATACTCCCGGATCTTCCCATCTCCCTCGAAGCGGAACAGGTGGTCCACCGTCCGGTCGAGGAAGTAGCGATCGTGGCTGACGACGATCAGGCAGCCGGGGAACACCTCCAGATACTCCTCGAGCGTCGACAGGGTCTGGATGTCCAGATCGTTGGTCGGCTCGTCGAGGATCAGGACGTTCGGCGCCCCCATCAGGATCCGGAGCAGGTAGAGCCTGCGACGCTCGCCGCCGGAGAGCTTCCCGACCGGCGCGTACTGCATGGCCGGCGGAAAGAGGAAGCGCTCGAGCATCTGGCTGGCGGTGATCACCGAGCCGTCGGAGGTCTTCACGTTCTCGGCCACCTCGCGGATATACTCGATCACCCGCTGCTCCTCGTCGAGCGCGCGGCTCTCCTGATCGTAGTAGCCGATCACCACCGTCTCCCCCGTCTCGACCCGACCGGAGTCCGGCCGCACGTTCCCCATGATGATCTCGAGCAGGGTCGACTTGCCGGCGCCGTTCGGGCCGATGATGCCGATCCTGTCGCCACGCTGGAGGATGTAGGTGAAGTTCTCGACGAGCTTCTTCGGGCCGTAGGCCTTCGATATATCGTGAAGCTCCAGAATCTTCGAGCCGAGGCGGCGCGAGCCGACCGAGATCTCCAGCTCCGCCTTGGCCTTCTCCTTCGGCTGGGCCATCAGATCCTCGGCGCGATCGATGCGCGCCTTCTGCTTGGTGGTGCGCGCCTTGGCGCCGCGCTTCAGCCACTCCAGCTCGTTCCGGATCAGCGCGTCGCGCTTGGCATCGGTCGCGGCGCGGTTGGCCTCCTGCTCCGCCTTCTTCTCCAGATAGTATCCGTAGTTGCCGCCGAAGGTCTGCGTCCGCCCGCGATCGATCTCGACGATCCGGTTGGTGACGCGGTCCAGGAAGTAGCGGTCGTGCGTGACCAGCAGCAGCGCGCCGGTGAAGCGTGAGAGATACGATTCCAGCCAGTCGACGGTCTCGGCGTCCAGATGGTTGGTCGGCTCGTCGAGGATCAGCAGATCGGGGCGCTCGATCAGCGCGTGCGCCAGCGCCACCCGCTTCCGCTGCCCTCCGGAGAGCGAGGCCACGGGGGCATCGCGATCGGTGATGCCGAGCTTGTCGAGGATGATGTTGGCGCTGGTCTCCAGCTCCCATCCGTTGAGCGCCTCGAGGCGGGAGGAAAGATCGGCCATCCGCTTCATCAGCCGCTCGTCCGAGGAGTTGCGCGCAAGCTCCAGGCAGGCCTGCTCGTAGTCGTGGACAACACGCATCACCTCGCTGCTGGCCGCGAAGATCGCGTCGAGCACGGTCATCCGCTCGTCGAACTGCGGGTTCTGCGACAGGTAGCCGACCACCGGATTGCCGGCGAGCATCACGCGTCCGGTGTCCGGAGGATCCACGCCGGCGATCACCCGGAGCAGCGTGGTCTTGCCGGAGCCGTTGGCGCCGATCAGCCCGTAACGTTCCGATTCCCCGAGCCCGAAGGTGACCCCCTCGAACAGTGGCTTGATGCCGAAATTCTTACCGATGTTCTCGACTGACAGAATGTGCATCCCGAAAGATATCTGAAGAGAAGGGAGAATGCAGAATGCAGAGTGTAGAAATCGTGCGCGCGGCGGTCGTCGCCGGCCAAGGACGGCTCACAGATCCGGGAGGCACCAGTCGATCGGCTTCTCCCCCTGCTCGACGAGCGACTCGTTGATCGCCGAGAAGGGACGGCTGTTGAAGAAGCCGTGCCGGGCCGACAGCGGCGAGGGATGCACCGAGCGGAGCACCAGATGCCGGCTTTCGTCGATCAGCTCCCCTTTCTTCTGCGCGTACCCGCCCCAGAGCACGAACACCACGCGACGCTCCAGATCGTTGATCCGCCGGATCACCGCGTCGGTGAACTTCTCCCATCCCTTCCCCTTGTGGGAGTTGGCCATGTGCGCCCTGACGGTGAGCACGGCGTTCAGGAGCAGCACCCCCTGTTCGGCCCACGGCACCAGGGAGCCGTTGTTCGGCACTCGGCAGCCGACATCGGTCTTCAGCTCCTTGAAGATGTTGATCAGCGACGGCGGCGCCTTGACCCCCGGACGGACGGAGAAGGCGAGGCCGTGCGCCTGATTGTCGTCGTGATACGGATCCTGGCCGAGGATCACCACCCGCACCTGGTCGTACGGGGTGAGCTCGAGCGCCGAGAAGACCTCGTTCTCGGGAGGGTAGACGGTATGCTCGCGGCGCTCCTTCTCGAGAAACTCGGTCAGGACGCCGAAGTACGGCTTCTTGATCTCATCCTCGAGGATCGGCCGCCAGGACTTGGGAAGCTTATGCATGATAGTCGGGATTACATGTCGATTCACGTCGACGTCCCTGGATCGACGTCGTGCCGGGTGAACGCACCAAATACCGTGCAGATCCTTCCGCCATCGCGGAGCGAATCCCCCATTGGCTGCACGGATTCGGGGATTTCGGGAAGAAACGAGGCTCGGCGCGGAATTTGTAGAGCCGGAGTTGTGCTGCCCCGTTCCCGGCCGGGAGGGGCGAGTCGGGGGCGATGCCTCCGAGGGCATGGCCGACCGGAGCGGCATCCTCCCGCGGATGATCATCCTCGGTTGGATGATACCGCGATCGCGACGACCGCGACGGTGAACGGCCGGCCGAGCGCAACGCGCCGAACATTGAACCGGAAGATACATGGCGAGCAAGGCGAGTAAGACGACCCAGATCCCGCGCCCCGAATACCCGCGGCCTCAATTCGTGCGACAGACCTGGTACAACCTCAACGGCGAATGGGAGTTCGCCTTCGACGACAAGGATATCGGCCTGTCCAAGCGCTGGTACGACGGACGGAAGCTCGACGAAACGATCATCGTTCCCTTCCCCTATCAGTGCGAGCTCTCCGGGATCAACGACAAGGGGATTCACGAGGTGGTCTGGTACGCGCGGACCTTCGAGCCGCCGATCGGCTGGCGAGGACGGGATCTGCTCCTCCACTTCGGCGCCGTCGACTACAAGACCACCGTCTGGGTCAACGGCGAGGAGGTCGGCCACAATCGCGGCGGCCATGTCCCTTTCTTCTTCGATATCGCCCCCTACCTGCGCGACGGCCGGAACCGGATCGTGCTCCGGGTGGAGGATAAACAGGATCCGCGGCAGCCGCGCGGCAAGCAGGCCAGCTCCGGCGTCCCCCGCGAGATCGACTACTATTGTACAACCGGCATCTGGCAGACCGTCTGGCTGGAGCCGGCCCCCCCGGTCCGCGTCGAGGAGTTGAAGATGACTCCCTGCGTCGAGGAGGAGTCGGTGGAGTTCGAGGTCTATCTGCACGCGCCGAGCACCGGCTGGACGATCGAGACCGAGATCTTCGACGGCGAGACGATGGTGGCGCGCACCGTGAAGGAGACGCTCACCGCCAGCAGCCGGTTCACGCTGAAGATCCCCGGGGTGAAGCTCTGGTCCCCGGAGTCCCCGAATCTCTACGACGTGGTGGTCCGCCTGGTGAAGGACGGCTACGAGATCGACGAGGTGAAATCGTATATCGGCGTGCGGAGCGTGGAGCTGCGCAACGGCCGCGTGCTCCTCAACGGCCGCGCGACCTTTCTGGCGATGGTGCTCGACCAGGGCTACTGGCCGGAGAGCTACCTGGCCGCTCCCTCCGACGAGGCGCTGCGGGCCGACGTGGAGTGGACCAAGCGCTTCGGGTTCAACGGCGCGCGCAAGCATCAGAAGATCGAGGATCCGCGCTGGCTCTACTGGTGCGACAGGCTCGGTCTGCTGGTGTGGGAGGAGATGCCGAACGCGCGCGAATGGGCGCCGGAGGCGGAGGAGCGTCTGCTGGCCGAGTGGGAGCGCGCCGTGGCGCGCGACTACAACCATCCCTGCATCATCACCTGGGTGCCGCTAAACGAGAGCATGGGATTTCCGGGACTCAAGCACAGCCATCCGGGACAGTATGCGTTCGTGGAGCGGGTGGTGACCAGGACGCGGAAGCTCGTGCCGCACCGGCCGATCATCGACAACGACGGCTGGGAGCACACGGATATCACCGACATCTGCGCCATCCACGACTACACGCCGTCGCGCGAGCTGCTGCTGGAGCGCTACAAGGATACGCTCGCCGGCGGCGATCTGCCGGCGTTCGTGTGGCTGTCGGACAAGCCGCTGTTCATGCGCGGCTCGCGCTATCGCGGACAGCCGGTGATCCTGACCGAGGTGGGAGGATTTCTGATGATCCCGCCGAACGTGCCGGCCGGCAAGCGCGATGTGCTCTACAATTTCTACGGCACCTGCGAGAACAGCGACGAGATGCTCGACAAGTATGGCGACCTGATGCACGGGCTCTCTGAGCTCCCCTTCCTGGCCGGGTTCTGCTACACGCAGTTGACCGACATCGAGCAGGAGATCAACGGACTGATGACGTACGACCGCGTGGCGAAGGTGCCGCCGGAGGCGATCGCCGAGATCCATCAGCGGCTGTTCGGCAACCGCGGCATCGGCACCGCCGGCCCGTCGGGACCGGGAGCGATTCCGGTCGGACTGAACGGGACGTCGGACAGCGACGGCACCGAGGCAACGCCGCTTCCATCGACGGGAGTGAAATAACCGGGTCCGCTCTTCGCGAACTATCGCGGTATGATGCATGAAGGGCCGGAAGCATGATTGCTCCCGGCCCTTCCATTTTCGTGCTGAGAGCTAGTGTGCCCACCCCAAATCAGGCAGGGACCAAGCCATGAGCAGTTATCGCTCTATAAATTTGCCCGACGCATTTGTCGCACAATTCGATAAAATCATACTTTTCGCTTCCAAATACGACACAATAGGTGAAATTGTGACTTTCGCTATATGGAACGTACTCCCGATGGATTCTGTGATCGGAATCAATACTCTGACTATTTACGGAATAATGCTTGTTGCCGATCGCAATGTCACGGCACATCTTCAATTCAAACGAACTAAAAATACTATCAACCGCAACCTGAGGAATCGCCTTGGAATTAATAAGCCAATCCCTCATTGCAAAACAATTAAGAATTAAAACAAGCGCATAGTCAACCACATCATCACTATCTCCATTGCCTTTAACGCAATCATGCAATCTTCGCTGCCAACGCTTGATACGGCCCCATTGTTCCACAACGGGATCACTTCCATGCTGACGACCAAATGACATAGCCATCTCCTCATGACAACTGATTGAAAGAAGAATACAAAGGCGCATCGCAGTTGCGGTCCACCAACAAATAAATATACAAAATTACACCATTCTAAGCAAGGTGGGTCTTGCAAATCACAGTAATCATTCCTACTGCGGAATCGCGCTCGCTCGCATTCACTTTCCCACCACCTCCCTGAACGCGCGCCTCGGCTCGATCCGGTAGCCGGACGGAATATTCGGCGGCGCGTAGCCGAGCGATGCATCCTCCAGGCGCGCCGCCGCCGATGCGTGCAGCAGCACCGGATCGACATCCACCGTCCTGCGACGTCCGAGGTTGACGCGGATCCCGCGCCGGTAGACAATGCCGTCGCGCTCCTTGTCGACGAGCTTCGGCCAGGCCTCCAGCGGCCACCAGGCGCCGCGCAGCGACCGATGGATCATCGCGCCGTGGTCCGGCTTCGGATCGGATTCCAGCAGAGCCAGCGCACGATCGACATCGACCGCGAGCCCCAGATCGTACGCTTCCGCGAGCATCCATTCGAAGGCGATCTTGGCCAGCCCGCTCTCCGGCTCCGGATAGGAGCCCCCCACATCGCTGTGGACGCCGGCGAACCAGACCTGCTTCACATCCTGCCCCGCGTGCGGCGTCCAGGAGCTCTGACGGTAGAACGCGCGGCGCTCGTCGATCGAGAGCGCGTGGCGCACATGGGCAACGCCGGGATTGTCCAGCGTCCCCGGCAGCTTGATCGGATCCCAGGCCCATCCCACCGAGGTCACGGTGTCCCAGATGCCGAGCATGTGGATCGGGCAGGAATGCGCGAAAGTCTCCTTGAAGCCCTGGATCACCTCCTCGTTCTTCTCGTGCCGGAAGGTCCGCATCGCGTACGGGATCAGGTTGGCGTTGTGCGGGCCGAGCACGCCGACGCGAATGAGCATGGCCGCCACCGAGCGCGCCGTGTAGGCTCCACGACTGAAGCCGAAGATGAAGACCCGATCCCCCTCCATGTAATTCTGCATCACGAAGGTGTAGGCATCGATGATGTTCTTCCCCAGTCCGATGCCGAATCCAAGCCCCATCGCGCGCCAGAACCCACGCATGATCCTCGTCATCGACGGACGGACGCTGAAGGTGCCGACGCCGGGATCGTAGAACGCGACCTGTTCCGGCGTGTTCCTCCGGAGCACGGAGAAGAGCCTGACGACGTTGGAATTGCGATCGCCGTATTCGTTGCCCGTGCCGTCGCAGCAGACGATGATGTTCTTTCCCATGACGCGTGAAATGCAGCGGTTGTGGACGCATCGGCCATGACCATCGAGCATGATCACCAGCCGGACCTTCGACCGAAGATACGATTCGATCGTACGTGTCCCTCACCGGAACGCCGGGTGGTCGGTAACGCTCCATGCGTCAGGAATGTCGCCTCGACGGCATCGTCGTGAATGGGATATCCATGGCGAACCGACGGTAACGTTTCCGGACGCCGCGGGGTCTGTTCCGAAGAGATCAGAATCTCGACAGTAGAAATGCTCCCGACCGCGGCGGCGCCTCCACGCCGCGCGGCCACCTCCGGAAGCTCGAGCATGCCGGAAGCTACTGCCTCGCACCATCGGAGGGCGTCCTTTGCCGGACGCGCACCGGAACGTGACGTCGTGTCAGCACCCTTTTCGCCATCGCCCATGTTTCGCGGCGATGGTGGATCACCCAACACGCGAGGTATGCCATGATTCACCGAATTGCACCACTGCTCGCCACGGTTCTTCCCGCGCTTCTGCTGCTGATCGCCAGCTCCGGCGGGATCACGCTCCCGGCCGTCACCGATGTCGTGGCCAGCACGCGCCATGACGGCAAGGTCTGGACGCTTCATGCCGAGCACGGTTCGAGCCGCCACATCATCACCGTCTCCGACGGCGCGTCGACGTGGGACACCATCGTCCTGCATCCGGATCAGCGGATCCTCGGCCTCACGTTTCTCGCGGGGAAGCTCTGCCTGTTCGGGTATTTCACCTCCATCGACGGCCGGCCCGGAACGGCCTGCGCCGTGCGCTGGAGCGGAACCGGATGGCGAGCGCTCTCCCCGGTGCGCGCCTGGACGGCCGTGACCGGCGTCATGCTCGAGCGGGACACCGTGCGGCTCGATGTGCTCGGCGGCGGCTCGGCAACCACCTCCGGCACCGCGACCATCGCCATGAACGTCGCGCCGGACCGATGGTGAGCTGCCAGCATCCTCTCCGCGATCGACTCGGAGTGGGAACATCTGGACCGGTGCGAACGACGAAAGCCTCCCAGGCGGATATGCCGCCAGGGAGGCTTCGTTGTATTCGTCCGGCTCGGAGAGCTCCGTCCGGCCGGGAGTCGTGCGGGTATCAGGCGCGCGGCGGGAAGGCACGCATGCCGCGCAGATCGGCCCAGTCGCCGACCTGGATGGAGCCGACAAGAAAGGTGGTCGGCGGCACGATGCCGGGCCAGAAGTAGGTGCGATATGCCTCCTCCATCGTCTCGATGGTGCGATGGAAGTAGAGCTTGCCGCCAGTGGTGTTCCGCCCGGTCGCCGTATCCCCCGCCTGCCAGGAGACGAGGCGCTCGGCGAAATCGAACGACACGTTGTGGATCACCTCGCCGTCGAGGCGGAGCACTCCCTTGTCGTCGATGTTCAGCGTGGCGTAGGGCTGCCATGCGACGCCGCCGGGGCTGCTCCCTCCCCATCCGATCTCGAGCTTGTAGGTGCCGCGCCACTCGATGGTCGGCAACCATGCGTCGAAGGTGTATCCCTCGGCGGTGAGATAGTCGATCACGCTGGAGAACCAGTCGTGGTTGCGCGATGTCCAGCCGTCGTGCATCAGGACGATCGCGTCCTCGTCGCCCAGGTTCAGCACGCCGTCGATCACACGAAAATACTGCTCCTGGTCGGGGGCCGCGGCCCAGTCGCGGGAGTCGACGTTCCAGAGCATCTGGCGGCTGCCGGTGCGGTTGATGACCGCCTCCACGCGCGCATCGGTTTCGCCGTACGGAGGACGCATGAGCGACATGCTCCGGCCGGTCACCCGTCTGATCACGTTTTCGCTCTTCCGGATCAGGTCCTCGATCTCGGCATCGGATTTCTCCGGAAGATGCTCGTGCGTGTAGGCATGATTGGCGATCAGGTGTCCCTCGCTGGCCGCGCGGCGCACGATGTTCGCGCCCCACTCGGATTCGGCGTTGGCGCCGTTGATGAAGAAGATCCCCTTGGCATTGCGCTCCGCGAGTCGGTCGAGCACCCACTCGGTGGTACCATTGGGTCCGTCGTCGAAGGTCAGAACTACTTTCGGCATGTGTCGATTACGTTGATGTTATTGAAGGTGAAGCGATACGTGAATTGCCGTGCGAGACGTGATGTTTACGCGATCTCCTGGACGTCCTCCACCTCGCGGAAGGTGTTTCGACCATGGTTGCGGTGAAGACCTCGCAGATCCAGACGCCAGAGTTTGTTGCCGGTCGTGGAGCAGAAGAGCATGCCGTCGACCACGGCGAGGGCACCGCAGCTATTGCATTCGCCCACGTCGATCCAGGCCGTGCTCTCCTCGATCAGTTCGGAGCTGTTGCGCACGAGACGCCCCTCGGTGGTCGCGGCCAGCAGGACGCCGTTATGGGCGGCCATCGCCTTGATGCGCGGATTGTTGGCCAGCAGCGACGGATTCAATCCGACCCGTCTCCAATCGGAAGTCCCCCGTGATGCCGGGCGG
This sequence comes from Bacteroidota bacterium, assembly GCA_048498995.1. Taxonomy (GTDB): domain Bacteria; phylum Bacteroidota; class Ignavibacteria; order OLB7; family OLB7; genus JBEHWX01. The sequence goes on from JBEHWX010000013.1 coordinate 12,024, forward strand.
TAATAGAGGTTGCCATCGGTGGCCACGGCATAGAGCACGCTCCCCGAGGCGACCATCGCGAGCGTTCCCCCTTCCGGCCCCGATCCGTTCGGCGTCCAGCGCACATCGCTCTCCGCGGTGGTGCGCCACCAGAGCTGATTGTTGCCGGTGACGGCGAACAACGTGTCGCCGAGGGCGGCCAGCGTCCTCACATCGTTTGCATGGCCGATCGGGAGCCATCCGGTTTCCGCGCCGACCGGATGCCGACGCCAGAGCCTGTTATCCGACGTGGCGCAGAACAGCTTTCCCTGACAGGCGGCCATGCCGACGATATTCACTCCCGCGCCGATATGCTCCCATATCCATTGACGTGAACCGAGATCGGCCAGCACTCTGCGGGTAATGGTGGCGATGTTCGGATCGCTCCGCATCGCCGCGACCCAGGCGGTGGTGCCGGCGTGGAAGACGCGACCATTGTTGGAAAGGAGCGTCATCGTCGCCCATCCCGGTTTGCCGTACCACGCGGAGAGATCGGCGCCGGCCAGCACCACCGTGGAGCTCGGCGTGCCGTCGACGCCGGTGACGTATGGCGAGCCCCCTTCGTCGAGGACGAACGATGCGGCGTCGGTCTCGTAGGTCAGAAACGAACTGGTGCGTGGACGACCGGAGGGTCCCAGCGGTCCGAAGTCGAGCCCCTGGAAGTAGCGATGATTCGGGAAGTAGATCTCGAACGGCACCAGCGGGCCTATGCCATAATATGCCCCGGTGCACCAGCCGGCGCCGAGGAAGGTGTTCGCCGGGCGATTCACCGGAGGCTGCGCGAATGCGACAGTCGTCTTTCTCCGGTCGGCTACCGGATCGGTTGCGTTCTTGTAGCAGACGATCATCCGGTTCTTTGCTCCGGCCGCGTTCGGCTCCAGGCGTACCTGGCGGAAACAGGTGTTGCCGGAGAGGACCACCACGTTGCCGCCATCGGCCACGAAGCGCTCCACGTTGTCGCACATCTCCCAGGTCCAGTACTCGTCGTGGCCGACCGTGATCATGCAGTCGTAGTTGGCAAGCAGGGTCGGATCATCGTGGATGTCGAGGCTCGAGCAGAATTCCACGTTGTAGCCATTCTCCTTCAGCCAGAGCGCGAATGCCAGGTCGTCGTCGCGCAGCGTCATCGGCCGGTCGAACGAGACCGTTGCCACGTCACTATAGAGTGACTTCCCCCCTTGTTCGTTGTAGGCCTGTGGCGTGATGAAGACGGCCTGCATCAGGATTCGAGAGCTGGAGCCGGGATGCTCCGGCAGGACCACGAACGGAGCGAGCACGTCGCCGTTGCATTTCAGATGATAAATGCCGGTCGGCCAGATTGCCGAGGATCCGGCCGGAATTGTCAACCCCACCACGCATGGCCATCCGAACCCTTCCCAGCCGGCCTCGGACGGTGGCGGCTGTTGCGTTATCGAGACATTGTCGAGGATGAGCGCCGGAGTATCCGACAGGATATTCTGGACCGAGATCGAGTACGTGCCATCGGGCGCGCTCAGATGAAATCGGATCGTTGCATCCTCCCCGGTGCCGGGGCGCACTGACGTTTTCGATGCATAACCGCTGACAGCCATGATTGATCCTTCCTGCGGATGAGTTGATGATCGGAACATCGGAGCGGCCCTCCGGATGGCGGGCCGTCGCGGGATGGAATGGGAGACTCGACGTCGGCGAACCGGGATGTTGGAGAGGCCGGTGCCCTGTCGAATCCTGGCCGCCATTGGTCGCCCGCGTCGGGAGCAAACATCGGGGTCGGCGTGAGGGGGGATTCCACTCTACTTCCACTCCAACGGGAGTGACGCAGGGCTCACGCCGCGCGTCGGAGCGAGGGCCGGGAAGGGGGCGCATGGAGTAGAAATGGAGTGGTGCGGGAATTACGAATCGGTGAATCATGCGCCGGTGAACCGGGCGAGCGGTTCTCGCGCGTATGTTTGCCGGCGTTTCGGAGCGCCGGCCGCGCTCCCTCCTTCGCACTCAATCAATCATGAGCACGCACACTATGCCGATACCGCCAACACCACTCTCTATGGCGCCGAAGCTCATCCTGGTGATGATCAACGACCTTCCCCCATTCTGCTATCCATTCGCCATGGAGTTCAGGCAGCTTCATGTGTATCGTCCCGGCCTCTACGTTTCGACGGAGTATGGAGACCCGACCTTGGGGACAGGCAATCCCCGTGTCTATCCGATCCTCGATTCGTCCCAGCAAAAGGTCGAGGGGATCAAGATGGTGTTCCCGCCGGGAGTCGTCCTCGGCGGTGGCTTCGAACCGGACGGCATCTACTACACGAACAGGGATATCACGGTCAACGGCATTCCCGTGGCGGTCAGGATCGGCACCTCGCCAACGGACCCGCCTCCCGGGAAGTACATCAAGGTGGTGCTGCAGAACCCGCCGGATGTGCCGCCGGACTTCGGCGCGTGGAGGCGCTATGGCCATGCCTACTACACCACCGGCCTGGCGGCGCTCGGCGGCCAGCTCTACTGCGCCACCTCCGAGAACAAGCTCTGGCGCCGTCCCCCGGTCGATACCGACATCAACTGGACCGAGATCGGCGACGCCAACGGCATCAAGGCGCTGGCCGGCGACGGCGATACACTCTTCGGCGTCGATGGCAACGATACCCTGCTCCGGCTGTCGGCGACCGTGCGTGATGGTGACTGGGAAGTGGTCGATGGCGCCCCGGCCGGCACGCGCGCGCTTGCCGCGGCCGACGGCATCCTCTACGCCGTCGACGGCGCCGGCCACGTGCACCTCCGCCCGGCAACGACCAAGCCCGATTCGTGGAAGATGCTCGCGAAGCTCGGACCCGCCTCCGATGTGACGGCGATGACGGCGTGGAACGGCTCGCTCCTGGCCTCCACGGCGTCCGGACGTCTGCTGCGCACCGCCGGCGAGAGCATCGAGGCGAGCGAGTCCTGGTTCGACGCGCATGACTGCGAGGGATGCAGCGGCCTGGCCGCGATCGACAACACGCTCTTCGCGGTCACCCACGGCAACGCCCTGAACGCGCTCGACCTGTTCGGCGGTAAATGATCCATGTCGGCTCGCCCGTCGGCGATGCCCATCAACGGCGAAGGGAGCTCGGACCAGTGTCCAGGCTCCCTTCATCATGTATACTCGGCATCGAATCCCCACCAGCGGAGCGGCCCCGGGGAGCCGGGCGTCGGTAGACGCACGTCGGTAGGCACATATCTTCAGCGTGCGATTTGCAGCGGCGGAAAACCCCTGGTCGTGACATCGGTAGGCGCACGTCTTCAGCGTGCGCTTTGCCGCGGCGGAAAACCCCTGGTCGTCACATCGGTAGGCGCAGGTCTTCAACGCTTGGTGTGAGATACAATTCATGTCCAGTCAATGAGATCGGCAGTCGCCAATGCTGGGCGATGGCGGTCACGATTGAGAGCGATGACAATGTTGTGGGCTGCGATCTTGGCTGCTAGCCGCATTTGAAGTCCTGATAGGCTGTGCGGGCGCTCGTGATCCAACCCATAGACCAGATTCAACTGCCCAAAGATCGTCTCGATGATCTGGCGATAGTGCGCCAGCCATCGCCTGAGTTGCCGAGGCCAATGTTCTCGCTGCCCCTGGCAGATCACCTGTGCCTGATAGCAGTCGCGCCACCGTGGAATCTATCGTCGGCCGGCGAACCCTTTGTCAGCGACATAGTTGCCCATCGCTGGCAGACCAACCGAAGGTGTGCGAGTCGATCGATACCGCCGAAGCATCAACAGCATCTCGGCCATGCGTCGCTCATTGGTGCTTGCCGGAGCGATGCAGTACCCGGTAATCGCACCATAGGCTCCAGCGGCCACGAGCAATCGAAAGCCCTGAAACCATCCCAGACGCGTGCAATGCCCGATATCGCTGTCACCGGTAAGCCATCGGCAACCGCGTCGGCGACTGTCACGCACGACAATCGGGGTTGTGTCGATCACCTGCAGCTCAATGTGGCGAGCCTGTAGTCGTTCGGCTACCCAGATAACCAGTTCGGCCAGTTGCCCATGGTATCGGCGGGCCTGCCGGTTGTACTGGGATCGATCCGGAAGCTGGATGTGATGCTCAGCGCAGCAACCAGCCAGTGCTTGCTGGGCATAGCGATAGAAGTCACGTTCAGAGCGGAATCGGGCCCATTGTGCGCAGATCGACAGACTCATGACTGCTGGCAGATCAAGCTTTGGCCATGGTCCGGGTCGGTGAAGCTGTGCCTGGACGATTGCAGGATGCTCCTTGCAGAAGTCCAGAACTATGGCGTAGACTTCGGTGAAGAACGTGCTCATGGTAACCATTGTTCTAGCTCCTGAATGTGGAAACTCAGACGCTAGAGCCTGGCCCAGAGCACGTTCTTGTTCAAGGCCCTTCTTTGTATCTCACACCAAGCGTTTCAGCGTGCGCTTTGCAGCGGCGGAAAACCTCTGGTCGTCACATCGGTAGGCGCACATCTTTAGCATGCACTTTGCCGCGGCGGAAAACCCCGGTCGTCACATCGGCAGGCGACCCAACGTCGTGTACAGCAGTCGCGTAGGGGCGGCCCCCGTGGCCGCCCAACCGGTGGCAGGGCCGGATTGGTTGAACGGTCGCGGAACATATCGATCCGTCGGTCAACGGGAATGTCCGCGGCATCCCTGGCGCGCGCTGAAAACCTGCGCCGACCGTCGTGCGTGGAGGGATTCTCGTCGCATTCGGGCGTGACGGAAGTCTCGTGGCGTTGACGGCGCGCACGCGCGAGGGCTATTCGCGGGAGCCTCGTTGCGTTGCCGTCTCCACGGATTCAAGACGGCGACGCGCCGCCAGGAGACGGGGATCGTCGGGAGGAAGAATCGACTCGAGAATCGAGCGCGAGCGGGCATAGGCGGAGCGGGCGCCGCGTAGATCGTTCATCGCCTCCAGCAGCTCACCGAAATCCCCGAGGAGAATGCCGACGCGGAGATGCTCGGCGCCGAGGATGCGCTCATGTCCGGAGATCGCCGCGAGGTAATCGCTCCGACTTCGAGCATGGCGGCCGAGGTCGCGCCGCACCTTTGCCAGCCATCCGAGCGTCGCCAGGGAATCGAGATGCTCGGGGCCGAACAGTGCCCGCTGTATCTCGAGGGCGTCGGCGAAGGCGCGAGCGCTCGCCTCCAGATTATCCTGGTAGTAATGGGCACGTCCGAGGGTGAAGTGAACGATCGCAAGCTCGGCGCTGGCTTCTCCCGCGCCGGCCGAGCCGTAGATGGCCGCCGCGCGCTCCAGCAGCGGGATTGCTCCCGCGTCACCCCGTCCGGCCATCGAGCTCGCCAGGTTGTTCAGCGCGGCGCCGACCATCGGATGCGCGGGGCCAAGCGTCTCCTCCCAGATCTCCAGCACGCGACGGTAGCTCTCCTCGGCGCCCGGCCGATCGCCGAGATCGAACCGGAGCGCGGCGAGGTTGTTCGTGGCCACGGCGGTTTCCGGATGTCGACGCCCGAGACGCGCGCCGAAGAGGTCGATGGCCCGCTCGTAGAGGGCACGCGCCTCCTCGAAGGCGCCGCGCCGGTGCAGCATGCTCGCCAGGTTGTTGAGGATCATCGCCACCAGCCGCGAGCCGCTTCCTTCCAGGCGCTCCGCCTCGGCGATCGCGCGCCGGTAATGCGCCTCCGCCTCCTCCAGCTCCCCCATCTCCTGCATCACGCCGGCAAGATTATCCAGCGCCTCCGGCAGCAGGGAGCCGGCGCGGGCATCGCGCGTGGCGATCGGCAGCAGTCGGAGGAGCGCGTCGCGGGCCGCGTCGAGCTTCCCGAGCGCGCGCAGCACCGCCGAGAGACGATAGCAGACCGACGCAAACGTCGGCTCGTACTCCCCGCCAAGCTCCTCGAACGCGCTCACCGCGCGGCGCAGCGGCGGCTCCGCCTCGGCGTAGCGGCCCGCGTGGCGCAGCAGATCACCCGCCGCGGCATACATCTCGCCGACCTCCGCCACGCTCCTCGTCAACGCAACCGATTCGATCGCTTCGCGATAGGTCGCTTCCATTCCCTCGTATCCGCCCGTCATCAGCCACCAGCGGAGCAGCGCGTACTCACGCTCCCCTCGCATCAGCGTCAGGAGAATGTCGGGATCGGCGAGGCAGGCACGGAGGCGGTCGAGATCGCCGAGCTGTTCGAACAATTCCGGCAGCACCTCGGCGCGGCGCGCCGGCGAAGTATCCGACGCGAACAGATCCACCAGCCGACGCCGCATAGCGCGTTGCTCCCCCTCGGCCGCCAGATACCGCCGCTCCACGCCACGCTCCATCTCCGCGTGGAAGAACCTGAGACGCCCGTCGACCGGGAGGAGGTAGAAGTCGAGCAGCCTGAGCATCTCGGCCACCTCGACGTCGGAGCTGCCGGTCAGGCGTCCGAGCTCGGCCGCCGAGAGTCCGTCGCGGAGGCAGACGAGCGCGCCGAGCAGCGACGCCATCGGCTCCCGGCCGAACTCCAACTCCAGCATCTCGAGCTTCCGGTCGATCAGCTCGCCCACGCTGTCGGTGGCGAGCATCCGCTCCACCTGACGGGGCACGCGCTCGTGGGAGCCGAAGAGCGCAAGCTCCTCCAGGCGCGCGCGGAGCAGCAGCGGCGTGATCGGCGCATCGGCGCGCGCCGGCGCGGCATCCGGGAGCGCGGTGGCGAAGAGGCTTCCGGCGCCGAGCGCGATCCGCTCGCCGGTCGTCAGCGGGTCCACCACCAGCTCCGGCCAGCCACGGCCGGCGAGCACGCTCCGACTCGTCGTGGTCACGATCAGGCGAAGACCCGGCGGGACATGCGGGACAAGCCATTCGAGTCCGGCGCCGTCCACGATCTGGTCGGCGCCGTCGATAATCAGGATCATTCCGGCCGCCGCGGCCTCGGCCAGTCTGAACGGAAGCTCCTCGAGGAGCTCCGCCTCATCGGCGGGAAGCTCCGGGGCGGCTCCGAGCGCATGCCGAAGCTGCGCCGCGAGCGATCGGGCCACGGCCGATCGCGTCGCCGGCCCTCCAACGCCGACATGGTGCGACACGAGCTTCGCCTCCGGCGAACGCCGACGGTGCTCCGCGCCCCAATAGGCCACGAGCGCGCTCTTGCCGACGCCCGACTCCCCCCTGACCACCAGCGGCTCCGAGCCGGAGGCAACGTGACGCTCGAGCCGGTCGATGAGGGAGCGGCGCGGAACGTAGCCGCGCCGGCGTGACGCCGCGAACGCCTCCATGGCGCGAAGATCCGCCTCGAACCCTCGCGCACGGCGCTCCGGAAAGAGGCGATCGATGACCGTGAGAATCTGACCGTGTACCCACTCCCCGAACGAGGCCAGATCGGGAAGATCCTCGCGATGCCGGAATCCGCCGCTCCTGATCCGCTCCTTCAGCATCCGCAGACGGTCCGCCTCCGGAGCGAGCTGATCGTCCGGCGTGCTCCGCAGATAGAACGCCGACCAGGAGGGAGAATCGGGACGGGCCATCACGCCCCGCTCGATCTCCAGCTCGAGCAGGCTGCGCGGCTCCTCGGCAAGCCGATCGAGCCAGGGGTAGCGTCGCAGGAGCGTGCCGTCGCGCGCGATCATCTCGTAGCTCGGCATCCATCCGGCTCGCGACCCGACGAGTCCGAGCACGAACGGCCGGCGCAGGTGAAGCTCATCCAGCGAGAGCCGGACGAGCGTATCCGGCTCGGCGCCACGCGTGGGCGCGCCACGACGGAAGTCGATGCCGGCAAGCTCGGCGCCGCGGTCGTGGCAGATCCGTCGAAGCTCGGGGAAGACATGCTCGGCCAGGTGCTCCCGCTCGCCGGACATCTCATCGGCGGCGCTGGCCACGTACACGCGGAGCTCGCGAGGGATCGGTCCCGTTTGCATCGTGGTCTGGAGGTCGATCATGTCGGTACGGTCGGAGTGTTGAGGAGAGAAGCGCGGGACGAGGATGCCTTGCGCGGGAGAGGCACAAGCAGGAGACGCGCGAGCATCACCGCGTCAAAGCGTCGCCAGGAGCAGGGAGAGGCTTTCGCCGGCGGCAAGGCCGAGCTTGCGCCGCATCCGGTAACGATGGTTCTCGATCGTCCGCTCGGAGGTGTAGAGGATGTTCGCGATCTCCTTCGAGGACATGTTGCCGCGCAGCAGCGCGCAGATCCGCACTTCCGTGGTCGTCAGCTTCGGGAAACGCTCGAGCAGCCGCGCCACGAACTCCGGATGCAGTCGGTCGAACGTCCGCTCGAACTCGCGCCAGGCATCGTCGCCGGCGGCCGGCGCCAGTCGGTCGACGAGCTCGCCGAGGTCATGCTGGTCCGATCCGGCCACGCCGTCCACGTTCCGCCGGAGCGCGCGGAGCGCCTCTTCCCGCTGGACCAGGGAGGTCGCCATTGCCGCCAGCTCCCTGGTGCGGAGGTCGAGCTCCTCGCGCAGCTCCTCGGCCTCCCGTCGGGCACGCTCCAGCGCGTGCTCGGCGCCGTCGACCCTCGTTCGGGCATCGAGCTCGACCACGGCGCGTCGCGCATCGGTCCGCTCCAGGTGCTCCCGAAGATCGGAGGCGAGCTTGAAATGTCGGAGCGCCGCCCCCTGCTCCCCCAGCCGGTCGTAGATCGCCGCCAGCATCTCATGAACGCGACGGGACACGGCACCATCACCCGACCGCTCCGCCGGCTCCACCGCGCGATCGAGCATGGCGATCGCATCCCACCAGACTTCCAGCCTCGCGCACTGAGCAGCGCCGGCGACCAACGCACGCGCCTCGAGCGCCGGATCGCCAGCGGCCACGCCGATCTCCGCCGCGCGCCGATAGACCGCCATCGCGACCTCCGGACGCTCCCCGGCGTCGAGATCCGCCACCGCGATCATCGCCTCGCCGGCGCCGCGAAGGTCGCCGACCTGTTCGTGCAGCAGCAGGGCACGCATGGCATGCTCGCGCGCCTCGTCGGAGCGTCCGAGCGCCGAACAGACGGCGGCGAGGTTGCCGCGGGCCGAAGCCTCCAGGTGGCGGTCGCCGGTCTCGCGCGCGAGCCCGAGAGCACGCTCGAGGAGGCCGAGCGCGGACTCCGGATCTCCCATCCGCGCGTGGGCCACGCCGGCATCGACACAGGCCGCGGCCAGCATCACCCGATCCCCATCCTCCTCGGCTTCCATGATCTCGACCGCGGCGCGATGGTGTCCGGCCCCCTCGGCAATGTCCCCGATGCCGACCAGCACGCCACCGAGCGCGGCGTGCGCCACTGCCTCCATCTCCCGAAGCCCAGCTTGCCGCGCGCGCCGAAGCGCGTCGCGATAGGCAACCACCGCCGATTCGGGTGTGCCGAGCCTGGCCCGCGCATGGCCGATCGCCAGCGCCAGCTCCGCCCCCTCCTCCAGGTCGCCGAGCTCATCGCTGAGGTCGAGCGCGCGCCTGTGCGCGTCGAGCGCCTCGCGATGCCGCGACAGGGCGGCAAGACAACGTCCAAGCTGCCGGAGCGCAAGCGCCAGCGAGCGCCGGTCGTCGAGCCCCTCGGCCGCATCGAGCGCTTCCTCGGCAAGCGAGAGCGCCTGGCCGGGATCGCTCCTGAGCGCGCGACGCGACGCGGCGACCGCCCGCGAGAGCGCTTCCTTCCGCTCGACATGTGTCGGAAGACGGCGCGCGGAGCTATCCGCATCAGGCTCGTGAGAGACCATGAGACAACGGGGAGAATGATTCGGAGATATGACGACGCGTGGCCGCGAAAGGCCCGGCGGAGAGGCTGTCGCCGACGCGGGCCGGTCGCACCGGAGGACGAACGCCGAAGCTAACCAGGAGACCAGGGATTGACAAGTAACCTTCCCCACGGCCGCATCTTGATACTTCCCTTATCCCCCACCTCCCACTCTTGAGTCCGGTCTTATGCGGGCGAGACGAAGTTGTAGATGCGATCGACGACGAGCGTGAGCGGCCGCGAAGGCATGATGCCGGCGGCGGCCTCCCGAGCTCTCGCCGATCGGGGAATGAACATGAACGAACGGGGATTCCGCCCATGACTTCGTTGTATGACACCTTTTCCGGTCGCGGCGCGATGCGAATGCTGTTGGTGACGCTCGCGGCCTGCGTGCCGCTCGGCCGCGGCTCGGCGCAATCGCTCCCGACCGCCGCGATACGTGACTCGGCGCGGACCGCCGCGACGCCGGCCGGGCTACGGGCCGATCCCGCTGTCCCGGCCGATTCGACGACGGCCGCGCATGCGGCCTCCGACGAGCCGTTCGCATGGGGAGACTTCACCTGGCTGCAGGGAAACAACCGCATGCACAACCAGGTGCTCTCCTCGAAATACTTCACCGGTGACGTGACGCTCGACGTCAACTACAACCACAGTTTTCACCGCCCGGTCGATCACACGACATCCGGCTCCACGGCCACGTTCCGCTCGGGAGAGCTGAACATATCATACATCGAGGCCGGCGGTGATTTTCACGATCCGGAGAGCGGCGCCCGCGCCCGGCTGATGCTCCAGTTCGGAACGCGCGCCACCGGCGTGCCCCGCAACGACAATACCCCGCTCCGCGGACAGTTCGACCTGTACACCGCGCTCCGGTTCGTGACCGAGGGATATGCCGGCATGCACTTCGACGCCTGGCATGGGATCAATGTCGACGTCGGCATCTTCAAATCGTATGTCGGCCTTCTTTCCTACAACAATTTCGAGAACTGGAATTACCAGCCCTCCTTTACCTCCGACAACACGCCCTGGTTTTTCACCGGCATACGCGTTCAGACATTTCCGAGCGATCGACTGAAGCTGGAATACTGGATCGTGAACGGCTGGCAGACCTACGGCATGTTCAACGAGCAGCCGGGCTTCGGCGTGCAGGCCATCTGGCGCCCCGAGGAATGGATCTCCATTCTCGGCAGCGCCTACACCGGATGGGACACGCCGAACACGCCGGGCCGGATCCGGTTCCACACCGACAACAGCGTGCAGATCCGCTATCTCCACAACCCAGGCGGCGCGATACCGAAGGCGGCATTCTCGCTGACGGGCGACCTCGGCTTCGAGAACGGCGGCGGCGTGGTGCCGTTCGGCGGTGACTCGGCGACGCCGGAGCAGAATTTCCTGAGCTGGATGCTCTACAACCGCGTGTGGCTCGGCGCAGAGGAGAAATTCGCCTGGACGTTCGGCGGCGGCATGCTTCACAATCCCGGTCGATATCTGGCGCTGCTCCCCACCGGCGCGGGCGTGCTGACGCAGAACCCGGGAGATCAGTTCGACGCATGGGATTTCTCCACCGGCGTTCAGTACATGCCGAACGAGCATGTCACCTGGGGAGTGGAATATGTCCGCCGCCATGCGAGCGTCCCCTATTTCTCGGGCCCGGGCGGACTTACCTCACCGAACGGCTGGAATCCACCGATCGGTGACCCGACGGGATTCGCCGCCGATCTGGTGAAAGACGAGAGCCGGGTCATCGGCTCGATGATCGTCAGGTTCTGAGGTCTCCGATTACGCACGTCGATTCAGCGATACTCGGCATCATCAAGGTGACATCATGCTCGACGCACTCTTTATCGTGATCATCGTCGCGTTCATCGCGGCATGTATCGGCTACGTTTTCGCCTGCGAGCGTCTGTGACGCATTCGGCGCACGACACGATCGCGGGCACGACACACACGGGAGATATTCCCCATGGAATTCGATTTCATTCTCGGAGGGATCGTGGCGATCATCCTCCTGGTCTATCTGACCTACACTCTCCTTCGTCCGGAAAAATTCTAGCCGGAGCACTGTCATGACGATCAACGGCATCTTTCAGATCGTTCTCTTTTTTCTCCTGGTGCTCGCTCTGGCGCGGCCGCTCGGCCTCTACATGAAGCGGCTGTTCGAGGGGGAGCGCACCATCCTGAGCCGCGCGCTCGGCCCGGTGGAGCGTCTGATCTATCGCCTCTGCGGCGTCGATCCGTCGCATGAGCAGCACTGGACCACGTACACGATCGCCATGCTCCTGTTCAACGGGGCGGGTATTCTGCTGCTCTACCTGTTGCAGCGGCTGCAGCACGCGCTCCCGCTCAACCCGCAGGGGCTCGCGCCGGTGGCGCCCGACCTCGCATTCAACACCGCGGTGAGCTTCGTGACGAACACCAACTGGCAATCCTACGCCGGCGAGTCGACGATGGGATATCTGGTGCAGATGGCCGGTCTGACGGTGCAGAATTTCGTCTCGTCGGCCACGGGCATCGCGCTCGCGATGGCGCTGATCCGCGCGTTCTCCCGAAGCTCGATGCAGACGCTCGGTAATTTCTGGTCCGATATCACCCGCGCCGTGCTGTACCTGCTGCTTCCGATCTCGCTCGTCTTCGCGCTCGTGCTCGTGGCGCAGGGCGTTCCGCAGAATCTCTCCCCCTATGCCACGGCGCATACCGTCGAGGGAAGGACGCAGGTGATCGCCCAGGGCCCGGTAGCGTCGCAGGAGGCGATCAAGATGCTCGGGACCAACGGCGGCGGATTCTTCAACGCGAACTCCGCGCATCCCTACGAAAACCCGACGCCGCTGACGAACCTGCTGCAGATGGTCTCGATTTTCGCGATCGGCGCGGGGCTTACCTACACGTTCGGCAGCATGGTGAAGGATACGCGCCAGGGGTGGGGAATATTCGCGGCGATGTCGGTCCTCTTTTTCGCCGGCGCGCTAGTGACGTATCACGCGGAATCCTCCGGCACGCCGTTGCTCGATCGCGCGGGCGTCTCCACCGTCGCCTCTCACGGGCAGGCCGGCGGAAACATGGAGGGAAAAGAGACCCGCTTCGGCATCGCGACCACGACGCTCTTCGCCACGGTGACCACCGACGCATCGTGCGGCGCGGTCAACGGCATGCACGACAGCTTCACGCCGCTCGGCGGCATGGTGCCGCTGGTCAACATCGAGCTCGGCGAAGTGATCGTCGGCGGAGTCGGCGCCGGCATGTACGGCATTCTGCTGTTCGCGCTGCTGGCGGTGTTCATCGCCGGACTGATGGTCGGGCGCACGCCGGAATTCGTCGGCAAGAAAATCGAGGCCAAGGAGATGAAGATGACGGTGCTGGCGCTCGTGCTCGTACTGCCGCTGAGCATTCTCGGGTTTACGGCGCTTGCCAGCGTGCATCCGGCCGGCATCCGGGGACCGCTCAACGCCGGCCCGCACGGCTTCACGGAAATTCTCTATGCCTACGTCTCCGGCACCGGCAACAACGGCAGCGCCTTCGCGGGGCTGAGCGCCAACACCCCCTTCTACAACATCACGCTCGCGCTGGCGATGTTGTTCGGACGGTTCCTCTTCATCGTGCCGGCCATGGCGGTGGCCGGATCGCTCGTCAGGAAGAAGCACATCCCGGCATCGGCCGGCACCTTCCCGACCACCGGGCCGCTCTGGGTCGGCCTGCTGGTCGGAACCGTCCTGATCGTCGGCGGCCTCACCTTCTTCCCCGCGCTCGCGCTCGGCCCGGTCGTCGAGCATCTGAAGATGCTTGCCGGCGGGCTGTTCTAACCAATCGAGAATCCGATCATGTCAACCATACAACAGAAGTCTTCGCTGTTCGACGGGGAGATCGTCGGGCGCGCCGTCGGCGACTCCTTCCGCAAGCTCGACCCGCGCACGCTGATGCGCAATCCGGTGATGTTCGTGGTGGAGGTCGTGGCCGCCGTCACGACCATCCTCTGGCTCCGCGACCTGTTCGCCCCCGGCTCCGAAGCCGGCTTCGTCGGACAGATCGCCGCCTGGCTCTGGTTCACCGTCCTGTTCGCCAATTTCGCCGAGGCGATGGCCGAGGGACGCGGCAAGGCACAGGCGGACACGCTCCGGAGAACGAAGACCGAGACCCGGGCGAAGAAGCTCGCCGATCCCTCCTCGCGCGACGTGACCATGGTGGACGCCACGAGCCTTCGCAGGGATGACGTGGTGCTGGTGGAAGCGGGCGACACCATTCCCGGCGACGGCGAGGTGATAGTGGGAGTGGCCTCGGTGAACGAGGCGGCGATCACCGGTGAGTCGGCGCCGGTGATCCGTGAGAGTGGCGGCGATCGCTCGTCGGTCACCGGCGGCACGCACGTACTCTCCGACTGGATCGTGGTGCGCATCACCTCCAACCCGGGCGAGACCTTCATCGACCGGATGATCGCGCTGGTCGAGGGGGCGCAGCGGCAGAAGACGCCGAACGAGATCGCGCTCGGCATCCTCCTCTCCGGCCTCACGCTCGTGTTCCTGCTGGCCACCGGCACGATTGAGATGTTCGCCGTGCATGCCGGCGGCTCCATCAGCGTCACGATCCTGGTGGCGCTGCTGGTGACGCTGATCCCGACGACGATCGGCGGGCTCCTGTCGGCGATCGGCATCGCCGGGATGGACCGGCTGGTGCAGCACAACGTGCTGGCGATGAGCGGGCGCGCCGTGGAGGCCGCCGGCGACGTGGACACGCTCCTGCTGGACAAGACCGGCACGATCACGCTCGGCAACCGGATGGCGACCGAGCTGATCCCGATGCCCGGCGTGACCGACGCCGACCTGGCCGACGCCGCGCAGCTCTCATCGCTCAGCGACGAGACGCCGGAGGGGCGCTCGATCGTGGTGCTCGCCAAGGAGAAGTACGGGCTCAGGGAGCGGGAGATCAACGCGCTCGGCGCAACGTTCATCCCGTTCTCGGCGCAGACCCGGATGAGCGGCGTGGACCTCAACGGCACCCAGATCCGCAAGGGGGCCGGCGACGCCATCCGTCGCTACGCCATCGAGCACAACGGCGCCGGCTACACCGAGCCGCAGGAGCTGACCGCGGCCACCGAGCGTATCGCGCGCTCCGGCGGAACGCCCCTCGTGGTGGCGCGCGACGGTCGGATCCTCGGCGTGATCCATCTGAAGGATATCGTCAAGGGAGGGATGCGCGAGCGATTCGCGGAGCTGCGCCAGATGGGGATCCGCACGGTGATGATCACCGGCGACAACCCGCTGACCGCCGCGGCCATCGCCGCCGAGGCGGGGGTGGACGACTTTCTGGCCGAGGCCACGCCGGAGAACAAGCTGGAGCTGATCCGCCAGGAGCAGGCCAAGGGGAAACTGGTGGCGATGTGCGGCGACGGCACCAACGATGCTCCCGCGCTGGCCCAGGCCGACGTGGGACTGGCGATGAACACCGGAACCTCCGCGGCCAAGGAGGCCGGGAACATGGTGGACCTCGACTCGAATCCGACCAAGCTGATCGAGGTGGTCGCCATCGGCAAGCAGCTTCTGATCACGCGCGGCTCGCTGACCACCTTCAGCATCGCCAACGACGTGGCCAAGTACTTCGCGATCATCCCGGCGATGTTCGCGGCCACCTACCCGGAGCTGAACGCGCTCAACGTGATGCGCCTCGGATCGTCCGAGAGCGCGATCCTCTCGGCGGTGATCTTCAACGCGCTGGTGATCATCGTGCTGATTCCGCTGGCGCTGCGGGGCGTGGCCTACCGGCCGATGGGGGCCGGCGCCATCCTCCGCCGCAATCTCCTGATCTACGGCCTCGGCGGCATGATCGTCCCGTTCGTCGGCATCAAGATCATCGACATGATCGTGACGTTTCTGATGCACGCACTCTAATCATTCATGCAGGTGCAACGATGCTTTCGCAACTGAAACCGGCGCTCCTGATGGCGCTCGTGATGACCGCGCTGACGGGGCTTCTCTATCCGCTTCTGGTCACCGGCATCGCGCAGGCGGTCGTTCCGCGTCAGGCCAACGGAAGCCTGATCCGCCGGAACGGCGTGGTGATCGGCTCCGAGCTGATCGGACAGAATTTCTCGGGCCCGGGTTATTTTCATCCCCGCCCGTCGGCGGCCGGCGCCGGCTACGATGCCGCCGCCTCCGGTGGCTCCAATCTCGGCCCGACCAGCCGGGCACTTGCCGCGCGCGTCGACAGCCTGGCCGCCGCGCTGCGCGCCGAGAACCCCGGCGTGCCGGTGCCGGTGGACATGGTGACCGCCTCGGCGAGCGGCCTCGATCCGGATATCTCCCCCGCCGCCGCGGAGTTTCAGCTACCGCGCGTGGCGCGCTCCCGGAATTTTCCGGCCGACCGGCTGCGCGAGCTTGTGCGGCGCGCGACGACTCCGCGGCAGCTCGGCACCCTCGGCGAGCCCCGCGTCAATGTTCTTCTGTTGAACCTCGCACTCGACTCCCTGGCCGGCGCGCCGGCCGGCGGCGCCCGCTGACACAGGAGCACCCGATCATGGCCGACAACGACGACAGCAAGAGACGTCCGTCGCCGGAGGCGCTGCTGCGAACCGCGGCCGACGAGGCGCGGGCGCGACGCGGACGCCTGAAGATCTTCCTCGGCGCGGCGCCCGGCGTGGGAAAAACCTTCACGATGCTCGACGGCGCGCGCTTCCGCGCGATGGGTGGCGAGGAGAACATCGTGATCGGCGTGGTCGAGACGCACGGCCGCTCCGAGACGGCCGAGCTGATGCTCGGGCTCGACATCGTGCCGCGCCGGAAGGTCGAGTACCAGGGACATCTTCTCGAGGAGATGGATCTCGACGCGATCCTCGCGCGGCGCCCCTCCCTCGTGCTCGTCGACGAGCTCGCGCACACCAACGCCCCCGGCTGCCGGCATCCGAAGCGCTACATGGACGTCGAGGAGCTGCTCGACGCCGGCGTGGATGTCTACACCACGCTCAACATCCAGCACCTCGAAAGCCTGAACGACGCCGTGGCGCGGATCACCGGCATCCGCGTGCGGGAGACTGTTCCCGACCGGTTCCTGGAGCGGGCCGACGAGGTGGAGCTGGTGGATATCTCCGTGCAGGATCTTCTCGATCGACTCCGCGAGGGGAAGGTCTACGTGCCGGATCAGGCGGAGCGCGCCATCCGGAACTACTTCCGTCCCGGCAATCTGAGCGCGCTCAGGCAGCTCGCGCTCCGGCACATGGCCGAGCGGGTCGACGAGCAGATGCATTCCTACATGCAGGCGCACGCCATCCCCGGCCCCTGGCCGGCCACGGAGCGCCTGCTGGTGAGCGTGGGGCCGAGCCCGCTTTCCCCCAGGCTGGTGCGCGCCACCCGCCGCCGCGCCGAGCGCCGGCACGCCGAGTGGATCGCGGTCTACGTGGAGACTCCGGCGCACTACCGACTTTCCGAGACCGATCGGGACCGCGTGGCCGGCACGCTCAGACTGGCCGAGGAGCTCGGCGGCGAAACGCTCACGGTCCCCGGCGCGAGCGTCAGCGAGGAGCTGCTGCACGTGGCCCGCGCGCGCAACGTCACCGAGATCGTCGTCGGCAAGTCGCACCGCGGTCGGCTGTTCGAGCTGATGCACGGCTCGATCGTCGCCGATCTGGTGCGCAACAGCGGAGAGATCGACGTGTTCGTGATCAGCGGCGAGGGGGAGCGCGCGGAGCCGCGGGAGGCGCCGCGCGGCGTCTCGACCGCGCCCACGATGCTGCGCCGGTACCTGACCGGCGCCGCCACCGTCGCGCTGGCGGCCGCCATCTCCTCGGCCCTGAAGGTGAACCTCGCGCTGCCGAATCTCTCGCTGATCTTTCTGCTGGCGGTGCTCGCCTCCGGCATCACGCTCGGCCTCGGCCCGTCGATCTTCGTGTCGGTGGCCAGCGTGCTGGTGTACGATTTCTTCTTCGTGCCGCCGCACTACACGTTCACGATCAGCAGCCCGCAGGACGTGCTGGCGCTGGTGACGTTTCTGGTGGTGGCGGTGCTGACGAGCAACCTCACCTCCCGCGTGCGCGATCAGGTGGTGGCCGCGCGCAAGCGTGAGGCGCGCACCGGCGCGCTCCTGTCGCTCACGCGCGTCTTGTCGACGTCGGTCGGCATGGAGGATGTCGCCCACGCGGTGGTGCATCAGCTCTCGCAGAACCTGCAGGCGCGGGCGGTGCTGCTGGTGCCGCGCGACGAGATGCTGATGCAACAGGCGGCCGAGCCGGCCGACGCGAGCCTCACCGAGGCCGAGCGGGGCGCGGCCACATGGTCCTGGCGCAACGGCCGGCCTGCCGGACGCGCCACCGATACCCTCTCCGGCGAGCGATGGCTCTACCACCCGCTCCGGACCGCCAACGGCGTGGTCGGCGTGATCGCGCTCCGGTTCGAGCAGGAGGAGGCGTTCGATCCGGAGCATCGACGGCTGATCGAGGCGCTCTGCGCGCAGGCGGCGCTGGCGCTCGAGCGCGCCGCGCTGACGCGCGATCTCGAACAGGCACGACTTCTCGAGGAGCAGGAACGGCTGCAGGCGATTCTCCTCTCCTCCATCTCCCACGATCTGCGCACGCCGCTGGCCTCGATCATCGGTGCCGCCTCAAGCCTCCAGGAGTCGCCGGAAGTGTTCGACGCCGAGGCCCGCCGCGATCTGCTGGCCACGATCCACGAGGAGGCCGAGCGGCTCAACAGGTTCGTCGGCAACCTCCTGGACACCACGCGGATCGAGTCCGGGGCGCTGAAGCTGGATCGGGACTGGGTGGAGGTGCAGGACGTGATCGGCAGCGCCGCCGGACGCCTTGCCGCGCGTCTGAAGGAGCATCCCTTCTCCTACCGCCAGGATGACCGGCTCCCGATGGTCCGGCTGGACTTCGTGCTGATGGAACAGGTCTTCGTGAACCTGCTCGACAACGCGGCAAAGTATTCGCCGGCCGGCGCGCCGATCCGGGTGCGCGCTCGCCGCCGTGAGGAGATGCTCGAGGTGACCGTGGAGGATGAGGGAGCGGGGGTTCCGAGGGAGGATCTGGAGAAGATCTTCGACAAGTTCTTCCGCGTGCACCGCGGCGACCGGCAGATGGCCGGCTCCGGGCTCGGGCTGTCGATCTGCCGCGCGATCGTGGCGGAGCATGGCGGCCGTATCACCGCCTCCAGCCCCGGCCCGCACGGACGGGGAACGGTCTTCTCCCTGCTCCTGCCGATCGAGGAGGATCCCGCGCTCGCCCATGCCGATGCGATCAACAGCGAGGAACAATGAACGGGAAGCCATGAAGGAGATTCCGATCCGCATCCTGATTGTCGACGACGAGCCGCAGATCCGGCGTCTGCTCCGTGCCACGCTCACCGCGCACGGCTACACGACCGTCGAGGCGGCCTCCGGCGCCGAGGCGCTCCGCATGGCCACGACGGAGCATCCGGAGCTGATCATCCTCGACCTCGGCCTTCCCGATATCGACGGCACCGATGTCATCCGTCGAGTGCGGGAGTGGTCGAGCGTGCCGATCATCGTCCTGTCGGTCCGCTCCGCTGAGCGTGAGAAGATCGACGCGCTGGACCACGGCGCCGATGATTACGTCACCAAGCCGTTCGGCGCCGGTGAGCTGCTGGCGCGCATCCGCGCGGCGTTGCGCCATCGCCTGCAGGCCGAGGCATCCGATCCGATCTACCGCAACGGCGGACTGGTCGTGGACATGGCGCGGCGCGTGGTGACGATGGACGGCGAGGAGGTGAAGCTGACGCCGAAGGAATACGAGCTGCTGCGGCAGCTGGTGATCCACGCCGGCAAGGTGCTCACGCACCAGCATCTGCTGCGCGAGGTATGGGGGCCGACGCACGTCGGCGAGACGCACTATCTGCGCGTCTTCATCGGCACGCTCCGCGGCAAGATCGAGCGCGACACCGCGCGCCCCCGCTACATCGTGACCGAGCCGGGCGTGGGATACAGAATGAAGGAAGAAGGATAGCGCCTACGTGGTCGAGGCGATCAGCGGCGCCAGTCGCGAGGCGAGCGCGGCGTCATCGGCATCGAGCTCCACGTCGGCGAAGAGATGCCAGCGCTCCACGTGATCGACCGAGTCACCAGGCTCAAGCACCACGAGCGGTCCGAGCGATTCCACCTCCATGAAGTCTCCGGCCGTATACGTCTCGGCGTTGCAGCCGAAGTCGGGATAGATCTCCCCCTCCTCCCAGCCGAACCGCTTCACGAAGAGCGTCCCCTCCCGATGATAGCCGGCCCATCCGAGCGAGTTGCCGACGCCGACCTTCTGCGGCTCCGGGCGACTCGCGTCGGCGCGGAGCCTGATGAAGCCGGGGCCGACCGTCCAGCGCGGATCGCTCAGGTCGGTGAAATGCCAGAGCACCATCGGACGCGCCGGCAGCAGATAGTCGTCGTGCGACAGGAACCGCTCCTGCGGCAGGATGGTGGTTCCTCCACCGCGGACGATCGTGAGCCCCCAGGGCGCCAGCTCCACGGGCCAGACGCCGTGATTGGTGATCATGTGGAGCACGGTGACGCCGGTTCCGGTCTCATCGAGCGTGACCACCATCTCCTTCTGCAGCTTCGACTCGTGCTCGATCGGCGCGCGGAGCATGATGGAGCGATCGGTGATCAGTTCGTACTCGACCGGCCGGTTGTCCGGCACGTAGGTGCGGGGCATCGCCTCCGGCGCGGCCCAGAGCCGATGGCCACCCCACGGCTTCCAGAGTCCGTACGGCGTTTCCAGCCCCTCCTCCGGGATCTGCGCGAGGATGTTCTCGCCGCCGAGGAGGGCGTAATGAAGAATGCGAGGTCCGATCGCCGTGGCGACGATCAACTCAGCGTCGTCGTTGTGCAGACGGACGCAGTCAGGCAGGCCGAGCAGGTTCAGTCGTTCCATGCCTGAAACGCCAGCAGTTACCGTGCCCGAGCCGTGCTGTCGACCTGCGTGAAGGTGAAGAGGCCGCTGGTGAAGATCGGCACCGGCGCCCGCTCGCGGATGGCGGCGTAATACGGGAGGCGGAGAAATCCGTCGGTGCCGCCGCGCGCGGCGAGCGCCATCCGCGCATCGGCCGTGGGCATGTTCCCGCTCCGGATCATCCGGTTGAACTCGATCGTGTTGGTGACATAGTAGGCGAACGTGGCGATGGCCAGCGTGGCGACCACCGGCCAGAGCCGGCGCGCGCGCCGCGGAAACTCCGCCAGCGCCGTGGCCACGAGGTTGATCGCGAAGAAGAGGACGAGCCGCTCCCCCGGCCGGACGATCCCGGCCATCGCCAGCGGCAGCGCCAGGATCACGATCGGCAGCGGCGCGGCAAGCAGCAGCGCGAAGCGGAGACGCCGCGTGCGCCACCATCGCGCCGCCAGCAGCCCCGCGATCGCCACCACTCCCACGGCCCATGCGTAGTTGATCACCTTCAGCGGCAGCCCCGGCTCCGAGACTCCCTTGAAGCGCTGGAACGGCGCCAGGACGCCGGCGAAGAGCGACAGGCGCTGCTGAGCCTGCCACGCGGGATCGAACGCTCCGGCCGCGGCGGCCACGGCGCTATCCCCCGTCACCGAGGAGACGAACCAGGCAAGCAGCAGGAGCGCCGGGATGTTCACCAGGAAGACCCGCCAGAGGAGCTGCGATCGCCTGACCGCCAGCAGATAGAGCCCGACGGCGTAGAGGAGAATGGCGTAGGCGAAGAAGTGGGAGAGATACGCCAGCAGAAACAGGCTCGCCGAGCCGAAGAAGCTCTCCAGCCACCGACGGCCGATCAGCAGCTCGAATCCGATCAGCGCCACGCCGAGCCCGAAGATGAAGTTGACGTTCCCCAGCCAGAAGTTCAGGTTGAAGACGAAGATCAGCGAGATGAACGGGGCCAGCGCGCTCCAGCGTCCGGAAACGAACCGGATGTAGCGGGCCGAGCCGACATAGAGGAGCGTCATCGCCATGGCCAGGACGATCTTCCCGGCCAGCTCCGGATCGAGGAAGGTGGAGAGAAGTCCGATCAGGATGGTCGAGATCGCGTTCGGCGGGATGAACGGCTGGAGCGCGAAGAAGTGCTCGAAGGAGTTCCCCGAGAAGACGTATTCCCGGAAGAGAAATCCCTGGTAGAGCCAGTCGGGATAATCCTGCAGCGGAAGGAAGCGGAAGAGAAAGACGTAGGCGATGATCGGCAGCGAGAGGACCGGGACCATCCACCGGCGCATCGCCAGCAGACGCTCCGATCGCCGGCGCGAGGGGCGTCGCGCCGATGAAGTGCCAGACTCGGTCGATCCGGGAGCGGTTCGCACGCTGCTCTTCTGCCTCGGGATGATGTGGTCTCTTCATCACGGCGCGCCATGTCGCCAACCGGATGATCGTTCGAGCGCGCGCGAGGCATCAGTCCTTCTTCCTGTCGGCCCCGTCGCGCTCCTCGGAGAAGCGTCCGCGCCCACGCTCGATCAGCTCGAGCGCGCGTCCGCGATTGCTCTTGCCGGTCGGCTCGAACCGCCGGCCGCGCGCGTCGTTGTACGAGATGAAGAAGTGCGTGATCTCCTCGACGAGCTCATCGGCGAGATCTCCGATATCGCGGACGTTGCCGTGCGTGCGGGCCGTCGAGGCCACGCAGATCACGCGATCGTTCTTCTCGATCTTCCCATCCTTTTCGGTCTGGTCCGCCTCGATCACGCCGATCGGGCGCACCGCGAGGACGCATCCGGGAAAGGCCGGCTCGTCCATCAGCACCAGCACATCGAGCGGATCGCCGTCGTCGCCGACGGTCGATGGGACGAAGCCGAAATCGTATGGGAAGGAAGCGCCCGCCGGCAGGACCGACGAGAGGGTGAACGCGTCGATCTCCTGATCGTACTTGTATTTGTTCCGGCTCCCCTGCGGCGTCTCGATCACCACGGTGATCTCCCCCTCCTTCCCCTCCCGCTTCGGATCGATCCGCTCGAGCATTCTTCCGTTCGATGTCTGCCTCACCATGCCGTCACCTCCGTTGTTATCGTTACGGAATGGACGACGCAGAGATCGTGCCGCCGGCGCTCCGCCACATCGAGCGCGGCGATGCCGGCGGCGTCCGGATCACTGAATGATCGGCAGGAGCGGATCGCTCGAGGGGCCGGGATCGCCGGCGTCCTCGGGAAGCTCCGGGGCGCTCTCCTTCGGGAGCGGCTTGCTGACGCGCGCAAGGATCTGCGCGCTTCTGACCTCGAAGAGGAACTGCTCCCTGACGCCGGCCGCGAAGGGGGACGCCGGATCGTTCATCCGCTCCGGGTGCCACTGCACGCCGAGCAGGTATTGTTTCCCCTCGGGGTTCCCCCATTCGATCGCCTCGATCACGCCGTCGGAGGAGCGGCCGCTGACGACCAGCCCGACGCCGAGCGCGTCGATCGCCTGATGATGCGCGGAGTTGACCGTGCCGGAGAGCTCGCGTGTCGCTTTGTAGAGGAGGGTTCCGGGGTTCACCTCGATCGCGTGCTCCCGGTCGAGCTCCCCATCCTTCGCGTGCGCCTCGCTTCCGCCGAGCCGGTCCGGCAGGTGCGGAATCAGCGATCCGCCGCGGAAGACGTTGACGATCTGCAGGCCACGACAGACGGCGAGCACCGGAACGTCGCGCGCCTCGGCGACCTCCAGCATCACGAACTCCCGCGTGTCCCGCTCCTCGTCGATATCAAAGCACTTCTCGGCGTACTCGGGGCGGGCGTAGCGGCGGGGGTCGACATCCGACCCGCCGGTAAGAAGCAGCCCGTCCACCTTCTCCATCGCCGCGGCCGGATCGTCGACCATGGCCAGGTCGATCACCGACACATCGGGATCGTCGCCGACGATCCAGCGCGCGTAGTTGCCGTATTTCGGGCTACCACTTCCCTTCGAGATTCCAATCGTAATCGGCATGCAGATTCTCTCCTCGATACTCAGGTCGACTTCGACTCGATAGCGGACCAAACCCGGGCCATCAGCCGATCGGGCTCCGAAATTATCACATTCACGCCGACCACGTAGAGCAGCGGCGCCAGATCGGTGTGCCACTGGAGCTTGACGGCATCCTTGGCGGTCGTGATGATGGGGCCGGCCTTCACGCGCCCCCGCTCGTAGCGGATCTCCGACAGCTCGCGCGGCAGGTATCGCTGGTGATCGCGGAAGAAGAGCGTCCCCTTCGGCGTGATCCCCATGCCGGCCAGCGCGTCGACCACCCGCTGCGGCTGCGCGATGCCGGTCACCAGCAGCGCCGGCACGGCCGGGTCGAGCGGACGTCCCCCCTTCCAGGCGACCGGCGGCGTGGAGCGGAAGCCGAGTCGGATGATGTCTGCGTCGGGGGCGGCATGGCGCCGGGCAAGCTCCTCGGCGCGATCGGAGGTCGGAAGTATCACCTGCGCTCGCTGGAGCGCATCGATGCGCTCGCGGAGGATGCCGGCCGGCATCGGCCAGGGGAGCTCCGCGGTCCGGTCGTCGAGGATCACGATATCGAGATCGCGCGCCAGGCAGTGATGCTGGAAGCCGTCATCGAGCAGCGCCACGGCATCGGGGAACTCCGGCTCGAGCTTCCGGAGCAGCGCGGCGCGATCCCCCCCGACCGCCACCGACGCGCCGCCGACGGCATCGGCGATCAGCGTCGGCTCGTCGCCGAACTGGAGGTATTCCGGGGGCGCATCCCCGGAGCGCCAGAGGAGATCCTCCTTGGAGTCGCGGCCGTAGCCACGCGAGAGGACGAGGACGGGACGCCGCTTCAGGATCTCGCGGGCCAGATGGATCACCAGCGGGGTTTTACCGGTGCCGCCGACCGATAGGTTGCCGACGGAGATGACGGGCAGCCGCGACTGCCAGCGCTCGGCGAGCTTCCGGCGTCGGTCGCGGTCGGCCATCATGGCGTAGATGGCTCCGACGGGGCGAAGCAGTACGCGCTCGTTGATCATAGCTCCTCAGAAGTCGATGCGTGATTCAAGCGGTCGAGCTCGGCCTCGAAGCGCGCCAGCAGATCCGGGCCGACCCAGAAGCGTCCGGCGGCCGGATCACCGGCTCCGGTATCGGCGGCGCCGTCTGGCACGGCCTCTGGCACGTCCCCGGAACGGGCCCCGGACATGCCCTCAGGCACGGCGTCGGCTCCGGCGTCGGCGGCGCCCTCGGGCACGGCTTCGGCTCCGGCATCGGCGGCGCCGTCAGGCACGGCTTCGGACAGGGCCTCGGACATTGCCTCGGCTCCGGCGTCGCCCTCAGCCACGTCCCCGGAACGGGCCTCGGACATGCCCTCAGGCACGGCTTCGGCTCCGGCGTCGGTGGCGCCCTGGGGCACAGCTTCAGACATAGCCTCGGGCGCTTCCGTCCTCAGCGCTCCCACATGTTCGGACGGATCGAATATGCAATAACGGATATAAACTTTCGCGAAGGGATACGGGATCTCCATCGCGTCCCAGCTTCCGAGCCGCCGGCGCGAGCGGCACTCCCAGCCGGCAAGCATCACCGGCACCCCGGCGCGCGCCGCGGCCACCAGCGCCCCCGCTTTCGCCCGCCGTGCCGGTCCACGAGGGCCGTCCGGCGTGATCAGGCAACTCATCCTCCCCAGCGCATCCACCAGCTCCGAGAGCGCCTCGCCCCCCTTGCGCGAGCTCGATCCGCGCACCACGCGACCGTAGCCGAGCCCGTCCGAAAGATATTCCGCCAGCAGTCCCCCATCCCGGCTCGCGCTCACCAACGCGCAGCTCCGCGCGCCGCGGAACCGGTACCAGACCGGCAGCATCTTCCCGTGCCAGAAGGCGATCACCGCTCTGACCTCGCCACGCACCAGCGGCGCGCACTCCGGCGGAATCTCCTCCCGGATTCGCCACGTGGCCGACAGTCCCCGCAGCAGAACGCGGAGAAGCACCCCCTCCAGCGAACGGGATCCGCCGGAGCTCATCCGTACCTCCCGGCGATGTAGGCCGCCGCGCGCCGCGCCGCGCCAACTTCCCCCAGCAGCTCACGCAGCTCGTCGAGCGCCGCCAGCATCGCGCCGCGATACTCCCGATCCTCCAGCAGGCGATGAAGCTCCTCCACCAGCGACTCCGGACGCAGGTCGTCCTGGATATACTCCCGTACCACCTGCCGACCGAGCAGCAGGTTCACCATCGCTATCGAGGAGACCTTGATCGCGCGCTTGGCGATCCAGTAGCTCACCGGCGATGTCCGGTAGATCACCGCGAACGGCACCCGATGCAGCGCGGTCTCGACCGTCGACGTGCCGGACTTCACCAGCGCCGCGTCGGCGCCGGCAAGCGCCTCCTCCACGCTCCCGACGATCTCGAACGGCGCAACGCCGGAGAACGTCTCCAGCGCCTCGCGAGGGAGAGTGCGCGCCAGCGGCACCACGTGACGATATCCTTCGCCCATCCGACGCATCACCTCCGCGAGCACCGGCATGTGCCGCCGGATCTCCTCGGGACGGCTCCCCGGCAGATACGCAATGGTCGGCCGGTCGTCGGCCTGGGCCGCGCGCGATGGAGTCGCGGCGGCGTCGGAGAACATGCGGTCGATCAGGGGATGGCCGAAGAACCGAGCGGTGATGCCGTGGCGGGCGAAGTAATCGATCTCGAATGGGAAGACCACGATCAGATCGTCGACCGCGGAGCGGAGGGTGGCGACGCGTCCCTCCTTCCACGCCCAGACCTGCGGGGCGATGTAGTAGACCACGGGAATGCCGGCCGCGCGAAGCTCGCGGGCAAGGCGGAGGTTGAAGCCGGGATAATCGACGAGGATGGCGAAGCGGGGACGCGTGCGGCGCGCTTCCTCGACGATCGCCTGGAACACGCCCCGGAAAAACCTGTAGCGCCGGGCGACTTCGAGGAAGCCGACCACGCTCATCTGCGCGGCATCATGGCGGATCTCCACCCCTTCCTGGCGCATCCGCGCGCCGCCGATTCCCCAGAACCGGAGCTCCGGCAGGAGCGGGCGAAGCTCGCGGATCAGCGCGGCGCCATGCGCGTCGCCGGAGGCCTCCCCGGCGATCACCAGTACATGGTCGGAGAGGTCGCGCGCCGACCTCTCCCGGCCGGCCGAAGATGCGGTCACGCTCACCGCGACAGCGGAATCACGCCGCGCTGGCTGGAGCGGATGAAGTCGAGGATCTCATGGACCTCCGGCGTTCCATCGAGCGAGGCGGCCACGCGCTCCACCCCGTCGCCGATGTTGAGCCCGGAGCGATAGATGATCCGATATGCCTCGTCGATCGCGGCCACCGCCTGGTCGGAGAAGCCGCGACGGCGGAGGCCGATCACGTTGATGCCGCTGAAGCCGAGCGGCTGGTTGCCGGCGCGGACGAACGGCGGCACATCCTTCATCACGCGGAAGCCGGCGGCCACCATGGCATGCTTGCCGACCCGCTCGAACTGATGGACGCCGGTGAGCCCGCCGAGGAAGGCCCAGTCGTCAATGTGAACGTGCCCGCCGAGCTGCACGGCGTTGGCCAGGATCACGTGGTCGCCGACGATGCAGTCGTGCGCCACGTGCGTGTAGGCCATCAGCAGACAGTCCTTGCCGACGGTGGTCTGGTTGCGGGCGGTGGTACCACGATTGACCGTGGCATACTCGCGGACCACGGTCCTGTCACCGATGACGGCCGTGGTCTTCTCCCCCTTGAACTTCAGATCCTGCGGAATGGCGCCGATGGAGGCGCCGGTGAAGATCTGGCAGTCGTTGCCGATCCGGGCACCGGAACAGAGATGCGCGTGCGACTGAACGTGGACGCCGTCCCCAATCACGACATCCTGCTCGATTACCGCGAACGGATCGATCCGGACTCCGGAGCCGATGACCGCATCGGGATGGACCGAGGCGAGCGGACTTATGTTTGTTTCCACCATGCGTGGTCGTTCTCGTTGCTGAATGGCCGCGTTACGACTGACGGTCGACGACGGCGATCGAGAGGTCGGCCTCGGCCACCAGCGTCCCGTTGACGGTGGCGCGGCCAGACAGAGAGAAGGTGTTGAAGCGCTTGGACTTGAGGGTCACCTCGAAGACGAGCTGATCGCCCGGGACGACCGGTCTGCGGAACTTGGCGTTGTTGATCCCCATGAAGAACGCCAGCTTCGAGCCGTCTTCCGGCAGAAAATTGATCAGGAGCATGCCGCCGGTCTGCGCCATCGCCTCGACGATCAGCACGCCCGGCATCACCGGCTGCCCGGGGAAATGTCCGGCGAAGAAGGGCTCGTTGATCGTGACGTTCTTCAGCCCGATCACCCGTCCGGCCTCGTTGTCCAGCTCGATGATCCGGTCGACCAGCAGGAACGGATAGCGATGCGCCAGCACCTTCATGATGGCGGTGATATCCATCACGTGGCTGCCGTCGCCGCCGGTCGAGCGGCGCACGAGGCGCTTCTGCTCTGCCAGGCGCTTGATCTTCCGGGCGAACTCGATGTTGCTGGCGTGTCCGGGGCGCGCGGCCAGAATGTGCGCCTTGATCGGCGCGCCGACCAGCGCGAGATCGCCGATCAGGTCGAGCAGCTTGTGACGGGCCGGCTCGTTCGGATAGCGCATCGTCCCGTTGTTGAGCACGCCGGTGGAGCCGAGCACCACCGAGCCCTCGATGCCGAGCCGGCGCGAGAGCTCATCCATCTGCGACTGATCGATCTCCTTGTCGACGATCACGATCGCGTTGTCCAGGTTCCCCCCCTTGATCAGCCCCTCGCGGCGGAGCATCTCCACCTCGGTCAGGAAGCAGAAGGTGCGGGCCGCGGCGAACTCGGTGGCGAACTCGTTCTGGAGGTTGAACAGGCCGGAGTGCTGGCTGCCGAGCGCCGGGTTGTGATAGTCGATCATCACCGTCACCCGGAAATCGTCGTACGGGAGGGCCACCATCTCGACCCCCTTGCCGTCGTTCTTGTAGTTGACGATCTGGTCGATGACGATGTAATTGCGGGGCGCCTTCTGGTCGACGAAGCCGGCGTCCATCAGCACCTGGGTGTAGGGAAGCGCGCTGCCGTCGCCGACGGGGGGCTCGTTGGCGGTCAGCTCGATGCGGCAGTTGTCCACCTCGAGACCCACCAGCGCGGCCAGCACATGTTCCACGGTATGGACGCTGGCGTCCCCTTTGGTGAGCGTGGTTCCGCGAGAGATGTCGGTGACGAGGTCGACGTCCGCCGGGATCTCCGGCTGATCGGGAAGGTCGGTTCTGACGAAGCGGAGGCCGTAGTCCTCGGGGGCCGGCTTGAAGGTGATCGTCGACAGGTTGCCGGTGTGAAGGCCGATCCCCGACAGCGTGGCCGGGGCTGCTATCGTCCGCTGTTGCTGGCGCATATGTGAAGAATGCTGCGAAATGCTCCGGCGCTTCCCCGCCGGACGAGACGGAATGGAGGAACGGGCCAATGGACCCGCCCGGATGGACTTGGCCGCGCAAGATAACGCTTTGCCCCCCATCTTTCACGGCGGACGCGGTTCACATACGAATTGGAATGCCTTGCCAGGCTCCGGAACGGCGTTTTTTTCAATGGCCGCCCGCGCCGGCGCGCGCCGAGGTCCGCCGATTAGTGCCACGCCGTACCGTTCGGTTCCCGCTTCATCCACGTTCGGCTCTCACTGAAACGACGCGTGGAGGCGCCCCGCTCACGGGATGCCTCCACGCTCATATCGCACGTATCGGATGACGACCGATCCGGATGCACGCTCGGCGCGCCGGACGGCGGCGAGGGAATCAGGCCTCGTACTCGCCGAGCCCCGCGGCCTCCTCCAGTCTTTTGAGCCGGTTACGCATCTCGCGGATCTCGATGAGAAGATCCGGAAGCTGACGCGCGGCCGCCTCCTGCTTCAACGCCAGCGAATGCTCCTTGGCCGGATGGCCGAAGTAGCGACCGGGCCGCTTCACCGACTTGCTCACCCCGGACTGCGGCTCGACGATCACCCCCGGCGCCGTCTCGATATGGCCGACGAAGCCGACCTGCCCGCCGATCATGTTGCCGACGCCGATCTTGGCGCTGCCGGCGATGCCGGCCTGCGCGGCGATCACGGTATTCTCCCCGACCACGACGTTGTGCGCGACGTGAACCAGGTTGTCAATCTTCACCCCGCGACGGATCAGCGTCTCCCCCATCGTTCCCCGATCGATCGTCGCGTTGGCGCCGATCTCCACCTCGTCCTCGATTCTGACGATGCCGATCTGCGGGATCTTCTCCCAGCCCCCATCCCTTCTCGGCGCGAATCCGAAGCCGTCGGCGCCGATCACCGCGCCGGCATGGACGATCACGTTCCGGCCGATCACCGTGCCGTGATAGAGGGTGACGTTCGGGTGGATCGTGCTCCCCTCGCCGATGCTCACGTCGGAGCCGAGGACGGTGTTGGCGCGGATCACGACGCCGGCGCCGACATCGCAGCCGGGGCCCACCACCACGTTCGGGCCGATGCTCGCCGTCGGGTCGACGGTCGCATCAGGCGCGACGACGGCCGAGGGATGGATTCCCTGCATCGGGCGCTCGCCGCTCGGCGCGAAGATCCGGAGCACCTTCAGGAAGGCGACGTAGGGATCATCGGTCCGGATCAGTGCCACGTCGTCCCGGCTCATCTCGAGGTCGTGCCCCACGATCAGCGCGGTGGCGCGGGTGCTCTCGGCGTACTTCTCGTACTTCGGGTTGGCGATGAAGGAGATATCGCCGGGCCCCGCCTCCTCGATCTTCCTGACGGCGTGGATACGGCATTCGCCGTCGCCGACGAGAACTCCACCTACTTGCTCTACGATTTCTGCCAGGCGCATCTTGGATTCCGTTATTTCGGGGTCGACTGTCCGTCCGGCTGGGTGCCGTCGGGAGTTCCACTCTGATTGGCCGGCTGCGTTCCCGGCTGGTTCTGACCGCCCCCCTTCAGGAGATCGTTCGGGTCGACCACCTTCGGCGTATCGGTCGGATCGTCGCGACGGCCGCGGTTCCGCATGGCATTGGCCTCGCTCCCCCCCTTTCCGGCACCGCCGGCGGCGCTCGGATCGGTCGGCATGTCCGACGCCGGCACTTCCACCCCGAGCCGCTTCAGCACCTGATAGGTGATATCGTAGGAGGGATTGACGTAGAGAACCAGGGTCGCGCGGCTGCTCTTGTCGAGCACGATATCGTACTTCTGCGACTTGGCCTCCTCGTCGATCGCCTTGGAGACCTTGTCCTGGATGGGACCCATCAGCTCGGTCTGTGTCCGCTCGAACTCGCCGTTCGCGCCATACTTGCTGGTGCGATAGGTGGAGAGCTTGGACTCCATGTCGGCGAGGCGGGCCTGGGCATCCTGCTGTTCCTGCGTGCTCCAGAGGAGGCGGTTGGCCTGAATATCCCCCTGAAGACGCTGGATCTCGGTCTCCTGGCGCTGAATCTCCCGCATCCAGGTGGTATGCATCTCCGCGAGCTTGGAGCGCGCGGTCTTGGCGTCCGGCAGACGATCGAAGATCGCCTCGCTGGCGACGATGGCGACTTTCTGCGCGTGCAGCGGGGTGCCGGCGGCCACCAGCACGAGGATGACGGCCGCCAGCCCCAGAACTATCGCTCGATTATTTCGCACGGCGGAGATTATCGAGCACCTTGTAGGTGATTTCCAGTTTCTTGTCATAGTACACCACTACCCCGGCCTCGACGACCGCGGTCAACTTCTCATCCTTGGCGACTTGCTCGATGGCTTTGCGGACTTGTTCCTTGAGCGGCTGCAGCAGCTTCGCCTGGGTCTGGGCGAAGAGCCCCTGCTGGCCGAAGTACATCTGCTGTGTCTGGGCGAACTGCTCCCGGATCGCGTTGAGGTTGGCCTCCTCCTTGGCGCGCGTCTCCGGGTTCAT
The DNA here is from genome assembly GCA_048498995.1 of Bacteroidota bacterium. GTDB lineage: Bacteria > Bacteroidota > Ignavibacteria > OLB7 > OLB7 > JBEHWX01. The sequence goes on from JBEHWX010000013.1 coordinate 43,337, forward strand.
CAGGCTCTGCTGCTTCTGGTAGGCGTCGGCGCGCTCCTGAAACGTGGTCTGGATCCCCTTGAGGGTATCCTCATACTGCTTCTGAAGATCCTTGAGCTGCGCCTCGATCTGCTTGAACTCCGGCATCTGCTGGATAATGACGTCGAAATCGACGAATCCGAGCTTCGTCTGCGCGTCGGCGCTCATCGGAATACATGCCATCACGATGGCGATGAACACCCCTGCGAGTAGTGCTTTCATGGGCTGGATGTGCTGTGAAATCGTATGTGAAATGAAGGACTGACTCTGGCAGACGCCCGGCCCCGGACGCGCGTTTATCCGAGGCCGGTAAGAAACTATTGCGAACCGGAAGCCATGCGAGAAGAGCCGTGGGCGCGGCGACGCCCGATCTCTCCGTCGGATCTCTCCGTCGGCTTTCTCCGTCGGATCTCTCCGCGTGGCGCGCGGCCCAACCACCGCGAGCCACCCCGTTCGACGATGCCGACCGGCGCGGACGGCGACGCGACCGCGACGCCGGAGGAGACGATTATCGGCCGAACTGGAAGTGGAACTGCCAGCCGGGCTTCGAGCCGAAGCTGTCGGAGTCGAAGCCGTACCCGTAGTCGAAGCCGAGCAGGCCGCCGACGCCTGGGATCATGATCCGGAGGCCGAGACCGGCCGAGCGCTTCAGGTCGAACGGATCCACCTCGCGGAGCGTTCCCCACACGTTCCCCGCCTCGGCGAACGCCAGGGCGAAGATCGGGATCGGGTTGAGCGAGATGCCGAACCGGAGCTCGGCGGTCACCTTCGAGTAGGCCTTGCCGAGCGGAATGTCGTCCAGTCCGGTCGGGCCGATCGAGCGGTCGCGATAGCCGCGCAGCGGAACGGTGTTGTAGCCGCTGACGGCCGTGCCTCCCATCGAGTAGAAGGTCAGCGGCGGAATGTTTTCGATCGGTCCGAAGGCGTTCAGGTAGCCGAACTCGTTGTTCAGGTAGAAGACCAGCGAGTTGGCCTCGGTCACCTGCGCCAGCGGCGAATAGAAGTCGTAGCGGATCTCGTGCTTGGAGTACTTGGCGTCTCCGAGTCCGGCGATCGTGTTGGCGAAGGTGAAGCGGGAGCCGACCGTCGGGAAGATCGGGTTGTCGATGCTCGAACGGGAGAAGGTGAGCGTGGCGCTCGCCTCGGTGCCGTTCCGGTAGTAGGAGCTCTGCGACTGGTCGCCGGTGATGTCGTTCCGGAGGAACCGGAGCGCCAGGTCGGCGCGGAAGTAATCGTCCGGCCAGGAGAGGCGACGTCCGAGCGTGAGCGATCCGCCGGCGCGACGGAGGCTGTAGCCGCCGCCGTTGACCGTGGTCAGATCCTGCGTCTGGTAGAAGACGTTGGCGCCGAGCGTGGTCGGGGTATCGAACAGCCACGGCTCGGTGAGTCCGAGCGAGAACGTGGTCAGATAGCCGCCGTACTCCCAGGTGAAGTTCAGCACCTGGCCGCCGCCGCCGGTAAAGGGCTCGGAGATCGAGAAGTTGTTGAACGAGAGGCCGAGCGACAGGCTCAGTCCGAGCGAGCTGAGGCCGAGCGAGGCGTTGAACGAATCGCTCGGGCGCTCCTCCACCTGATAGGTGACGTCGACCGTGGTGGCATCCACCGGGGTGACGTCCGGCACCAGGCGCTCGGGATTGAAGTAGTTCAGGTTCGCGAGGTTTCTGAGCGAGCGGATCACCGCCGCCTTGGAGAAGGTATCTCCCGGATGCGTGAAGAGCTCGCGCCGGATCACCTTGTCCATCGTCTTGGTGTTGCCGGCGATCGCGACGTAGCGGATCGAGGCCTGCGGCCCCTCGGTGATCCGGATCGCCACGTCCACCGAGTCCGGCGTCGGCCGGGTCTCGAGGGCGTCGGCGTTGAAGGAGAGGTAGCCGTTGTCCAGGTAGAGGGTGCTGATGCTCTCCTCTCCACCCCCCTTCAGATTGTCCTTCAACTGCACCTGGTTGTAGGGAGCGCCGATCTCGGCGTTCAGCCGGTTGACCAGGGTCTGCGTCGGATAGGTCGTGTTGCCGGCGATCGTCACCGAGCGGAGGTACACCTGATTCCCCTCGCTGACGGTGATGAGGATATCCGCCTTGCCGGTCTGCGGGTTGATCGAGATCGAATCGCCGACCACCTCGGCATCGATGAAGCCGTGCGAGCGGTAGAAATCGGTGATGCGGGTCTCGTCGGTCTTCAGCTTGGCGCGGTCGAACTTCGAGGAGCGCCACACCTGCCACCAGGATTTCTCCTTCACATCCTCCATCGCCCCCTTCAGGTCGCCGGCATCGTAATGCTGGTTTCCCTCGAAGCGGATGGCGCCGATGCTGACCTGCGGACCCTCCGATATCGCCAGCGACAGATCGACGCGGCCGGTGTCGGTGGTCGACGGGGTCTGCGAGGCGGTCACCTGGGTAAAGAGGTAGCCTTCCTCGGCATACTTCTGCCGGATCTTGGCGCGCGTGCGGTCGATCTCGTAGGGAGAGGCGATCTCGCCGGCATGGATCGTGGAAAGATCGGTCAGATCCTTCTGGCTCAGCTCGTCGTTGCCGACGAAGGTGACCGCGCCGATGCGCGGATACTCCTTGACCACGATCACCAGCGTGACGCCGTCGGTCGCCTGGTTCTCGGCGTAGATCTTCACGTCGCTGAAGAGGCGACGCTCGAAGAGGTTCCGGATGGCGCGCGAGATCAGGTCGCTGTTCGGCGTGATCATGTCGCCGATGCGGAGGCCGGAATAGGAGATGATCGCCGTGGGAGACGACGTCTGCGCCCCCTCGACACGGATGTCCCTGATTCTGACCGGCGGGGCCGACTGTGGAGTCGGCTGCGGGGCCTGGGCGTGCGCGGCGACCGCCGAAAGGACTACGAGAGATGTGGCTGCTGCCGCGAGCCAGCGTCCCCCCGATGCCGAGACTCGGCTGGAGGGTGCGGGCGCCGGATCGCTATGAACGTGTAAGCGCATCAATAATCTTCTGAACGTACGTTCGTTGGGGACGTTGATCTTCGCTGAGCTGCTCGCTCGTCTTGCCGAAGCGCCTCTCGCGATGGAGGAAATCGGTCAGGGCATCGTAGAGGTGATCTCGGCGGAACTCGGGCCAGAATACGGGGGCCATGTGCATCTCGGCGTAGGCCATCTCCCAGAGGAGGAAATTGCTCAGACGCATCTCGCCGCTGGTCCTGATCATCAGATCGGGGTCGGGGATGGTATGCGTCGTCAGATAGGTACGGAACAGCTCCTCGGAGATATCCTCCGGCGAGAGCTTGCCGCGCCGGACGTCCAGCGCCAGCGTCTGCACCGCGCGCAGGATATCCCAGCGGCCGCTGTAGCTGAGCGCGAGGGTGAGCGTCAGGCCGGTGTTGCCGGAAAGGCGCTCGATGCTGGCGTAGAGCTGCTTCTGCACCGGCTTCGGCAGCGCGTTGAGCTGACCGATGGCGTTGAGCCTGACGTTGTTCTTGTTCAGCTCCTCGAGCTCCGCCTTCAGGTACTCGAGCAGCAGGTTCATCAGAACCGTCACTTCGGCTTTCGGGCGCTTCCAGTTCTCGGTCGAGAATGCGTAGAGCGTGAGGAACGGAATGTCCAGCTGGCCGCAGGCCTGAACGATGTCACGGACGGAATCGACCCCGGCCTTGTGTCCGGATACCCTCGGCTTCCCCTGCTCCTTGGCCCACCTTCCGTTGCCATCCATGATGATGGCCACATGCTGCGGAAGTGCGCCGCTCTCCTTGAGCTCCCGCTGGATCCGTAGATCCTCCTCGGTCTGCTTTGTATTCCAACCCACGTGGATATGCACCCGATATAGGTTTGCAAAAAAATGGCAGCGAATCTACCTGTTTACCCCACGATAATCAAGCTGACGGGGGGATCGACGGGGATTCGCGGCCGACACTGTCGCCGGCTCCGGGCGGCCGGACGTCCCTCCGGTCGCCGCCTCGGGAAGCCGGCCGGCTCCCGGCCGCGCGCCGGTGAAGGGTAGCCCCGGACCGGCCGCGGAGACGCGAAACGGGGACAAGTACGGGAGCCACCCAGAGGTGAACAAGGGGAAAACACGATCTCCCCCATCCCATTTCCGGTCCCCGATCACCGGTCCGGCGCCCGCGAGACCGGGCACGAAGCGGGTCCGGAGGCCGCTTGCGATTGCCGACGCCGAGCCCTATGTTCCCCGGCATTACCCGCTTCGACGCACGAGCCGGCCCGGCGTTCCCTCACGATCGTTCCAGACGATGCGTTCCCCCGAGGTCATCGCCGAACGCCGCCGCTCCGCTCGCCGAGGCCATGGATCCTCCTTCTCTCCCCGGCACCGGTCCGGCGATGCCCCCGCGGAGACGCTTCCGCTCCCCTCGAACCAACGACGAGCACGATCATGCAACGGCGCTCCTTCCTTCAGCTCGGATCTCCCGGGTCACCGGCGTCCGCCCCTCCGGCGACCCGCGACCATTCCGGGATCGACGGCATCACGGTCAGGATCAGCACGGCCGGGCTCGAGCCCTATGTCCCCTCCGGGGAGCGCCCCTGGAGCGCGCGCCGAGCCGCCCATCTGCTCCGCCGCGCCGGATTCGGCGTCACCTCCGCGGAGCTCGACGCCGCGCTCGCCTCCACCCCCGAGGCGGTCATCGCCGGCCTCCTCGGCTCGACGACGCCGGCCGGCACCCCCGGCTCCTGGACCGCGCAGACGCCGTTCACCAACGAGACCGAGGCCACGCGGGCGCAGTACGCCGCCTGGCTCCGCGATCTGCAGGAGTGGTGGCTCACCGCCATGCTCGATCGTCGGATGATGCTGCGCGAGAAGATGGTCCTCTTCTGGCACAACCACTTCGTCAGCGACGCCACCGAGGTGATGGTGGCCCAGTACATGTACCGGCAGAACGAGCTCTTCCGGGAGCTTGCCGCCGGCGACTTCCGGGAGCTCGCCACCCGCGTCACCATCGACCCGGCGATGCTGATCTACCTGAACGGCGACGACAACAAGGCCGGCAACCCGAACGAGAACTACGCGCGGGAGCTGCTGGAGCTCTTCACGCTCGGCGCCGGCGCGTACGACGACGGCACGCCGCACTACACCGAGCGGGATATCATCGAGCTGGCCCGCGCGCTCACCGGCTGGACGGTCAACGCCGGCGCCATGGCCGGCGAGTTCAGGCCGCCCCGCTTCGACGGAGGGCAGAAGACGATCCTCGGCGCCACCGGCAACTTCGGCGTGGCCGGAAAGACGCCGGACGACGTGATCGCCACGATCCTCGCCGCCGTCGATCGAGACCACGCGCTACCTCGCGCCGCGATCTTTCTCTGCTCCAAGCTCTACCGCCAATTCGTCCACGACGTTCCGGACATCCCGGTGGTGGTGGAGATGGCGCGCGCCCTCGTTGACGGCAACTGGAGCGTGGATCGCGTGATCCTGAGGCTCCTGGCCAGCGCGCACTTCTTCGACGACAACGTGATCGGCGCGCGGATCAAGAGCCCGGTCGAGCTCGTGGCCGGCGCGTTTCACGAGCTCGGGCTGGCGCCGGTCTGGGCGCGGAACAACCAGGACCCGACACGCCTCGAGACGCACGACGCGGTGACCGCCACGACGAATCTGGCGCAGCGCCTTCTCTACCCTCCCAACGTGAAGGGATGGCCGGGAGGACGTGCCTGGATCAGCAGCGCCACGATCCCCCTCCGGATCCGCTACGCGCGGCTCTGGATCGAGCCGATCGCCGGTTCGCTGCAGAACGGCTTCGACCCGGTCGCGTGGGTGAAGCGACTCCCGGAACCAACGAAGGTCCGCTCCGTGCTCGACCGGATGATCGCGCTGCTGCTGCCGCTCGACGTGAGCCAGCAGACCTACGCGCTGCTGCTGGACGAGCTGCTCGCCGGCGGCCCCGAGTACGACTGGAACCCCGACGCGCCGAACGCCGCCTCCCGGATTCGGGCCTGTCTGATCCGGATCACCGGCCTCGCCGAATATCAGTTGACGTAACCCCTCACTCACCGGAAACGGACGGACGAACAGCGATGCAACGACGAGATTTCCTGAAGCGAGGCGCCCTGGCGGGCGCGGCTCTCCCGCTAGCCGGCGGCAGGCTGTTCGCGCGTCCGCTGGCGCCGGCGTTCTTCTCCCGCCCCGCCGCGCTCGGCGACCGGGTGCTGGTGCTGATCAATCTGAACGGCGGCAACGACGGGCTCAACACGGTGGTCCCGGTGAACGATCCGGCCTACCACAACGCGCGCAAGACGATCGCCCTGAAGGCGCCGGATCTGGTGAAGATCACCGACGATCTGTCGCTGCACGGCTCGATGGCGCGCTTCGGCGAGCTCTACGGCCAGGGGAGCTGCGCCGTGGTGGAGAACGTCGGCTATCCGGATCAGGACCGCTCGCACTTCCGCTCCACCGACATCTGGCACAGCGCGTCGCGCGCCGATCAGGTGCTCTACACCGGCTGGCTCGGCCGCTACCTGGCCACGTCCCACCCGGAGTATCCCGCCACGCTGCCGCGCGCGCCGTTCGCGATCCAGGTGTCCCCGAGCACGTCGCTGGCGCTCGAGAGCGAGGTCGGGGGGATGGGGATCGCGATCGACAATCCGGACCGGTTCTACTCGCTGGCGAGCGGCCTCAAGGTCGATCCGGAGCCGCTTCCGGCCACGCTCGCCGGGCCGGAGCTGGAGTTCGTGCGGGAGGTGATCGAGCAGTCGAATTACTATTCGGCGGAGGTGAACAAGGCGATGCTCGGCGGATCGACGAACGCGCAGTACGACGGCGATCCCCTCTCGGCGCAGTTGCGGGTGGTGGCCAGGCTGATCAACGGCGGGCTGCGGACCGGCATCTTCGTGGTCGCGCTCCCCGGCTTCGACACGCACGTGGCGCAGCTGGTGCCCCATGCGCAGCGCCTGCAGTGGGTGTCGCGGAGCGTCGGGAACTTTCTGGATGATGTGGCCGCCGCCGGCAACGGGGACCGCGTGGTGGCGATGACCTATTCCGAGTTCGGGCGACGGTTGAACGAGAACGGATCGGCCGGCACCGACCACGGCGCCGCCGCTCCTCTCTTCGTCCTCGGCCGGAAGGTCCGCGGCGGGCGCATCCTCGGCGGCGCGCCGAACCTGACCGACCTGGACGATCGTGGGGACGTGAAGTTCGCGGTCGACTTCCGGCAGGTGTACGCGACGATACTCGAGGACTGGATGGGGTTCAGCGCCGCCGACACGGCCACCGCGCTCGGCGGGGAGTTCCCGAAGCTCGACCTGTTCGAGACGGCGCCGTCGGCCGCGCCCTCGGAGCGCGATGCCGAGCGTGACGGGCTTGCGATGTCGGAGCCGTGGCCCAATCCCGCGTCCGGCTCCGCGACGGTGGCCTTCACGCTCCCGGAGCAGTGCCATGTACGGCTGAGGGTGGTCGACATGCCCGGCGCGACGCGCCTGGTCGCGATCGACCGGACCGTCGAGGCGGGATCCCATCGGGTCACGCTCGATCTGAAGGGACTCGGCTCGGGATCATACGTGGCGATGCTGGAGGCGGGGCGCCGTCGGATACTGCGAGCGCTCGTCGTGGCGCGTTGAGCTCGGCGCAACGCATCCGGTGAGACGCGGCGTCGCGAGTCGCGTGGCATGAGGCATCCGCGACCGTCCGACTCGATCCCGACCGCCGCGGACAACACGTCCTACGCGGAAGGTCGCGGACGTGTCGCGTCGCCGACGGCCGGTGTTCCCCGTGCGCGGTAGCGCGCGCCAGCTCCGGCGCGCGAGCCGGCATCATCTCATATTCCCACGGCTTCACCACGCTCACCCCGTTCCCCGGAACCGGCTCCATGCATCTCCGGGCACCGCGCGCCAGCCTCCCGGACATGTGGGGAGCGTCCCGAAACGGAGCGAGGGCTTGCAGCTGGTGCTGCAAGCCCTCGCGTCGATGTTCGCACGGATGCGACGAGCGTAGGTACCCGGGGCGGGATTTGAACCCGCATGACGCTTTCGCGACCTCAGATTTTAAGTCTGATGCGTATACCGTTCCGCCACCCGGGCTCATCCGTCGGCATCGGGTGATGCCGACGGAGGCATGCGCTATCTGCGCGATCCCCGGTTTCCCCTCATCTCACGCCCGAGAAGGCGCCGTCCCTCGCGGGAATCTCAGGCGTTGTCCGAGCTCTCGGCGGTGCCCTCCGAGCCCTCGCCGCCGCTGGCCGGCTCGGCGGCCGGCTGCTGCGCGATCTCCGGGTTCGGCTCACGGGTTCCCTGATCCTCCATCGGAGGCGTGCCCGAGGCTCCGGCGGCCGAGATCGTCTCCTCGGCCGCACCCGCCTTCGGCGCGCTCGGCGCGGCCGCGCTCTGCGTCGAGGAAGGCTGCTGCTTCGGCTCCGGCTGAGGCTTCTCCTCCTGCTGCATGTTCGGGAAGAGCTTCTCCTTGATCGACTGGCCGATCATGTCGCCGATCGAGAAGCTTCCCCTCGTCTCGGAGGACTTCATCTCGTTGACCGGCTGCGCGCTCGGCATCGGGCCGCGACGATCGTCGCGATCACGATCACGGCCGCCGCCTCCGCGGCGCTCGCCACGACCGCCGCCACCACCTTCGCCTCCCTCGCCACGCTCCGGCATCGGCAGGCCGAAGATCAGCGACAGACGCGTCGGATCGACCTCGATCACCCCGACGTTGATCTTGTCACCGGCCTTCATGTCCGGAAGGCGCTTGGCCTCGCGTCCCATGCGGCCGCGCGGCAGGAAGCCCTCGACATCCTCGAGGCCGACGACCAGCCCCTTGTTGGAGATCTCCTTGATCTCGCCTTCCCAGCTGGTGCCGACGGCATACTTCTGGGCGAGCGTCTCCCACGGGTTCTCCTGCGCCTGACGGAAGCTGAGGCTGAGGCGCTTCTTCCGTCCGGAGACGTCGAGCACCTTCACCGGGATCTCCTGTCCCTTCTTCAGCACTTCCTTCGGGTTGTGGATCCGCTTGGTCCAGGAGAGCTCCGAGGCGCGGATAAAGCCCTCGATGCCCGGCTCGAGCTCCACGAAGGCGCCCATCTTCCCAAGGCCGACCACCTTCCCCTGCTGCACGCTGGCGGCCGGGTACTTGTTCTCGGCATCCTCCCACGGCGAGGGGAGAAGCTCCTTGCGGCCGAGATAGATCCGCTCCTTCTCCTTGTCGATCTCCCGCACGATCACCTCGACCTCCTCTCCCTTGGTCAGGAGCTGGCTCGGATGACGTCCGCGGGTGTAGCTGATCTCGGTGGTATGGAGCAGGCCGTCGATCCCCCCGAGGTCGACGAAGACGCCGAAATCGAGGATCGAGGAGACCCGTCCACGAATACGCTGTCCGACCTCGAGCGAGTCGAGGAGCGAGCGGCGGAGAATCGGCCGGCGCGTCGCCGTCACGCGGCGGGCGTCGGTGTCGAAATCGGTCATCTCGAGGACATTCGCGAGAACCTTCTCGTTGTTCCCCTTCGACTCACCCTGGGCGCTCTCCTCCGGCTGACGAAGGAGGGTCCAGTGCGACATCGGGATGAAGACCTCGATTCCCTTGTAGTGGCAGACGACGCCGCCACGATTGCGGGAGATGACCTCGAGCTCGATCGGCTCGTTGTTCTCCTTCTTTGCGGCCAGCTCCGACCAGAGCTCGCGCATTTCCGGCTCGCTCAGCTGCGGGAGCTTGCTGCCGCGACTGCCGCGGCGGCCACGTCCCTCACCGGCCTCGCCGCCAGCCTCCTCTGTCTGCGCATCGGACGCAACTGCCTCCCCCTCGGTGGCATCGCCGCCGGCGGCATCGCCACCAGTGGAAGCCTCGCTTGGAGAAGCCTCGCTGGTGGACGCATCGCCCGCGGGTGCGCCTCCGGTGGCATCACCGGCCGGAGCGGGAGAAGCCGCGGGCGCGGACTCGGCCGTCGGAGGATGCTCCGCGGTGCTTCCGGCGTTACCGGAGGCTCCGGACTCGGCGGATGCGCCTGCCTCGGAGGCCGCCTCGGGGGCCGCCTCGGCCGTGCTCCCCGTCGGGGCTGCTTCCGCAGCGGATTCCGCTCCGGTGGAGGACTGTTCGGCCTGAGGTTCGGAGGTTCCATGTGCGAGCGACCCGGTCTCCGAAGTCGACGCGCCGGACTGCGACGTCTGATCTCCGGTTTCCTGTGTTCCGATGTTCTCCGATCCCTCGGGCATGGGGTTGGAGCCGGTCGGCTCCTGCTGCTCGAAGGTGTTTCCAGATTCCGTCATGTCAATACGGGCTTCCGTGCGAGTGAAGAAGGTACGCAGTACGCGCAGTACGCTGTGATGGAGCCACCTTTCTGCTTAATGACACCATACGAGTGCGCAAACAAAGGGCGGGCAATATACGACGAGGAGTAGAATGCACAAGCTCGGTCAGGAATGCGGATTTCGGTCGAGGCTGGTATGATTTTTTATCTTTGCCGCAGCCATATGCTTGTCCGACTGAGTTACGTTTTCATCCTCTGCGCGCTGGCGATCGCCGCGCTGCTCTACGTTCACTTCACCCGCTCCGGCGGTGAGGTCAACGCTTCCTACGTCGGCGTGAATCGATGCGGGACGTGCCACGCCTCGGCCAGCTCCGGGGCGCAGTTCAAGATCTGGGCGTCGGGCCCGCATTCCAAAGCCTATGCCTCGCTCGGCTCGGATTCGGCCATGGCCTATATCCGCGCCAACGGGGCGGCGATGGAAGCATGCCTCAAATGCCACTCCACTCTCGGCCGCAAGGCCCTCAATCCCCACGAGGAGCGCGTCGACGCCGAGGGAATCGGCTGCGAGCGCTGCCATGGGCCCGGAGGAAGCTACGCGACCTACAATGTAATGAAGGAGCGCGAGGCGTTTCTCGATAACGGCGGGATCGTTGGGACGTTACGTGATTGTTACAACTGCCATGCTGCGAATCCGGCGAATGATCCGCATCATTGCCCCTTCCAACATGCAACGTTCAACGCAGATTCCGCCTGGACGCTGATCCGGCACGATGTTCGGACGACCGCCGGACAGCCGGACACCGTTCTCAAGCTCCGCGAACCATGACCAACAGCTCTCTTCCGATCGGCCTGTTCGACTCCGGCGTCGGCGGCCTTACCGTGGCACGCTGCGTCATGGAGCTTCTGCCGCACGAGAACATCGTCTACTTCGGGGACACCGCCCGTGTCCCCTATGGATCGAAGTCCCCGGAGACCGTGATCCGCTACTCCCTTCAGGCGGCCGCGTTCCTGGAGTCGCAGGGGGTGAAGATGATCATCATCGCCTGCAACACCGCCTCGGCCGTCGCCCTTGAGAAAGTCCAGTCGGCCGTGAGCGTTCCGGTCATCGGCGTCATCCAGCCGGGAGCCGGCGCGGCCATCGCGGCCTCGCGCGGCGGCGCCATCGGCGTGATCGCCACCGAGGGGACCGTCCGCTCGAACGCGTATCAGGACGCGCTGCGCGCCACCAGCCCGTCGGTCTCGGTCGTGGCCAAGGCCTGCCCCCTCTTCGTCGCCTTCGCCGAGGAGGGACTCGACTATCATCAGGCCACCAGGATCATCGCGCGGGAATATCTCCGGCCGCTGCTCGACCGCTCGATCGACACGCTGATCATGGGATGCACCCATTACCCGGTGCTGAAGCCGAGCATCGCCGAGGTGGCCGGTGAGCGGGTGACGCTGATCGATCCGGGGGTGGCGACCGCCGAGCGGGCCAAGGAAGTGCTCGGGGAGATGGGACTGCTCAACCACTCCACCTCCCTTCCGCGCCACGATTACTATCTGAGCGATATTCCCCTGAAGTTCATGGAGGTCGGCGGCCGCTTTCTCGGACGCCCCCTCCGCCATGTCCATCCCCTCTCGCTCGACGAGCTGACGCAGATGTTCTGAGCCGCCGCGCGAAGATTGATCGCGAAGACTCGCGGCGCCTTATGCACTCGCGGCCGTTCCCGCAATCAACTCTCATTCATCAGGAGCCGATCCCCAATGAGCAACCCACGACTGGAGCGGACGATCGTGATCGCCGGCGTGCTCCTCACGATCGTCGCAACCTGGTATATCCTCGCCGTGCTGATACGCCGGTAGATCCGGGCCACGCGGCCCGGCGGTCGCCACGCGCGCCATCACGGCCACGCGGCGCCTCCAGGCGGCGCATCGAGGCCGCGTCTCAGAGGTTGTACTTCTTCCGCTTCCGCCAGAGCGTGGCCGAATCGATGTCCAGCTTCTTGGCCGCCTCCTCGAAGCTCTTCGACTCGGCGATCACCCGGGCGATATGCTCCTTCTCCATCTCCTCGAGCGTCATCGCCGACGGCGGCAGGCTCTTCTTGTCGCGGAACTCGTCGGGGAGCTCGTTCAGGGTGATCTCGTCGCCGTGCGCGAGGAACACCGACCGGCTTATCACGTTCTCCAGCTCCCGCACGTTCCCCTTCCACTCGTACTCCATGATCGCGCCGAGCGCCTCGACCGACAGGCGAAGCTCGGAGCGCCCCTCCGGCAGATACTTGACGATGAAGTGCTGCGCCAGCAGCGCGATATCCTCCTTCCGCTCGCGCAGCGGCGGGATCTTGATCCGCACCGCGTTCAGTCTGTAGAAGAGATCCTCCCGGAACCGTCCGTTGGCGATCTCCGACGGCAGATCGCGGTTGGTCGCGGCCACCACGCGCACATCGATCGTCCGAGTACGGCTTTCGCCGAGGCGCTCGAACTCCCGGTTCTGCAGCACGCGCAGCAGCTTGGCCTGAAGCTGAAGTGGCAGCTCGCCGATCTCGTCGAGGAAGATCGTCCCCTTGTCGGCCATCTCGAAGCGTCCGATGCGATCCTTGTGCGCGCCGGTGAAGGATCCCTTCACGTGGCCGAAGAGCTCGCTCTCGAGAAGGTTCTCCGGCAGCGCCGCGCAGTTGACGCGCACGAACGGCTTGGAGGCGCGGTGGCTCTTGTTGTGGATCAACTGCGCGAAGAGCTCCTTGCCGGTCCCGCTTTCCCCCTCGATCAGCACCGACAGCGGCGAGTCGGCGATCCGGCCGGAAAGCGCTATCAGCCCCATCATCATCGGGTTGCGGGTGATGATCTCTCCGGCCGGGTGCCGCGCGCGCGCCAGCTCCTCGCGCAGGCGGCCGTTCTCCTGCTTCAGCTCGTGGTGCCGGAGCACCTTCTGGATGAAGGCGCGAAGCTCCTCCAGATCGAACGGCTTCTGCAGATAATCGAACGCCCCCTTCTTGATCGCCTCCACCGCCGTGTCCACCGTGCCGTGCGCGGTGATGATCACCACGGTCACCTCCGGGTTGATCCGCTGGATCTGCAGCATCAGCTCGATCCCGTCGATCGGATACATCTTCAGGTCGAGAAAGGCCAGGTCGAAGTCCCCCTCGGTCCGCATCGCCTCGAGCCCCTCGAGCGGACTCTTGCAGGCCCGGACGTCGAGCGACATCGAGGTAAGGCAGATCGTGAGCGTCTTCAGGACGTTCGGTTCGTCGTCAACGAGAAGTACCTTCATGGCGTGCTGAGTCAGGAGAGCCGGAGGCTCGTGTCGTCATCGGGATGGACAGACTCGACCGGCGGATGCGCCAGTCGATCGAGCGGGATGCGGACGGTGAAGCAGGAGCCCTTGTGCAGCTCGCTCACCACCGAGATCCGACCGCCGTAATGTTCGACAACGTCCTTGGCAATCGCAAGTCCGAGGCCGACGCTGCCGGGGGTCGAGATGGCCGAGTCGCCGACCTGATGAAATTTCTGGAAGATCCTGCCGATGCTGTCGAGCGGGATGCCGTGCCCGGTATCGGTCACCGCCATCACCAGATCCTCCCCGTCGAGCCCGAGCGTCAACTCCACCGACCCGCCGCCGTCGGTGTGGCGCACGGCGTTGGAGATCAGGTTGTTGAGTACCCAGCGAAGCTCCTCCGGATCGGCCCAGACCGAGGGAACGCCGTGCGCGATCGTCGAACGGAGCTCGACCCCCTTCTCCTGCGCCGGCAGCCGGTGCGGCTTGAGCACCGCCTCCACCAGCCCCTCCAGATCCACCTGCGCGAACGTCCGGTGATCGAGCGTCCCCTCGAGCCGCGAGAGCTCCAGCAGATCGGTGATCAGCTTCGACAGGCGCTTGCAGTCGTCCTTGCTGGAGGCGAGCAGATCGCGCTGCGCCTCGTTCATCGGCCCGAGCAGTTCCTCGCGCAGGATGTCGATGCTCATGATGATCGAGGTCAGCGGCGTCCGGAACTCGTGGGAGACCTTGGCCAGGAACTCCGACTTCAGGCGGTCGAGCTCCTTGAAATGGGTGATGTCGCTGAAGACCGCCACCACGCCGTCGACCGTCGAGGTGGTCTCCAGCGGCAGCACGGTGACGGCGAAGAAGCGCTCGGCCCCCTCCTCCCGCACCATGTAGATGTAGGGACTGCCGACACCCGCCTCCTCGCCGACGAGCGCGTGTCCGAGCGCGCGGACCACGCCATCGTCGGCCACCAGCTCGTCGATGTTCCGTCCCACGTAGGATGCGTGCAGCGGATGGCGGAAGAGGGTGAGCGCGGCGTTGTTGATCAGGAGCGTCCGTCCCTGCGCGTCGACCACCACGATCGGCGTGGCGATCGACTGCACGATGGTCTCCACCTTCCGCTTCTCCAGCAGCAGCTGCTCGATGTTCATCGCCTCGTAGCGACGAAGACGCTCGATCATCCTGTTGAACTCGAAGGAGAGATCCCCGAGCTCGTCGGCGGTCGTGATCAGGATCGTTTCGCCGAGGCGCCCGCCGGTGAGGTTCTTGACCGCCTGCGTCAGACGCTGGATCGGCCGGATGGCCCAGCGAGAGTAGTAGAAGCCGCCGACCACGCCGAGCAGCGTGGCCAGCACCGTGGCCGCCCCGACGATCACCAGCGCGTTCTGCAGCTCGTTGGCCAGCGATTCGCGCATCGCGCGGATCTCCACGCGATTCTGGTAGAAGAGGTTGTAGCAGTCCTCCTTCAACGAGGCGGCGGCCGGCTGCACCTGCGCGTAGAGCACCTCCCGTCCGCCGCCGGTCATCAGCGCGTGCCGGTACTCGGAGCTCCGCTGAATGAACCGGTCGTACCCCTCGTGGATCCCCTGGATCAGCTCCCCCCGCCCCGGAAGCCCGGAGCTTTCCGGGATCGAGGAGAGGCGCAGCTTGAAGTCGGCCGTGTTCTGTTCGAAGAGCGAGGTGAGCTCGGCGTTGGCCACGCCGGGCGTCATCTGCTGGAGCAGCTGGAACTGCCGGTCGATGATCGCCACCAGCTCCACGATCTTCGAGGTCAGCTCGTAGTTGGTCGAGGTGGCCTGCGTCATCGACTCGCCGACCTGCGAGAACTGGAAGATCGACCAGAGACCGAACATGATGTTCACCGCCACGATGGCGGCGAAGCCGGCCAGGATTTTCGAGCGTAGGGTCGTGAACATGCGCTTCAGGATTCGGAACGATCGACGCGGCGCGGCCCGATGCCGCTACCGGTCGGAAGTGACGGGCGGACGCCGAGGGCGGCCGTCACGGAAGAAACGAACGATCGCCCCGCCCGATTGCGCGATCACGCTCCGATGTCGCCATCGAGCCGGGCACCAACGGCACGAGGCCCGACCCCGCCCTGTACGGACCGGGTCGGGCCTCGCGACGATGTCTGACGCTTCGGCATGGCCGGCGCGCGTCGGATCAGAGCACCGGCTCCGACTCCATGGCGCGCTCGATCGCGTTCATGTAGATGTCGGCGATCGCGGCAACGGTCGTGTCGATCGCGTCGTTGAGCTTGAAGCGCTCGCGCGTCACCCGGCCGATCGTCGTGAACGGCACGTCGTGCGCCGCGGCGATCGCGGCCAGACGGTCACGATCCTCTACCCGGTAGCTGAGCACCACGCGGGACTGCGACTCGCCGAAGAGCGCGGCGATCATATCCTCGCCGCGATACTCCGCCTCCACGCCGAGCGCGCGCCCCTCGGAGTGAATCGCGCTCTCGGCCAGCGCGATCGCGATACCTCCCTCGGCGCAATCGTGCGCGGAGCGGACGAGCCCGGCGCGGATCCCCTCCAGGAGGGCGCGCTGCAGGCGGATCTCCGCCTCGATGTCGAGCGCCGGAGCGTCGCCGGCGACGGAACCGGAGCGGAGCGAGAGAAGCTCGGAGCCACCGAGCTCGAAGCGCTCGAAGCCGAACAGCGCCACCTCGTTCCCCTCCTCGCGGAAGCCGGCCGAGGTCACGTGGCTCAGGTCCTCGATCACCCCGAGCATGCCGATCGTCGGCGTCGGGAACACGGCGCGCTGCTGCGACTCGTTGTGGAACGAGACGTTGCCGCCGGTGACCGGCGTGTCGAGCGCGCGGCAGGCATCTCCCATTCCCCGGATCGCCTCGCGGAACTGCCAGTAGACTTCCGGGTTGTACGGGTTGCCGAAGTTCAGGCAGTTGGTGATCGCCACCGGCACCGCGCCGGTGCAGGCCACGTTGCGCGCCGCCTCGACCACGGCGGTCATGCCGCCGACATACGGGTTCAGATAGACGTAACGGCTGTTGCAGTCGGTCGCCAGGGCGATACCACGGCCCGGGATCTCCTTCAGGCGCATCACGGCGGCGTCGGAGGCGAACGACTGGACCGTGTTGGTGCGGACCATCGAATCGTACTGCTCGAACACCCAGCGCTTGCTGGCGACGTTCGGCGAGGCCAGCAGCATCTCGAACGCCTCGCGCTCCTCGATCTGGCCGATCATGCCCCGTACGTCGGCCGAGCGGACCTCGGCGACGTAGGAGGCCTCGCGCCACTCGCGCTGATAGACTGGGGCGCCGCCGCCGAGCACGAGGCTCTCGGCCGGCACGCGGGCCACCATCTCGTTGTGACGCCACACCTCGAGCGAGCCGTCGTCGGTGGTGACGCCGATCTCGGTGATCGGCACGTCCCACTTGGCGCAGATCCGGCGGGCCTCCTCGACGTTCGAGGGATCGACCACCAGCAGCATCCGCTCCTGCGACTCGCTCAGCATGATCTCGTAGGCCGACATCCCGGCCTCGCGCAGCGGCACCTTGTCCAGGTCGATCCGCATGCCGGTCTCTCCCTTGGCGGACATCTCGGTGGTCGAGCAGCTGATGCCGGCCGCCCCCATGTCCTGCATGCCGATGACGATGCCGGCGGCGATCAGCTCGAGCGACGCTTCCAGCAGAAGCTTCTCGCTGAACGGGTCGCCGACCTGGACGGTCGGGCGCATGCTCTCGGTCTGCTCGTCGAACTCGCGCGAGGCCAGCAGCGACGCGCCATGGATGCCGTCGCGGCCGGTGCGGGAGCCGAGGATCATCACGGTGTTCCCCGGCGAGCCGGAGGTGGCCGAGACGGTGCCGTCGGCCTTCACGATGCCGACGGCCATCGCGTTGACCAGCGGATTATCGCGATAGCAATCCTCGAAGAAGATCTCGCCGCCGACGGTCGGGACGCCGAAGGAGTTCCCGTAATCGGCGATGCCGCGCACGACCCCTTCGAGCAGGAATCGGGTGCGGGGAAAATCGAGGCGACCGAAGCGGAGGGAATCGAGCGCGGCGATCGGCCGGGCGCCCATCGTGAAGATGTCACGAAGGATGCCGCCGACGCCGGTGGCCGCTCCCTGGTAGGGCTCGACCGCCGAGGGATGGTTGTGGCTCTCGATCTTGAAGGCGACCGCGTAGCCGCCGCCGACATCGACCAGTCCGGCGTTCTCCGACCCGGCCTCGACCAGAAGCCGCCCGCCGCTGCGCGGCAGGGTCTTCAGCTGCGCGATCGAGTTCTTGTAGCTGCAGTGCTCGCTCCACATCACCGAGTAGATGCCGAGCTCCGTGTAGTTCGGCGCGCGGCCCAGAATCTCGGTGATACGGTTGTACTCAGCCTCCGTCAGGCCGAGCGCGATGCCGTCCTGCAGTGTCGTCGTTCGAGTATCGTGCGTCTGCGACATGAAATCGTCTTCGGTAAGGATTGCGGATGAGAGGATCGACCGTCATCGCCGGACCTGGGAGGCCGGCGGCGGCGGCACTAGTACTTGAAGCGCCCGGAGGGCCAGTAGCTGACGACGAGCGCCACCACGGCGGCGAGCACGCCGAACGCGATCACCCCATACAGGGCGATGAGCGACCGGAGAACGGTCGGCGAGGCATTGCTCCGGAAGAGCCAGCCACGCCAGTTGCAGGCGTGGCAGCGATAGACTCCGTACAGAGGGAAGGCGTAGAACCTGAGGCGCTCCCCATTGCTCCGGAACCGGGATTTCTTCGGCGTTCCTGACTTGTAGCACTGAGGGCACGTGAGTTTCGAAGGCATAGATCAGTTGTCCCGCCGTCACAGGCCAGGGGCGTCAGCCTGTTGTGTGAAAGAGTTGTTCGATCCGTTCGTCGGCGCCGATGCCGGCCGCGATGGCCAGGCGGATCAGCTCCGGGTCGAGCTGCTGCTCCACCCCGCGCCAGTACTCGCCGACGAAGCCGGTCGAGAAGTCGCCGCTCCGGAACGCGTCGCTGTGGAGCACGAACCGGCAGAACGGAATGGTGGTGCTCACGCCGGCCACGTGATAGCGGTCGAGCGCCTCGAGCATCGTCGCGATCGCCTCCTCCCTCGTCTCCCCCCAGGTGATCAGCTTGGCGAGCATCGGATCGTAGTAGAGCGTCACCTGCATGCCCGGATAGAGTGACGAGTCCACGCGGATCCCGTCCCCGACCGGCTCGTGCAGATCGCGGATCGTCCCGATGCTCGGCATGAAGTTCTGGTAGACGTCCTCGGCGCAGATGCGGCACTCGATGGCGTGCCCGCGCCGCCTGATCGACGCCGTGGTGATCTCCAGGGCTTCGCCGCGGGCCACGCGCAGCTGCAGCTCCACCAGATCGAGTCCGGTCACCAGCTCGGTCACCGGATGCTCCACCTGAAGCCTCGTGTTCACTTCGAGGAAGTAGAACCTGCCGTCGCGATCCAGAAGGAACTCGAGCGTGCCGGCGTTGGTGTAACCGGCCTCGCGGACGATCCGCTCGGCCGCCTCGAACATCGCGGCGCGGATCGTGTCGTCGATCGCGACCGACGGCGCCTCCTCGATCACCTTCTGATGACGCCGCTGGATCGAGCACTCGCGCTCGCCGAGCACCGCCACGTTGCCGGTATCGTCGGCGATCACCTGCAGCTCGATATGTCGCGGTCCGATAATGTATTTCTCGAGGAACACCTCATCGCTGCCGAAGGAGCTCTGCGCCTCGCCGCGGGCCATGCGGATCGACTCCTCGAGCTTGTCGGGAGATTCGACCACCCGCATTCCCTTGCCGCCGCCACCGGCCGCGGCCTTCAGCAGCACCGGGTAGCCGATCCGGTCGGCGATCTCGCGAGCCTCCTCGAGCGACGTGATACCCGCGGTGGTGCCGGAGAGGACCGGCACGCCGGCCGCGATCGCCAGGCGCCGCGCGTTGGTCTTGCTGCCGAGATGCTCGATCGCGTCGGGACGGGGACCGACGAAGGTGACCCCCGCCTCCTGGCAGCGGCGCGCGAACTCCGCGTTCTCGCTCAGGAAGCCATAGCCAGGATGCACGGCATCGGCGCCGGACTCACGCACCGCGGCGATCACCTTCTCCATGTCGAGATAGGTCTCCGACGGACGAAGCCCGTCCAGGCGGACGGACATATCCGCCTCGGCCACGTGGAGGGAATCGGCGTCGGCATCGGAATAGATGGCGACGGTCTCGATCCCCATGGCGCGCGCGGTGCGGATCACGCGGCGGGCGATCTCGCCCCGGTTGGCGATAAGAAGACGCTTCATGTGGGACTTGATGCTGAACGATTCGGATGGAAGCCGCCCCGGCGCCGGAGGTATCTCCGATGAGACTCCCGGCGCGGGACCCGCTAGGGGGGTCCCGCGCGCGGCGGGCTCGGGGAGCGCGAACGAGGCGCGCTTACTTGAATTCGACGATCGTGACGCCGGCTCCCCCTTCGGAGAGGGCGCCGAGACGATAGGCCGAAATGCTCGGATGCGTGGAAAGATAATCATGAACGGCGCGCCGAAGGGCACCGGTCCCCTTTCCATGGATGATCTCCATGAACGGGATATGGGAGTTGATCGCCGCGGTGATCGACTGTTCGAGCTGCACGATCGCCTCGTCGGCGTACATGCCGCGGAGATCGACGCGGGTCTGCGCCTCGGCCGGATTGACGATCGCCTGGCGCGTGGCGGTCTCCCGCTTGGCCTCGCGACGGGTCACCGCCTCCAGCTCGCTGATGTTCGAGCGCATCCGGAGAGTGCCGAACTGCACCACGACGTTCCCCTTGTCGTCCGGATCGAACTCCAGCTCGCCGATCTGGTTCCCCCCCTTCACCCGGACGGTATCTCCCTTCCGGAATCCGCCGGGCGTCCCTTCCTTCGCCTCCACCGGCTTCATCCCGCCGCGGGCTTCCTCGATCGCGCGGCGCATCTCCTTGATCTGATCGTTGGACGCGCCGGCGCGGATCTCCCGGACGGTATTCTCGATCATGCTGTTGGCGCGGGCCAGCGTCTCGCGGGCCTCCTGACGCGCCTCGTTCACGATCTGGTTCTTCCGGTCGGTCAGATCCTTCCGCTCCGCCTCCAGCCGCTTCCGGAGGGCCTCCGCGGTGGAGCGCTCCTTCTCGTAGTCGGCGCGGATCCGGCGGCTCTGCGCCAGATCCTCCTCAAGCTGACCGATGATCTCGGTCATCCGGTTCCGATCATCACCAAGGCGCGCGCGGGCATCGCCGATCACCCGCTGATCGAACCCGAGGCGCTCGATCAGCTCGAAGGCATAGCTGTTCCCCGGCATGCCGATCAGCAGACGATAGGTCGGCGTGATCGTGGCCGTGTCGAACTCCATGCCGGCGTTGACCACCGCCTGCGTGTCGTAGGCGAAGATCTTCAGGTAGCTGTGGTGCGTCGTGGCCAGGATGAAGGTCTTGCGCGCCAGCAGATGGTCGAGGATCGCCGCGGCGATCGCGCCCCCCTCGTCCGGGTCGGTGCCGGTGCCGATCTCGTCGAGCAGCACGATATCGCCGTAGCCGATGTGCCGGATGATCTCGTGGATCCGGGACATGTGGGAGCTGAAGGTGGACAGATCATTCTCCACCGACTGCTGATCGCCGATATCGGTGAAGAGCCGGCAGGGATGCACCGTGCAGTCGTCGGCCGGCGGATGGATGCCGCAGAGGGCCATCATCACCACGAGGCCGAGCGTCTTCATCGCAACGGTCTTGCCGCCGGCGTTCGGGCCGGAGATCACCACGCAGCGCGTCCGCTGATCGAGCTCGATCGACATCGGCACCACGCTCTCCAGGCGCATCAGCAGGATCGGATGCCGCGCGTTGACCAGCGTGATCAGGTCGTCGTCGGTCACCTTCGGCTCGGTACAGTCGTACTTGCGGGCGTAGCGCGCGCGCGCGAAGATCGAGTCGACCGCCTGGAGGCTCCAGAGCGATTCGAGATACGCGTCGGCCTCGGAGCCGAGCTCCTCGGTGAGGGTGCGGAGAATCCGCTCCACCTCGCGGCGCTCGGCGAAGGTCAGCTCGGCGATCTCGTTGTTCATGTCGAAGATCTCCGCCGGCTCCAGGAACACGGTGCCGCCGGTCTGCGACTCGCCGTGGATGATGCCGGGGATCCGACGCTTGTACTCGGACTTGACCGGCAGCACCAGACGTCCCTCGCGGAGCGTCACATACTCGTCGGCCACCAGCTCGTCGGCGGCAACGCGACGGAGGATCTTCTGCAGCCGGTCGCGGAGCGCGGCCGAGCGGTCGATGATCTCCCGCCGGATCCGCTGAAGCTCGCGGCTGGCGTTGTCGCGGACGCGGCCGGTCTCGTCGATCGCGTCCTGGATATGCCGCTCCAGCAGACGGTTGCCATGGATGGCGCTGGTGAGCTGGTGGAGCGTCGGGGCCGCGTCGCGGCGCGCGGTGAAGAACTCACGCGTCTGACGCAGCGACTGGATCGTGGTGAGGACGTGCAGAAAGTTCTCGCCGCTCAGATAGCTCCCGGTGATCCGGGAGATCGAGAGCGCCTCGCGGATGTCGTAGATGCCGTTGAGCGGGGGCTCCTCCCCACGCTCGAGCAGCAGGCGCATCTCGCTGACCATTCTGAGCTCCCCTCGGATCGCCTCCTCGTCGGCCAGGGGCATCATCTCGCTGATATGCTCCACGCCGAGCGAGGAGGTCGCCATGCCGGCGATCTCCTCGAGAACACGGTAGAATTCAAGCTGATCCAGACTCAGTCGAAACAGATCCTCACTCGTCATCGGACATCATCCCTTTGCTTGGAGTTCTTCGCGCACCATTGCCTGGACGCGCGCGCCATCGGCGCGTCCGCGCATCGCGGCCATCGCCTTGGGCATCACCACCTTGAAATCGGTCGGGCCGGACGCGCCGGTCTCCGTGATGATCGCGCGCACCTGGTCGCGGATCTCGTCGTCGTTCAACTGCTGCGGCAGATAGGTCTCGATGATGCCGAGCTCATCGGCCTCGCGCGCGGCAAGATCCTCGCGCTGGGCCAGACGGTACTGCTCGATGGCATCCTTGCGGCGCTTGGCCTGGTTCTGCAGCGTGCGGAGCTCGTCGTCCGCGGTGAAGGCCTTGCCGCTCTTCTCAAGCTCCAGGAGCGCGGCGCGCAGCATCCGGAGCGTCTCCAGCCGGAGCTTCTCCCCGGCGCGCATTGCCTCTTTCAGGTCCTCGCTGATTCGTTCGGTGATCGTCATGATGCTCTGAACGTAGATCGTGATTGACGCCGGCCACCCGTTCCCGCCCACGCGGGAGCCGATCGGCGCCGGCCGTTATGTGCGACGATGATCCGGGCGCCGATGTTGCCGGTCCGGATGCATCGAACATTGCCCCGCGCGGCGTGCGCGTCGTATGTTGGGTTCCGCCGCGGCTTCCAGGCCCGGCGATACCACCGGAGCATCGCATCCCGGTGACACGCCCGAGTCCGGAGGGCGATACTCTCTGCGAGGTCCAGCGCCGGCGCCTGCCCAATGGGTCGGCCGCGCGAAAACGCCAAATTTACGATCTGCCGATGAAACGCGTTCTCTCTCTCCTGCCAAGCACCACCGAAATCCTCTTTCTCATCGGCGCCGGAGACCAGCTCGTCGGCGTCACCCATGAGTGCGATTATCCGGCCGAGGCTCGTCAGAAGCCGCGCGTCACCTCGGCGCGCATCAATCCGATGATGGCCAGCGACGAGATCGACGCGCTGGTGCGCCAGCAGCTGGAGGACTCCGGATCGCTCTACGCGCTGGACATGGAGCTGGTGCGCGATCTGAGCCCCGAGCTGGTGCTGACCCAGCAGCTCTGCACCGTCTGCGCCGTCGGCTATGCCACCGTTCACGCCGCGATGCGCACGCTCCCCGAGCCCCCGCTCGTGATGAACATCGAGCCCCGCTCGCTCGACGAGGTCTTCGCGTCGTTCGTCGAGATCGGCCGGCGGCTCGAGCTCGAGGAAGCGGCCCGGAACCGGGTGGCCGAACTGCGCGCGCGCCTTGCCGCCATTCCGCCGCTCGCCCCGGCGCCACGGGTGCTCCTGCTCGAGTGGCTGATTCCCCCCTTCTCCGCCGGACATTGGATGGCGGAGATCGTCGAGGCGGCCGGCGCCCTTCCGGTGCTTCACAACAAGGGGGAGCACTCGCGACAGCTGAGCTGGGAGGCGATCGGCGCGGCCGAGTTCGACACGCTGGTGATCACCTGCTGCGGCTTCCCGGTGGAGCGGACGCTGCTCGATCTGGAGCGGAGCGAGGAATTACGGGAGTTGATCGCCGCGCGCCCCTGGCTACGCCTGATCGTCTTCGACGGCAATCACTTCTTCAGCCGTCCCGGCCCCCGGCTCGTCGAAAGCGCGGAGCTGCTCCACGCGGCGCTTGCCGGCGCCGATCCCGAGACGGTGGGCTCGACAATTTCGAGACCATATCTCGAGGTGATCCCGGCCGAGGTCGCTCACCGCTGAATCGGATCCGGGGCATGCTCCTTGTGCCATTCGATGCGCGGAGCGTCATGTCGCTCCCGAAGGCGCGCCACGTCGGCCCGCGCGGCATGGTCCGGCGTGGATCGTCGTCGTGGCGATCATCGATAACGACAGGTCGGAGGAGAACCATGGACCCGAAGGAACGAGCCGAGGAGCGGCATGACCAGTCGCGGCCGGACACTCACGGAGCCGATGCGTCGGCCAACGAGCGACACGAGAAGAGGAACCCGGCACAGGTAACCCGGAACGAAGAGGCCAACCCCGGTGCCGGCGGCCGCGCCGACCGCGATCCGGCCGAGGGAGCGCGCGACGAATACGGCACGCGCCCCGGCGAGGAGCAGTAATCCCACGCGCGGAAACAGCCAAGTTACGTTACGAGGTCCGGCGGGAGAAGCCGTTCGCGCCGAATGGTGGAAACACAGTGTGACGCGCCGGAAGCTCCGCCGAGGCGGCATCCGGCAAGCGCACGGGCCACGTCTCGATTGCGGCGAGGCCGGTCACCATACCGGAGCTGACAAAGCAGACCGGGATCGGAGAGCTCCTCTCCGATCCCGGTATCGTTTTCATTCGGTCGGATGTGCACTTCTACCGGACGACCACCTTCACCAGGCCGATCACGCTTCCATCGAGTGAGACTCTAACGATGTAGGTTCCCGCGGACAGATCCCCAAGCTCCGTGAGCGGAACTGACGTTTCTCCAGGCTCGACCATGATCTCCGGCCCGCGCCACACTTCCCTTCCAAGCAGATCGCTCAACGTTACGTCGAGGCGCCCGCCATGCCCGAGATCCACGCGAAGGGAAGCAGCGCCGTCCGGCGAGAGCGGATTGGGCACCAAGCGGAAATTCGCGACGTGCTTCCGAGGCATTGCCACCGATGAAACCGATCCCGATTGATGGATGTAGATTCTGCCGTCGGAGCCCGTAGCCAGCACACGCGTCGGGCTCAGGTAATGAAGCCCAGATAGGGCAATGATCCTCGCGAAATCGGCACTCGAGTCGCGGACCCACACGCGCCCTCCGTCACTAGTCCGGAACACAGCGGATGAGTAGTCACCGATGATCCCATTTAGTGTATCGAGAAACGCCATCGACAAGATCTGCCAGAACTGGCGATCCAGATCGCTGTCGATCCTCACCTCCCAGGTCCTGGCCCCGTCTTCCGTATAGGCAAGTTGCAGCCTTGAAAGCTCTCCAGTTGACTCAACAAGAAATCGAGACGCCATCCATCCGTGCAGCGAATCGAGGAAGTACAGTTTTTGGGCTTTGTCGCGCGAGGGCATTCTCCGCCATGTGTGTCCGGTATCGTCGGTCCGAAAGAGCCGTGTCGAATCTCCGTACGTGACGCAGAGCGCATAAAAATTTGCCGGCGTGGGAGTCGAGATCTCGACAACCCCGATTGGAAAGTCCACCGGCGGCAGCTCCGATTCGCGCCATGTCCGTCCACTATCAGTCGTTACCATAATGGTGTGATAGCCAAAGGTCGTAACACCGGTCCGTGCGTCGGCCATTGTCACGAGCTTGATCTTGTCCGTGGTGAAGGTGTCCCGGCTCCACGTATTCCCGCCGTCACGTGTAATCACCACTTGCCCGCTATCACCACCAACCATGCATACGCTGGGCGTCGGATACGAGATATATCGAAGCGGGATCGGCAACGCGTGCGGCCATGTGGCTGCTCCGGAATCCAGAAAGACGATCCGCCATGTACGTCCGCCGTCCGTGGATTTACGCACGTCGAACTCCGAAAATCCCCGTGTACCAAGGGCCATGCAGTTCACGGAATCGGCACAGTCAAGGCATCGAAACTGATACAACGGAATCGAGTCAATGACCTCCCATCGCCCCGTCTGGGCATAGATTCGTCCGCAGAACAGAAGGAACCCAGCAACAATCAGAAGGCGAGCAATACGCTCCATTGGATCGACTCCGGTATGTGACTATGCGAATCACCGTGGCGCTTGAGAATCATCGCTGACATGCGGAGGCATGAATGACCTCGCGCGGGCACGTTAACGAGACACAAATGTGCCCGTTGTGAAATTGCATCCACCGAACGAAACTCTGTAGAAGTAGACGCCAGGGACCAACCGTCCGCGGTCAATGACAAACCTATACACTCCATCGCCATCCAACACGGGCCGAAGTTCATCAACCTTTCTACCCGACACATCATTCAACTCCAGCAGGCCCTTGGCCGCAACCTCGGGTTTGCAGAGTATCGTCATTTCCAGGCCCAGATTGAAGATCTGCACATCATTGATGCGGTCCGCCTTGATAGCTCCCGTCACGGGCTTACCTGATGTATCACTAAAGACAATGTTATCACACATCGCGAAACAGGATGATGTCGTAAAATCTCCAATGATAGGATTGATGGGAAATCCCGGGTTCCCGGATTCGGCATCCACCTCACAAGAAGTTGCGGTTGAGCGTTGATATTCGGTAACGATGCTAACATTACCATTCAGATCCTTGCAAACGCGATAGCGTGCAACGCAACACCCCGAGCCCTGGCAGGGGCGGATCGTCGGGATGGATCCGACATTCGTCTGCTTCCAGCAACCAGCAACACTGACACGGTAGTAATTGATACATGAACCTGCGACAGGATTGGAGAACGGAAGAATCCCGGCAGTGAGGAGATATTGTGCCACCTCACGGAGCCAATCCCCCGGGAAGCACCCCGCGCATGTCCCAGACACATACTCGATCTTATATATCTGAATGTCGACATAGTTATCCGGCGGGCAGGCATTTCGAAAGACGTACCAGGCTCTAACCTGGCAACTGCTCCCGCATGTAGTCAATGTGAAGGCCCAATTGCTGACTCCGACGGTGTTCCAGGAATGCTCTGGACAATCAGGGTAACAGAGCAGGTCTTCTTCCGAAGGCTGTGCATGGGCCGAGGTGGCAGTGGCAAAGAAGGTCGCGAAGAGCGCCATCATTGCCAGAAGTGTGACTCTCGACATGATTCGTACCTCGTCGATAGTAAGTAGTGGATCGACCGCGAACCCTCACTCCTCCCCCATGCGCAATTCCCGTTCTCTCCCGGACTCCGGCCGCTGGTGCGTGATGGCCGACCGTGTCGAAGTGCGTCGAATGCTGGAAGCCCTGCTTCCGGAATATGCCGGTGAATCGGTGTGTCTTACCTGACGTCGCCAATGGGCGGAACGTGGGTACAAAGGTACAGCTCGATACCATTGCTGTCAAGTGGGCCTCAAACGAAAAGAGCCGGGCGCATTGCCTCACAAATAATGTAACCAGAGGTCGTTGGCGGCCAGGGTCGTTGCCTCATAATAGATGTAACCGATCTAGCACTGAGGCAACGCTATGTCAGAAGCATCCAGACGTGAGTACCTACGGGCCATCTACAGGCGCTATCACACGGCATCCGTCGAGCAGAAAGGACGCATCCTCGATGAGTTCACCGCTGCCTGCGGCTACAACCGCAAGTACGCCATCCGGCTGCTCAATGCGCCACTGGATCCTCCTGCCAGGCCACCGAAGCGTCCGGTGGGAGAAGCCGTTCGCGCCGAATGGTGGAAACACAGTGTGACGCGCGCGACGCTCCGCCGAGGCGGCATCCGGTGGGATCACCGGCCTGGCGGCCGCGATAGTGACGCCCGATCGCCATCGATCAATATGCCGGTACGAACAAAGCAGGCCGGGATCGGAGAGCGGCTCTCCGATCCCAGTTTCGTTTTCATTCGGTCGGATGTGCCCTTCTAGCGCGCAAGCACCTTCACCAAGCCGATCACGCTTCCATCGAGTGAGACTCTGACAATGTAGGTTCCCGCGGACAGTCTCCCACGCGGCGCCAGCGGGATCGTCCTCTCGCCAGGCCCAATCACCTCTCCCTGCTCGGTCGCCACCTCCCTTCCGAGCATGTCCGTGACCACCACTGTGAGGCGTCCGCCACGCTCCGTCGAGAGCCTGATCATCGCCATGCCGTCGCGGTCTACGGGATTGGGTGACAAACTTAGGCCGGTACGGCTCGTACCGATCTCCGCAACACCGGACTCCGGTTCGGACTCCGAGACGTAGATCTTGCCGTCGGCCGTCGCGGAGATCAGGCGTGTCGGCGTCAGATACTCGACACCCACGAAAATTTCAAGATTAGAGGCGAACACGTTCCAATCCCGATACCAGGTGCGCCCCCCGTCGCTGGTCAACCATACAGAGAGCGAATAATCACCAATAATACCGTTGAGTGAATCACGGAATGCCATCGACATAATCCTCCAGAACTTGCCATTCAAGTCACTGTCGATCAATGTCTCCCAGGTCTTCCCTCCGTCACGCGTGTAGGCAAGGTTTAGCCGAGAAAGCTCTCCGTTTGGATCGATAATGAATCGGGACGCCATCCATCCCCGAAGCGAATCGAGAAAATAAATATTGAAGGCTTGGTCGCGCGATGGCAGTCGTTGCCAGGTTCTGCCCGTGTCGTCGGTTCGAAACAAAAGTGTTGAATCTCCACGAGTTGCACATAGGCCCAGGAATGTCCCTGAAGCCGGTGTGGACACATCAGCCACTCCATGGGGATCGGATAAGTCAGGCCACAGGGATTGCCTCCATGTCGCACCTCCATCGGTCGTCACCAATACCGAATCTGCGCCGATCACGATCATCCCGACGTTCGCATCCGACATTGACACAGCATTCACTTTGAGATTGCCGAACGTGTCGCGACTCCATGTACTACCTCCGTCATGTGTAACGAGCAACTGTCCTTTGTCGCCTCCGACCATGCATACATCGGCAGTCGGATGTGAGATATGACGCAGCGGTGCGGGCAGCGGGTGAGGCCATCCGCTCCCACCAGAGTCAATGTAGACGGTACGCCAAGTCCGGCCGCCATCAGTGGATCTGCGCACGTCAAACTCACCGAACCCGAATGTTCCAACCGCCATGCAATGCAGAGAATCAGCGCAATCGAGACACATGTACGTGAAACGGTAGACTGAGTCCTGCAACCGCCAATCCGAAATTTGAGCAACGCTTCGGTTCCCAATGGTGGCAAGAGCCAGAATCGCGATGGCAAGAATCACGCGCTTCTTCATGGCGATGTCGGTATTAGGCTGTTGGAACAAGATCCGTTTTATGGGACAATCGCCTTCACCATGCCGATCACTCTTCCGTCCACCGAGATCCGAATGACGTAGGATCCGGGGGGCATGTCCCGAAACCCCGTAAGTGGAACTAGGGTTTCTCCAGGCCCGGCAATGACCTCCGCCCCGCGCCACACATCCCTTCCAAGAAGATCGACCATTGTAAGGTCGAGACGACCGCCGTGTTCGAGCTTCATCCGCAGCGAGGGGGTGCCATCCGACGAGACCGGATTGGGCGCTAGGCTGACATCGGCAACGTCATTGCGAACCATGATCACTGATGAAACCGGACCCGATTCATCGATAAAAACCTTTCCGTCGGAAGACACAGCCAGCAGACGCGTCGGGTTGAGATACTGAAGTCCCGAAGGAGCAAAGATCTGAGCACTCAGAGCGCTTGAATCACGAAGCCACGTATACCCTCCATCACTCGTCCCGAAGACAGCGGAAGAGTTATCTCCAATCACGCCATGCAAGGTATCGAGAAACGCGATCGACATGATCCGCCAGAACTGACGATTCAGATCACTGTCGATCCTCACTTCCCACGTTCTGGCGCCATCATTCGTGTAGGCAAGTTGCAGTCTCGAAAGCTCTCCATTCGGATCGATACTATTTCTGGAGGCCATCCAACCGTGCAGCGAATCGAGGAAATAAATATCCCGGGCCTTATCTCGCGATGGCATTTTTCGCCACGTATGCCCGGCGTCGTCAGATCGAAAGAGCGGCGTCGAATCGCCATACGTGGCGCAGAGTGCGTAGAAGGTCGACGGCGTCGGAGTCACCATCTCGCTAACACCAATTGGAAAGTCCACCGGGGGCAGCTCTGATTCTCGCCAGGAACGACCGGTATCGGTCGTGACCAATATCGTATGATATCCAAAGGACGTAACGCCGGTCCGCGCGTCCGCCATTGCCACAAGCTTAATCTTATCTGTCGTGAGCGTATCACGGCTCCAGGTGCCTCCTCCGTCTCGTGTTATCAGCACCTGGCCGCTATCTCCACCAACAATGCACACATTCGGATCAGGATACGAAACGTGGCGGAGAAGGATAGGCAGCGAATGGGGCCACGTGGCTGCTCCTGAATCCAGAAACACAGTTCGCCAGGTGCGTCCTCCATCGGCGGACTTCCGGATAAGCGATGCCGCGAACCCCTTTGTTCCGACGACCATGCAGTTCATGGAATCCGCGCAGTCAAGCGACAGATATTGGACATTCGGTATCGAGTCGACGACCTCCCATCGCCCCGTCTGGGCGTGAAGCTGCACACCGAGTACGATCCCGAGCACGATCAGAAAGTGACGGGCCATGCAATGCATGCGAGATTCTCCAGCAAGTGAACCAAATGCTGCCTGGTAAGGGCCGAGGAGTCTCACCCTTCCGCGGGATTCCATCCCGGCATGGCGGACTATCGGTCAGCCAGCACCTGAGGTGCAGACTCTCCTTATCGAACGAAGGCCTTCACCACGCCGATCATATCTCCATCAAGCGCGATTCTGACGATGTAGGTTCCCGCGGACAGTCTCCCACGCGGCGCCAGCGGGAGCGTCCTCTCGCCAGGCCCAATCACCTCTTCCTGCTCGGTCGCCACCTCCCTTCCGAGCAGGTCCGTAACGACCACGTCAAGGCGCCCACCCCGCTCCGTCGAGAGCCTGATCATCGCCATGCCGTCGCGGTCGACGGGATTGGGTGACAAGCTTAGGCCGGTACGGCTCGTACCGATCTCCGTAACACCGGACTCCGGCTGAGATTCGAAGGCGTAGATCTTGCCGTCGGCCGTCGCGGAGATCAGGCGCGTCGGGGTCAGGTACTCGACACCCGAGAATGTCGTAAGCTTCAGAGCATACACACTCCAGTCCCGATACCAGGTACGTCCACCGTCACTGGTCAACCATACGGCAAACGAGTAGTCACCGATGATGCCATTGAGCGTATCCTTGAACGCCATCGAATGGATCTTCCAGAACTTGCCGTTCAAATCGCTGTCGATCAACTGTTCCCACTGCTCCCCACCATCACGTGTATAGGCGAGATCCAGCCGCGAAAGCTCCCCATTCGGATCGACACGAATTCGAGATGCCATCCACCCATGGAGCGAATCGATGAAGTAGATATTCTGCGCTCTATAGCGGGAAGGCATTTGCCGCCAGGTTCGTCCCGTATCATCCGTACGAAACAGATAGCTAGAATCGCTCATTACAACACAAAGCACAAGAAAGGTTCCGGGAGCAGGTGCTGTGATATCGACAACTCCATACGCGCGAGGCATCGATGGCATCTCCGATTCCCCCCAGGTTCTTCCCCCGTCAGTAGTCACAAATATCGAATCGGCACCAATCGCAAACATGCCCACATTTGCATTAGACATTACAACTGTTTTCACATTGAGATCGCCGAATATCTGACGGCTCCATGTTGCCCCCCCGTCTCGTGTTACAAGCACTTGCCCTTTGTCCCCGCCGACCGCACATATATCTGCAGAAGGATATGAGATATGTCGCAATGGAGCAGGTAGTGGGTGCGGCCAGCCAATGCCCCCAGAATCCAGATAAACCGTGCGCCAGGTTCGGCCTCCATCGGTGGACTTGCGTATATCGAACTCGCCGAACCCGAACGTACTGATGGCCATGCAGTGCAGCGAATCCGCGCAGTCGAGGCTCATGTAAGACATCTGATAAACGGAGTCCTGCAGTTCCCAGTCACTGATCTGTGCAAGCAGGCGGCTTCCCGCGAGAAACAGCATCAATGACAACACCGAAATCAAAGTTTTTCTAAACATCATTCAACCTCAGAGTTTCCCCTGTGAGATATCAACAGACAAACATAAACGCCACAAGGTTATTAGGTATCCGTTGCTGCCGCAACGGATACCTAATAATACACTCACCGACCGAAGAACTCTCCGGTCGTGAAATTTTGACCGTTGAATGAGATTCGGTAATAGTAGATGCCACTCCCGAATCTGATCCGGTCGACCAAGAACCTGCATGCATTATCGCCCACAATTACGGGGCGAAGTTCGGCGACTTTCTTACCCTGAGCATCGAAAATTTCTGCAACCCCTTCCAACAGGGATTGGGGGCGACACAAGATCTGCATTTCAGCTCCCTGATGAAATACCTGAACATCATCAGTGATATTATATTGACCGCCCCAATACTTCTTGCCGAATGAATCATTAATTGTGATCGCATCGCACTGCGGAGTGCAGGATGATGTCGTTTGGTCTCCAATCACGGGGTTATACGGAAAATTTAGATCGAGCGACTCCGGATCATTATCGCATGGGGGCTGAGTTGGCGATTGATATTCAGTCGTAATCGTTATTCGATCGTCGGTACCCTTGCACACCTTATATCGTGCAACGCAACATCCCGCGGACTGGCAAGCTCGTATTGACGGTACAGAGCCGACTTTGACCTCTTTCCAACAGCTTGCGATACTAACCCTAAAGTAGGTAACACAGTTATCAGGGTCAGGGTTTGGAAACAGAGAGATGTTATCGACCAGCAAATGTTCGGCTGCTCCTTGGATCCAATCCGAAATCGAACAGCTCGTACATGTTCCAGACACGTATTCGATCTTATAAATCTGAACATCCTGATAGTTACTGGGCGCACACGCCGTCCGATACACGTACCAGGCCCGAAGTTGACAGGAGCTACCACATGTGGTCAGTGTAAACATGTGATTGGATACGCCTACCGTACTCCATTGATCGGCTGGGCAGTCCGGGTAACAGAGCAAGTCTCCGTACGAAGGTTGGGCCATGGCGGTTACCGCGAGCCCGAGAAACGCGGCGATGAGTGAGAGCATGCCTCTCAAAATGATTCTCGACATGATTCGTACCTCGTCGATAGTATGTAGTGGATCGACCGCGAATCCTCACTCCCCTTCGTGGGCAAATCCTCCCTCCCGGACTCCGGCCGCTGATGCGTGATGGTCGGTCGTATCGATGTCCGTCGAGTGCTGGAAGCCCTGCTTCCGGAATATGCCGGTGAATCGGTGTGTCGTACCTGACGTCGCCATCTGGCTGAACGCGGGTACAAAGGTACAACTTGACACCATCGCGACCAAGCGGCGCCAAACGCAACGAGCCGGTGAGGCACTTCCCTCACCGGCTCGTACAATCGCTCTTCTGATTCTCCCTCACGCGACTTCGGCCTCGCGGCCCTCAAGACCCGGAGGAGTATCGGCACCTTTCGAGAGCGCCAGCAGACCGCCGGCCAGCGAGAAGAACGCGCCGGCAAAGCCATAGAGCACGATCTCTCCATGCTCGATGAAGAAGGCGCCGATCAGCGGACCGAGGATCTGCGCGATGCTCGCCAGCGACTGGCTTACGCCGAGCGCCGCTCCCTGCTCGTGCCGCCCCACCGATCGGGTGATCAGCGTGGTCAGACATGGCCGCACCACCGCGCCGCCGAAGCTGCCGATGCCGGTGAGGATCAGCAGGAACGCGAGCGAGTTCACGTAGCCGAGAAGCGAATATCCGATCGCCATCGTGATGAACCCGATAATCGCGAGCCGCATCTCGCCGAGACGCTTCACCAGACGCCCGATCAGCCCTCCCTGAATCGCCGCGCCGATCACGCCGGAAAATGCGTAGATGTAGCCGGTATGCTCCGCGTCGTATCCCATCTGCCGCTCCAGGTAGAGCGGCAGCGCGGTGGTCATCGTGGCGAAGGAGAGCGTGAAGGCGAGGAATTCGAGCAGGTGACGCCGCACCATCGGACGCTCGAAATACTGCGTCATCCGCTTGATCCTTCCGATGCCGTCGTTGAGCGGCGCGCTCCGGGGCACTTTCGGCAGCAGCGTGATCGTGCCGATGATCGACAGCAGCGACAGCCCGGCCGCGGCGTAGGCCGGCCATTGATAGCCGTACTTGGAGAGGAATCCCGCGATCGGCGGTCCTATCACGAACCCGGAGCCGAACGCGATGCCGATCAGCGCGAACGCCTTGGTCCGCTCCTCCGGCTTCGTCACGTCGGAGATGTAGGCCTGCGCGATCGTGAGGTTGCCGGCGGTGAAGCCGTCGATGATGCGCGCCAGAAAAATCAGCCAGAGCGCGTTGGCCCCGCCGAGTACCAGAAATCCGACGAACGACCCGATCTGGCTCACCAGCAGCGTCGGCTTCCTCCCGACGCGGTCGGAGATACGTCCGAGAATCGGTCCGGCAATGAACTGACAGATGGCGAACGAGGAGGTGATCAGCCCGACCGTCATCGGCGAGGCGCCGTAATGCTCCGCGTAAAACGGAAGGAACGGCAGGATGAGGGTGAACCCGAGAACGTCGACCGCGACGACCAGAAATATCGGAATCAGGGGTGAGGCGAAGCGCCGTGACTGCGTGCTCATGGGTGCGTCGAAAATGAGAACTGCGCCCCGGGGATCGGGGCGCGACTGAATCGGAGCGGGCGCGGTCATTCCCGGGCAAATGACGCGCCGCGTCGCCGCATGTATGCGTCGGACGGCGTCCCGGCCGGACGCCCCCGAGTATCGGCCGGCGCAAAAAAGAAACGCGGGGAACCCATCGTCCGAGTTCCCCGCGCCTTCAGCGTTCGGCGTGCGGAATTACTGCCCCTTGAGAGCCTCGGCGCCCGAGACGATCTCGAGGATCTCCGTGGTGATCGCGGCCTGACGTGCCTTGTTGTAGATCAGGCGGAGCGACCTGACGAGGTCCTTGGCGTTGCGCGTCGCGTTCTCCATGGCGGTCATGCGCGCCCCCTGCTCGGCGGCGTTCGACTCCAGAAGAATATTCCACATCTGCGTGTTCAGATGCTTCGGCAGCAGCGCGCTCAGAATCTCGTCCTGCGACGGCTCGAAGATGTAGTCGACGGACGGACCGGTTGCGGCCTGCGCCTCGAGCTTCGGAATCGGCAGGATCTGCTCGGTGTTGACGTTCTGCTTCACCACCGACTTGAACTCGTTGTAGATCACCTCGACCTTGTCGTAGCGTCCCTGCAGGAATCCCTCGGTGGCCTCGGACACGATCTTCCGCGCGGTCGAGAACTCCAGGTTGTTGAAGATACCCGGATAGGAACCGACCACGTTGTAGCCGCGACGCGAATAGAAGTCCACCGCGCGCTTGCCGACCAGGATCAGGTCGAGGTTGCCGGCGGCCTGAAGCGCGCCGTACTTGTTCTTGATGATGTAGTTGGCCGCCTTGAACAGGTTGCTGTTGAAGGCGCCGCAGAGGCCGCGGTCGGCCGCCACGATCACCAGCGCAACGCGATGCACGTCACGCTCCTCCAGAAGAGGGCTGACGGCCGATTCGATCTGCGAGGCCAGGAACATGAGCACCTCGCGCAGCTTCCGTCCGTACGGACGCGCGGCGATGATGCTGTCCTGCGCCCGGCGGAGCTTCGCCGCGGCCACCATCTTCATGGCCTGCGTGATCTTCGCCGTGTTTTCGATACCCTGGATGCGGCCTCGTATCTCGCGGAATTTTGCCATCGTCGAGTCGATGAATGAGCGGTCCCCGAAGGGACCGCCAGTTCGTGATATGTGCTGGATACCGTAGCTGCCCGGCGCCGGAGAGCTCACCGCGTGCGCGGCAAACCCGTGGCGCTGTCGGACCCGGGGCCGTCTCAGGCCTTCGAGCCGCTCTGCGAGAAGACGCGCGTGAACTCCTCGAGCGAGCGCTTCAGGCCGTCGGTGATATCACCGGAAAGCTCCTTCTTCGAGGCGAGCGTCGGAAGCAGGTCGGGGTACTTCACCTTCACGTAGTCCAGGTACTCCTTCTCGAAGCGGCGCACATCGGCGACCTCGAGCGCATCGAGGTAGCCGGAGGTGCCGGCGAAGATGATCGCCACCTGCTCCTCGACCGGCATCGGCTGGTACTGCCCCTGCTTCAGGAGCTCGACCAGACGGGAGCCGCGGCGAAGCAGCTGCTGCGTCGACTTGTCGAGATCGGAGCCGAACTTCGCGAAGGCCTCGAGCTCGCGGTACTGCGCGAGGTCGAGCTTCAGCGTTCCGGAGACCTTCTTCATTCCCTTGATCTGCGCGTTGCCGCCGACTCGCGACACCGAGATGCCGACGTTGACGGCCGGGCGGACGCCGGCGTTGAAGAGGTTCGGCATCAGGTAGATCTGCCCGTCGGTGATCGAGATCACGTTCGTCGGGATGTAGGCCGAGGGATCGCTCTCCTGCGTCTCGATCACCGGAAGCGCGGTCAGCGAACCGCCGCCGTACGGCTTGTCGAGGCGCGCGGCGCGCTCGAGAAGACGCGAGTGGAGATAGAACACGTCGCCCGGATACGCCTCGCGTCCCGGCGGACGGCGAAGCAGGAGCGAGATCTGGCGATAGGCGGCGGCCTGCTTGGTGAGGTCGTCGTAGACGGCCAGGGCATGACGGCCCGAATCGCGGAAGAACTCGCCCATCGACGCGCCGGAGTACGGGGCGATGAACTGGAGCGGCGCCGGATCGGAGGCGCCTGCCACCACGACCGTCGTGTAGTCCATCGCGCCGTTGTCCTTCAGGATCTGAACGACGTTGGCGACGGTGGAGGCCTTCTGGCCGATACACACGTAGATGCAGAAGACCGGCTCGATGCCGAGCGCGGCCGCTTCCGGCGTGTGCGTGAACTTCTGGTTGATGATCGTGTCGATCGCGATGGCGGTCTTGCCGGTCTGGCGGTCGCCGATGATCAGCTCGCGCTGTCCGCGACCGATCGGGATCATCGCGTCGATGGCCTTGATACCGGTCTGCAGCGGCTGATTGACCGGATAACGGGAGATCACGCCCGGCGCCTTCCGCTCGATCGGGAGGGTCTGGCGGGCATTGATCGGACCGCGGCCGTCCAGCGGAATGCCGAGCGGGTTGACGACACGACCGAGGAGCTCCTCACCGACCGGCACCGAGGCGATCCTGCCGGTACGCTTGACGGTATCCCCCTCCTTGATGAGCTTGTCGTCTCCGAAGAGGATGACACCGACGTTGTCTTCTTCCAGGTTGAGCGCCATGCCGTAGACGCCGTTCGGGAACTCCACGAGCTCGGAGGCGAGCACGTTGGAGAGCCCATAGACGCGGGCAACACCGTCGCCGACCTGCAGGACCGTGCCGACGTCGTAGACATCGACCTCGCTGGTAAAGCCGGTCAACTGCTGCCTGAGGATCGCAGTTACCTCATCGGGACGAACTTCCACCATGGTTCTTCTATTGGCGATGTTGAGAGAATACTGTTCAATAAAAAGGAGCCCCGACGCGACCGGGGCACAGAAACTAATTCATCGGTCCGCTCATGAGCGATTCGCGTAGTCGCTCCAGCTGATGACGAATCGAGGCATCGATCATCCTATCCTCGAACTTGACGGTGAACCCGCCGACCAGCGAGGGATCGACCGAATATTCCGCCCGGACGGTGTGGCCGCTGAGGGCAGCCACCTTCTGCTCGAGCTTCCGGCGGTGCTCCTGATCCAGCTCGACCGCCGTGACGATCTTGGCCGGGACGATGTTCTGTGCCTCGTCGAGCAGATGCTGATACGCGTCGAGGATGGCCGGGAGATCCTGAGCTCTCCCCTTCTCGGTCATCAGTGCGATGAAGCGCTCGGCGACCGGGCCGACCTTGCCGGCGAAGATGCTCTTCAGGACGCTCCCCTTGACCCGCACGTCGATGACGGGGGTGGCCAGGAAGTTCCGGAGATCGGACGAATGATCGATCGCGAAGCGGATCGTGCGGAAGTCGTCGGTCAGTTGATCGAAAGCGTTCTGCTCTCGAGCGACCTCCATGATCGCCTTGGCGTAGCGTTGTGCGGCGCGTGTAGTAGACATAGGAGAAGATCCGGTCGTGTGACTACGCTTCGGCAGTCTGTTGGAGGTACTCGTCGAGGATCCGCTGATGGCGCGCGCCGTCGAGCGACTCCCTGAGGATCTTCTCGGCGCCGCCGACGGCCAGGTTCGCGACCTCGCCGCGGAGCTCGTTGAGCGCCTGCTGCTTGCTCCGCTCGATCTCCTGGTTGGCCAGATCGAGCATGCGGCGGCTCTCCTCCTGCGCCTTGGCCGAGGCCTCGGACTGAATCCGCTCGGCGTATTCACGGCTTTCGCGGAGCACGCGCTGCGACTCCTCTTCGGCCTTCAGAAGCGCCTTCTGATTTTCCGAGAGGATTCGCTCCGCCTCGCTCTTGGCCACCTCGGCACGGTCGAGCGCGTCGTTGATCGACGTCTCTCGCGTCTCGAGCGCCCTCAGAATCGGCTTCCATGCCACCGCGCGAAGCAGCACCAGAAGGATCAGGAAGTTGACGATCGTCCAGAGGATTGGGCCTGTCTGGATATCAACAAAGTTCATAGCAACCGGGCCTTTCTTGTTTCCTAGTTCGATGCAAGAGCGTGTACAGACGCAGTGCCTTTCCGGTTCGACCGGCCAGGCGGCCAAGCGCGATCGCGCGCCGGGCGAGCCCCGCCGGCCCCCGCCTTCCCACCAGTCGGCCGCGCATGTGCGTCACACGCGCCGCGGCCGACATCCCCGCCAGTATCGCCGGTTCCGATGGAATTACTTCGTGGCCAGCAGGATGCAGATAACCTCGGAGAAGAGCGCCACACCCTCGATGAGCGCCGCCGAGATGATCATCGTCGTGCGGACATCGCCGAGCGCTTCCGGCTGACGACCGCTGGCCTCGAGAGCGGCAGCCGCAAGACGACCGATACCACCGGCCGCACCAAACACCGTAATGCCAGCACCGATTCCAGCTGCGAGGTAAGCAAGGGACGCGTTATCCATTAGGATTCCTCCGAACGAGATAAAATAATGTGTAGAAAATGCTGAATTGGATCCGAATTAGACGGGCAAAGTTACGGATTCGTGCAGGATCCACCGCAGCACGTAGTTCCGAAAAAGATTTCAAGACGTTGCGCTCCGGCGCGTTTTTTGCCCACCGCGCCGGCGCATTTTTTCACTCCCCCACCCCGGCTCCGAAGCCCACCTCCGATCCGAGGCGGGCTCCCGGGCCCCCGCCCGCGCGGCCGCCGCGGCGCGATCAGTGCGCGGCCGCGTGCTCGGTGGCGCCGACGCCGTGCGGCTCGTGGCCGTGGTCGTCGTGCGAGGCCATGCCGATGCCGGTGAACACCGCGGTCAGCATCGTGAAGATGTAGGCCTGCAGGAACACCACCAGAAGCTCGAGGATGTTGATGAAGAGCGAGAAGCCGATCGTCACCGGGATGAAGACGCCGGAGACGAAGACCAGGCCGATGAGCGACAGCAGGATCACGTGGCCGGCGGTCATGTTGGCGAAGAGTCGGACGCAGAGCGCGAACGGCTTGGTGAACAAGCCGAGCACCTCGACCGGAACCATGATCGGCCAGAGCCAGACCGGCACGCCGCCGGTCAGATGCTTGAGCCAGCCGCCGAGGCCGTTCTTGAAGATCGCCGCCAGCTGGATCACGAAGAAGGCCACGATCGCAAGGCCGGCCGTCACGTTCAGGCTGCCGGTGGCGGTGTGCCCGCCCGGCACCAGGCCGACCACGTTCATCGTGAAGATGAAGAAGAAGAAGGTGAGGAAGATCGGCATCATCTTCTTGCCTTCCTCGCCGGTGTTCGGCAGCACGATCTCGTCGCGCACGTAGACCACCAGCGCCTCCATGGCGTTGAAGAATCCGCGCGACGGACGCACGCCGGACTTCTTGTACTTCCGCCCCATCGGGAACAGGATCACCAGCAGCAGAAGCATCGCGATCCACTGGAAGAAGACCAGGCTGGTCACCGACATATCGAACGACGGAGCCTGCTCGGTGCCGGCGCGGACGATATGGTGATGCTTGTACTCGAACAGCCCCCCCTCCTGCATCTTCTCGACACTCGGGTAGACATGCAGGCCGTTGTCGATCAGGATCACCGGAAGGTCGAACAGATGATGCGGACCGAAAGAGATCTCGCGATGATCGCCGAGCTCCGACAGAAGCGTGGTGAACGGCGATTCCTTGGCCGCGCCATGCTCCGCGCTCTCGGCGTGTCCGGCCTCGGCGTGTCCGGCTTCGGTCTTGGTCGCTCCGCCGCCATGCTCCGCTCCGCCGGCATGCTCCGTGGAAGGATGCTCGGCCTGAGCAATCAGTTGATCGTGCCTGGGATCGTTCATGGGTTCTTCACCTGTTAGAGGGATTGGGCGAACGCGACGTTCTCGTCACCGTCATGCTCCTCGTCCTCGCGCGGAAGCATCACCTTCCGGCCGGCAAGCACGCGCAGGGCGTACATGATCTCGGCCACGAGGGTCAGCAGATAGAAGCACATCAGCGACAGCGACAGCGCCAGAGCGTGGAAGCCTTCGAGAAGAAGGATGGTGAGGGCCATCATGATGAGCACCATGCGGAAGGCCATGCTTCCGAAGACCGTGCTCAGGAATATCGTGTTCGACTTGTCGAATCCGATCTCGAATCCCAGCAGCCCGAGCCCCATGTTGGCCACCGCGATGATCCCCGAGGCGACGACCGCCAGGAACACGTCCGGCGTCGCGTAGATGCGGACCGGAAGAAGGATCACGACCGCGAGCAGGACCGCCTGAATGAGGATGACGCGAAGGAAGCGAGAGCGCATGTACAATGGTCGATCTTGTTGAGGAAGGGAGCCGCTCCGGACCGGAATCGCTCCGTCGGAATCCGCTCCGGCCAGGGCGTCACGACTTCCCTTGTTCGTCGGACGACTTCTTGTTCAATGATGTGCGGATCATCGAGATCATTCCGCCGACGGCACCGATCATGCATCCGGCCACCAGGAGCCAGGGAGTGGTGCCGAGCCGCCCGTCGAGCCACCATCCGAGTCCGCCGAAGACGCACATCGTGATGGCCAGCTGAAAGCCCATTCCCATGTAGGGTCCGAGCTGCTGCATCGTCGATGGCCGTCCCCTGTTCGATCCTGTCGGCATGACGACTCTCCGTCTTCGGTTACCGCAACCATCGCGATCGATTCGCGATCCGTCGTTTCCGGCGTGGAATCGGGGCTTAGGGCGCCCCTCAACGAATCGAGTCCGCAAAATTAGCGAACGTTAATGTACCTGGGCAAGGTTTTCTTCGCCCGTTGACGCTTTGTAGTGGTTTCCCCCGCCCGCCCTCGGATCGCCGGCGAATCGCCGCCCGAGCTGGCTCGGTTCCCCGTTTTCAAGGCCGGTTTCCGCGATTCGACGCCGCGTCCGACTCCGGCCTCCCCCGCGCATCCCGCCCCCGCGCATCCCGCCTCCGCCTCCCCGCCGCTCGGGATGCGCGCCGGGCCCCCTCCCTCGTCCGGGCCACATCGAATGAAACATCCCGCCCTTTCCGCCCACGGCGCGATGCCGGCGTCGGCACACCTCAAGCGATGCATTCGGAACGGAGGCATGCGGGAGTATCGAGTGAAGCGTCCCATATCCGCCGGTCCGGGCCGGCGCGGCCCACCGCGAAATCCCGCCACGCATGCCCCCGCGAACGGCGCCACGAAGCCCCCGGCTTCGCGATCGTGTTACCAAATCATGAACGCCGGGGCCGGCCCGCCGCCTTGAACGCCCGGAATCGCCCCCCTAATTTGCATCGCCGTGAACACCGCCAGCCGCGCAGGGACCGCGCGGCGTCCGGAGCGGCCGGAAACACCGGGCTCCGGCGGTGAGTACGTACATCAACCGACTAGAACCACGTATGCCGAAAACGATCCTCGTCGTCGACGATGAACAGGATATCGTTGCGCTGCTCAAGTACAATCTCGAGAAGGAAGGCTATCGCGTCGAGACCGCCCACGACGGCGCGCAGGCGATCGCCATCGCCGAGGCCACCCCGATCGATCTGATCCTGCTGGATGTGATGATGCCTGAGGTGGACGGCTTCGAGGTCTGCCGCCGTCTGCGCGCCATGCCGCAGCACGCCGGCACCCCGATCATGTTCCTGACCGCCCGCGTCGGCGAGCTCGACCAGATCCTCGGCCTCGAGCTCGGCGCCGATGACTACATCCAGAAGCCGATCTCCCCCCGCGTGCTCGTGGCGCGCGTGAAGTCGATCCTCCGCCGGAGCGCCGAATCGGTCAAGACCGAGACGCTGGTGATGCCGGAGATGCTGAAGGTGGGATCGCTCGAGATCAACCGTCAGAATTACGCGGTGAAGATCGACGGCCGCGAGACCTTCTTCCCGAAGAAGGAGTTCGAGCTGCTGGCCTTCCTCGCCTCCAACCGCGGGAAGGTCTTCTCCCGCGAAGTGCTCCTGAACAAGATCTGGGGAGAGAACGTCTACGTGGTCGATCGGACCGTGGACGTGCATGTCTCCAAAATCCGCGAGAAGCTCGGAAAAAGCGGAGGGCTGATCGAGACGGTGAAAGGTGTGGGATATAGATTTGCCGACTGACGGCCTCGCGCCCTCGGCAGGGCGCCGGCCACGGCAGTGGCAACGGCGTCGATCGCGGTGGCGGTCGGCGCCGGAGCATGCCTCCGGCGCGATGCCCGGTGATCCCATCGGCGATACCCCGTGGCAACGGCCCCGGAGATGACGCCGGCATCGACTTCCCGTTCACTCGATCCCAACCCGGATACGCCCCGTGTGGATTTTCTTCGCCGCTCTCTCGGCGCTGCTGCTGGCGCTGCTGGCGCGGGCGGCCGCGCGTGACAGCAAGCTCCTCAAGTCCGCAAGAA
>JBEHWX010000014.1:0-85503 GCA_048498995.1 Bacteroidota bacterium
TAGGACCTTCCTGAATCCGCTGGTGTTGTTGGCGCTCGCCGCGGCGAGCATTCCGCTGCTGCTTCATCTGCTGAATCTCCGCAAGCTGCGGACGGTGGACTTCTCCACGCTCCGGTTCCTGAAGGAGCTGCAGAAGACGCGGATTCGCCGGCTGAAGCTGAAGCAGATCCTGCTGCTGCTGCTCAGAATCGGTCTGGTGGTCTTCGCCGTGCTCGCGTTCGCGCGTCCGGCCCTGCGCGGCACCGCCGGGCTCCCCGGCTCGCACGCGGCGACCACCGCGGTGATCCTCGTGGACAATTCCGCCTCGATGTCGATCCGGGACGAGCGTGGGCCCCGCCTGCAGCAGGCGCGCCGCGCCGCGCTCGACGTGGCCGATCTGCTCGAGGAGAACGACGAGGCCATCGTGGTCCCGATGACCGATCCGCGGGGGGCGGCCGAGGCGCATCCGCTCCGGAGCCGGGAGGCGGTCCGCGCGGCCATCGAGGGGATCACGCTGAGCAACCGACGCGCGGATCTGGATGACGCGCTCCGCGTGGCCGCCTCGCTGCTGGACCGCTCGACGAACCTGAACAAGGAGGTCTACCTCGTCACCGACATGCAGCGGACCAACCTCCATCCCCACGCCGATTCGGTCAAGATCTTCACGGAAGCCTCCCGCATCTACCTGATGCCGATCGGCGCCGGCAGTCGCGTGGCCGGCACCAATCTCGGGCTCGATTCCATCCGCCTGCTGACCTCCCTGTTCGAGGCCGACAAGCCGGCCGAGCTCCGCGCCTGGGTGCGGAACTACGGCGACAAGGAGGTGGCCAACGCCACGGTCTCGATGTACGTCGCCGGGGAGCGTCTGGCGCAGTCCACCGTCACGGTGCCGGCCGGCGGCGGCGGCGCGGTGGAGCTTTCCGCCGCTCCCAAGCGTGGCGGGCTGGTCGGCGGCTGGGTGGAGATCTCCGGCGACGACTTCGATCAGGACAACCGTCGTTACTTCGCCTTCCCGGTCGTCGACCGGATGCGGGTGGCGCTGGTGGGGACGCCGGAGAACCTCCGTTATCTCGATCTGCTGCTCGGGCTCTCCCCGTCGGCGATCACCGCCGAGCGCTTTCCGGCCGGCTCGCTCGGCGCGATCGATCTCGGGAAGTTCTCCTCGGTGGTGCTCGTCGATCCGGCGGGGCTGAGCGGGGGGGACGGCGCCAAGCTGGCGCGCTACGTGCAGGATGGCGGGGGCGTGGTGATCTACGGCGGCCCGGCCGCGGCCGGCGCCGGACTTTCCGCGGGGCTCTCGCAGCTCGGCATGGCGCTCGGCGCGCGGATCGACAACGACGCCGGCTACGGCTTCGCCTCGGTCGAGAAGGAGCATCCGATCTTCGCCGGCGTCTTCGATCCGGGAGCGCCGGGGAACCTCGTCGAATCGCCGAAGCTGACCGCCGCGCTCCCGGCCGCCGGCGGCGAGACGATCATCCGACTGAGCGGCGGCGCGCCGTTCATGAGCGAGTTCCGTCGCGGCCGTGGCCGCGTGATCTACATCGCGGCCCCTCCGACCCAGACCTGGGGAGATTTTCCGACCCGCGGCATCTTCGTGCCGATCGCCGTCCGCTCCGCGCTCTACGTCGGCGCCACCGGCGGCGCGTTCGTCA
Source organism: Bacteroidota bacterium (assembly GCA_048498995.1). Taxonomy (GTDB): domain Bacteria; phylum Bacteroidota; class Ignavibacteria; order OLB7; family OLB7; genus JBEHWX01. The sequence continues at coordinate 1,632 of JBEHWX010000014.1, forward strand.
CCGCCACCGTGGGGGAGAGCGTCACCGTGCCGATTCCGGCGCGGGGGGTGATTCCGGAGCAGGTGAAGGTGACCGCCCCCGACGGCCGCGACCGGTTCGTGCCGCTGCGCCGGTTCCCCTCCGGCGCGTCGATCGTATATGATGGTACCACGCTGCCGGGCGTCTATCGCGTGAGCGCCAACGGACAGGACCTGGCTCTCTTCACCGTGAATCTCGGCAGCGGCGAGAGCGACCTGCGCCCGATGACCGAGGAGGAGCTGCGCGCCGGCGTGGCCGGCAAGATGATCGCGCCGGACAATCTGAAGGTGCTCGCCGCCAGCTCCGGCGATTTCTCCAGGGCGATCACCGACTCCCGCTACGGGCTCGAGCTCTGGAAGTACGCGCTTCTGCTGGCGCTCCTCTGCGCGTTCGCCGAGATGATCGTCGGCCGCGCCCCGAAGGAGGTCGCCGCCTGAGAATGGCGGCGGCTTCCGATCCGCCGACAGCATGTCAAGCCCACCTTTGACCGACGATGACTCCCTCGACGCAATCGAAGCTGACGGTCGTCGCGCTGCTGGCCCTGGCGGCAGCGGCGCTCGTCGGCATCCACGCCTATCTGGATGAGCGCGGCGGCCAGCGGGAGCTTGCGGCGCTACGCTGCCAGGAGATCACGCGGGCGCGGCTTGCCACGCCATCGGGCGCCGTGGCGGTGAAAACCGAGCGTGCCTGCCAGGTGCTCCGGGCGCTCGCCGGCCTCGAGGCCATCGAGCCTCGTCACGGCTCGGTCGAGGCTGGGCAACTGCTGGTGGCCCGGCGCGACGCCGCGTGGAGCATCGCGCTGCTGGCGCCGGGACCGGGCGCGCCGGTCGACCGCTGCTCGCTCCGACGATGGAAGGGGGGAGGTTGGGCCGTGATCGGCGAGTTCGACGCGGCTCCCGTGCTGGCGGCGCTCGGCCTCGACGGGGCGCTCCGCCGCGTTGTCCCCTGAAACGCCCGGCGCGGATCACGATGGCGATTCCGTCCGATGGCGGTTCCGTCCGACGGCCGCGCGTCTCCAACGCTCGCTTCTTGGGCCCGCGATGAACGAGGGCGCCCCCATCGGCCGTATGCATATGCCCCACGAGCCTGGAGGCGGGGCAACGATCCCGCGCCAGCTCCCGCGAGGCGATCTCGCGAGATCGATTCCAGGGCCGGTTTCCCTTGGGACGTGGTGGGGCGACTTGGGCCGGATCGCTCGGGACGAACCTCCGGCGCGCGACCTTCCGCCCCGTTCCCGGGCACGATTTTCAGCTTCGCGACCTGACCGCGATCTCCCCGGAAATCCCTCGATTTGCTCCGTATCGCGACGATTTGCTCCATTACCGTGATGAAGCGGGAGGGTGTTGTCGGCTCCCGGTCATCACAAACGGTTGCAGAAGCCGCCCGCGCCCACTAGCTTAGCGTGCTCATCCCGCCGAAGCCGGGTCCAAGCCCGTTCCCATCGAGATCATGCGACGTATCGTATCACGTTTCCTCCGGGGCTCGCTCCTGAGCTCGCTCGTGGCCATCTCCGCTGTCACGCTTCACGCGCAGGAGGCGACCTTCCGCATGGCGGTTGGTGGCCCCTACGCGCCGGTTCGCGCCCTGGCGATCTCGCCGGACGGCGACCGCATGTTCATCGGCGGCGGCTTCGATACCGGCCCCTATACTTCCGACCGCCGCATCGGCGACGGTAAGCTCTACGATGTCGCGACGCTTCGCGTGATCGCCTCGCTCGACGGGCTCACCCGTCCGGTGTTCACCTCCGCCTTCTCCCATAACGGACGTTACCTGGTCACCGGCGGCGGCATCCCGGACGATGACACTCCCGGCAAGGGGGAGCTCTGCCTGTGGGATGCCGAGAGCGGCGCGCTCCTCCGCCGGTTCTACGGCGTGATGCCGGTCCGCGCCGTCGGCTTCAGTCCTGACGACGCCTGGGTGATCGTCCGCTCCCCGAGCAACATGACCCTCTGGCAGGTGGGGACCGGATCGATGGTCGACAACATCGACACCGGCTCCTGGAACACCTGCGCCATCACCCCGGACGGACAGTATTACGCGGTTGCCTACTCCGGCACGGAGGCCGGCGTGAAGACGGTGACCACCGAGCTTCGCCAGCTTCCGTACGCCTCGGTCCGCCGCCGCTACATCGACACGACCGATGACGTGACGGCGCTTGCCTTCGAGCTCGACGGCCGGCGCCTGGCCTCGGCCACGGGGGATACCATCAGGCTGCGGAATCTCGACAACGGCGACATGCTCGGCCAGTTCGTCAAGAGCGGCGCGCGCTTCACGTCGCTGTCGATCTCCGACGACGGCGCATATCTGGCCGCCGGAGACGCATCCACCGATCTTATCTATGTCTGGCGGATCGCCACCGGCGAGATGCTCCTGGGAGCGGAGGCCGCGTCGCGCGGCGCGTTCGCGTTCCATGGCGGCGCCATCCGCTCGGTCCGATTCCTGCCGGACGGACGTCTGCTCACCGGCGCCGACGATCACACGGCGCGCATCTGGACGGTGCCGGCCGGGCTGCACGTCAGAAGCCTCACCGCGCCGCATCGCGAGCGGGTCACCTCGCTCTCCTTCTCCCGCGACGGGCAGTGGGTGGCCAGCGTGGCGCACGACAGCACGCTGATCATCTGGGACACGCAGAATCTTCGTCCGCTCCAGAGCGCGCCGGTGCTGCTCGGCGCTCCGGTGCGGCGGGTACAGTTCCTGCCGGAGGGGGAGGCGGTGGCAGCGGTGGCCGGAAGCACGCTCTATCGCGTCTCGGCCATGTCCGGCATGGTGACCTCGCTCGGCACGCTCACCGCCGGCGCCGCGTCGGCAATCTCCTCCGACGGGCGCCTCGTCGCCGTCGGCACCGGCCGCATCGGCGATGGCGGGCCGGCCCGCGTGGTGCTGCACGAGCTGGCTCTCGGCGCCGCTATCTCGCGGACGCTGAGCGTGGAGGAGGATTCGGTGACGAGCGTCACGTTCGCGACGGATGGGAGTCGTCTGCTCGCTTCCACGCGGAGCGCGCTCTACTGTTGGGACGTCACCAGCGGCGAGCAGCTCTGGCGCAAGAGCACGATCGGGCAGGTGGCCTCGGCCGGCGGACGAGAGCTGATGACCGCCGGCACCTGGACCACGATGCGCGATCTGACGACCGGGGATTCCCTCGGCACGCTGCCGATCAGCGGCACGACCGCCGCCGGCATGTCGCTGACGAACGATGGGCGTTACGCCGTGGCCGTCGACGCGCGTGGGACGCTCCGGCGCTGGAACATCCGGAGCGGCGACACGCTGCCGGATCTGAAGAGCCGTTTCGCGCTCAGCCTGGTGGCGGTCTCGCCCGACTCGAAGCTCGTTGCCGCCGCGGCCTACGACGGCACGATCGCCCTCTGGAACTCCGGGCTCTCGATCGGCGCGGCCGCGCCGACGGAGCCGACGGCGGTTCTTTCGCCGGACGCGTGGGCCAGCGTGCGGCCGATCGTTGGAGGAACGGGACGGGTGGATCGGGTGGAGGCGGTGCTGAGCGCGCCGGCCGATGGCGCCGTGGAGCTGTACGACGCGCTCGGCGCGCGGGTGGCCGAGCTGGCCCGCGGGGAGATGGAGGCGGGATCGCATTCCTTCACGCTGCCGACCGGGCTCCCCTCGGGAGTCTACTTCTGTAGGATCGTCACCGGCCGCGCCGTGGCGAGCTGCAAGCTGGCGATCGATTGATCGAGCCGGCCACCGATCGAGGGCAGGGACGCCGCGATTGGAAAGGCGCGTAAAGCGCCCGGCGGCGGCCACGCATCCCGCTCATGGAGAAATGTTCAACGCCCCCTCGGCATCATGCCGAGGGGGCGTTCTCGTTTCCATCCACGCGATGCACGCCCCGTGATGACGGAAGTTCAATCTCCGTCCGGCACGTTCCGTCGCAGCTCCTCGAGCCAGACGGTGGCCTCGGCGTCGCTCGGGGCGCGCCAGTCGCCGCGGGGGGAGAGTGAGCCGCCGGAGCCGACCTTCGGCCCGTTCGGCTGCGCGCTCCGCTTGAACTGGCTGGTCTGGAAGAACCTGAAGAGAAACACCTCCAACCATTTCCGGATCGTGAGCAGATCGTACTCGTGCCGGCGCGATTCCTCCATCGTGTCCGGCCAGACGCCGCGCGCGCGGCTATGCCAGGCGTTGTAGCTCAGATAGGCCACCTTGCTCGGACGGAAGCCGAAGCGGGTTACGAAGTAGATGTTGAAATCCTGCAGCTCGTACGGGCCGATCTTCTCTTCCGTTCGCTGTCCGGGCGCTCCCTTCTCCTGGGTCGGCACCAACTCCGGCGAGATCTCGGTCTCGACGATCGACAGGAGCGTGGCGGAGGTCTCCTCGTCGTACTGCCGCGTGGCGACCGACCAGCGGATCAGGTGCTGGATCAGCGTCTTCGGCACCGAGGCGTTCACGTTGTAGTGCGACATCTGATCTCCCACGCCGTAGGTGGACCAGCCGAGGGCGATCTCCGACAGATCGCCGGTACCGAGCACGAGCCCGTTGTGCAGGTTGGCCAGCCGGAACAGGTGCGAGGTCCGTTCGCCGGCCTGGACGTTCTCGAAGGTGATGTCGTAGACCGGCTTCCCCTCGGCGAACGGGTGTCCGATATCCTTCAGCATCTGGAGGCAGGAGGGGCGGATGTCGATCTCGGCGGCGGTGACGCCGAGCGAGCGCATCAGGCTCCAGGCGTTCGAATAGGTGATGTCGCTGGTGGCGAACCCGGGCATGGTGTAGGCCAGGATGTTCGTGCGGGGGAGGCCGAGGCGGTCCATCGCCTTGGCGGCCACGATCAGCGCCTGGGTCGAGTCGAGTCCGCCGGAGACGCCGATCACGATCCTGTCGATGCCGGTCGAGGCGATCCGCTTCAGCAGTCCATGCACCTGGATGTTGTACGCCTCGAAGCAGCGCTCGTCGCGCACCGCGGCGCTGCTCGGCACGTAGGGGAAGCGCTCCACCGGCCGCATCAGCTCGATCGTGCCGGTCGGAGGCTCCAGCCGGAACGGGATTCTCCGGAGCGAGGCGAGGCGCGCCGCGTGCTCGCCGGCCAGATCGTTGAAGCTCGTCATCCGCATCCGCTCCTGCGCCAGCCGCTCCAGATCGATATCGGCCATGATCACCTGCTCGTTGTCGGCGAAGCGCTCCGACTCGGCCAGCAGCTCGTTGTTCTCGTAGATCATCGCGTGTCCGTCCCAGGCAAGGTCGGTGGTCGACTCGCCGGGGCCGGCCGCGGTGTAGAGATAGGCGGCGATGCAGGCGCCCGACTGCGCCGCGCAGAGATCCTTCCGATACTCCGCCTTGCCGACGGTGATGTTGCTTGCCGAGAGGTTGCAGAGCACGGTGGCGCCGCCGAGCGCGGCGTAGGTGCTCGGCGGGATCGGCACCCAGACATCCTCGCAGATCTCGGCGTGTACCGCCAGCCCCGGAACGTCGCTCGCCTCGAAGATCAGGTCGCTGCCGAAGGGGACATCGGCGCCGAGGAACCGGACCACCGGGCGCGGGGCGAGCGTCCCCGGCGTGAACTGCCGGCGCTCGTAGAACTCGCGATAGTTCGGCAGATAGCGCTTCGGGACGATCCCGAGCACCCGGCCACGATGGATCGCCACGGCGCAGTTGAACAGCCGGTCGTCGAAGCGGAGCGGGGCGCCGACCAGGATCAGCGGCACGAGCTCCCGGCTCTCCTCGACCAGCCGGGCCAGCGCCTCCAGGACTCCCTCCAGAAGCGCGTCCTGGTGGAACAGGTCGTCGGCCGTGTAGGAGCTGGCGCCGAGCTCCGGGAAGAGCGCCACCGCGGCGGCGGCCTCCGAGGCGCGGCGCGCCAGCCCGATGGTCCGCTCCATGTTGAACGCGGGGGCGGCCACCTTCACGTGCGGGATGCAGACGGCCGCGCGGGCAAAGCCGTGGCGGTAGATCGAGAGGAAGGGGAAGGAGGATTCGGCCATGAGGAAGCGCTTGCTGATTGGATCGTTGCCGACGTCTCGACCGGCGTGAAGCCGCGAGGATTCCGCGAACATACGAGTTCGGAGGGCAACCGGACCGTGTCCGGGCGGCCGCGTCCGTCGTAGCACCTTTTCACCCCCGCCGGATTGCCGTTCCCTCTCGAAGTGGTAAGTTGCGCGGTCAACGAAGTTTACTCTACGATTATGCGTGCAATCATCCCGGTGGCGGGTGTCGGAAGCCGGCTCCGCCCTCATACATATACTCTTCCGAAGGTCCTTCTCAACGTTGCCGGAAAGCCGATCCTCGGCCACATTCTGGACAAGCTGCTCGAGGAGGGAATCACTTCGGCCACGATCATTGTCGGCTACATGGGCGACCTGGTCGAGGAATTCGTCAAGACCAACTACAGTTTCGACGTCGAGTTCGTCGAGCAGCCGGTCCGCGAGGGGCTCGGGCACTCGATCTACCTGGCCAAGGAATCTCTCGGGGATGATCCGGTGTTGATCATCCTCGGCGACACGATCTTCGACGTGGACCTGCGTCCGGTGCTCAGCGGCGAATACTCCTCCCTCGGCGTCAAGCACGTCGACGATCCGCGCCGCTTCGGCGTGGTGGAGATGAAGGGGGGATCGGTGCGCCATCTGATCGAGAAGCCGGACCATCCGCCGACCAACCTGGCGATCGTCGGGCTCTACTACATCAAGCATCCGCGGCTCCTCTCCGAGTGTCTGTCGGAGCTGGTCGAGGGAGGGCACCGTACGCGGGGCGAGTATCAGCTCACCGACGCGCTCCAGATGATGATCGACCGTGGCGAGAAGTTCACCACGTTCCATGTCGACGGCTGGTTCGACTGCGGCAAGCCGGAGACGCTGCTGGAGACGAACCGCCATCTGCTGGCCCGTTCGCCGCTGGAGCGGAAGATCTCCGGCGTGGTGATCAATCCTCCGGTGTTCATCGCGCCGACGGCGCGCATCTCCAATTCGATCATCGGGCCGAACGCCACGATCGCCGACGGCGCAAGCGTGATCGATTCGATCGTGACCGACTCGATCGTCGGCTCCGGCGCCAACGTCGAGCAGGCGATGATCACCGAGTCGATCGTCGGCAACGAGGCGGGGGTGCACGGCGTGTTCCGGCGCGTCAACATCGGCGCCAGCTCGGAGCTGCATCTCGGCTGAGATGCCCGCGAGTCGGCCGTGAGCCCGCGAGTCGGCCGTGAGCCCGCGAGTCGGCCGTGAGCCCGCGAGCCGGCCGCGACGACGGCGTACCCCGAGCGTGAGCCTCGACGGCCAGGGCGCCTCCGCGCCGGCCACGCGACCTGTATTCCGGAGCGTGCCTCGATGCGATGTCCGGTCCCGGGAGCTCCGAAGCCGGGGGCTCCCAAGTCGGGATCTCCGAAGCCGGGGGCTTCCAAGCCGGGGACTCCGATGCGGAGCATCCGATGGGAGATTCCGTCACGATATCCCGGCGGATATCCTCCCGGAACGGCTGATCGCGGCGTGCTCCATCCCTCCGGCGGTTCCATGCGATTCTGACCGTTCAACTTCCTCTACAACCATAAGCGAAGTATGTCCTACCTCTTCACATCCGAGTCGGTTTCCGAAGGGCATCCCGACAAGGTGTCGGATCAGATATCCGATGCGATTCTCGATGCGATCCTCTCCAAAGACTCGAAAGCCCGTGTCGCCTGCGAGACGTTCGTCACCACCGGCCTGGTGGTGATCGGTGGCGAGATCACGACCAACACCTACGTCGACTTCGCCGAGGTCGCCCGCGACACGATCCGCGAGATCGGCTACACGCGTCCGGAGCTCCGTTTCGACTGCGATTCCTGCGGCGTTCTCAACGCGGTGCACTCGCAGTCCCCGGATATCGCGCAGGGAGTCGACACCGGCGGCGCCGGCGACCAGGGAATGATGTTCGGATATGCGTCGGATGAGACCGAGGAGTACATGCCGATGCCGCTGATGTTCGCCCACCGGATCATGCAGCGCCTGGCCGATGTTCGCAAGATGTCCGGCTCGCCGATGCCCTATCTCCGCCCGGACGCCAAGAGCCAGGTGACGATCGAGTACGACGAGGAGAACCGTCCGGTGCGCGTCGACACCATCGTGGTCTCGACGCAGCACGACCCGTTCAAGAGCTCCGAGGCGATGCAGAAGAAGATCAAGGCCGATCTGATGGAGCACGTGATCCGTCAGGTGATCCCGGACGAGATGTATGACAAGCGGAAGCTGAAGTTCTACGTCAATCCGACCGGCAACTTCGAGATCGGCGGACCGCACGGAGACACCGGCCTGACCGGCCGGAAGATCATCGTCGACACCTACGGCGGCCGCGCCCCGCACGGCGGCGGCGCCTTCTCCGGCAAGGACCCGTCGAAGGTCGACCGCTCGGCCGCCTACGCCGCGCGCCACCTGGCCAAGAACGTCGTGGCCGCCGGCCTGGCCCGCGAGTGCACCATCCAGGTCGCCTACGCCATCGGCGTGGCCGAGCCGGTTTCCCTCCGCGTCGACACGCACGGCACCGGCTCGATGCCGGACCGCGAGCTGGCCGCGATCCTCCAGAAGGAGATCGACATGACCCCGAAGGGAATCATGCAGCGCCTGAAGCTCCGCCGTCCGGTCTACCGCAAGACCGCCGCCTACGGCCACTTCGGCCGCTCGGGAGACGGCTTCAGCTGGGAGGCGCTCGACCTGGTCTCCAAGCTCCAGCGCGCCACCCGCTGATCGCGGGGCCGCCGGAACAACGCAGGCTTCGTCGGTCCGGTCCCGGTCACCGGGTGATCGTTTCCCGGGGAACGGTCACCTTCGTGAGAAACGCTCGCCGATGAGCTGTCGGGACCGGACCAGACCCCGACATCGTCTGATCACAAGCATTCATACATACACTGGGAGAATCTGGAGTAGACATGGATTTCAAGGAAGGACAGTACAAAGTCCGCGATCTTTCGCTGAAGGATGAGGGTTACCGGCTGATCGACTGGGCCGAGAGCCGCATGCCGGTGATGATGGCGCTGCGCAAGAAGTACCGCGAGACGCAGCCGCTGAAGGGCTACCGCATCGCCGGCTGCCTCCACGTCACCAAGGAGACCGCCGTGCTCTGCCGCGCGCTGCGCGACGCCGGCGCCGAGGTTTCCTGGTCCGGCTGCAACCCGCTGTCGACCAACGACGCGGTGGCCGCGGCCCTGGCCGACGACGGCATCAAGATGTACGCCTGGCACGGCCTGAGCGTCGAGGACTTCTACTGGTGCATCGAGCAGACGCTCCTGATCGAGCCGAACCTGACGCTCGATGACGGCGCCGACCTGATCTTCACGGTTCACAACAAGCACCAGGAGATGGTGCCGAACGTGATCGGTGGAACCGAGGAGACCACGACCGGCGTGCATCGCCTCCGCGCGATGGCCGCCGACGGCGCCCTCCAGTACCCGGTGATCGCCGTCAATGACGCCGAGACCAAGTGGGACTTCGACAACGTCTACGGCACCGGCCAGTCGACGCTCGACGGCATCATCCGCGCCACGTCGGTGATGCTGGCCGGCAAGAACTTCGTCGTCGCCGGCTACGGCCATTGCGGCAAGGGCGTTGCCCTGCGCGCCAAGGGCATGGGCGCCAACGTGATCATCACCGAGGTGAAGCCGACCGCCGCCCTGAAGGCCACGCTCGAGGGGATGCGCGTGATGGAGATGGACGAGGCCGCCAAGGTCGGCGACATCTTCGTGACCGCCACCGGCATCAAGGACATCATCGTCAAGCGTCACTTCGAGTCGATGAAGGATGGCGCGATCGTCTGCAACACCGGTCACTACGACTGCGAGATCAACCTCGGCGACCTCGAGGAGATGGCCAAGGGGAAGCGCACGATCCGCGACAACAACGAGGAGTACGACATGGCCGACGGCCGCAAGGTCTACGTCCTGGCGCAGGGTCGTCTGGTGAACCTGGCCGCGGCCGAGGGACATCCGTCGGAGGTGATGGACATGTCGTTCGCCAACCAGTTCATGTCGCAGATCCGCCTGGCCGAGGCTCACGCCAAGGGGGAGAAGTGGGAGAACAAGGTGTACGACATCCCGGAGGAGCAGGACCAGATGATCGCCCGCCTGAAGCTGGAGACGATGGGTATCGACATCGATGCCCTCACCGCGGAGCAGGTGGAGTACATGGACGATTACTCGGCCGGTACCTGATCCGGAATCCGAGTTCGGATCGGTCGCGGCCATATCGGTCGCGGCCGCTATAGTCTCGAAACGACGAAGGGCGCGGAGTGAACACTCCGCGCCCTTCGCGCGTGTACCTGCGTGGGCATCTCGAATCGACCGCGCCTTCCCGGCGCGACGATGGTGGGGAGGGCTCGCCGACCGCGGCGGAACTATCCGGCGCGCCGTCGATCGGCGCGCCTCTCTCGGCTCACGGTCCGAACGGCTTCGGCTCCCATTCCCTGGATCCGGCGCACTCAGGCGCCGGGTGCTCAGTCGCCAGGCGCTCAGTCGCTCAGGCGGCGTCCGGCTCCGAGCATCCCGCTGAACACCCTGTAGAGGACGTAGACCACGGTTGCCACCACGGCGCCCCAGATCAGGAACATGAACAGCTTGATCGCCACGCCGAGCAGGACGAAAAAGACTTTGACGAGGATGAAGCCGACGACGATGGCGCCGACGAGCGCGAGGATATTCTTCATAGTCATGACCGTTGTTCTCCTGTTGAAGTGCCCGAAGCAGTGCTTCCGGTGGAAGCGTCGGCCACGGGACCCACGCAATTGGCTACATTATAAGGAATCGAATCTGTTCGAGGTACGCCGATGAATCGGACTTCCGGTTGCTACGCGGACCGATCGTCCGGGTTTCACTGGTCGTGAAATTGGAACAAGGAATGGTGGAAACGACGCGATGAACAAGTCCGAGTCCCGATCGGCGCCACGCGGCGAGGCGCGGGGAGCCACACATGGCGCCGCGCATGAGCCCTCGCGAGGCGCCTCGCGCGAAGCGCCTCGCGAGGGCGCGCTCGACGCGGCCACCGCCCAGGCGCTCCGGCGCAGGGCGGCGATGATCTCCTTCGGCGTCGGCGTCGCGATGTTCGTGATGAAGACGACCGGCTACATGATCACCAACTCCGCGGCGATCCTCTCCGACGCCATGGAATCGGTGGTGCACGTGGTCGCCACCGGCATCGCGCTCTACAGCATCATCCTGATCGGCCGTCCCGCCGATCGGGAGCATCCCTACGGCTACGGCAAGGCCGAGTACTTCTCGGCCGGCGTGGAGGGGGCGCTGATCGTGATAGCGGCCATCGCCATCTGCTACGAGGCGACGCGGGATCTGATCAACGGCAGCCATCTCAAGGCGCTCGACGTGGGAGCCTGGGTGGTCGGCGCCGCCGGCGCCATCAACCTGCTGCTCGGCTACTACCTGGTGCGCACCGGCAAGAAGACCAATTCGCTCGCCCTGGTCGCCGACGGCAAGCATGTGCTGACCGACAGCTACACGTCGATCGGGGTGCTGGTCGGCGTGATCCTGGTGGCGATCACCAAGCTCACGATCCTCGATCCTCTCTTCGCCATCGGCGTCGCGCTCAACATCATCTTCACCGGCTATCATCTGGTGGGGGAATCGATCCGGGGGCTGATGAACGTGGCCGAGCCGGAGCTGCTCGAGCGGATCGTGACGGTGATCAACCGGAACCGCACGCCGGACATGATCGACATTCACCGGCTCCGCGCCTGGAGCAGCGGACAGCGCCGGTTCATCGACTTCCACCTGACGCTCCCGTACTTCTATTCCCTCCGCCGCGCGCACGAGGTGGGGGAGGTGCTGCACGACGCGATCCGGGGAGAATTCAGCGGAGAAGCGGAGGTGATGATCCACCTCGATGCATGTAACGACGATTGCTGCGTCTACTGTTCCAAGGAGCCGTGCGATCATCGCGGGAGCGCGCCACGGGACCGGCACGAGCTGACCGTGGCCTCGGCCGTCGCCGAGCCGACCTATCTCCGGCTCCGGACCGCCACGATCTCGGACATCCCGACGGATCGTCCGTAATATCGGTTTCACCGGGTGCCGGCATCGCGCCATGGCGCCGACATCGCAACATTGTTCTTCAGGAGGAGCTCATGCCGACCAAGATGTATATCAACGGAAGGGAGGTCACCAACCCGGTGGTCAAGGGGATGCTCGCGCCGTTCATCGCGCTGATGCTCCTGGCGATCCTCGGCATCGTCCTGCTCTTCGTGATTCCGGTGGCGGGGCTGCTGATCGGTGGGGCGGCCGTGGCCCTGGCCGGCGGCGGGCTCGGCTACCTGCTCCGCTCCCGTCTCCGCTCCCGACACGGCGTTGCCACCGGTGGGCAGCCGAGGATCGAGGAGGCGGAGGTGATCAACATCGAGGATACCGCCAAGCGGGATAATCGTCGGATCGAGGAGTGACGCGGTCGTCGGAGACGACGCGGTCGTCGGAGACGACGCGGTCGGCGGCCCGTATCGGGACCGGGGCCGGCTCCGCGTGGGGGGGGGGAAAAGGGATCGGGCCTCCTGGGGGTCCGGGCGCCCCGCCATTGTTTCGAAGATCGTCGAGGATCGCGTCTCAGGCTCGCGGGCCGTCGGAGCTCAGTTCAGGAGCTTGTCGATCGCCTCGTGGAGGGTCTGCGCGGTGAAGGGCTTCACCAGGTGGAGCGCGTAGCCGGCCGCGAGACTTTTCTCCATATCCTCCGTGGTGCCGAATCCGCTGACGGCGATCGCCTTCACCGGTCCAACCAGCTCCAACCGGCGGAACAGATCCAGTCCGGTGCCGTCCGGCAGGCCGATATCGCTGATGATCAGGTCGAACGGCTGCTGGCTGGCGATCTTCGCGGCCAGATCGAGCGTCGAGGCGGAGAAGACCTGAAAGCCGCGTCGGGTCAGCAGCAGGCGCAGCACGCTGACCGTATCGTTGTGATCGTCGACCACCAGCACCTTGATCCCCTCGTTGCCGGCCGTCGGCGTGTTCCACGCGGGAGTCACGGTTCGCTCGGCGCGCTCCGCCGGCGGCTCCGGCTCGCCGATCGGCAGCATCACCGTGAAGGTCGCTCCCTTGTCCTTCCCCTCGCTGACCACCGCGATCGAGCCGCTGTGCATCTCGACGAGCGACTTGCTGATGGCCAGCCCGAGTCCGAGTCCGCCGAAGCGCCGCGTCGTGGTCTGCTCTCCCTGCTCGAACGCGTCGAAGATCACGCCGATCACGTCCGGCTCGATACCGATGCCGGTATCGACCACCTCCACGACGAGGCTGCCGTTCTGGTTGTGGGAGGAGACGGTGATCGTGCCGCCATCCGGCGTGAATTTGATCGCGTTCTTGAGCACGTTCCAGAACACCTGCTGGATCCGGGCCGGATCGGCCACCACATAATGCTTTGTCGCCTTCAGATCCACCACCAGCAGGAGCTGCTTGGTCCCGACATCGGGGCGGCAGATGTCGATCACGTTCTGAATCAGCGTGTGCACGTCGGTGCTCTCCAGCGACAGCCGGAGCTTTCCCTTGATGATCCGGGTCAGATCGAGCAGATCGTCGATCAGACGCGCCTCCAGCTCGACGTTCCGATGGATCACCTCCATCAGCGGGCGCACCGAGCTGGGGAGCTTTTCATCCTTGAGCACCTCGACCGATGCGAGCACCGGCGTGAGCGGGGTGCGGAGCTCGTGGCTGAGCACGGCCAGGAACTGATCCTTGGCGGCGTTGGCGGTCTCGGCCGCCTGCTTGGCCTGGCGGAGCTCCTCCTCCCCCTGCTTGTGCTCGGTCATGTCGATGGTAATGCCGTCGAAGCTGATCGGGCGTCCCGAGTCGTCGTAGAACCCGCGTCCGATCGCCCTGAGCCACCGCTGCTCGCCGTCGGCGTGAATGGTCCGGTAGGCGACGTCGTAGACCGTGTGGTTCTCGATCGCCTCGGCGATCGCGCGGCGCGTCGGCTCGCGATCGTCGGGATGGAGTATCCGGTAGAACAGGTCGATCGTGACCTCGGCGTTCGGGGCCAGGCCGAACTGCTCCTTGCAGCGGTCGTTCCAGGTGAGGGCGTCGAACGGGAGATCGCAGTACCAGAGGCCGAGATTCGTGGCGTCGATCACCAGATCGAGTCGGTCACGGCTCACCTTCAGCTCCTCCTGCGCCAGGCGCCGGTCGGTGACGTCCACGTTGGCGCCGACCATCCGATGAGCGGTGCCGCCGGTGTGGTAGGTGCGCGCGCGGATCATCAGCCAGCGGACCGAACCATCTGGCCAGCGGACGCGGAAGTCGGAGACGTATTCGTCGCCGGTGCGGGCGGCGCGCATCTCCCTGGCCACCCGTTCGCGGTCATCCTCGTGGATCAGGTCGAGCCAGTGCTCGATGGTGCCGGTGAACGCTCCCTCGTCGAGACCGTAGAGCGCTTCCAGGTCGGCGGTCCAGGAGATCCGTTCGCTTCTGATATCCCATTCGAAGGTGCCGACGCGCGCGGCCTTCTGCGCCAGGTCGAAGTGCTCCCGGTAGCGCCGGAGCGATTCCTCGGTGCGCTTCCGCTCGTCGATGTCGAACGCGGTGCCGACCCAGCGGAACACCTTCCCCTCGGCGTCCCTGATCGGGCGCGAGCGTCCCTGATACCAGACGTAGGCGCCGTCGGTAACGCGTCGGATGCGATACTCGAAGAGGTACTCCGTGCCGGTGGCGACGTTCTGCGGATACTGGCTTCTGATGCGCGCCAGATCGTCCGGATGCACCACCCGCTCCTGTCCACGTCCGGAAAGGGTCTCCTCCACGGTCAGGCCGGTCAGCTCGTACCAGCGCTGGTTGCATTCCAGCAGCCGCCCCTCGGCATCGGAGATCCAGATGAGCTGCGGCAGCGCCTCGGTGATGAAGCGGAGCCGCTCCTCGTTCTGCTGCAGCGCGATCTCGGCCAGCGTCCGGTCGGTGATGTCCCGCGCGATCGTCGAGGCGCCGATGATCGCGCCGGTGCTGTCGTGGATCGGCGAGACGGTCAGCGAAACGTACAACTGCTTGCCGTCGCGCCGGACCCTGATGGTCTCCATGGTGTCGGTCGGCTCGCCGTGGCGGATGCGCTCGAGGATCTGTTCGATCTCGCCGAACCGGTCCGACGGAGCCAGCCTGCTGACCGGCTGGCCGATCATCTCCTCGGGAGTGTAGCCGTAGAGCCGCTCGGCGCCCAGGTTCCAGCTGGTGACGATGCCATCGATCGTCTTGCCGAAGATCGCGTCGTCGGAGTTCTGGACGATCGCGGCCAGCAGCTCGAGCCGCTCCTGGGTCTGCTTCTGCTCGGTGATGTCGACGAAGGTGAGCACCACGCCGTCGATATGGTTGCTCAGCGTCCGGTAGGGGAGCACGCGGATGATATACCAGGCGTCGCGATCGGTGAGCTTCACCTCCCGCTCGATCACCGCGCCGGATCTGAGCACCGACTGGATGATCGGGATCAGCGCCAGCTCCGAGAACCTCGGGGCGATGTCGATGATCGGGCGGCCGATGTCGCTGTCGATCAGGCGGAAGACCTCGGTGGTCGTCGGCGTGAACTTCTTGATCCGGAGCTCGAGGTCGAGGAAGATCGTGGCGATCTGCGTGCTCTGGAACAGGTTCTGCAGGTCGTCGTTGAGACGGTGCAGCTCCTCGATCTTCTCCTTCAGCTCGTGGTTGACCGTGTGGAGCTCCTCGTTGAGCGACTGAAGCTCCTCCTTCGACGTCTGCAGCTCCTCGTTGGCCGACTGCAGCTCCTCGTTCATCGAGAGGAGCTCCTCGTTGGAGGACTTCAGTTCCTCGTTCGAGGTCTCCAGCTCCTCGACGGCGGTCTGCAGGAACTCCTTGGTGGCTCGCAGCTCCTGTTCGAGCTGCTGCACCACCGGGTTCTCCGTCTCCGGCATCGATCCCTCGGCCTCGGCCTCCTCGCGGGTTCGGACCGGCCCCACCTCCTGGAAGATCACCAGCAGCATCCCGCTCTCCTCGGCCAGATCGGCCATCGGGCGGACGATGATGTTGATCCGCTGGACGAAGCCGTTGGCCTCGACCGAGACGTTCTCCTGGGTCACCTGCTGGCGGGTGGTGATCGAGCGGTGGATCGCCGCGCGCAGATCCATCCGGAGTCCCTTGCGCGCCATGTTCAGGATGTTCAGGCTTGGGGCGCCGGTCGGCGGCTCCAGATACATCCCGGTCCGCCCGGAGAAGTAGATGATGTCGTGCTGCTCGTTGATCACCACGCTGGCCGGCGCGTAGTTCTCCAGCAGGATCCGTTCGAGCGAGCGGGTCACCTGCTGTTCGCGCGCCACGGCGAGCTGTCCGGTCGTGACCGGATCGGCCTGGCGCAGGCGGCGCGGCTCGGTGAAGGGGAGATTGATCGGGGGGCGCACGATCGTGCTCTTGCGCCGGTAGATCCGGTGCTTCTTGTCGATCGCGCGGAACAGCTGCGGGTGGCTGGCCACGCTCTCCGACGGTCCGAGGAAGAGGAATCCGGCCGGGCGGAGCGCGTGATGGAACAGCGGCACGATCCGCTTCTGCAGACTTCCCTCGAGATAGATCAGCAGATTGCGGCAGGAGATCAGGTCGAGCCGGGAGAAGGGAGGATCGTTGATCAGGTTGTGCGTCGAGAAGATGCACATGTCCCGGATCTCCTTGGCCACCTGATAGCGATTGCCGTAGCGGGTGAAGAACCGCTCCAGCCGCTCGGCCGAGACATGGTCGGCGATGCTCTCCGGGTAGCGCGCCTGCCGCGCGATCTCCAGCGCCCGGTCGTCGATGTCGGTGGCGAAGATCTGCACGTGGGGGGAGTTCTTCATCCCGGAGGTGTACTCGCACAGGAGCATCGCCACCGAGTAGGCCTCCTCGCCGGTCGCGCAGCCGACCACCCAGATGCGGACGTAGTCGCTCGAGGTCTTGTCCTCGAAGAGCTTCGGGATCACCGTTCCGGCCAGCACATCGAAGGCCTCCGGATCGCGGAAGAAATGGGTGACGCCGATCAGCAGGTCGCGGAAGAGAAGCTCCACTTCCTTCGGGTCGCGACGGAGCCGGTCCACGTAATCGTGCACCGTCTCGAGCTGCTGCACCTGCATCCGTCGCTGGATGCGGCGGATCACCGTGCTCTGCTTGTAGCGGCTGAAGTCGTGGCTCGTCTTGCGGCGCAGGAGGGTGAAGATCTCCCCGAGATAATCGGCCGCCTCCTCGCGGATGCCGCCGAGCCCGCGTCCGGCTTCCATCATCGACAGATGGCGCGCGTACTCGACGATCACCGGCGGGATCTTCTCGACCGGCAGAACGTAGTCGACCTGCCCGGTGAGCACCGCGCTGTAGGGCATGGTGCCGAACTTGGCCGACTCGACCGACTGCGCGATCACCAGGCCGCCATGCTCCTTGACCGCGCGGATGCCGAAGACGCCGTCGGTGCCGGAGCCGGAGAGGATCACGCAGACGACGTGGTCTCCCTGATCCTCGGCCAGCGCCGCGAACAGACTGTCGATCGGGGCATGCCCCTCGGGACTGTCCGGGGAGACCATGGTCAGGACGCAGTCGGCGCAGGTCACCTTCATGCCGGGAGGGGCGAGGAAGATCCTGTTGGCCTCGATCTTCGCGGAGCCTTCGATGCGCTCCACCGGAATGCGGGTGTGCTGGGAAAGGTAGTCGGGGGTCGCCGGCTTCGGATTGAGCTGGTCGTCGAGTACCACGACGAAGGCCAGTCCGCTATCGGTCGGGATGTGGGCGAAGAATTTCTCGAGCGCATCGGTGCCGCCGGCCGATGCGCCGACGCCGACGACGATGCAGCGCTCCGTCTCGGGCTCGCGATGCTGGGACGTCGTTCCCTCGTCCTCGATCTCGTTCTGCAGTTCTTCGTCCATATCAGTTCGCTCGCCGTCTGGGTCACCCTGTACCATTGGTGGACCGACGCGCCGGATACCGGACAGTCGCGTGGTCTGCGGATCGTTCTCATCGGAATGCGATCGCGCCCTCGGGACATCCGGCCGGGGAATCGGATGACGCATCGCCGGAGATCGCGCCGATCGCATCGCGCAAATATACGGCATGCCGCACCTGCCGCGATGCGGACGATATATGGATATATGAGGTATTGGAAGATGGCTGTCGATCCGCCCGGTCGGCGCCGCTCAACCGGCGATCAAGGCGGCCACCTGGTGCCCCACCCGACGACCGAATCCGTGTCGACGGCGAACGCGATGGCGGGAGATTTCGATCTCGATCGGAGATAACGACGGTGTTCCTCATCACCGAGTCTCATCGTCATGACGATGTGGGAAGGGATGATGGAGCGGGGCCCGGCAACCACCTCGCGCCTCGTCGAGATGGGATGTTCGTTGCCGGAGAAGGCATTCGCGTCGCCGTGGACGAACGGCCGCATCCGTTGGCTGGATATTTCGGATCGGGAAATGGTCGCGCGGGGAGCTGTATGATTCGTCGCGCGCGCCCGTGGTCCGCGATGAGCTCCGGAGAGCGTTGGGATGATAAACGCGCGAGGTGGGAAGCAGGTGATGGCGTGTGTCCGCGGATTGCAACCGTATCGGCCGGCACGCGGCGAACCGATGTCTGCCGCGCGAGTCCGAGTGCCGTCATGGAGAGAGTCGCGCGCGGGGAGAATCTCGTCGACCTTCTACCGTCGCGACGCTCGAATCGTTCGATGCTGGCGGATGCCGGGAGTAGGGAGGGATGCGCGCCTCGGGCCGAACCCAGGGAGGGTTCTCATCAGTCTTCTGCCGCAAAAAGCTGCAAGCCCGTGCTGTGCCACGACTCCCGGATCATTTCGATGAAGAAGAGAGAGTGATGCGCGCCTCGGGTCGAACCCGGGGAGGGTTCTCATCAACCTCCCGCGCCGCAATGGCAACCAGCTCTCGTTGTGCGGCGCGAGCCTCTGGAACGTTTCGATGCCGATGGATGAAGAGAAGAGAGAGGGATGCGCGCGGCTGCGCCGCGCGGCCCTTCGGCGCTACGCGCCTCCGGGTCGAACCCAGGGAGGGTTCTCATCAGCCTCCCGCGCCACAAAAAGCAACAGGGCTCGCGCTTGCGGCGCGAGCCCTGTTGCTTTTTGCGGAGAGAGAGGGATTCGAACCCTCGGTAGCGGCTAATACCACTACGACGGTTTAGCAAACCGTTGCCTTCAGCCACTCGGCCATCTCTCCGAGTCTCGAAGCATTCCCTCTGGTCGCGCCGGTCGAAACGGCGATCGTCACCGAAGGGATCGCAAAGATAAGCAAAGGAGGAGGGAATGACCGCGAGAGTTGGCGCTTCGATGAAAAATTTTTTCTCTCCGATCCGATCCTCTTCCTCCATTACGGAGGAGAATAGGGGATACGCCCGATCGCATCGAGCAACGAGGGGCCTTTCGCATAGGGGGCTGGTAACATCCACCGTGGCAGATTACCTGTTGCATCCCGTAACGTCTTGGCGTATGTTTGTCCCGCTCACTTGTGAAGAGGCCAACTACGCACCGCTGAATGTCGGATCAAGGGCTCACCTCCCCGTAATTGAGGCCGACGTTATTTGATCGGAAGAAATCCGAGACGAAACAACCTCGAACTTTCAATTCTCTGATTCTCGAACACGCTCGACCGGGCGGCCACTAGTACGAACCGCACGCACAAGCGCTCTGTCGATCGTTGCCATACGTACGCACCGCAGCTACTGACAATATCATCCCCCTCGAAGAACGTTCCGCACGCGAGCGTGACAGGGCTGCTCATTGTCACAAGCGAATCTCAGCAACGGATCCACCATGAAAAACTCGGCTACAACGACGTTGCGAGCCCTCTCGATCTGCATGCTCATGCTCGGGATCGGGGGAAGCGCTCAGGCGCAGTCGACCGGACGGCGCGTGATCGCGCATGTCGTCGCTCTCGACCAACCCTACATGTTCAATCGTCTCGGCGCCGCCCAACCGGCCGGGATGATCTACGCGCTTCTGCGCGACATCGTCCCGATCGACAAGTCGAAGGGGCTTGTCGCCGGCAACGTCCGTCTTCGGAGCGGCAAGCGTCCGCGTCCGATCGTCCTGCGCGTCAATCAGGGGGATACGCTCACCATCTACTTCACCAACTATCTCAAGCCCGCCACGCCCGGCGCCACGCTCAGTCCCTACCCGCCGCAGACGGTGACGATGGACACGCTGGCCTCGGGCCTCGGGGCAACCGAGACGCGCTACGCCGGCATCCATATCATGGGGCTGCAGCCGCTCGACACGATCAACTCCGACGGCACCTGGGCCGGCGCCAACGATGACGGACAGGTCGCCCCCGGAGGCTCGACCGTCTACAACCTCTACGCGCCGGAGCAGGGGAGCTTCCTTCTCTACAGCATGGCGGCCACCGCCAGCGGCACCGGCAACTCCAAGCCGGGCGCGTTCTCCTCGAGCACCTTCAACGTCGGCCAGATGCAGCTCGGACTCTTCGGCTCGGTCGCCGTCGAGCCTCCCGGCGCCGAGTGGTACCGCAGCCAGGTCACGCAGCTCGATCTGGCCGCCGCGACCACGAAGTGGATCGACTCCACCGGCAAGACCGTCACGCCGCTGACCGGCTATCCGGTGATCAACTACCAGGCACAGATCCTCGGCGTGCCGGTCCTGAGCATGCTGCAGAAGGCCGGCGCCGATTCGCTCGAGCTGGTCTACTCCGATCTGACCGCGGTGATCACCGGTCCGAACGCGGGGCCGTTCACCAACACGTCGAACGATCCGACCTTCGATCAGAACCCGGCCTATCCGAACCGGACGCAGCCGTACCGCGAGATCGTGCTCCACTATCACGAGCCGCAGAACGCGGCGGTGCAGGCGTTCCCGACCTTTTACGGCAGTCAGAAGACGCTGCTGACCTCCTCCGGCGGCGACAACTTCGCCATCAACTACGGCATCGCCGGCATCGGACCGGAGATCTACGCCAACCGCATCGGCGTGGGCCCGATGGACAGCTGCGTCAACTGCGCCTACGAGG
This sequence comes from Bacteroidota bacterium, assembly GCA_048498995.1. Classification (GTDB taxonomy): domain Bacteria; phylum Bacteroidota; class Ignavibacteria; order OLB7; family OLB7; genus JBEHWX01. The sequence continues at coordinate 22,500 of JBEHWX010000014.1, forward strand.
AGTTCTTCCTCAGCTCCTGGGCCGTCGGCGATCCGGCGATGGTCGTGGATATTCCGGCCAACGCCAGCTCGGCGACAACCGGCGCGGCCGACAGCTCGCTGCAGACGCAGATGATGTACTCGGTCGGCGCCACCGTGCCGAACCCGCCGCCGACGCCGGCGCTCGGACCAAAGGCCTCCGTCGCCTATTTCCCGGACGATCCCTCGAACGTCTATCACTCGTATCTGGGTGACCACACCGTGTTCCGCGTGCATCACGCGGGCGCCGGCGTGACCCACATCCATCATCAGCACGCGCATCAGTGGCTCCGCTCGCCGAACAGTGCCAACAGCGATTATCTGGACAGCCAGACGATCGATCCGGGCTCGTCCTACACGCTGGACATGACCTATTTCGGCAGCGGCAACAAGAACCTGACCGTGGGAGATCAGATCTTCCACTGCCATTTCTACCCGCACTTCGCGCAGGGAATGTGGGGACTCTGGCGCGTGCACGACGTGCTGGAGATCGGCTCGATCCTGAACCCGCTGAACGGCCATCCGATCGCCGGAACGCGCGCGCTCCCGGATGCCGAGATCAAGACCGGCACGCCGATCCCGGCCATCGTCCCGCTGCCGACGCTGGCCATGGCCCCGGTGCCGGGCGCCGTCGCCATCGATCAGACCTCCGGCCAGATCGTGATCAAGGACACGACCCGCAACCCGGGCTTCCCCTTCTTCATTCCGGGCGTCTCCGGCAGCCGCGCTCCGCAGCCGCCGATGGACTTCGCCTCCGGCGTCTTCTACAAGCCGGACGGCTATGGCGGGATGACGCGTGACAGCGGAACGCTCAACGGCGGACTGCCGCGCCACGTCGTGGTCGGCGGCAAGGTGGTCTGGCAGCAGATGACCAGCACCGACTGGACCAAGATCATCGACACGCTCGTCGCCATCCAGCTCCCGGATTCCGGCACCACGGTGGAGAAGGTCGCCATGAGCTTCCATGCCGTGCGCAACCACACCACGGTGACCCCCAGCGGCGCCACCGGCGCGACCTTCACGACCAACGGCCGTCCGCCGGCGCCGGGCGCTCCGTTCGCCGATCCGGCCGTCGACATGAACGGCAACCCGATCGCCAACAAGCGAGTCTACAAGGCCGCCGCCATTCAGATGGACGCGGTGTTCAACAAGAAGGGATGGCACTTCCCGCAGCAGCGGATGCTGATGCTCTGGGACGACGTGAAGCCGACGATCGCCGGAACGCGCCCGCCGCAGCCCTTCTTCTTCCGCGTCAACAGCAACGAGTACGTCGAGTTCCAGCACACCAACCTGGTCCCCGGCTACTATGAGCTCGACAACTTCCAGGTCCGCACGCCGACCGACATCATCGGCCAGCATATCCACCTGGTGAAGTTCGACGTCACCTCCTCCGACGGCGCGGCCAACGGCTTCAACTACGAGGACGGCACCTTCGCGCCGGATCAGGTGGTCGAGCGGATCCACGGCATCAACGACGGACAGCTCTACGCCTACAAGTTCCGTCCGGGCGTGCCGGTCTCCAGCTACGCCGGCCTGCAGTCGCTCCCGGATCTGGCGCCGACGATGCCGGACACGACCGTCTTCGGCCAGCCGCCGAGCTACAACCAGCAGAGCTGGCTCGGCGCGCAGACCACGATCCAGCGCTGGTACGCCGATCCGCTGCTGAACAACGCCGGCGTCGACCGGACGATGCGGACCGTCTTCACGCACGACCACTTCGGCCCCTCGACCCACCAGCAGGCGGGACTCTACGCCGGCCTGCTGATCGAGCCGAGCGGCTCCCTCTGGATCGATCCGGTGACCGGCGACACGATGGGTGGGACGATCGGCACCACGCAGATCGTCAAGCGCCCCGACGGCGGCCCCACCGGCTGGCAGGCCAACATCATCGGCTCCAATCCGACGCAGAGCTATCGCGAGTTCGCGCTGGAGTTCCAGGATCTTCAGCTGGCCTACTACGCGCCGAGCCGGAGCAGCTTCACGCCGTATCCGGTCTGGACCGGCGACACGACGGCCGCGTTCCTCGCCGGCGTCAAGGCCTACAACGGCTGGGTCGACAACAACAACTATCTCGGCAACAGCGCCACGATGGCGCAGCAGCTGATCTCCAGCTCCGGCAACATCGGCACCTACTCCCTCAACTACCGGAACGAGCCGATCCCGCTCAGGACCGCGAGCTACCCGCAGACCAGCTCCACCGTTCCGCAGGCCAGCGGCTCGGCCGGCGATCTTTCCTACGCCTTCAGCTCGGACGTGCAGCGCGCCGACCCGAGCCTGAACTCGCAGCCGGCGACCGGCTCGGCGATCGCCTCCGGCTCGGTCTTCACCTATCCGCAGACCGCGCTGACGCCGGGGATGGATCCGGGGGATCCGTTCACGCCGCTGCTGCGCGCCTATCAAGGAGATAGCATCCAGATCCGGACGCTGGTCGGCGCCCATCTGCTGCCGCACTCGGTAACGGTGCATGGCGTCGACTGGCTCTACGAGCCGTCGGAGCCGAACTCCGGCTTCCGCTCATCGTACGTCGCGTCGCTGTCGGAGCACTTCGAGCCGAACTTCCGTCTGCCGAACACCAGCACCGGCAACGCCGACTTCCTCTACTCGACGAGCCTGAGCGGCAACGGCCTGAACAACGGCCTCTGGGGAATTCTCCGCGGCTACAAGTCGACGACCAGCTCGCTGGTGGCGCTGCCGAACAACACGCCGGGGTACTCCTCGCAGAACTGCGGCTGCCCGACCGGAGCGCCGGTGCGCACCTACACGGTGGTGGCGATGTCCGCGCAGGCCGCGCTCGACTCCACCGTCGGCAACCCGGCCAACGGGGCGCTGGTCTACAATCCGAAGTTCGGCTTCAGCGATCCGAACGCGATCATCTACTTCCGCCAGTCCGATCTGACCGGCGGCACCTACAACCGCTCCACCGCCGTCGAGCCGCTGATCCTGCGCGCCCGTCCGGGAGAGTGCGTGAAGGTGACGCTCGTCAACAAGTTCAATCCGACGACCGACAAGACCTTCAGCACGCTGACCGGTCTGACGAGCATCTGGAAGAACGCCAACTCGCTCTACTCCAGCCTGGTCTACCAGGCCAGCCCGTCGTCGCGCGTCGGCCTGAACGCGCAGCTTCTCTCCTACGACGTCACCACGAGCGATGGCTCGCGTGTCGGCCACAACGCCGACCAGACCATCGCGCCCGATTCCACGCGCACCTATTCCTGGTACGCCGGCATCTGGCAGAAGAGCGGCAGCGGCTACACGCCGGTGCCGGTGGAGTTCGGCTCGGCCAACCTCACCGCTCCCGATCCGCTTCTGCAGTGGAAGTACGGTCTGATCGGCTCGATCGTCGTCGAGCCGTCCGGATCGGTCTGGACCGAGGATGCCGGGTCGCACGCCTCGGCCACGGTCTTCGCCAGCAGCAGCGACAGCGCACAGAACAAGCCGGCCTTCCGCGAGTTCGTCACGATGCTGCAGAACAACGTGTCGGTGTCGCAGAACAGCTCGTCGTACACGGCGGTCAACTACCGCACCGAGCCGCAGCAGAACCGCGTCTCCAGCACCGTCACCAACCTGGCCAAGGCCAACCTCGCGGCCATGTACGCCGACTCCGCCTTCGGGCAGACGATCGGCGGGCTCCCGTCGACGCCGATCTTCACCGCCTCGGCCGGCACGCCGATCCGCGTGCGCATGCTGCACGCCTACGGCACCGGCACCAGCTCGAACATCGCGATCAACGGATATCCGTGGCAGGAGGAGCCGTATCAGAACAACTCCACGACGATCGGCACCAACCCGCTGTCGGAGTGGATGGGCGCGCGCAGCCTGCTTCTGTCGGCCAACAGCTACGATCTGCTGCTCGGCCCGGCCGGCGGACCCGGCGGCACCACCGGCGACTACCTCTATGCCTCGTATGTCAAGAACGACAACTACACCGGCATGTGGGGGGTGATGACCGTCACGCCGCCGCGGGAGGACGCCGTGCGGATGATCGCCGCTGACCTGCAGAAGATGGAGATCAAGGGACAGAACACGGTCGATCCGACGACGAACAAGTTCGCCAGCACGATCAACGTGTACTCGGTCAAGGGAGCCTCGCGCACCCTGATCGGGACCATCCCGGTCGACACCTCCAACGGCTCCTGGAAGCTGGCGACCAACGTGCTCACGCGCCAGGGAAAGACGATGCTGCAGAAGCTGATCAACTCGCAATCCGACCTTCTCCTGGTCTCCGGCGAGGGAGGAAGCATCAAATTCACGAACTCCGAGCTGAAGACCTTCGAGGCGGTGCGTCGCGCCGAGGAGACCGCGCGCGCGGTGAAGGCGCCGAGCCAGACGCCGGACCTCACGCGGCCGCTGCTGCCGGGCGAGCAGCCCTTCGTGGCTCCGCTGAAGCCGGTGACGGTCAGCAGCGGCAAGGACAAGAAGAGCGGGGAATGAGACGAAGCTCCCGACGGCCCATGCCGGAGGCGAGAGGATGAAGAAGATCCGACACGATGACTATGACGATGACTGATGACATGACGAGCTCGACCCGACGCGGGTGCTCGAAGCCTCGATGGATGCGGCCGCTCCGCGCGTGGACCCTGGCGCTCGCGCTGCTGGGCGCTCTCTCGGTCGACGCGCGCTCGCAGGGCGTTTCCGGCTCCTATCGCCGCGAGGTGATCGAGGAGGGGGTGCGCGTGGAGCTGGCGATCGATCCGGTCGACGGCTCCCAGCAGGGGAAGGAGTTTCACGAGGGGGAGAATGTCAGGGTCCGCTTCAGGATCTCCGACACCGTCTCCGGCACCGGGATCTCCGGCGCCTCGCCGGCCGCCTGGATGGATCTGCGGCGAGGCGCGCCGCTGGCCGGCAGGGAGTGTACCGAGCGAGTGGCCAACCATCTCGGCGGCGGCCTCAGCTCCCGAGCGGATATGGATCTGACGATCTACTACGTGCTGACGCTGAACGACGACGGGACGATCCACGTGGTCGATCCGATCTTCGGTTACGGCAACACCCGTCTGCTGGCGCAGGTGGAGCTACCCGCTCCGGGCGTCGACTGGGCGCTGGCCGAGGAGGGGGAGAAGCTCTTCGTCTCGATGCCGGCCGCCGGCGCGGTGGCGATCATCAACACGGCGACCTGGAAGGTGACGGACACCGTCCGGGTCGCCGGCGTTCCCGCCCATGTGCTCCTCCAGCCGGATGGGCGCTATCTCTGGGTGGAGTATCAGCGGGCCGGCGGCGGCGGAGCCATCTCCGGCGTGGCGGTGATCGACGCGGTCACCGGCAGGCTTGTGCGCGAGCTCGAGACCGGCCACGGCGCGCACACGATGGCGGTCGATCCCGACGGACGCTTCGCCTTCATCACCAACACGCTCGACGGAACGGTGACCGTGATCGACGCGCGCGATCCGCGCGTGCTGGCGCAGGTGCCGGTCGGTGGGCATCCACTGTCGATCTCCTACTCGCCGGTGGCGGCGGCGGCCTACGTGGCCGACTCCCGCGGCGCGGTGAGCGTGGTCGACGGCCGCTCGCATCGCGTGATAGCGCGCGCGCCGGCCGATACCGGCATCACCAGCATCAGGTTCGCCCCGGGCGGGCGCTTCGCCTTCATCGTCAGCCCGGAGAAGAACCGCGTGCTGGTGCTCGACGCGGCCACCAACCGCGTGATCCAGAGCGCGAAGGTCGACTCGATTCCCGATGCCGTCTACTTCTCCGACCGGCTCGCCTACGTGCGCCACGTGGCCAGCGAGAGCGTGCTCATGATCCCGCTCGACGGGGTCGGACGGGAGGGGGCGCCGCTGTCGGTGGTCAGTTTCCCCGGCGGGGATTTCCCTCCGGGGCGCTTCAACACGCCGACCTTCGCCGACGGCGTGGTGCAGGCTCCGGGGGAGGGGGCGGTGCTCGTGGCCAACCCGCTCGATCGCGCGGTCTACTACTACTCCGAGGGAATGGCCGCGCCGATGGGAAGCTTCAGCAACTATCGGAAGGAGGCGCGCGCCGTGCAGGTGCTCGACCGGAGCCTCCACGAGAAGGCGCCCGGAGAATACCAGACGGTGGTGCAGCTCGGCGCCCCCGGCACCTACGATATTTCCTTCCTGCTCGACGCTCCCCGGATCATCCATTGCTTCGAGCTGGAGGTGAAGCCGGAACAGCAGGCGATGATCAAGCGCGTCGGCACCGCGGCCGGCCCGCTCGCGGTGACGTTTCTCGACGCGCCGCCGGCGGTGAAGAGCGGCAGCGGCACCACCGTGCGCTTCACGCTCAGCGATCCGGCCACGATGGCGCCCATCTCCGGACTTCGCGATGTGCAGATGCGCGGCATGCTCGCGGCCGGACTCTGGTGGGAGGATGTGGCGGCCACCGAGACCGCCACGCGCGGCACCTACGAGGCCTCGATCACGCTTCCCGATCCGGGCGCCTACTATTTCTACGTCGGCTGCCCCTCCCGTGGGATGGGCTTCAACAACGCACAATTCAAGGTCGTCCGGGCTCTTCCGGACCAGGAGGTGATGGAGGATCATGCGAGCAGGTAACGGATCGATCACCAGGAGTCTCCTCCCCCTTCTCCTCGCGGCGGCAATGATCCCCTCCTCGGGGCTGCTGGCGCAGACGAAGAAGGGGAGCTGCTGTGCTCCAGCCTCCAAGAGCGCCAGCGGCAAGGGCGCCAGCGGCAAGGGCGCCAGCGGCAAGAGCGCGGCGTCGAAGAGCGCAACGAAGGGGAAGGCCACCAACTCCTGCTGCGCCCCCTCCGCCTCCGCCGCGAAGGCCGGCGACTCCGCCGATGCCTCGGCCGGACAGGTCTCCGTCTCGACGCTTCCGGACGTGACGCTCGTGAACCAGAACGGTGAGCGGGTCAGGCTTCACGATCTGATCCGCGGCAGGGTGGTGGCGATGAACTTCATCTTCACCACCTGCACCACGATCTGCCCGCCGATGGGGGCGAACTTCTCGCGGCTGGTCGATCTGATGGAAGATTATGTCGGCAAGGACGTGGCGATGATCTCGGTGAGCATCGATCCGGTGACCGACACGCCGGAGCGGCTTCGGGCCTGGAGCCAGAAGTTCGGCGCCTCCGCCGGATGGACTCTGTTGACCGGCGCCAAGGACGACGTGGACGCGCTGTTGAAAGCGCTGAAGGTCTACACGCCGGCCAAGGAGAATCACACGCCGACGATGATGATCGGCGGCGCCGATGGCACGTGGATCCGCGCCAACGCGCTTGCCGCGCCGGAGACCCTGGCGAATGCCATCAAGGGGAAGCTCCCGAAGGAGCGGGTCAGGATCGTGGAAACGGTGGCGAATCTGGCTCGTGAGCGTCGCCCCCTGCCGCGCGTCGCGGTCACGCATGGCCTCACGAATGATCCGCAGTCGATGGTGGCGACATCGGCGCCCGCCGCGGCCGCACCCGCTACGACCGCGCCTTCGGTTGCCGCGCGGGGCGTGGCCGGAAACGACGATGCCGACCGGCAGTACTTCTCCGACCTGAAGCTGAAAAACCAGTTCGGCGAGGAGATGCGCTTCTACTCCGATCTGCTGCGGGACAAGGTGGTGGTGATCGACGTCTTCTTCGCGCGCTGCACCGGAAGCTGCCCGGTGATGAGCACGACGATGAGCCGCCTTCAGGAGCATCTCGGCGACCACGTCGGCAAGGATGTGAACCTGATCTCGATCACCGTCGACCCGGAACACGACACGCCGGAGACGCTCGGCGACTACGCGGATCGCTTCGGCGCGCGTCGCGGTTGGTACTTCCTCTCCGGCGCGCCGGAGGAGGTGCATCAGGTGCTCAAGCGGATCGGCAACGACGTGGGCCGCCCCGACGAGCACAAGACGATCATGCTCGTCGGCAACGTCCCGACGCGCCTCTGGAAGAAGGTGGATGGACTTTCCCCGGCCGACGAGATCATTCCGGTCGTCGACGCCATTCTCAAGGACAGGAAGTAGGCGGACCCGATGATCTCGATCCGCACGATGGTGACGAAGAAGCCGGGCGCTCCGATGCTCCTGCTGTCGATGGCCGCGCTCCTGGCGGCCGCGACCATGCTCGTTCACGCCGACGGGTCTCCGGCGGTGGAGCGTGGGAGAAAGATCTATCGCGAGGGAGCCGAGGGAATGGTCGCCGTCGTCTCCGGCACGCCGGTCGCATCCTCCGTGCTCCCGTGCGGAAGCTGCCACGGTGCCGATGGACGGGGACGTCCCGAGGGGGGCGTCAAGCCCTCGAATCTGACGTGGGAGGAACTGACGCGCGACCGGTCCGGGAGCGCCGACGGACGCCGGCATCCCGGCTATACCGAGAAGCAGCTGCGCCGCGCGATCACGATGGGACTCGATCCGGCCGGCAACGCGCTGCAGGCGGCGATGCCCCGCTACCGGATGTCGAATCAGCAGATGGACGATCTGATCGCCTATCTGAAGGTGCTCGGCGGCGAGCGGGATATGGGGCTGAGCGACTCGACGATCGAGACCGGCACCCTCTTCGGCTACCGGTCAGGCGGCGATGACGTCGGCGCCGCGATGCTCGAAACGATCCGTGCCTGCTTCGACGAGGTCAACGGCCGCGGTGGGATCTACGGACGTAGAATCGTGCTGGCCGCTCCCTCCGCGGCCGACTCCACGCCGGAGCGTCTGCGGCAGTTCATCGCGCGGAGCGCGCCGTTCGCGATGGTCGGCTCGATCGGCGCCGGCGTGAACGATGATCCCTCGACGATCGCGGCCGAGCGTCGCACGCCGCTGGTCGGCGCCGTGGCCGCCGAGCCGCGACGGGACGCGGCGGAGGCGGGGATCTTCTATCTCTTTCCGGGACTGGCCGGCGAATGCGGCGCGCTGGTGGCGCACGCGATCCGGCATCTCGATGTCGATCACGCCCGCGGAGTGGTGCTGCACGACGGAGCCCCGCTGGACAGCACGCTGGCCAGGGCGCTTACCGATACCGCGGGGGGGCTCGGATGGAAGGCGCTCGTGCCGTTGCGGGTGCCGGACGATCCGGCGGGGCGCGACGCCCTGCTCAAGGAGCTGAGCCGCCAGGATTCGCTGGTATTGGTCATGCTGCTGCCGCCGGCGGTCCAGGCCGATCTGCTGCGCCGGCTTCCGGCCGGCTGGCGGCCGCGGCTGCTGGTGCCGTCGTCGCTCTGGGTGCTCGACCCCGGCACGATCCCGGCCGCTCTCGACGGCAGGATCTACATCTCCTATCCACTCTGGCGTGCCACGACCGCGGGAGCGGCCGAGTACGACGCGCTGCGCCGGAAATACCGTCTCGGCGAGAACTGGCGCAGCTACCGGCTTGCCGCGCTCGCGTCGGCCAAGATCTACATCGAGGCGCTGATGCGCTCCGGCCGCGACCTGAGCCGGGAAACGCTCCTGGCGCGTCTGCGCGCGTTGTACCGGTTCGATACCGGCGTGATTCCTCCGGTGACGTTCGGGCCGAACAGAAGCATCGGCTCCACCGAGGTCTTCATCGCCCGCGTCGATCTGAGTCGCAAGAAGCTCGACCTGGTCGGCGACTGATCGCCCCAGGCAGCGTCGGCCCCCGCGCGTGACCGACATGCGCGCGGAGGCTGACGACAACCAACCTTCGAACTACCCCGGGGCCGCCGATGCGCGGCCCATGAAGATGAAGTAACGGCGAGGTGCTCGGTGATCACGACGTCTCTCATCGCTACGATCGATACCCCGCTCTCCGGCGAGCTGCATGAGCTTGCCGAAGCTGCGGACGCCGTCGGCTCGCTCGAAGTGCGGGCCGATCTGGTCGGAGACATTCCGGAGCCCCGACTGCGGGAGCGCTTTCCCGGAAGCCTGATTTATTCGCTCCGGAGCGCCGCCGAGGGAGGGTCCTTCGACGGCGACGCCTCGGCGCGGCGCGAGCTTCTGGCGGCCGCCGCCGAGAAGTTCGACCTCGTGGAGCTGGAGGGGGAGCGGGATCTGCTTCCGGAGATCCTGGAGGTGGTGCCCGCGGCAAAGCGGATCATCTCCTGGCATGGGGCATCGGAAAGCCTCGCGCGGCTCGACCGGCGGCTCGACCGCTACACCGCCGTGCCGGCCGCGCTCTACCGTCTCGTTCCCGATGCCGCCTCGACCGCCGAGGCGCTTCTGCCGCTCCGGCTTCTGGCCGCGCGCCGCCGCGCCGATATCATCGCCTATGCCTCCGGACGCCATGGCTCCTGGACCCGCGTGATCGCCCCGCACTTCGGCGCGCCAGTGGTCTTCGCGCCGATCGTCGAGAGCGGACGCGATCCGTTCGCCTTCGGGATCCGACGGCTGATGGAGGATTACGGCCTGCCGCTGCTTCGTCCGGTCAAGCAGATCTTCGGCATCATCGGCACCGCCGTCGCGCACTCCCTCTCGCCGCGTCTGCACAACGCCGGCTATCGCGAGCTCGGATATCCCGCTCTCTACTTTCCCTTCCATGCCGAGCGGCTCGCCGAGTTCCGCGCGGCGATGGAGGGGCCGGAGGGGCTTGCCGCGCTCGGCATCCGGTTCGGCGGCGGGACGATCGCCGCGCCGCACAAGGAAGACGCCGTTGCCGCCGCGCGGATGAGCAACCGGCTCTGCGTGATCGCCAACGCCGCCAACAACATCGTGGTCTCCTCCGAGGCCTGGATCGCCAGCACCACCGACTCGGTCGGGGTGCAGGAGCCGCTGATGCGGCGCGGCATCCCGATCGCCGGGCTTCGCGTGCTCATCGTCGGCTGCGGTGGCGCCGGGCGCGCGATCGCGGCCTCGCTGAAGCTCTGCGGCGCGCGCGTGACGCTGATGAACCGCGGTCGCGATCGCGGCCTGCACGCCTCCCGGCTGCTGGGCCTTCCGCTGCTGCCGTTCTCCGAGGATCTCGTGCACGATTTCGACGTCGTGATCAACGCCACCTCGGTCGGGCGCAATCCGGAGGAGGAGCCATTCTCGGTGCGGAGTCTGCCGGCGGCCGCGATCGTGATCGACCTGATCTACGGCGCCTCCACGACCCGGCTGATCTCCGAGGCGCGCGAGCGTGGGATGACCTGCATCGACGGCCGGGAAGTGCTCCGCGCGCAGGCGCTGGCGCAGTTCCGGCTGCTGACCGGGCTCTCGCTTCCGCGGCCGATCGTCGACGGCATTCTCGGCCGCGACGAGCAGGCGGTTCCGAGCGCGCTGGCCGTTCCCGGCTCCTGAAAGCTGCGCGCTCGACATTCATCGACAACACTCACTCTGCCATGCACCTGACGACCTACATGCGCGGCGACGCGATGGTTCCCGAAGGAGGGACGATCGATCTGGAGCCGATGCTCGGACGCTGGACCAATACCAACAGCGAGACGATCTACATCGAACGGTTCGAGACCTGGCTCGAGGAGGGGCGGCTGATGCTCCGCGTCTTCGGCGTCGGGACCGAGAAGGGGGCGCCGATCGACTGGGGAGCGATCGAGGTACAGCCGTACGGCAATCCCTCCACGCTCGACCCGGCCGGCTTCCACGGACACTACCGGCTGGAGACGGTCGACGTGCTGCTGGCGGTCAACTACGCCAGGGGCATTCTGGTGATACAGACGTACAGCACCTTCAGCGACGGCAGCGGCCGCATTCCCTACCAGACGCGAGAGTTCTTCCATCGTTAACAGGCGCCGGCGCGGGAGCTTCCCGACGCCGGCTTCCGGAGGTATACATGCAGACAGAGACCATCAGCCACTCCCGCGCCGGCGATCTGCCGGCGGCCGAGGGAGGCATGGCCGCGCCGATCGATCCGGGGCCCTATCTCGGACAGTGGCGCAACAGCAACCCGAAGAGCACCGGAATCTCCTCGTTCACCCTCGCGCGCCGCGGCGACGCCGTGGTGATCCGGGCCGAGTCCGCGGACTCCGCGGTCGTCTGGCCCGAGACGGAGATCACGATGTTCGCCACTTCGGTGGCCGGCGACAAGCTCTCCGCGTTCAGCGCGCTGATCGACTTCGGCTTCATGGAGTCGTTTCTGGCGGGAAACATCAATCTGGGACTGATCGTGATAGCAACCTTCAACCGGTTCAAGGACGAGAGCGGCCGCGCCGACTACTTCGCCCGGGAGTACTATTTCCATGAGTGACGTCGCGACGGCAAACGGAACCAAGCGCGCGGTGATCGACCGGCAGGCATTGATCGCGCGGACGCGGGAGCTGGCCAACGGAGCTTTCCTGGCGCGCGCCGCGGAGTACGACCGGCTGGCGATCTTCCCGAAAGAGGATTTCGACGACATGCGCGCGGCCGGCCTTCACGCGCCGACGGTGCCGCAGAGTTACGGCGGCCTCGGCCTCGGCCCGGTCTGCGGGGATTCCTACACGCTCTGGATGATGACCAAGGAGCTGGCGAAGGTCGATCTTTCGCTGGCCCGCTGCTGGGAGGGGCACGCCAACTCCCTCGTGATTCTCGACGCGCTGGCCACCGAGGAGCAGAAGCGCCGGTGGTTCTCCGGCGTGGTCGATCGCGGCGAGCTCTGGGTGGCCTGGAGCGGCGAGCCGCAGAACCGCGTGCCGGGGGAGCAGCGCCGGTTCGGCACCAACCTCACCCGCGTCGACGGAGGCTACATCGTCGATGGCACCAAGGTCTTCTGCACCAGCGCCAACGGCGCGCACTGGGCCATTCTCCTGGTCAACGCGGAGGGGCCCGGCGGGGCGCGCCACGCCGAAAACTCTCCCGAGCAGCTTCTGCTGCTGGCCTGCAATCTCGATGATCCGTCGGTCACCACCGATGACTCCTGGTGGGATCCGATCGGCATGCGGGGAACGGTGAGCCACCTGGTCCGCTTCGACAAGACGTTCGTTCCCGAGGAGAACCTGATCGGCCCCCCCGGCGCGTACCTGCGCGAGGGATGGCAGACGAGGTTCATCCCGCATTACGCCGCCTCCTTCCTCGGCGCGGCCGAGGCCGCCTACGATTATGCCCTCGAATACGTGGCGGCGCAGAACCGGGTGAACGATCCCTACGTGCAGCAGCATATCGGCACCATGGCGGTCAACGTCGAGACCGGGCATCTCTGGCTCAAGCACGTGGCCGAGCTCTGGCGCACCGATCCCGAGGAGGCGAAGCTGGCCGGCAGTCGTGCCCGTCACGTGATGGAGCATCTGTCCGAGCAGACCGTGAAGCTCTGCATCCGGACCTGTGGCGCGCGATCGCTGAACCGCCCCGGACATCTCGAGCGGATCTATCGCGATCTCTCCTTCTATGTCCGCCACGACAACGACGACCACAACCTTGCGATGATCGGCAAGGCGATTCTCGGACAGTCCTACGACGCATCCTTCTACAAACCGTGAGTGCGTGATGGCTTTCACTTCCACTTCCCAGGTGTCTGCCCGTACGGGAGGATCCCGCCGCATCGATCCCATCTGGTCGCTCGGCTTCCGGTATTTCCTCGCCTACATCCCGTACAGCCTGCTGATCAAGGCATTGACCAGCGGGCTGGTTCCCGGCGTTCCGAAGGTCTTCGGCTACACGATCCTGCCGCTGGCCGCGGTGGCGACGTGGGTGCTGATGAGCATCATCGTCTGGCGCCTCGACTGGTGGCGCTACGTTGAGCGGCGCCAGGTGTTCGGCGTGTCGGTCCCGATCATCCGCTGGCAGTCGGTGATCGCCGGCGTCTGCACGGCGCTGATCGTCGCCACGACCACGCTCGCCTTCAGCCTTCCCGGCGTCTCGATCGTGCTGGTGCTGGTGGCGATGCGCGGCGGGGTACTGATCATCGCCCGCGTCACCGATTTCATGAGCGGACGAAGGGTGAAGTGGGATGCCATGGCCGCGTTCGCGCTCACGCTCGGCTCGCTCGTGGCCGCCTTCGCCACCGCGACCGACTTCACCCTGACGGCCGCGGCTGTCGGGACGATCGGACTCTACCTGTTCGGCTACGTGTTCCGGCTGCGGGTGATCGACATGCTCGGCAAGACGAGCGAGCGCGACACGACGATCCGCTACTTCGTCGAGGAGCAGGCGGTCGCGATGCCGGTGCAGCTTCTGCTGACGCTGCTGATCCCGCTGTTCGTCGGCGGGGAGGTGGGCAACGGTCTCTGGGCGGGAATCGCGGCCGTGCCCGGTCCGCTGGCCGGGGCGCTCTTCCTTCTGGTCGGCGCCCTCTACGCCACGCTCTATGTCTTCGGCACGCAGATCTATCTCCATCCGCGCGAGCATACGTTCTGCGTGCCGGTCAACCGCGCCTGCAGCATTCTCTCCGGCGTGGTCGCCTCCTTCACGCTGATGTTCCTGTTCAATCGTCCCGCGCCGCGCGCCGGCGAGCTGGTCGGGGCGGGACTGCTGCTATCGGCGCTCGCGCTGCTGGCGGTGGTGGCCGCGGTCCGCGAGAGACGCGCCGAGCCGGTGCGCCGCCTCTTCCTCTTCATCTGCGCCGGCAACACGGCCCGCTCGCCGATGGCGCAGGCGATCTGCACCGCGGAGATCGCCGCGCGTCTCGGCGTGACGGTCGGCGAGCTGGCGTCCGCGGGCATCGAGCTCGGGTCGGCCGGCATCGCCGCGCGCACCGGCAAGCCGATGAAGCCGGAGGCGATCGCCGCCCTGGAATCGCTCGGCGTGGCCGCGCACGACCACGTGGCCCGTCCGCTCACGCCGGAGCTGATCTCCGAGGCCGAGGCGATCTACTGCATGACCGGCGAGCAGCGCCAGGCCGTGATCGACATGATGCCGGAAGCGGCCGACAGAGTCCACTGCCTCAGCAACGACGGCGACATGGACGAGCCGACGGGACTGGAGGCGATGGTGAGCTTCGCCCTCAGCGCGCGGGAGCATCTGCGCCGGCACGTCGCCGGCCTGATCCCGGAGCCCCAGCTCGCATGAGGCACCCCCGTCGTACCGATCGCATCGGACGCCTGAACCATCCGCCGGACGCGTGCCCCGCGTGGTCGCGTCCCGTCCCGTCAGACGGGATGCCTCGCGTGCTCGCGGCGTGGAGCCTGTCTCAGCGCGCCGCCGGGGACGAGGCCGGGAGGATCGGGTGAACATCGATGTCTACGCCGAGGATCTCGGCTGGCTTTTCGAGGATCTGAAGCGGCGGTTCGCCGCGCTCGACCTCGACGGGATCACGATCACGGCCGGCAGCACTCCCTCGCCGGATGCCGACGCCTGGGTGGCGCTCAGGACGCGCGAGATCGACCGCGCCCCCGATCCACGCCGGACCGTCGCCTGCATCCACGACTTCGACGACGAGCGGCAGTATCTCGAGGGGGGAAGCCGGCAGGGGGTCCGCGTCGCCGGAGGGATCGTGCTCTGCCATCCCGATCAGCGCGAATACCTGGCCGGCGGCGGCATCGCCATCGACGCCATGCCGGCCCTGGAGCGCCCGATCGGCGCGCTCGAGGTGTTCCGTCCCCGGCGCGAGCTGGACGAGACCTTTCGCGTCGGCTGGGTCGGACGGAATCATCTCCGGAAGCGGATCGAGTGGCTGCCGGAAACGATCGCGCGGGTGCGGCTTCCGGAGGGATCCTATCGCGTGCTGCTGGTCGGCCGGGATCTGGCCGATCTCGCCGAGGAGGTTCGCTCGCTCGGCGTCGGCTGCGATCATCTGGAGAAGGCGGATATCGGCTTCGACTCCTACCCGGCGCTCTACGCGTCGATGGGGTGCCTGCTGGTCACCAGCCGCGCGGAGGCCGGGCCGCTGACGCTCTTCGAGGCGCTGGCCACAGGAGTTCCGGTGGTGAGCACGCCGGTCGGGTGGGGACCGCTGCTGGCCTCATCGGGTGGACCCGGCGTCACCATCGCCACCGATCCGGCCGGGCTGGCCGGGGGAATCGAGGATGCTTTTGCCCGTCGGCACGAGCTCTTCGCGCGGCGCGCGGAGATCGCCGCTCAGGTCGGTGCCTGGTCGATGGAGGGATGGATGGAGGATGTGGTGCGCTTCGCCGCGTCGGTCGCGGTGGGAGCGCGAGGCGGATCGCGCATCGCGGGACCGCACGTCGCGGCGCCGCACGTCACCGGGACGCATGCCGCTGGAACGCATGTCGCTGGAACGCATGCCGCTGGGACGCATGTCGCTGGGACGCGTGGCGCCGGCGCTTCAGTCATCTCGTGAGCTCACCGGCCCTGTCGCGGCCGGCCCACATAACCTGGAGGATCGAGACATGGGGATCGTTTTGTCGGCCGACGAGGTCGAACGGTACGAGCGGGAGGGGTATCTCTCGCCGGTCGACGGGCTGAGCACGGAGGAGGTGGGGAGATATCGCGCCTCGTTCGATGAGCTCAACGACTATCGCGGCGGGAAGATGGTGCCGATCCAGTGCGCGCAGCTTCATCTCTACTTCCCGTGGGCATACGAGCTGGCGCTCCATCCGAGGATCCTCGATACCGTCGAGGATCTGCTCGGCGAGGATATCATCGTCCACAGCTCCACCATCTTCTGCAAGTATCCGAACGATCTGCGCTTCGTCTCCTGGCATCAGGATGGACATTATCGCGGGTTCGATTCGCGGCGGTCGGTCTCGGCCTGGGTGGCGCTCTCCGAGAGCACTCCGCGCAACGGCTGCGTCCGGGTGATCCCCGGATCGCATCGGACCCTCTACGAGCATCGCGAGTATCCCGACGCCGCGAACATGCTCCTCTCCGGGATGACCATCGACGCTCCCGATGGGGTGGAGGAGGCGAGCGACATGGTGCTCGCGCCGGGACAGTTCTCGCTTCACCACGTCGACCTGGTGCACAGCTCCGGACCGAATCCGACCGACGATTTCAGGATCGGCATGGCCGTCCGCTACATCGCCGCGGACGTCCGCCAGACGCTGCCGCATCACGCGGTGCTGCTTGCGCGGGGCCGGGACACGGCGGGACATTTCCGGCTGCTCGACCAGATCCCGACCGGCACCACCGCCGAGTGCGCCGACCGTCAGTGGCGCGCCCAGACCGAGTACATGCGCGTCCGCGGCATGGAAAACGCCGTGGCCGATATCGAGGCGGAGGGGCCGCGATGAGCCGGGTGGCCATTCACCTGATGAACCTGGTGGCGCGTGCCGTCGGATCGCGCAACGGCGCTCCGATCGGCCTGTATCGCGAGTGGCGCGCGTTCGAGGGAATGCTCCTGGAATGTCTCGGCGAGCTCGGCCACGATATCTCCATCGGCACCTATCGTCCCGGCGCGCGCGTGCACGACGATGCCGACGTGAGGATCTTCGCCCACGCGACCTCGCGCGACGTTCCGGGGGAGCTCTACTACAAGCAGATGCATCTGCGGGAGCTCTTCACGATCGACCACATCGGCTGGGGAGCCGATCACTCGGCCTCGACGCGGCCGGTGCCCTACCTCTCGGCCGATCCGGTTCTTGCCGAGTCCTACTGCCGCTCGCTGGTGGATGGGTATCTGGCCAGCGGAGGATCGAAGGCACCGCAGCCGCCGATCGGCTCCACGCCGCGGCTCCCTTCACGCTACATCTTCGTTCCGGCGCAGGTGCCGATCGATTACGTCAACATTCATCACTCGCCGATCACGGTGGACCGGTTCATCCTCGCGGTGGCGCGCTGGGGAGCAAGCCGCGGCAGAACCGTGGTGATCAAGGTCCACCCGAGCTGCATCGGTTACGAGGAGGTGGATAGCGCCGTGGCCGAATGCGCGCGGCTCGGCGAGCATGTGCGGATCGTGGACGGGAACGTGCACGAGCTGATAGCCGGCGCGGAGGGGGTGATCACGATCAACTCCGGCGTCGGCTTCGAAAGCCTGATCCATGGGCGTCCGGTGGTCACCTTCGGCAACAGCGATTATCGCGCCGCGACCTTCGCCGCGGACGAGTCGAGCCTGGACGAGGCATGCCGCTACATCGACGAGTATACCGAGCGACAGCGAAGGGAGGCGTGGCAGTTCATCCACCATTACTGCTTCGAGCATGCATTCAGCATCGAGCTCGATCAGTGGTGGCGCTCCTACGAACGGCTGCATGCCTATCTCGCCAGAACCATCCCGCACGTGGCGCGGGGTCCGCATCGTGACGACGTATCGCATGCGATGAGCGCCGGCTCCGTCGGCGTGGCGCCGGTGGCCCCCATGGGAAACGGTCTGGCCGGGGGGATGGGATGACTCCGGTGGAGGAGGCGCTCGCGTTCTTCGACGGCGGCGATCCGGTGGAATATCTCTGGCTGAGAACCTCGGCCGAGCTGGTCTATTTCCACCGCGTGCTCCGCCAGGTGCTGGCCCATCCGGTCGCGCGCCGGTTCCAGTGGTACGTCAGGAACCGCGAGCCGATTCCCCGCGTCGGGGAGGATGTGATCGTGATCCAGATCGGCAACGAGGATCATCGCCTTCCGGAGCTCACCGACGAGCTCTTCCTTCTCTTCACCTCCTACCCGCCATCCCCGGAGTCGATGCCCGAGAATGTCCGCGCGATTCCGCTCGGCTACAACGGCGACGTTCCGGATCTGCCGATGACGCCCTTCGCCTCGCGGCGTCTCGACGCGTTCTTCAGCGGGCAGGCCACCAACTACCGTCCTGCGATCGGCCGCGCCGTCGAGGAGCTGCTGCGCCGGCCCGGGCTCGAGCGGCTGAGAACCTTCATCAACTACACCGAGCGCTTCCGTGCCGGCCTCGCGCCGGATGAGTATGCGTCGCTGCTGATGGACGCGAAGGTGGTCTTCGCGCCGATGGGGACCCGCTCGCCGGTGACGTTCCGATTCTTCGAGGCGGCGCGCGCCGGCAACGTGATCGTCTCCTGCGAGCTGCCACGCACCTGGTATTACGATCCGTTCCCCGGCATCATCGTCGAGGATTGGGATGCGCTGCCGGAGCTGCTCGACCCGCTCTTCCGCGATCCGGGGCGCCTGGAAGAGCTCCACCATCGCACCGTCGAGTATTACCGGAACTGCTGCTCCGAGGATGTGGTTGCCCGCTATATTCTCGGCGAGATACTCTCCCGTGCCGGCCGGACCGGCGGAGTCGTCGGAGGAGCCGCGTCCGGCGCCGGGCATGCCCACGGGGTGATCGAATGAACGGAGATGATGATCGTCCGCGGGAGCCGGAGCTCGGCCGGTACTACTCCGAGGGACCGGTATTCCGATCGCTCTCGGAGATCACCGGAACGCCACTTCGCGACGAGAAGGTCCATGAGCTGACCGAGGCGCGCGTGCTCTACGTGAACCACGAGCTGATCCTGCGCGACTTCCCGGAGCTTGCCGCCGATATCTCAACCGCGCGCGATCGTTCACGGGAGCATCTCCAGGCGCCCGTCGACCGGTGGCTGCTCTCCAACGTCGCGTTCATCTCCACCAGCCAGGCATCGCAGTGTGAGGCGAACACGCCGATCCCGTCGCGTCCCTCGGAGGTGATCGCCACGCGGCCGCATGCCTACGGTCGTGCGCTCCTCTTCTCGATCGCCGCCAATCGGCGGCCGGGCACCGCGCCGAACGATCTGCGGATGGCGGCCGAGGGATTGCTCGACGTGAAGGGGAGCGGCTGCGCTCCCGACGTGACGCCGAGGATCGGGACGCATCGCGACGGGCTGCTGAAGCTGAGCGACGCGCTCCTCGAAGTGCTCAACCAGCAGCTTATCGAAGCGATCTTCCGCCATGCCGGCACCGGATTCTCCACGGTGCCGATCTACGCGGTGATCGATCCCGGGTTCGACATCAAGCTCCCGCGGGATCGCACGGCGCCGGCCGGGCTTCTGGTGCGCCGCGCGCATCGCCGGCCGAAAGGGGGCGCGGCGCTGCCGAAGTACGGGACGCCGGAACAGATCGTGCAGCTGGAAGTCGAGCTGCTGCTGCGTCGCTACGGCATCACGTCGAGCAATCAGATAACGTCGATCCTCTTTCGCGAGGAGAACGGGGAGCTTCGGGTCAGGTGGGGGAGAACCGAGCTCGAATGGCTGAAGCCGAAGGATCTGGCGACGCTGCGCAAGGCCTCGCGCTTCGACGGCACGCCGCTGCTCATCGACGGGGTGAACGTGCAGCTTACCCAGACCGTGTCGGTCGATCCGTTGCGATGCGAGCTGATCGACTTCGGCACGTATCGGGTCTTCGCGTCGTTCGACCGGCCGCTGCTCAGCCTGGTCACCGACCGGCTGCTGCGATGGGGCGGAGCGATCCGCCCGGGAGAGCCGCGGTTCGTGGTTCCCGATCCCGCCGTCAGGATCCCGTGCGAGACCTGGGGCCCGGTCGTCGACGGTGACGGCGAGACGCATCTCGATATCTTCTGCGCGGAGCTGGCCTCGGCCCTCGAGGCGCGGAGCATGGGGCGCGACGAGCTTCACGCGGCGCTGGACGCCATGCTCCGCGAGGCGACGCGCGGATGGCATGGGACCGGCGGTGCGCCGGTGTCGGATATCTCGCGCTCGGAACAACAACAACAACATCGAACAGTCAGATGAGCATTCGTATTCCGGTGATTCTCGGGAGCAGCAGGGTGGGGCGGAAGAGCGTCGGCATTGCCCGCTACGTGGAGGAGCAATTGCGTGGATGGCCGGAGGTCGAGACGCGTCTGATCGATCTCGCCGAGCTGAATCTGCCGGTGATGGACTACCGTCTGTCCGAGATGCAGGACCCGCCCGCGGCGCTCGTCGACCTTTCCGAGACCTTCCGCTCGGCCGATGGGCTGGTTATCGTGACGCCGGAATACAAGAACGGCATCCCCGGCGTGCTCAAGAACGCGCTCGATTATCTGGAGGCGGATATCCTCCGGCGCACCCCGGTGGGGATCTGCACGGTCTCCTCGGGAGAGTTCGGCGGCATCAACTGCCTCGCGCATCTGAGGCTCGTTATCCTCGCGATGGGAGGCGTGCCGATTCCCCTCAAGCTCGCGGTCTCCAACGTCAAGGATCTGCTGGACGAGCAGGGGGCGCCCGATTCCCCGACGTTCGCTTCCCGCGCCCGACGGTTCCTGGAGGAAATGCTCTGGTACACGGAGCGATTGAAGTGAGGTGATATCGCGGCGCGCGCGTCGGGTCCTGAAATCATCCGCTCCATCTCCTTCCGCACGTGCGGCCCTCCGTGGCCGCCCTTGACATATACCGCCACGATCCGGCCTCATTGCACCTTGCACCGGAGTATCCCGCGTTTTCTCGCGACCATGGATCATTGCGCCCCGCCGTTACGGCCCCCTTCCTTTGGGCTATCCGGCGTGATGACACACGCGAAAAAATAAGTGGGAGATAATCTGCCGACCCATCAAGGATGTGACCTGCCGCGACGAGCTCCTCGGATCATGATATTGGTCATTCGATCGGAAAATCCGACAATATCGGACGCGCGACGGGAGCATTTCCGGATCGTGACGGGAAATTGTTGCACGCGGCTCGTGGTGCAAGCTCCTGCTTGAGATATCGGATGGCAACATGCTATCATGACATTTCCGCCACGCAATCTTCCATCCCATCACCGGCATGACAGGCGGAATTTCATGTCATGAATCACGCGCGATTTCCCCCGCCGCGCGCGTCGCGAGGATCGCATGTGGAGACACGAAAAAGTTCCGCGCTCTCGGCAAGAGGGCTTGCTCGGCCTGGGTCCCACCGTTACCTTTGGCGCGGATCCCACTCCCGATCCGTATCAATTACCGCATAGCACCACTGGATCCCGAAGGATTCCTGTTCACGGTGCAGTTATGGCGATGATCGTCCCGACGCATGTCAGGGCATCTTGCCGAGGTTCGGCCGTTTGACGCGTTCGCTCGTGCCACAGGTCCTCCCGCGAGCATCACGTTGTCTCAATCGACCCGCATCGAGCTATGCGGGCGGGAAGGGGCTTGCCATGTCGTGTCGTCCAACTTCATCGCATGCACCACACTATGCCACGTAAGCGAATTGGCGATATCAGCGAGAGCCTGGAGTTTCTCAGGCGCCTCGAAAATCACTATCGCCGTCAGCCTCAGGAGGTCCGAATCCGAGCATTGCGCATTCTTCGCGAGCATCCCGGGATGAGAATCAGGGATGTCGCCGTCAGAGCCGAATGCTCCGAAAGCTCCGTTCAGCGATGGTGGGATCTCTACCGTCGCAACGGGATCGCCGCCGTTATCGGCGCTACTCGACTGCCAGCCATGTTGACCGATTCCGAGCGGGTCGAGGAGCTGCGCCGCATTCTTCGCCGGGATGACGGGGCGCGAAGTCAGTCCGCGTCGGGCGAGGCTCGCCTGCCGGTCTCACCATTCCTCTCCGATCTCGCCGGCCACGTTCCGGTTGGCCATGTCCCGGCGGGCAATCATCCGGCCGGAGACCGAACCGTCCATGACGTGGCGGCACCCGGTCGCGAGCTGCCGGACGCCGCGCCGGCACGCGCGACCATTCTCGAGTTTCTCCGTTCCCTGCCGGCCGCCGGCGGGACCCGTCAGTGGCTCGAAACGTTCCGTGAGGCGCTGCGCGGCATGCTCTACTGCGTGGACCGGGTGACGGTGAGCCTGAACGTCGAATGTGATGTCAGGAATCCCGACAGTTATGCTCCCGGAATCGTGGTGGCGCAACAGGTTTCAGATCAGATGGAGCCGGCCAGCGTCATCACCTCCATGCCGCGCCCCGGAGGTGCCGGCATCGCCTCCCGCTTCGTCGGCGAGCTTCGCCGGCGCGGCCTCGCCGTCGACAGTTACCAGCCGCCGGTCGAGCTGCATTACTACATCAACGGTACCGCGTATCTGGGGACCATCATCCTCTGGCGGGAGGCGCGCATGCCGGCGATACCGGAGCGGACGCTCGCGTTGATGCGGGATCTGGAGCCGATGATCGTGGTGCTACTCTCCGACTGCATCGCGCGGCACCAGCGGGCGTGTCCGCTCGATCGGGCGTTCAACGGCGCGCTCCGCAGGTTGATACAGGAGGCGGGCCTCACCGACCAGGAGGCGCGCATCGCCCTGATGCAGCTTCATGGCCGCTCCTACAAGGAGATCGCCGATCTGCTCGATATTTCGCTCGACACCGTCGGCAAGCACATCAATTCCATTCACCGCAAGACGCGCACGAGGGGGCATGCCGAGCTGTTCGCCAAGTATTTCACGAAATCGCTGGGTGGCGGTTTCCTGACAGCCGACGTGTCAGGTTCCACCGGACCTTCCAGAAACCTGTAGTTGTTTCCCTTGCCCTCACGGGACTAGATTGCAACCGTTCGATTCGGCGTCCACCCGCGTGGTGGGCGCCGGGTCGCCACATCACCAGATATCCGCAGCGAATCCGTTGCACGAGCTTCATCAAGGGCGCCAGACGCGCCGCGACCGGGAATGAGATCCGGGGAGCAGTATTCGAGATCGATACGCGCCGGACATCCGAAGCGCCACCGCGCACACCGCGATAACAACAATTGAACAGCAGGCTCCGATCACGGAGCTCACGCCGGACGACGATGGCGCATGGGACCTGCGCGCATCGATCGTCGGATTTCCAACCGTTGGACGAGAGCGTTGGATTTCCCGTCGTCGGAATTTTCCGTGTCTGAGCTTCCGTCGCGCGGCATGATGCGCCTGCGGAGCAGGCTCACGCCCATGGCCGGGCAGGCATTATCGGAACGAGATTTCGGTTTCTCTCACACACATACACCATCAGATCACCGACTGCAACCAGTACAAGGAGAACATTGCAATGCCAGTCACACCAACATATCCGGGCGTCTACATCGAGGAGCTCCCGAGCGGCGTACGGACCCTGATCGGCGTCGGCACGTCGATCACGGCCTTCGTCGGCCGCGCGCTCCGCGGCCCGGTCGATGAGCCGGTTCTGATCCACAGCTACGGCGATTTCGAGCGCACCTTCGGCGGCCTCTGGACCAAGAGCACCATGAGCTATCAGGTGCGCCAGTATTTCCTCAACGGCGGCTCGGACGCCATCATCGTCCGTACCGTCGGCGCCTCGGGCACCCTCGCCGCCTTGTACGCGGCTCCGGCCCCCGCCGGAACCCTGACGATCTCCGCCGTCTCCCCCGGTGCCTGGGGCAACAGCGTGAAGATCAGCGTCGACAAAACCAATCTGATCGACATGGCCGACGCCGATCTGTTCCACCTGTATGTTACCGAGGTGGATCCGACCGACACGACCAAGACCGTCAAGTACGAGCCCTTCTATAACGTCTCGGTCAATCCTGTTTCCCCCCGTTACATCGTGAAGGTCCTCGAGAACGAGTCGACGCTCGTGCGCGCCACCGGAACGATCCCGGCCGACGCTCCGAATGCGCTTGCGTATACTTTCCTTGCCAGCGGCGCCGACGGTGCCGTGCTGACGGCGACCGAGGTGATCGGCAACTCGGGGAACAAGACCGGCATGTACGCGCTCGAGAAGGCCGACCTGTTCAACATCCTCTGCCTGCCGCCGACGCTCAACGGCTCGGACGTTCTGGTCGACATCGACACGGCCAGCTGGGGCGCCGCCCAGACCTATTGCAAGAAGCGTCGCGCCGTCGTGCTGATCGATCCGCCTGCGGCGTGGGACACGCTCGCCGAGGTGTACAACACGCCGGGCTTCACCAGCCTCAGCATCGCCGATGAGAACTCGGCCTTCTACTGGCCGTGGGTGGTGGTCTCCGATCCGCTGAAGGGGAACCAGCCGCTTTCGATCGCCCCGTGCGGCACGGTCGCCGGCGTGATTGCCCGCACCGATGCCGACCGCGGCATCTGGAAAGCTCCGGCCGGCATCGATGCCAACCTCGTCGGCGTTCAGTCGCTGGCCGTGAAGGTCACCGACGCCGAGAACGGCCAGCTCAACCCGCTCGGCGTGAACGTGCTCCGCACGCTGCCGGCCGCCGGCAACGTGGTCTGGGGCGCCCGCACCACCAAGGGTGCCGATCGCCTTGCCTCCGATTGGAAGTACCTGCCGGTGCGCCGTCTGGCCCTCTACATCGAGGAGAGCCTGTATCGCGGCACGCAGTGGGTCGTCTTCGAGCCGAACGACGAGTCGCTCTGGGCTCAGATCCGCCTGAACGTCGGTGCCTTCATGCACCAGCTCTTCCGCCAGGGTGCCTTCCAGGGCGCCAAGCCGTCCGAGTCCTACTTCGTCAAGTGCGACAAGGAGACCACCACGCAGAACGACATCAACCAGGGCGTGGTCAACGTCATCGTCGGCTTCGCGCCGCTGAAGCCGGCCGAGTTCGTCATCATCAAGCTCCAGCAGATCGCCGGGCAGATCGTCGCCTAACCACCAACTCCAGCAAGGACAGTAAACAATGCCTACTACACCAACGTATCCTGGCGTGTATATCCAGGAAATTCCGAGCGGCGTCCGGAGCATTTCGGGAGTCGGCACCTCGATCACCGCTTTCATCGGCCTCGCGCTGCGCGGCCCGATCGACGAGCCGACGCTGATCCACGGCTACGGCGACTTCGAGCGGATCTTCGGCGGCCAGTGGATCAACAGCGGCATGTCGTACTCGGTGAAGCACTACTTCCAGAACGGCGGCTCCGATGCCTTGATCGTGCGCATCATCCCGTCGAACGCCATCAAGGGGAAGACCGATCTCGACGCCGGCTCGAGCACGAAGGTGACGCTCGTGGCGGCCAACGAAGGGGCCTGGTACAAGAACATCTACGCGACGGTCGACTACAACGTGAACGTGTCGAACACCGATCCGACCTACGGCAAGGTGTTCAACCTGACGATCCGTGAGTATCTGACCAATCCGAACACCGACGCCAACGCGGTGCTGGTGCGCGAGGAAGTGATCCGGAATATCTCGGTGGACGCGACGGCGGCACGGTACATCGGCACGGTGCTGGCCAACGAGTCGTCGCTGGTGCGGTTCGATCCGGCCTCGACGGCGACGGTCAAGCCGTTGGCGGTGACCAATCAGGCGGTTGTCAGCGGCACTCCGGGGTCCGACGGCACGATTGCCAACGCGACGGTGACCGGCACGAACTACACGACCGGCAAGCGGGGCCTGTACGCACTGGACAAGGCGGACTTGTTCAACATGCTGGTTCTGCCGCCGCTGACCCGTGACTCGGGGGGAGTCTGGACGGATGTTGCCAACAGCCTCGACGCGACCAACGGGGCGATCTGGAGCACGCTGATCTCGTACGCCAAGTCGCGCCGGGCCGTGGTGATCGTCGATCCGGCCACCACCTGGACCAGCGTCTCCGCGGCGCAGTCCGGTGTTGCCGCGATGAGCCTCGCGCAGGAGAACGCGGCGATCTATTTCCCGCAGATCACCGTCGCCGACCCGCTTCGTGGCAACACGCTCGAGAATTTCGCGCCGTCGGGCGCGGTTGCCGGCGTGATCGCCCGCACCGACGCCGAGCGTGGCGTCTGGAAGGCTCCGGCCGGTCTCGACGCCCGTCTCGTCGGCGTCGCCAAGCTCTCGCAGTCGCTGACCGACGGCGAGAATGGCAGCCTGAATCCGCTCGGCATCAACGTGCTCCGCACGCTTCCGGCGGCGGGCAACGTGGTCTGGGGCGCCCGTACCATGCGCGGTGATGATCGCCTGGCTTCCGACTGGAAGTACCTGCCGGTGCGCCGTCTGGCCCTCTACATCGAGGAGAGCCTGTATCGCGGCACGCAGTGGGTCGTCTTCGAGCCGAATGACGAGCCGCTCTGGGGACAGATTCGTCTGAATGTGGGTGCGTTCATGCACCAGCTCTTCCGCCAGGGTGCCTTCCAGGGCGCCAAGCCGTCCGAGTCCTACTTCGTCAAGTGCGACAAGGAGACCACCACGCAGAACGACATCAACCAGGGCGTGGTCAACATCATCGTCGGGTTCGCTCCGTTGAAGCCGGCCGAGTTCGTCTTCATCAAGCTCCAGCAGATGGCTGGTCAGATCGTCTCGTAATCCCCTTGGGAGCGGCCCCGACGTTTCGTCGCCGCCAGCTCCCTCCCGGCAGGGGATTGCTCGGCTCGAAGTCTGGGCGGGGTGTCCTGCACATCCCGCCCGGCTCGCGCCGGCAAGAGCGCAACAGCCCCAACGGCCGCGCGCTTCGCTCCCGGGAAGCCGCCACGGAAGTTTTCCCGGAAGTCGTCGTCATACAGCTTCGGCGCGGAATGCCGGACTGATAGCGTCGCAATGCCCGTAGTCGTTCGTTACCGATCCAGCAGCATTCGCCACCAAGCAACATCACTGCAATGCCCCTTCCGACATCATATCCCGGCGTATACGTTCAGGAATTGCCCAGCCAGTCCCGCGCGATCGCTCCGGTGGGAGCCACCATCACCGCGTTCATCGGACAGGCGATGCGGGGCGAGATGAACAAGCCGACGCTGATCAACGGCTTCGGCGATTACGAGCGGATCTTCGGCGGCCTCAATTATCTGAGCACGATGAGCTACGCCGTCCGCGATTATTTCCTCAACGGTGGGTCGAACGCGGCGATCGTGCGTGTCGGCACGACGGCCGGATATACCTGGCGCAAGGGGCTTACACGTCTGCCGACGTCGGATGCCCTGCAGTATCTCTTCCTGGAAGCGAAGTCCGAGGGAGCGTGGGTCAACAAGTGCATCGTCAGCGTCAGTTGGACTACCTCCAATCCGAGCGATACCAACCTGTTTTCGCTCATCATCAAGGAATATTCCTATACCCATGCCGACTACGCCGATGTGGTCAACGACCCGGTGGTCGGGCAGGAAACTATCTACAATCTTTCGATCGATCCGAGCTCTCCCCGGTACGTCGTCAACGTGCTCGAGCAGGAGTGCGAGCGTCTGCGGGTTCAACCCGGATCGACCGTTCCGACCGTGCGCCCGACGGCGTCGTCGTATCTGAATTTCAACCTCCGAACCGGTGTCGATGGCGTCGCGGCCGACGTGGATTATCTCGGCGATTCCGTGCTGAAGAAAGGGATCTACGCGCTCGACCTCCTCGATCGTTTCGATGTTCTCTGCATTCCGCCGATCACGCGCGTGACGACCGGCGGCACCGGCAATGACGTCGGGCTTTCCACGTGGCAGGCGGCGCTGGCCTACTGCAAGCAGAGGCGCGCCATGCTCGTGGTCGATCCTCCGGCGTCGTGGACCAGCGTATCGGCGGTTACCAACGCCACGACCGGCATCGACGGATCGTCCGGATCGAGCTACAAAAGTCTGCGCGATGAGAACGCGCTGATCACGTTCCCGCGCGTCTACGCATCTGATCCGCTCAGCGCCAACCGCCTCGATCTCTTTGCCGCGTGCGGGGCCGTCGCCGGCGTCATCGCCGGCACCGATGGCAAGCGCGGCATCTGGAAGGCTCCGGCCGGACTCGATGCGCGCCTCGTCGGCATCTCCACCCCCGCGGTCAGGATGACCGAAGCGGAGATCGGCACGCTCAACCCGCTCGGCGTGAACGCCATCAGGACCATGCCGGGGGCGGGCGTGGTGCTGTGGGGCTCGCGCACGCTGGAGGGAGCCGATCGCCTTGCCTCCGATTGGAAGTACCTGCCGGTGCGCCGTCTGGCCCTCTACATCGAGGAGAGCCTGTATCGCGGCACGCAGTGGGCCGTCTTCGAGCCGAACGACGAGCCGCTCTGGGGGCAGATCCGTCTGAACGTTGGAGCGTTCATGCATCAGCTCTTCCGCCAGGGTGCGTTCCAGGGGGCCAAGCCGAGCGAGGCCTATTTCGTCAAATGCGACCAGGAGACCACCACGCAGAACGACATCAACCAGGGGGTGGTCAACGTTATCGTCGGCTTCGCGCCGTTGAAGCCGGCCGAGTTCGTCATTATCAAGCTCCAGCAGATCGCCGGGCAGATACTATCGTAACACTCCGGTATCGGCGCGGACTCGTTATTCCGAGTCCGGATCAAATGCAGTGCCCCGAGCCGAACGGGCCCGCGATTACGACTTGAATATGACATATCGTCTCGTTATCCAACGAGCACCACGCAACCATTCACGGCAAGACTCAAGCAAGATCCCATGGCGCAGGCACCATTCACATACCCCGGCGTTGGCCTCATTGAGATTCCTTCCGGGGCACGAACGATTTCCCAGGCTGGCGATACCATTGTTGCCTTTATCGGGCGAACGTTCAGTGGTCCTGTGAATATGCCCACGACGATTCATGGTTTTGCTGAATTCGAGAGAATATTCGGCGGGCTATGGTACAACAGCACCATGAGCTATGCCGTGTGGCATTACTTCCTCAATGGCGGATCGACGGCGATCATCATACGTATCCCGACCACGTACACGACGTATGGCAAGACATTGATGCGATGCCCAGATACGAGCCACGCGTTTTATATCGAAGCGAAGTATCCGGGCCAGTGGATCAACAACTTCATCATACAGCCGACCTACGTCAATATCGATCCGGCTTCGACGACCGATTTCAACCTGCTGGTCCTGCGGTATGATGGTCCCGTGCTCGGCGGGAGTCCACCGAGGAATATCATCGAGCGTGAGGCGCACTATAATGTTTCGGTCGTCCCCGGCACGCCGAGGTTCATTGGGGATATCCTGGAACGTGATTCCGAGTTCGTGAGGGTAAGCAGCGCGTTTCTGAACAACATGCCGGCGGCGAGACCTATCCAGGCGCCGATGAATTTCGACTTCTCGACGGGTGAGGACAGCGGTGTGCTCAATGACGCCCTGTATCTCGGTGACTCCACACTGAAGACGGGACTCTACGCGCTGGATCTCGTTGATCGATTTGATCTGCTCTGCATTCCGCCGATGAAGCGGGGAACCACCGGCGGTGCCGGATACGATATCTCCAATGCCATCTGGCAGGCCGCGCTGGCCTACTGCAAGAAGCGCCGGGCCATGCTGATCGTCGATCCACCCGCGCAATGGGATACCGTCTCGGAAGTAACCTCCGGAATCGACGCCACCGGGCTTCGCGATGAGAACGCCGTGTTCTTCTTCCCTCGCGTGCTGGCCACGGACCCGTTAACCAACGGCATTCAGGACCAGTTCGTGCCGTCGGGCGCGGTGGCCGGCGTAATCGCGAGAACCGATGCCGAGCGCGGCCGTTGGAAGGCACCAGCCGGGGCGGATGCGCGCCTGATCGGAGTCTCCGGTTTTGCCGCCAGGCTGACCGACGCGGAAACCGGCTCCCTCAATCCCCTGGGAATCAACGTGCTGAAAGCCATGCCCGGAGCCGGCAACGTGGTCTGGGGCGCCCGCACCATGCGTGGGGATGATCGCCTGGCTTCCGACTGGAAGTACCTGCCGGTGCGCCGTACCGCGCTCTTTATCGAGGAGAGTCTCTACGGCGGCACCCAGTGGGCCGTCTTCGAGCCGAATGATGAATCGCTCTGGGGACAGATTCGTCTGAACGTCGGCGCCTTCATGCACCAGCTCTTCCGCCAGGGAGCATTTCAGGGCGCCAAGCCGAGCGAGGCATACTTCGTCAAGTGCGACCGGGAGACCACCACGCAGGATGACATCAACCAGGGAGTAGTGAACATCGTGGTCGGATTCGCGCCGTTGAAGCCCGCGGAGTTCGTCGTGATCAAGCTCCAGCAGATGGCGGGTCAAATCGCCGCTTAACCACCAATACCGGAAGGGATTCATACCATGCCTATCACACCTACGTACCCCGGCGTCTATGTCGAGGAGATTCGGAGTGGCGTTCGTACCATCACCGGTGTCGGAACGTCAATCGCGGCGTTCGTCGGGATCGCGTTCTTCGGTCCGGTAAACGAACCGGTCACGGTCTACAGTTTCGCTGACTTCGAGAATACGTTCGGAGGGCTGTGGTACTGGAGCGGCATGTCCTACGCGGTGCATCAGTTCTTTCTCAACGGAGGAACGCAGGCGGTCATCGTCCGCATGGTGCCTGATGACGCTGTCACCGGGATCTTCAACCTCGAGTGGAGCACCGGCGATATGATCGATACGTTCGCGGCGGCAACGCCGGGCGACTGGTTCGACTCGGTGTACCTCACGCTCGATCACGCGGGAGCATCCCTTCCGGGAGCGCACGGCGACGTATTCAATGTAACGTTCAAGCAGTACGATCAGCAGCTCAGCGTGAATCCCAACGCGCGCCTCATCAAGACCGAGGTGTTTCGCAACGTGGCGGTCGACTACACGCATCCGAGGTATGTCGGCACCGTGCTGGCAAATGAGTCGACCATCGCGCGCTATATCGGCCTGACCGCCACCACGGACGGCATCGTGGATTTCATCGGCAGTAATGGACAGACCGGTGCTAACGGAACGCTCAGCTCCGTGACCGTGGTAGGCACGGGATTCCAGAGTGGCAAGAAGGGAATGTACGCGCTCGAAAAAACCGACCTGTTCAATCTTCTCTGCCTGCCGCCGATCACGCGCGCGGCCGGCGGCGTCACCTGGTCGGATATTCCGAACAGCGTCTGGGCGGAGGCGGCGACATACGCGGCCAGCCGTCGCGCCATGCTGCTGGTGGATCCCCCCGCGGCCTGGACCAAGAGCACCGCGATCTCCAATCTCGGGGATCTGGGGACCACCAGTCCCAACGCCGCGCTCTACTTCCCACGGATGTATGTGGGCGATCCACTCAGGGGCAACAAGCCTGATGTCTTTGCTCCCTGCGGCGCGGTCGCCGGCGTCATCGCGAGAACCGACGCCGAGCGCGGCGTCTGGAAGGCTCCGGCCGGTATCGATGCTCGTCTCATCGGCGCGACCGGTCTGGCGGCGTCCCTTACCGATGCCGAACATGGCAGCCTGAATCCTCTGGGCATCAACGTGCTTCGCGCGCTGCCGACGGCTGGCAACGTGATCTGGGGCGCCCGCACCATGCGTGGGGATGACCGCCTGGCTTCCGACTGGAAGTACCTGCCGGTGCGTCGTCTAGCGCTCTATATCGAGGAGAGCCTCTACCGCGGCACGCAGTGGGTCGTCTTCGAGCCGAATGACGAGCCGCTCTGGGGACAGATCCGTCTGAACGTCGGCGCGTTCATGCACCAGCTTTTCCGTCAGGGAGCATTTCAGGGCGCCAAGCCGTCCGAGGCATATTTCGTCAAGTGCGACCGAGAGACCACCACGCAGGACGACATCAACAGAGGGGTGGTGAATATCGTGGTCGGGTTCGCGCCGCTGAAGCCGGCCGAGTTCGTCGTCATCAAGCTCCAGCAGATGGCTGGTCAGATCGCCGCATAACCACCAACCACGCCAAGGATACTCAGCACGATGCCCGCAGTACCAACCTATCCCGGCGTTTACCTCCAGGAGATCCCGAGCGGGGTCCGAACCCTCACCGGAGTCGGCGCGTCGATCACGGCGTTCGTCGGCGCGGCGCAGAGGGGACCGGTAAACATCCCTATCACCATCTTCAGCTTCGCGGAGTTCGAAGGAGCGTTCGGAGGGCTGTCGATCGACAGCACGATGAGCTATGCCGTCTATCACTATTTCCTCAATGGGGGAAGCCAGGCGGTGATCGTGCGCGTCGTCGGCACTGGCGCCGCCATCGGAACGCTCACCATCGGCGGCATGGCTCTGGCGGCCGCGTCCGAGGGAGCCTGGTCCAAGAAACTCTCGGCGCAGATTTCACACGATGGCATCGACACCGTCGCCGACACCAAGACGTTCCACCTGATTGTCCGTGAGCACGAGCTGGCCGATACGACCTCATCGGTCGTGCGACAGGAATCGTTCTACAACGTTTCTGTCGATACGCTGTCGACCAGATATATCAAGAATGTTCTGACGAGCGAGTCGAGCCTGATTCGCGCCACCTCGACCCCCGGGACGCTGACCGTCGATGTTCCCATGACGCTCTTCGGCACCAACGGCGCCGATGCGTCGATTGCCGAATCGAATATTCTCGGCCAGAATCTGAACGGCGCGAAGGGGGGCTTCAATGCCCTGGACAACGTTGATCAGTTCAACCTGCTCGTCATTCCGCCGACGAGTCGGACCACGAATATCTCCAAGTCGACATGGGATGCCGCCAGGGCATACTGCACCAGGCGCAGGGCGATGCTCATCGTCGATCCTCCCTTGTCCTGGAACAGCTATGACGACGTGACCGACGCGGCCGTGAGCGCGGTCGTCACCAGACACCGCGACGCCGCGCTCTACTTTCCGCACATCCTTGCCGCCGATCCTCTTCTGAGGAACCAGCCCATGCAGTTCATGCCAGGTGGGGCGGTGGCCGGCGTCATCGCGCGAACAGCGGCGGAGCGTGGGGTGTGGAAATCTCCGGCCGGAATCGATGCCCGCCTCGCCGGTGTCGGTGGCCTTTCGGTGATGGTGACCGACAGCGAGCAGGGGATGATCAACCCGCTCGGCGTGAACGTGCTGCGCGTGCTCCCCGGCGCCGGCAGTCTGATATGGGGCTCGCGTACGCTCGATGGCGCGGATCGCCTCCTGTCCGAGTGGAAATATCTGGCGGTTCGACGTACCGCGCTGTACATCGAGGAGAGCCTCTACCGCGGCACGCAGTGGGTCGTCTTCGAGCCGAACGACGAATCGCTCTGGGCGCAGATCCGTCTGAACGTTGGCACGTTCATGCACCAGCTCTTCCGCCAGGGAGCGTTTCAGGGCGCCAAGCCGAGTGAGGCCTACTATGTCAAATGCGACAGGGAAACCACCACGCAGGATGATATCAACATGGGCGTGGTGAATATCATGGTCGGCTTCGCGCCGTTGAAGCCGGCCGAGTTCGTCGTCATCAAGCTCCAGCAGATCGCCGGTCAGTCCTGACTCGGGAGCATGCCTGGAAACAGACCGCGTGAAAGCGCGCGGTGGGCGGGTCCGATTCGTCTCACTTCATCATCCCGGTTGACGGTTCGAGCGGAAACGGCCAGAACTTCATTTCAACACGACATCATGTCACAGATCGCGGTGCGACCATGGCCGGTCCGTTCATCACATATCCCGGCATCGGGTTCATCGACGTGCCCGATGAGAATCAGCTCATCGTACTCCCGAGGGAAACCATCGTCGCGTTTCTCGGGAGGGCGTATGGTGGGCCGGTGAACATGCCGGTGCTCGTTCGAAGCTTCGAGGAATACGAGAAGGTGTTCGGCGGGCTCTGGTATCAGAGCACGATGAGTTACGCGGTGCGCCACTTCTTCCTCAACGGCGGAGCCTGTGCCGCGATCGTCAGGATACCGTCGCGCCGGATGACGCGCGGGCGAACGGTGCTCCGATGTCCCGATGTGGAGCGGAGCTTCGAGCTCGAGGCGAAATTTCCGGGGGAGTGGTCGAATCATTTGGTGGTGCAGCCGACATACAGCGACATCGCGCTGGAGTCGGTGGCCGAGTTCAATCTGATCGTGATGCGACATGCCGGGACGATGCTCGCCGGACATCCTCCGAGCCCGGTCGTGGAGCGTGAGATTCACGAGCATGTCTCCATGCGTCCGGAGAGCGCGCGATTCATCGCCGACGTTCTGGAGCGGGAATCGGCCCTGATCCGCGTATATGCCGAGTCGCTCGTCGACATGCCGTCCCGCCGTCCGATTCCCTATCCGATGTCCTTCGACTGGATGCCGGGAGAGGATGACGGCGACATCGCGGCCGACACGTATATCGGCAGTCCGCGGCTGAAAACCGGCATATTCGCGCTCGATCTCACCGATCGGTTCGATCTTCTCTGCATTCCGCCGATGGCGCGCGGAGCCGCCGGAGACCCGGCGTGCGACGTGCCGTGGCAGGTATGGCAGTATGCGCTGGAATATTGCCGGGAGCGGCGCGCCGTGTTGATCGTCGATCCTCCGGCCGACGCGCGGTCCGTCGAAGAAATAATCGACGGCATCGAGGAGTTGAGCTTGCGCGATGAGAATGCCGCGTTGTATTTTCCCCGCGTTGCCGCCGCAGACCCAGTCGCCAATAATGTCATCGATGAATTTTCAGCGTGCGGAGCCATTGCTGGAATGATCTCCCGCACCGACCATTCGCGGGGAGTCTGGAGGGCGCCAGCCGGCACCGACGCGGTGATCGAGGGAATCGCGCGTCCCACGCTCGATACGAGCGACGCGGACGTCGTCCGCCTCTGCAAGGCGGGAATCAACGTGATACGAAGGCTCCCCTCGAAGGCCACGGTGGCTTGGGGAGCTCGAACGCTTCGAGGGGAGGAGGGATCGGATTCGGAGTGGCGATTTCTTCCGGTCCGCAGGTTGGCGCTCCGGATTCAGGAGAGCGTGGAACGAAGCACCCGCTGGGCCTCCTACGATTCCGGTCGGGCGTCGCTTCACGCACGCCTCCGGCTCACGGTGGCGGCGATGCTCTACCGGCTCTACCGCAAGGGAGCATTTCACGGCGCGGAGCCCAGTGAAGCATATTTCGTGCGCTGTGACGATGAGACGATCACCGAGCTCGACATCGAGCGGGATTATGTGAACATCACCATCGGATTCGCGCCCGTCAAACCGTGCGAGTTCGTCATAATCACCATCCGTCATCAAATCGGCCCCACCGCCGAGTAACAACGCCTCGCGCTCGATATCCACAAGCCGGGTCCGGTCCGGCCCGGATCGTGATGCCATCCGCCGCCACGCGCGCCGTGATCCAGCGGATGGGCGCCGCCCCACGGAGTCCGGCCGATGTCGACGGAGGTCGGGGCACTTCCGGAGCGTCGGGACGGAATAGGACACCGCAACGAGGAATTTCACCATCGCCGGCTTCGCATCGCTGAAGCCCGCCGAGTTCGTCATCCGGCTTCGACAGATGTCCGGAGATACCAGGGGACAACATCAAACCGAGCTACGCGACATGCCAGTATCACCAACATATCCCGGCGTTTACATCGAAGACATTCCGAGCAGCGTCCGCACCCTGAGCGGGGTCGACACCTCGATCACCGCCTTCGTGGGACAGGCCAGACGCGGGCCGGTCAACGAGCCGGTCAGGATCTCCCAGTTCTCGGAGTTCGAGCGAATCTTCGGCGAAATCTGGTCCGACTGCGGACTCGGCTACGCCGTGCAGCAGTTCTTCACCAACGGCGGGACCGACGCGGTGATCGTGCGCGTAACGCGCATCACCGGAGGGCTGGCCGCCCGCGCCACGCGGACGTTCACCGTCTCGCCGTCCGGCACGAACCTGCAGCTGGAAGCCGCGGACCCCGGCGTGTGGGGAAACAACGTCTTCATCACCATCACGCACAACACCGACGGCACCTTCAATCTCATCGTGCATGAGAGAGCCGGAACGTTGGCGACCGATCAGATTCTGCGCGAGGAAGTGCACTACAACCTCTCGGTCCTGTCGACCGATTCGCGCTTCATCACCGGAGTGCTGGCCAATGCCTCGGCGCTCGTGCGCGTCAAGGGAGCCAATCCCTCGGCGAAGCCTCTTGCGGTCACCTCCGCCCGCCTGCTCAGCGGAGCCGATGGCGATTTCATCGAGGAGGCCGATGTTCTCGGAGCCCAGGTCACGAAGTCCGGCATCTACGCGCTCGAGAAAGCCGATCTGTTCAATCTCCTGTCGATTCCCACCCTTCGCCGCGCCTCCGGGAGCATTCCGGCGACGGAGGTGAGTGTCAATACCTGGGTGGCGGCTCTCGCCTACTGCAAGACCCGCCGCGCGATGCTGCTGGTGGATCCGCCGGACGACTGGACCACCTATCAGGACGCGATCGACGATGTGAACGACGCCGCCACCTACGGTAAGCTCCGTGACGAGAACGCCATCATCTACTTCCCGCGACTGGTGGCCCCGGATCCGTTGATCGGCAACGACCTGCTGCCGTTCGTGCCGAGCGGCGCGGTCGCCGGCGTGATGGCGCGCATCGATGCCACGCGAGGAGTGTGGAAGGCGCCGGCCGGCACCGACACGAAAATCGAGGGGGTGGTCGATCTGACGATCAACCTCAACGACGTCGCAAGCGGCCAGGTCAATCCACAGGGAATCAACGCCATCCGGCAGATGCCTGCCTCCGGCATCGTGATCTGGGGAGCGCGCACGCTCGAGGGACTCGACCGGCTCATGTCGCAGTGGAAATTCATCAACGTGCGGCGCCTCGCGCTCTATATCGAGGAGAGCCTGCGCCGCGGCCTAATCTGGGCCGTCTTTGAGCCGAACGACGAATCGCTCTGGGCGCAGATCCGACTGGCGGTCAACGGGTTCCTCCACGACCTGCACCGTCAGCATGCCTTCGCCAGCTCCTCTCCGGCCGAATCGTATTTCGTCTCCTGCGACGCGTCGACGACGACGCAGGACGACATCAACAAGGGGATCGTCAACGTCGTCGTCGGATTCGCGCCGACGGTGCCGGCGGAATTCGTCGTCCTCAAGATCCAGCAGCAGGCGGGGCAGCCGACGCTGTAGGCGTCGGGCGCGTTGTCTGACGAGCGTGTTGCCACATGGAGTGTCGCCGGATGGAGATGCGGCCGGATGTGTCGCGGAGATCGAAGGCGGGGCACGCCAACGGAGAAATCGTCCCTCGGAAGGAGATCACCATGCCTCCGGCCGGGACGCGACAAGTGAAGTATCGTCGTGTGAGAGAGAAACCGAAATCAGGAACCGGCTCGCGGTCGAGGTGTGAGCGACGTTGGCCCTCCTGCACCCGAGAAACCAACACATTCATCATCAACAACATCCAGCGGATGCTGGAGAAATCGAGCATTAAGGAGTATCAATCATGGCTCAATTCAGTGTCAACACCCATCGGTTCGACCCGTACAAGAACTTCAAGTTCAAGGTCAAGTGGGATGGCCAGTATGTCGCCGGCATCAGCAAGGTCGGCTCGCTGAAGCGGACCACCGAGGTGGTGAAGCATCGTGAGGGGGGCGACCACAGCTCTACGCGCAAGTCGCCGGGCCGCACCGAGTACGAGGCGATCACGCTCGAGCGTGGTGTGACGCATGACAAGGAGTTCCAGAACTGGGCGACCAAGGTTTGGGACTACAGTGCCAAGGCCCCGGGAAATGGCGGTGGAAAGGAGGTCTCGCTGAAGGATTTCCGCAAGGACATCATCATCGAGGTGTACAACGAGGCCGGCCAGCTTGCGATCGCCTACAAGGTGTACCGCTGCTGGGTTTCGGAGTTCCAGGCTCTGCCGGATCTCGACGCCAACGCCAACGCGGTCGCCATTCAGACGATCAAGCTCGAGAACGAGGGATGGGAGATCGATCCGTCGGTGACCGAGCCGTCGGAGCCGCAGATCTAAGGAGCGGGCCACATGCGCACGATGACCACACGGGACCTCCTGTGGGTCTGGGAGCGCGGTTGCCGGCAGCATCCGGTCGACAGGGCACTGACGATTCTCATGGCCGGATATCCGGAATCGACATGGGAGGAGCTGGTGTCGCTGAGCATTGGGCAGCGGGATTCACGCCTGCTGAGCGTCAGGGAACGTACCTTCGGCACCCATCTGGAAAGCCACTGCGAATGCCGTCACTGTCAGGAGCGTCTCGAATTCTCCGTCGACTCCACGGCATTGCGCGACGTCGGCGCGCCGATGAGGAGCCTGCCCGAATACTCGTTCGTTCACGACGAGATCGAGGTGTGTTTCCGGCTGCCCAATAGCTGGGACCTTGCCGCCATCGCAACCCTGAGTGATCCGCTCGAGGCCAGGTCGCTCCTCGTGGAGCGCTGCGTGCTACAGGTCACCCGGCAGGGAGCCGTGCTCCCCGCCGGGGACTTGTCCGAGGAGGTCGTTCAGGAGTTGGGATCGCAACTCGCCGAACAGGATCCGCAGTCGGAGGTCGTACTCGATCTGGCCTGCCCCACGTGCGGCCGGAACAATTCGGTTCTCTTCGACATCGCCACGTATCTCTGGCTCGAAATCGATGCCTGCGCGAAGCGCCTTCTCCGCGAAGTCCACACGCTTGCCCGTGCCTACGCCTGGCGTGAATCCGACATCCTGGAGCTGACGCCGGTCCGCAGGCAATTCTATCTGGCAATGGTGCATTGATGGCTGATTTCTTCTCCCGGCTCGCCGAACGGACGCTCAGCGTCGCCCCGGTGGCCGAGCCCACGGTCGGATCCCTCTTCTCGTCGACGAATCTCTTTTCCGAAGGCTCGGCCGGCCTGGCCCAGGCTCCGGAGCAGGGATTCATCGACGAGCCCGCGGGGGCTCTCGATGAACCGATCGAACGGGATGATCCTCCGGCGGCCGATCCGCGGCCGCGCCAACCCGCCACGTCTCGTCCGGCCGATGCCGCGATCGGAGACCGGCGTGGAGCGGCGCCGGATATACAGCCGGATATGCCGGCTCACCGGCCCGCCGCTCCCTCGGTGAGTGCCGGCGACCCGGATGCATCCGCGAGCTCGATCGCCAGGGGGAATATCGATGCCGCGAACGATCGCGACCGCGCCTCGGACGCGAATGACGGCGGATACGCGACGCTTCTTCCGGAGCGTCCGCTCGCCGGCATCGACGTCGCGGGCGTGGAGGCTCCCTTCACCGCCGGCCCGCCGGCCGGGGAGGTGGAGGAGCATGAGAACGACGAAAGGACGACGACCACGAATGAATCGAATCACGATGACGATGTAACGACGCGGCATTCCGCGCTGGGTGCGGCAGAGGACGCGACACACCGGCGGCCGGCTACGCCGGAAGCACCTGGGAGCGACGTCGAACGGACGCTGCTCCCGAGAAAGCCCACCACAGCGAGGACGCCCTGGTGGTCCTCCCCGAACGATGCGGCACCACCGGATTCCGGTGAGCCGCGCGGATCGGCGCACGCCGATCCGGATGCGTCGGGGGGGATCGCCAGTAGGCGTGACCAGCCGGATGACGATCCGCGTCGCGATGTCGCTCACGATGTCGCGCGCGACGCGGGACGTGGCGATGCGCCGTCGCTCCTTCCGGCTACCCCCGCCGGCGATCGTGCCGGGATCGGAAGCTCCCACGACGATGCCCCGCGGGGACGCTCCGAGGAGCGGAGCTCCGCGGCCGACGAGGGAAGCGTGGGGAATGGGAGATCCGCCCGTGGCGGAGACGCTTCCCGCGCCATCCGCGTGGAGCCATCGTCCGAGCGGATGATGCGGTATGAAGGCGAGGAGCCCGGCGGCAGGGGCGCGACATCCGATC
This sequence comes from Bacteroidota bacterium, assembly GCA_048498995.1. GTDB lineage: Bacteria > Bacteroidota > Ignavibacteria > OLB7 > OLB7 > JBEHWX01. Next base: position 62,186 of record JBEHWX010000014.1, read on the forward strand.
GTGGGGAGAGCTCGGGTACGCGATCGGCGAGGGGGAGCCAGCCGGCGCGCGGCGCGCGCATTCATCAGGTCGAGGCACGCGCCGATCGCGGTACGACGGAATCGGACGGGGGATCTCCCGCGAGGAGATCATCGGAAGCGGCACGCCAGCTGGTTCCGACACCACCGGGACAGCTTACGCCGATCCGCTCCACGGAGCGGGCCGAGGGGGAGCGATCCCGTAGAGATCATCACGCTCAGGCACAGCCGCAACCGCAGGCGCCGTCGCCGATCAAGGTGTCGATCGGCCGCATCGAGGTCAAAGCGGTGATGCAGACACCACCGGCGCAGCAGACGCGCCAGGCTCCCCAGCAGGGGTCGAGCCCGATCCTCACATTGGACAACTACTTGCAACAGCGGAATGGGAGAAGTCGATGAGTAATTACCTGGCAATTGCTACCGTCACGGCATGCCTGAAACAATTGCTGCAACCCGCGGCCACGTCATTCAACGGATCGCCGGTCACGGTGCTCCGGCCGGATCTGATCGCCGGCAGCGGCAATTCGGCCGGTGTCAACGTCTACATGTACCAGGTGATGCCCAATACCGCCTGGCGCAATGAAGACCTTCCGGCGCGCCGCTCCGACGGTCAATTGATCACGCGTCCGCGCGTGGCGCTCGATCTGTACTATATCATCAGCTGCTATGGTCCGGACAACGAGTTCGCGCCGCAGCGCATGCTCGGCAATGTCGTCAAGATCATGCACGAGACGCCGGTGCTCACCCGCGATTTCGTGCAGGATACAGTCAGCAGCACCAGCTATGTAAGCGGCTCCGATCTGATGAACGAGATCGAGCTGGTCAAATTCACGCCGACGGCGATGTCGACCGAGGAGATATCGAAGCTCTGGGCGGCGTTTCAGACCACGTACCTCGTTTCGGTGGTCTATCACGGCACCGTGGTGCTGATCGACAGCAGCATGGACCCCACGCCGGCGCTCCCGGTTCGCAGCAGAAACCTCTACGTCGTTCCGTTCAATCAGCCGATCATCGAGCGTGTCCTCTCCGCCGATGGCCTCGGCGTGCCGATCGACGCATCGAGCACCGTGCTCATCAAGGGGAAGGGGCTTCGGGGGGATCCCACCGCGTCCACCAAGGTCCGTGTCGCCGGCACCGAGGTGGTGCCCGATCAGCTCAACGATCAGCAGATCACGGTGGACTTCACTTCGGTGCTGTTGGCCGGCTACCTGCGCGCCGGCGTGCAGGGCATTCAGGTGGTGCAGCCCCGCCTGATCGGAACCCCGGCGGTCGACCACACCGGCGTCGAGTCGAACGTGGTGCCGTTCGTGCTTCATCCGAAGATCACCGCCCTTAGCGCCACCAATTACTCCGGAACGGCGATGTCGCGCACCTGCGATATCACCCTCACGATCTCCCCCGTCGTCGGAAAGACCCAGCGCGTGATTCTCTTCCTGAACGAGATGACCGATACCGATCCGAAGTTCTACAGCTTCGTGGTACCGGACCGCGGCTCCGATTCCAGCACGATCACCGTCCACGTCACCGGCGTGAAGGGAGCCTGGTATATAGTCCGCGTTCAGGTCGACGGCGCGCAGAGCCTCCTCGAGGAGGACACCGATCCGTTGAATACCACGCACACGATGCCGAAGCTCGAGATTCTCGCGAGCTGATCCGCCGATCGCCTCCCGTCCCGCACCTCCATCGGGTCCCATCAGGACTTGACGGGGAGCGGGGGGAGGACAGGGATCGTGGCTGTCGAATCCGATGCCAGTCGATCATGAAATGGACCCGGCGGACCGGAGACGATGTCGGCGAGCGCGCCACGCGGCCGCGTTCCTCGATCGCTCCGGTCCGTCCGCTCCGTCGATGATCGTCGGCATGGGCGGCGGGTCGGCATGGAAACGAGCAACCTTCACGTCGCGCGCGCGGGCGGCGCCATCATCATCTCTTCACTCATCATCCTGGCATGAATTCCCCACACGATCAGCAGTGGCTCGACGCCAATTTCACCTACATGATGACCGCGATCGCCTACGTCCGCCGCGACGTGATGGCGCTTATCGCGCGCGTCCAGGGAGGGCCCGCGCCCGAGGAGACCAGGAAGGCCGAGGAGGAGCTCGTGCCGATGCGTGCCCGCATGTCGCGGCCCCCGGCCGTCGAGCAGCTCGTCGCCACATTCGGGTTGAGCGAGTTCGAGCGCTACGTGCTGCTGATGTGCGCCGCGGTGGAAAGCGATCCCACCTTCGCCTCCCTCTGCGCCGTCGCGCAGGGAGGGGATCAGTTCTTCCATCCCAGTCTGAACCTCGCGCTCGGCGCCTATTCCGGTGCCGTGAATTGGACATCGTTCCTCCCCACCGCGCCGCTGCGGTACTGGGGCTTCGTCGAGATCGGCCAGGGGGAAACGCTCAACACCAGCCCGCTGCGGATCGACGAGCGGACGCTGCATCACCTGGCCGGAGCGTCTTACCTCGACGTGAGGCTGCGGGGCTTCATTCGAACGGCGTCGGCCGAGCTCCGGCTTCCCGCGTCGCATACGCGTGTTGCCGAGCGGATCGGGGCGATGTGGTCCCGTTCGAGAGAAGAGGTCGAGCGTCCGCTCGTGCAGCTCACCGGCAGCGAGTTCGCCGCGAGCCTCGCGGTTGCCGGCGCCGCCTGTCGCGATCTCGGCCTCGAGCTTCACACCATTCGCGCCGCCGACATTCCGACCAGCGCCGTCGAGCGGGAGCATCTGCTTCGGCTCTGGAACCGCGAGGCGCGTCTGAGCGGAGGCGCGCTGCTGATCGATTGCGGTGACGCGGATGCCAACCAGATGCTTCGCGGCGTCGCCCCCTTTCTCGACGGCATTACCAGCGCCGTGATCATCGCCGGACACGATCCGGTGTCCGGCATGCATCGTCCGGTGGTCCGGCTCGACCTGCACAAGCCGACATCGGGTGAGCAGCGGGAGCTCTGGGCCAGCGCGCTCGGAGAGGCATCGGGCACATTCAACGGACAGGTCGATTCGATCGTGACGCATTTCAATCTCGGGCTCAATGGTCTGCGCGCCGCGAGCGCCCAGGCGATCGAGCGGGTCGGGGTGGGGGAAAGCTCCTCCGGCGCGCTCTGGGACGCCTGCCGCGCACAGGCGCGTCCGCGTCTGGAAAATCTGGCGCAGCGTATCGTGCCGGCGGCCACCTGGGAGGATCTGGTGCTGCCGGAGCATCAGTTGAAGGTGCTCCGAGAGATCGCCGCCCACATGCGCCACCGGGCCACGGTCTACGAGCGCTGGGGATTCGCCTCCAAGAGCGGACGTGGGCTCGGCATCAGCGCCATGTTCGCCGGGCCGAGCGGCACCGGCAAGACCATGGCCGCCGAGGTGCTGGCCGGTGAGCTGATGCTCGACCTCTACCACATCGACCTGAGCCAGGTCGTCAGCAAGTACATCGGCGAGACCGAGAAGAACCTCGCGCGCGTGTTCGATGCGGCCGAGGAAGGAGGCGCCATCCTGCTGTTCGATGAGGCCGACGCGCTCTTCGGCAAGCGGAGCGACGTGAAGGACAGCCATGATCGTTACGCCAACGTTGAGGTGAGTTATCTGCTGCAGCGAATGGAGTCGTATCGCGGGCTCGCGATCCTCACGACCAACATGAAGCAGGCGCTCGACGCGGCGTTCCTGCGTCGCCTCCGGTTCGTGGTGCAGTTTCCCTTCCCGGATGCCGAGCAGCGCTCCGAGATCTGGAAGCGCGCCTTCCCATTATCGACACCGACCGAGGGGATCGATATCGAGAAGCTCGGTCGCCTGAGCGTGGCCGGCGGCAACATCCGGAACATCGCGCTCAACGCGGCGTTCATGGCCGCCGGGGAAGGTGCGCCGGTGCGCATGACGCACCTGCTCACCGCGGCCCGGAGCGAATACGAGAAACTCGAAAAATCACTGACCGATCACGAGGTGCGGGAATGGATCTGAACGGACTGGCGGGCGATCGCGCCGAAAGCCGCGGCGCGGTCGACACGCCCGCTCCGGATGCTCAGGTCCATCCGTCGAATCCGGCGCCGGCCGCCGCCTCCGATGCGTCGCGGCCGATCGAGCTCCACATCGACGAGCTGGTGCTGGAGGGATTCTCCGGCGTCGATCGCGATCTGGTGGGAGACGCGCTACGTCGTGAGCTCACCAGGCTCCTCTCCTCCGGCTACGCGCCGGACTCCCTGAAGGAGGCGGGGGAGATGGCGCGGATCAACGGCGGCAGCTTCATCGTCCGCAAGGGAATGCATCCCGAAGAGATAGGGAAACAGATCGCGAGGTCGATTTTCTGGGGAATGAGATGAGAGAATGTTTCTCTGCGGAGGGGCCGGAGAAGAGGGGACGCAACATTTTCGAGATCGATGATGGGAGCATCGCGAGCAATATGTCTCTCGACGACGAACGGGATTGTGTTGGCCGTACGAAGTAGATCCCAGCGGGCTAACGAAAGCAACCATCAGCGACGATACCGCCTGAATGTGTGAGAAGCAGGAAGCGGGCGCTGGCGCGGCTGAGGACGCGGTTTGCGGGAATCTACGGGAAGCCCCGAACAGCTCCCACGCGAGCATGGGCCTTGCGAAACGGAACCGGAATATTCCCATGCCATCGACCTCGGAATTGCCGAAGCATGCGGTCCATGCCACAACAGCGACAATGTGGTGATCCTCGCATGGTCGAGCGAGCGCCGCAAGGTTGGCCTGATGGACCGTTCTTCCACGGAGCTCCCGCGGTGACGGCAGCATGAGAACAGGTCCGGCTTCACCCTGATTTCGAGTCACCGCCGCGTCCATCGATGTAACCATCGGCAGCGCCGGTACCGTCCGGAGCGCTGGGAAATTTCTGTCGGCGTGGTCCCGACGCGCGTGGACTATTCCGTGAATCTGGGATATGGAGAGGCTCATCGGCGATGTCCGGGCCGCCGAATATTCCGACCCATCGTCGGTGGCCGAGGAGAATCTGGAGCAGGCCGACGTTGAGCTTGACATGGAGTGCCGCGATGCGTATACTTGTCGACGACACATCCACGACGCCGCGGAATCACTCGAAATGATCGATCGCAACGCAGAATGCGCGCACGCGCCGCTGTTGTCCGGAGTGGACCGAGGGCCACGACCGACACCCGACAGTGCCTGCGAACGGCGCCCGGAGCTCATCGAGCTCGATCGTCCACACCAGGGCGCATGTGTCAGACCACAACGCACGAATTCACTCGATGATGTCGCATTGACGGCTCAGCGACGACGCGCCGCCGCCAACCTCCGGAGCTTCGTCACGCAACGGGCCTTCGCGAGGAACGCGAGGTAGGGATCGCGAGCCCGCCTCGATCGCAACGAAGCGCGCGCCGGAGAACGCCGGAGATGCCGGCGCCGATGCGGCCGATCATCCCTCTTGCCGGTTCACGCACCGGTCACGGCACGGAGCGCGCGTGCCGGCACCAGAACGAGTTTCGCTCAGAACTACCACACGTGGGAGTCTTCACACCATGTCCAGTTTTCCAGGTTCACCACAACTGATGAAGGGGGCTCTCGTCGGCATCGATGCAACGAGCCAGAAGGCGAGCACCATCAAGTTTCAATACAACCCGATGGAGCTCACCCGATCGCTCCAGGCACAGACGGCGACCGAAGGGGGAAGTCGCGCCGAGATCCTTCGACTGAAGGGGGCTCCGGTCGAGACGATCAGCCTCAAAATCGATATCGACGCCACCGATCAGCTCGAGGAGGCGGGGGGAACCGCGACCACGCTCGGCATCCATCCGCAGCTGGCCGCGCTCGAGCTGCTGGTCTATCCCAGCACGACGCGAGTGATCACCAACCAGAAGCTTCTGGCCGTCGGCACGATCGAAGTGATTCCGTACGCGGCGCCGTTCACCCTCTTCATCTGGGGAAAGAGCCGCGTGCTGCCGGTCCGCCTGTCCGACTTCAGCATCACCGAGCAGTATTTCGATTCCAACCTCAACCCGATCCGCGCCGAGGTCTCGCTCAATCTGCGGGTGCTCTCCTACAACGATCTTCCGTTCTCGCATCCCGGGAACGCGCTGTTCATCGCGCATCAGGTCGCAAAGGAAGCCTTCGCCGCCAGCGCGGGCTCCGGAACGGTCTCCACGCCGGCATCACTCTTATTCAAGTAAGCAGGGAGGCATTGTTCATGTTCGATTCAACCAGTCGCTACGCTTCGATCGAAATCGCCTCGCGCAACGTGACCGGGAGTGATGGCGTCTTCCGCGAAGTCCGCTACGTCCGCCGACGTTTCATTCCGTCGGCCAAGAATTATTCGGTCCTCCAGGAGCACAACGTGATCCTCGGCGATCGTCTCGACAACGTGACTGCCGATTATTTCGGCGACCCGACCCAGTTCTGGATGATCTGCGACGGCAACGAGGCGATGAATCCGTTCGATCTCGTCTCCCGTCCCGGAACGACGCTCGAGATCCCGGTTCCTCAATTCCAGGTTTGACAATGAACTTAACAGGTATACAACTGACGCTCATGGTCGGGCCCACGATCGCGGTGCCGGCGCCGGCCGTGCTCTCCGAGTCGATCGAGAGCGTGGAGGTGACGCATGCCGACGGCCGCGAGCGATCGGGATTTCAGATTACGTTCCAGGTCGGCCGGAACGGCCCGGCCGATGTGATCGATTTCGTGCTGATGTCGAACGCGATGCTGAAAGTATTCAACCGCGTCGTGCTCGTGGTCACCTTCGGCGCCAAGCCGCAGGTGCTCTTCGACGGGATCATCACCAATCAGCAGCTCACCCCAGGCTCGGCGCCGGGCGAGTCGAAGCTGACGATCACCGGCGAGGACGTCAGCATCATGATGGATCGCAAGGAGATGAACGAGGAGCATCCGGCCCAGCCCGAGGCGATCATCGCCTTGAAGCTGATCGCCAAGTACGCGCAGTACGGGATGATCCCGAAGGTGATTCCGCCGGTGAGCTTCGACGTGCCGATTCCGATCGAGCGGATCCCGGTGCAGCGCGCCACCGATCTGCAGTATATCAAGCAGATGGCCGAGCGGTTCAATTACACGTTCTACGTCACGCCGGGGCCGGTGCCGCTGACCAACACCGCCTATTGGGGGCCACGCATCAGGGTGGGGGTGCCGCAGCCGGCGCTCTCGGTCAACCTCGGATCGGAGACGAACGTGGAGTCGATCAACTTCGCGTACGATGGCCTGAAGCCACGCATCATCAAGGGAAAATTCCAGGATCGACAGACCAACAAGAAGCTGCCGGTGCTCGGCCTGATCAGCACGATCATCCCGATCGTGCCCTTCCCCGCGCTGCTGGTCAATTATCCGAACGCTGAGATGAAGCTCCCCGATCCCTCCGAGGATCTCGGCGGCAAGAACACGCTGCAGGCCACCGCGCGCGCCATCGCGAAGGTGAACGAATCGGCCGAGGAAGTGGTCTCCGCCAGCGGCGTGCTCGATGCCGCCCGCTACGGGAATATCCTTCATCCGCGCGGGCTGGTCGGTCTGCGTGGCGCCGGCTTCAACAACGATGGTCTGTACTATGTCAAGAGCGTCACGCACTCGATCAAGCGTGGCGAGTACAAACAGCGATTCACCCTGACGCGTGAAGGGTACGGGTCGATTACACCAGTGGTGAGGCCATGAGCACAGCAACCAGTTCATCAAACGGCGCCGCCTCGCAGTTCGGCGGCTCGGCCATGGGGCCCAGATATTTCGGCAAGTATCGCGGCACGGTCGCCAGCAACCTCGATCCGTTGCAGCTCGGGCGCATCCAGGTTTCCGTTCCCGCCGTTCTCGGCGACGGACGGCTGAGCTGGGCGCTCCCCTGCATGCCCTACTCCGGCAAGAACGAGGGCTTCTTCGCGCTTCCGCCGGTCGGCACGAATATCTGGGTCGAGTTCGAGGGGGGCGATCCCGACAGCCCGATCTGGGCCGGCTGCTTCTGGGATGTCGGAGAGGTTCCCGCTTCTCCCGCGATCCAGCAGATGAAGGTGATCCGCACCGAATCCATCACGATGACCATCAGCGATGTTCCGGGTGCCGGCGGATTCACCCTCGAAGTCGGGCCTCCGGCCGTTGCCACGCCGCTGAAGATGACCTTCGATTCCTCCGGCATCGAGTTGAAGAACGGCGCGGCGAGCGTGAAGCTCACCCCCGCGAGCGTGTCGGTCAACAACGGCGCGCTGGAGGTGATCTGATGCCGGGCATGCTCGTTCACGTCGGCGCCACGATCCTCTGTCCGCATGCCGGACAGGCCTCGGTGGTCTCCTCCAATACACGGGTCATGGTCAGCAATCAGTTCGTCGCCCTCGTCGACGACAATTATCCGATCGCCGGCTGTCCGTTCGTGCTCGGCAACACGCCACATCCGTGCGTGAAGATTCAATGGCTCGTGCCGGCAACACGGGTCTTCGTCAACAAGAAGCCGGTGATCCTCCAGTCGAGCTCCGGGCTTTGCCTGGCCGCCGATCAGGCGCCGCAGGGGCCGCCGAACATCGTGATGACGCAGCTTCGCGTGAAGGGGATGTGAGCCCACGCCGCGCGGTTCAACACCACAGCAAACGTCGAGACGAGACAATGCAGAGATTTCAGATCCGCCATCGGGTGGAGCACCTGCTCCGTCCGCACATGACGATTCTCGGGCACCGGTTCCCGGCGTTTCACCTCTGCGGGTACGCCGGGCTTCTTCTGATGGCCGCCACCATGCTGGCCCTGACAGATCTGCGTGGGCTTTCGCTCGCGATCACGGCCGGGCTTCTGCCTCTCGCGGCCGTGATCTTTCTCGGCTCGGCGATGCTTTCCAAGATTCTGACCGGCGTGGAGCAGATCGTCTACTATCGCATCCAGATCGCCATCGTTGCCGTCGCGGCGCTTCTGCTCCGGTTGATCGGCGCTCCGGTGGGAGCCTATCTGGATCTGTTGATACTGGGGATCGGCGCCTTCACCGCCGCCGGAAGGATCGGATGCCTGATGGTGGGATGCTGCCACGGCACGCCGAGCCGGAACGGCATCTGCTATCACGACCGTCATGCACGCGAGGGATTTCCGCGCGCGCTGGTCGCGGTGCCGCTGATTCCGGTGCAGCTCGTGGAATCTCTCTGGGTGGCGCTCGTCGTTGCCGTGGGAATCGCCATGCTGCTCGCCGGCAGCGGAGCCACGGGCTCCGTGGTCGCATGGTATACGATCGCGTATGGGGTCGGGAGGTATTTCCTCGAATTCCGTCGGGGCGATCCGGAGCGTCCGTATCTCCTCGGCATCTCCGAGGCGCAGTGGACATCGCTGGCGACGATCGGAGTCGTCATCGCGGCGGAACAGATGGGGCTTCTCGCGCCGATCGCGTGGCATGCGCTGCTGTTCGGTCTGCTTCTGCTCCTCACGGCCGGCGTCATTGTCGGCAGGGCCACGTCGGACGCCGATTTCCGGTTCCGTCAGCCGAGGCACATCATCGAGCTCGCCCGCGCCATCCGCGCGATCGATGCCGAGGCGCTGCTCGTCGAGGCGGGAGGGGAGCGGAGGAGCGGCGGAATTCCGGCGCGAACCACGTCCGAGGGAATGACGATCTCCACCAGCATCACCAGCGATCCCTGGCGACGAACCTATCACTATGCGTTCTCGAGCATCGGTGGGGCGATTGCTCCGCGTGACGCACAAGAGCTTGCGCGGCTGATACAGCTTCTTTCCGGCCATCCGGGATATGTGGAAGTGATCGAGGGGAGAGGAGGGATTCATCATCTCCTGATCCAGTCGGCGCGCGCCACACCCGAGCGTGAGGTCGAGGAGGGATTTTCCGTGATATCCGCAGAGCAGGGAGTATCACGGATGTCGGGAATGTCGGTCGCGCGCCGATAACCGTGATCGAGGCTGTCCGCGCGCCGTCGCGCGGTCCGGAAGGAAGCGGCGTGCCCGGAGATGGCATGTCTTGCGGCTGCGCGCCTGGATTTTTCGCGGCTCGCCGTGGACGGCGTTGGCCATGTGCATGGAGAACGCCGGGCTTCGAGGAGCCGGTATAAAAAAATGCGCCGCATCCGGTTCACCACAACGACGGCCGCCGTATATTCGTGCCCATTCACGGCGCCACGCGCTTCACGCAATCGTTCGCGCCTCGAATTTTCAGCACCTCATCCCGATCGTCGGGTTTCCCGGGCGCCACGCCCGCCAGACTCCACCGCCGCCTCCTGACCACGGCGCGCACATGAGATATTCGATGCCGGCCCTTCACCGCCGGCGTGGGGAATAGCGGAGGGGAACGTCGGTCCAGTTGAATGCGAGCATCAATGTCGCGACCGATGTCGGCAGCTCGCCGTTGAACGCCACAACCGAGTCAACTTTTCATACAACATTCGGGTACTCCGATGCAAATCGATTATCCATTCAAGCTGGACGGATTGGGGCGCACCACCCTCACCGACCAGAATGATCACATACGTGACATGATTGAACAGGTGCTTTTCACGACGCCCGGGGAGCGTGTGAATCGGCCGACCTTCGGCTGTGGGCTTCTGCAGCTCGTCTTCGGACCGAACAGCGATGAGCTCGCCACCACCACGCAGTTTCTCGTGCAGGGTGCGTTGCAGCAGTGGCTCGGTGACATCATCCAGCTTCAGCGCGTGGAGGTCAGCAGCCGTGACTCCCTGATCGAGGTGGTCGTGGCGTACGTGGTGCGCCGCACCCAGCAGAGCCAGGTCGCGAAAATCACACGGGAGGTCTGATATGACGGTACAAAATTTCTGTCCGAACGAGCGCCGTCGCGATCTGGTCAAATCCGATCCCGCATTCAGCACGCTCAACGGCATCGATTACGCCCAGGTGCTCGACGATCCAGCGTGGGACGCCGAGTTCCGCAAACAGATCATCGTCGTAAAGATGATCCGGCCGATCGATGACGGATATGGCGAAGACAGTTTCATCATCACCAGCTCGACCGGCGGTCCGGATATCACCGTTCTCCATGCCGGCAGGGGAGATACGGGGGCGGCCTTCTTCCCGGATCTTCCGAGCGTCTACAAGACCGATCAGTACTACATCCTGCAGACCGAATCGACCGGGGATTACACGAATTACACGCTCTCGCTAGTCAACGGCGCCTTCGATCACCGTCCGATGTACGGCTTCGATCCGAGCCTGGCGGAGGTTGAGCTTTCCCCCCGCTCGCTGAACACCTCGTCACAGTATTTCTGCTCCGACGAGCGTCGCCGCGAGGTGGTCCGCTCCACGCCGGCGCTGTCGGCGATCAACGGCATCGACTACCTCGAGGTGCTCGACGATCCGTCCTGGCCGATGCAGTATCGGCAGCGGATCCTCGTGGTCACGCTCCTGCGCGCGGTGCCGTCCAACTTGGGAGTGAGCAACCTCCACATCACCGGCGGTACCCGCATCCCCGAGATCAACGTGCTCCAGGTGGCGATCGGGAGCAACAACTCCGCGGTCAACGCCATCTACGCGGGCATCCCGGCCGAATACCGGAACGATCACAACCTGATCATCTATACCGATTCCAACGGCGATTTCTCGAATTATTCCCTGGCGATCACCCGCTCGAACATCGATCTGCGCCCGCGGCCCGATTTCGACGCCCACCTGTCGACGATCGATTTCTCGCTGAAGGTCGAGTGCGCCTCGGATTTCGACTGCAAGCCGGTGAGCACCTGCGAGCCGGAGCCTCTGGACGAGCCGTTGCTCGACTATCTGACCAAGGATTTCAACAGCTTCCGTCAGCTGATGCTCGACCGGCTGGCCGTGACGCTCCCCGACTGGAAGGAGCGGAACGCCTCCGATATCGGGACCGCCCTGGTCGAGGTGCTCGCCTACGCCGCCGATTATCTCAGCTATTATCAGGACGCCGTATCGACCGAGGCCTATATCGGCACGGCACGCAAGCGCGTCTCGATGCGACGCCACGCGCGTCTGCTCAACTACCCGATGCACGACGGGAGCAACGCCCGGGTCTGGATCGATCTCTCGATCACCGGTTCGGCCGGCGTCACCCTCCCGAAGGGAACGCCGCTGCTGACCCGCGTCAACAAGTATCAGGGGACCGCCGCGCTCTCGATCGGCACCGTCGATCCGGACGGCGATCGGGAGAAGATCCTGATCGACGCGGTCAACCAGGGGGCCGAGGTCTACGAGACGCTTCACAACGCCACGCTCTACAGCGCGCACAATCAGATCGCGTTCTATACCTGGCTCGACGAAAGCTGCTGCCTGCCGAAGGGGGCCACGCGCGCAACCCTCGTCGATGACCTGTCGAATCGTGTCCGACTGCGCGTCGGGGATATTCTGGTCTTCGAGGAAGCGCGCAGCTCCGAGACGGGGCAGACCTCGGATGCCGATCCCTCGAAGCGCCATGCCGTGCGTATCACCGCGGTCAATCCCGAGGCGTCGGTCGAGCCGGACATCGACGGCTTCGAGGACAGGACGCCGAGCTTATGTCCGCTGATCGATCCGGTTTCCGGAACGGCGATCGTCGAGATCGAGTGGGCGCGCGAGGACGCTCTTCCCTTCCCGCTCTGCCTGTCGACGATGGTCGGCACCACCTCCTACGAGGACCTCGCGATCGCGCGCGGCAACATCGTGCTGGCCGATCACGGCAGGACCATTCATGACGAGCCGCTGCTGCCGGACACGGTTCCCGACAGCGGGATCTACCGTCCGCAGCTCAGGAGAAGCAGCGTCACGCACGCGGTTCCCTACGACCAGACGGTGGCCTCGAAGCTTCCGGCGGTCGAGGTGCTGACGGCCGCCTCCAGCTCGGCGCTCGCCGCGGTGACGCTCGATTCCGGCAGCGAGACCTGGGTGGCGCGGCGCGACCTGCTGGCCAGCGATCGTTTCGCGACCGATGTCGTGGTCGAGACCGAGAGCGACGGGATTTCGGTGATCCGGTTCGGCGATGACGTGCTCGGGCGCCGCCCGGTGCCGAGCGAGCAGTTCACGGCCACCTACCGTGTCGGCAACGGGCACGTCGGCAACGTCGGCCCGGGAGCGATCGCGCATATCGTGACCGACCGGAGCGCCTACATCACCGGCGTCGTCAACCCGCTCCCCGCCGTGGGAGGGACCGATCCGGAGGATATCGAGAACGTCAGGCTCTACGCTCCGCAGGCCTTCCGCGTCAACAAGCGCGCGGTGACAAAGGCCGACTACAGCGAAATGGCGCAGCGGCATCCGGAAGTGCAGGCCGCGCGGGCCACGATCCGCTGGACTGGCAGCTGGGCCACCGCCTATATCTCCATCGATCGCAAGGGAGGCCTTCCGGTCGACGACGCGTTCAAGGCTGAGATCCTCGCCTTCATGGAGCAGTTCCGTCTGATGGGGCGCGATATGGAGATCAACGGTCCGAAGTTCGTCCCGATCTCCATCAAGCTCGAAGTCTGCGTCGAGCCGGGGTATTTCGCCAGCAACGTGAAGGCGGCGCTGATGAACGTGATGAGCAACCGGGTTCTCCCGGACGGCACGCTCGGCCTGTTCCATCCGGACAATTTCACCTTCAACCAGACACTCTACCTCAGCCAGGTCATCTCGGCCGCCATGGCCGTGCCGGGCGTCGCCTACGTGACGCCGAAGGTGTTCAGGCGCGCCGAGCGCGATGACCTCGGCCAGTCGCTCGCCGATGCCAAGATCGAGATGGCGCGCCTCGAAGTGGTCCGCCTCGACAACGATCCGAACCGGCCGGAGAATGGGAAGATCGAATTCATCACGAAAGGTGGCTTATGAGCAATACAACCGAACTCCAGGAGCTGGATACGTGCGGGTGCTGCGAGTCGGCACTGCCGCCACGCTCCCAGCACAACAACGCTCCGGGGCAGCCGGAGATCGCCTACAGGATCGGACGCTATTCCTCCTTCATGCGTCGCATGCTCGAGCGCGTCCCGTTCCAGGCGATTCCGGACGGTCCGAACATCGGCCGCCGTCCGCTGGCCGGACTCGTCACCGGCGGCAATCAGGATCCGGCCGTGGCGATGCTCGATGCCTGGGCAAGCTCGCTCGACGTGTTGACCTTCTATCAGGAGCGGATCGCCAATGAAGGCTATCTCCGCACCGCGGCCGAGCGCCGCTCGGTGCTCGAGCTGGCGCGGACGATCGGCTACGAGCTGAATCCCGGCGTCGCGGCCAGCACCCACCTGGTCTTCACCGTCGAGAGCGCGCTCGGCAACACCACCGATGTCACGGTTCCGATCGGCACCAAGGTGCAGAACGTCCCGGTCACGCAGACGCTGCCGCAGACATTCGAAACGGTGGAGGAGATCGAGGCGCGCGCCGACCTGAACGTGCTCTACGCGCGCCGGACGAAGTTCCAGCAGCTCACCTCCTCCTCGACCGGCGTCTACCTGAAGGGGGTCGCGACGCTGCTCCAGACCGGAGACACGCTGCTGCTCGTCGGCTATGGTCGCCGTGGCACGAGCTCCGGGGCCCAGGCCTCGCAGGAGTGGTACGCGGTGACGGTGACCTCCATCACGATCAACGCCCGGGAGGGATACACCTACGTTTCGTGGGGGAACACCCTCCTCGCGCTCACCGGCAAGAACTACTATCTGACCGACCCGCAGGTCTTCGCGATGCGCCAGCGCGCCGCGCTGTTCGGCCACAACGCGCCGGACTGGAAGTCGATGTCGCAGTCGATCAAGGATGCCTACGACAACGGCACCGACTGGCCGAACATGACCATGGCGGCCAATGCTCCCTTCGATCTCGACATCGCCTATCCGAAGATGTACGGCGGCGGCTGGATCATCGTCACCGGCATCACCTCCACCGGGACCACGGCAACCCGGCTCTACAACATCACCAGCGCCTCGACCATCACGAAGGCCGAGTTCACCATCAGCGGCCGCGTCACGCGCATCGTGCACGACAACAACGAGGCCATCGAGTTCCGCCGCCGCGACACGCTCGTGTTCGGCCAGAGCGAACAGCTCGAGCTCGTCGAGCCGCCGGATACCGACTTCGTCGACGGCCTGACCCTCGAGCTGGCCAACGTGGCGCAGCGCCTCGAGGTGGGGCGGAAGGTGGTCATCAGCGGACGTCGCGGGCGCGTCAAGATCAACACCGGCGGCATCTCCATCACCTATGTCGGACCCGACCAGATCCCGGTCTCCAAAACACTGGAGCAGGGAGAGATCCTGACCGTGCTCCAGCGGGTCAATGCCGGCGGCGGGATGTCGCTCACGCTGCAGCGTCGCGACGGGTTCATCGGGACCGCCCCGTTCTCATCGGCGACGACGGTGTTGGAGCCATATCCGGCCGACCCCGATAGTCCGGTTCTCAGCGGCGTCTACACGATCTCCTTGAACTCGTCCACGCTCGAGCACACGACCATCGGACTCAACCAGCCGCTCTTCGCGGTGCTCGACCGCGCGTCGGTGGAGGTCTACGGCAACGTGGCCTACGCGACCCACGGCGAGACGGTGGCCGAGGTGCTCGGCAGCGGCGACGGATCGCGCACCAATCAGGCGTTCTCGCTGAAGAAGCCGCCGCTCACCTACGTGCCGGCGGCGACCGCCAGCGGCAACAAGACCACGCTCGAGCTCCGGGTCAACGGAGTCCGCTGGAGCGAGGTGCCGTTCCTGTTCGGCCGCGGCACTCGCGAGCAGATCTACATGGTCCGGATGAACAACGACGGCGTGACGAGCGTGGTCTTCGGCGACGGCAAGAACGGCGTCCGCCTGCCGACCGGACTCGAGAACGTGACCGCGGTCTACCGGAGCGGCATCGGGCCGGACGGCGACGTGGAGAGCAACACGCTGACGCTGCTGCAGACCCGTCCGCTCGGCATCAGGAGCGTCAACAACCCGCTGCCGGCCGGCGGCTCGGCGCCTCCCGAGAGGATCGAGCAGGCCAGGTCGAACGCGCCCCGCACGGTGCTGACGTTCGACAGGGTCGTGTCGCTGAACGACTTCGAGAGCTTCGCGCGCGGCTTCGCCGGCATCGGCAAGGCGCAGGGAACGCTCGTCTGGAGCGGCAACCACCGGATCGTCTACCTGACCGTCGGCGGCACCAGCGGGGCCGAGGCGCTGGCGGTGACGCGGACCAATCTTCTCACCGCGCTCGCGACGCTCCAGGATCCGATCGTTCAGGTCGAGGTGGGGACCTACGACAAGGTCACCTTCAACGTGGCGGTGAAGCTTGCGATCGACGACCGCTACATCGAGCAGGACGTGAAGGACGCGGCGCGCGCGGCGCTCATCGATGCCTTCTCGTTCGACAAGCGCGCGTTCGGCCAGCGGGTGACCGTGGCCGAAGTGATGGGGGTTCTGCAGAAGGTTCCGGGCGTCATCGGCGTCGACGTGGATGCGCTCTACACGCCGTATACGGCGAACAATCAGGGGGACGTGCTCACCGCCGGCATCGCGCACATCAAGGACGGACAACTGAAACCGGCACAGCTCCTTCTGATCAACCCCGCCGGCATTACAATCACAAAGATGGTAGGGTAACCAATGAGTAGTACAGCAACAGAGCGCCTCTACAGTCTGCTGCCGGCTATCTACCGCGTTCGCGATGTCGAAAATGGGGAGCCGTTGCGCGCGCTGCTGGAGGTGATGGAACAGGAGTTCCTCGCGGTCGAGAGCGATATCGCCAATCTCTACGACAACTGGTTCATCGAGACCTGCGACGAATGGGCGGTTCCCTATATCGGGGAGCTGCTCGGAGCACGGCAGCTCCACTCGGTCTCCAACGGCGCCTTCACGCTCCGCGGCTACGTCGGCAACACCTTCGCCTATCGTCAGGCCAAGGGAACCGCAGCGATCCTCGAGCAGCTGGCGCGCGACGTCACCGGCTGGCCCGCGCACGTCGTCGAGTTCTTCCAGCATCTCGGCTGGACGCAGTATCTGGAGCACCATCGGCCGAACGTGCAGATCCAGGATCTCCGCAAGGCGAACGATCTGGAGCTGATCGACACCCCCTTCAACCGCTCGATGCACACGGTCGACATCCGTCGCATTCCGTCGAACCGGGGGCGCTACAACATCACCAACATCGGAATCTTCCTCTGGCGGCTGCGATCCTACCGGATGCTGCAATCACGCGCCATCCCGGCTCTCTTCGACGGTATCGATCTGGAGCTGACCAGCTATCCCGGCGACGGCAGATACTACATCAGCCCGATCCTCCGCGACATGCCGCTGTTCAACAATCCGATCTCGGAGACCGACATCACGCACATCAGCGAGGAGATCAACGCGCCCGGCCCGCTCCGCCGTCGCCCGCTGTACGACGAGCTCGAGGCGCGCCGCCTGGCATTGGCTCAGGTGAAGGATCCCGTGGTGACCTACTTCGGCGCCCAGCCCCCGTTCCGCGTGGTCAAGCGCTTCGGCAGCACCATGGTCCCGGTCGATCCGAAGGATCTCTACGTCTGCGACCTGTCGGGGTGGAGAATCCCGGATCCCGGCAAAGTCGCGGTCGATCCCGTGCTCGGACGGGTGACCTACGGCGAGGACCTCTCGTACCCGCTTCCCGACCAGCTGTATGTGGACTATTCCTACGGCTTCAGCGCCGATATCGGCGGCGGGCCGTACAACCGCGCCGACTCGATCACGACGGGGGACAGCAGCTACTGGCGCAAGACCGTCAGCAAGACCGAGCTGGCCGATTATTCCACGGTCGTCGACGCGATCAATGCCTGGATGTCCGCGCCGCTGGTCAATGGCAACCGTCAGAGTGGCGTGATCACGATCCTCGACAGCGACCTGTACGGATCGGATGGAAGCGGCATCCCGCAGGATGTGTTCATACCGCAGAACACGTCGCTGGTGATCCAGGCGCATGACGGCGTCCGTCCGGTGATCTATCAGGACTTCACCCTCGCCTCTCCGGATTCCAATCCCGTGGGACAGTTGACGCTCAGCGGACTGTTGATCGTCGGCGGCGTCACCACGCAGGGAGCCAAGGGAGAACTGATCGTCAAGCATTGCACGATCGTTCCCGGGGCGGCCGGGAACGGGACATCGATCGACTGCGCCAACTCGGAGATGCGTCTGACCATCGAGTCGAGCATCGTGGGGCATCTGAGCCTGACCGAGCCGATGGAATTCGCCGTGATCAACGACAGCATCGTCGACGGCGTCGGATTCGCGCAGACCGGTTCGGGCGTCGGATACGCGATCGGCACCGCGTCGAGCGCCGGGCCGCCGATGAGCATCCAGCGATCGACGATCTACGGCAAGGTTCACGCCCGCGAGATGACGCTCGCCTCGGAGGTGCTCTTCACCAGTCAGATCACGATCAAGCGCCGGCAGGTCGGATGCATCAGATTCTGCTACGTGACGCCCGGCTCTCGCACGCCGCGCCGTTACCGTTGCCAGCCGGACTCCGCGCTGAAGGAGAATCCGGCGCCCATGGCGACGATCGTCGCCGCCCGGGTTCGACCCGAGTTCACGTCGACGCATTATGGTGACCCAGGATACGCCCAGCTCAGTCAGAATACCGCCGTCGAGATATGGACCGGCGCGGAGGATGGGGCCGAGATCGGGGTCTACAATCAGCTCAAGCAAGCGCACAGGGAGGCCAACCTCCGCGCGGGACTCGACGAGGCAATGCGCCTCGGGCTGGAAGCAGGCATTATCTACGTCACCTAACCACAGGAGAATACATTCATGAAAGGCGATTTCACCAGGTCCACGTTCAACCCGAGGAAGCAGTATTCCGGTGTCCTGATGCAGCAGGGCCGTGTCCAGCTCGATTCCGACTGGAACGAGCAGGTCAATATTCAGCTCTACCGCGATGAGACCACCACGGGGGACATCATCGGACCGGCGGGCGTGATCGGTATCAAGGGCCCCGGCGGCACCTATGTCTACGACGGCTTCAAGTTCCTGCCGAACGGCAGCAGCGCCAATTTCAAGATCGGCTCCGGCAGGATGTATGTCGACGGCATTCTCTGCGACAACAATGCCGTGACCGGGGACATGACCCTCTACAATTCCCAGCCGAATTACAAGCCGACGCTTCCGACCGAGCAGCGGCGCTATCTGGCCTACCTCGATGTCTGGCAGCGCCACGTCACCGCGCTGGACGATCCGCAGATTCAGGAGGTCGCGCTCGGTGGCCCGGATACCACCACCAGAATCCAGTCGGTCTGGCAGGTGAAGCTCCTTCCGCTGAACGGGCCGGTCACCAGCTGCTCGTCGATCATCGCCGAGTACGATTCGCTGATGAAGCCGAACGACTCGCGGCTCGGTCTGTTGACGGCCAAGACCGAGGACGTCGACCCCTCGGGCACGACCGATCCCTGCATTCTGCCGCCGACGGCCGGCTACCGCGGCCTGGAGAATCAGCTCTATCGCATCGAGATCCATCAGGGAGGAACCGCGTCGACGGCCACCTACAAGTGGTCGCGCGATAACGGAGCGATCGCCGTCGCCGTCGAGACCTTCGCCGTCGACAGCGCCGACCGCGTCCGCGTCAAGTCGCTCGGCCGCGACGAGGTCTACCGCCTGAAGCCGGGAGATACCGTCGAGTTCATCACGCCGAAGCAGGAGCAGGATGGCGTTACCGGCGCGATCCGCGTGATCAACGACGTGGACGAGGCGCAGCGGATCCTCATTCTCGACCAGACGCTCGACTCGACCGTGTACGGCACCGCCGATGGAGCGAAGGTGCGCCGGTGGGAGGGAGGAGCTCCCGTCGCTCTTCCGACCAGCGGATTCGTGACGCTGGAGAACGGCGTCCAGATCAAGTTCTCGAGCGGCATCTACGAGACCGGGGATTACTGGCAGATCCCGGCGCGCACCGAGACCGGTGATATCGAATGGCCGCGGATCGGCGGCGTACCGCAGCCGGTGCTCCGCCAGGGAGTCACGCACCATTACGCCAGGCTCGCCATCGCCGACCTGACCAGCGGCGGATGGGTGGTGATCGACGACTGCCGTCAGATCGCGCCGCCGCTGACCGATCTGGCCACCGACTTCTATTACGTGAGCGGCGACGGACAGGAAGTGATGCCGGCGATTCCGCTGACGCAGCTGGCCAAGCCGCTGCAGGTCGGCGTGGCCAACCGTCAGCGCGCCCTCAAGGGGGTTCCGGTGAAGTTCACCGTCACCGGTGGCACCGGCACGATCACGCCGGATTCCGGCTACGTCTCCAGCGTGATCACGCCGAACACGACGATCGTCGTCTACACCGATCAGAACGGCATCGCCTCCTGTCGCTGGACGCCGGACGGCACCAACGCAAGCCAGCAGGTGAAGGCGGTGATGGTCGACGCGTCGAACGTCGAGACTCATCTGCCGCCGGTGAAGTTCAACGCCAGCCTGAGCAAGGCGGCCCAGGTGGCCTACACGCCGCCGGGAGACTGCACCAAGCTCCAGGGGGTGACGACCGTGCAGCAGGCGCTCGACGGGCTCTGCCAGTGCGATTGCGAGGCGTGCGACGATACGATGCACGTCACCAACTTCACCTTCTCCGACGGCACCCCCTTCACCTACGGCGCCGCGATGCCGATCACGCTGCTGCAGGGAGGATTCCGTCTGACGCTGAGCCGTCCGGTCGATCCGATGACGATCAACAAGATGACCTTCGGCTTCTACATCTACGTGCCGTTCATGTTCTCCTGCTCGACCTGCACGAGCTTCTGGTACGGCACGGCGACGCCGAACGAGCAGCAGTTCTTCTATCAGCCGCTGTTCATCATGCCGGAGTCGGTCGCGGTCACCGGCGGCAACGTGATCACCTGGCAGCCGAGCAGCTATACGTTCGACCGCCTGAACACGGTGATCAATTCGCTCCCGGCCGCGACCAAGCTGATGTCGCGCCTGGTGCTCAAGGGGAACTTCGTGTGGGCCGCGGGAGCTCAGAACGTGCTCCTCGGCGGCAAGCTGCTGCCGACCGGCACCGCCTTCCGTCCGCCGCTGGACACCGACTGCATCCCCGAGGGCGATTTCGACTTCTGGTTCTGGTTCGTGCCGGTTGTGACCGATCCGCCCAGCGTGACGGTGACGACCGTGAGCGTGGAGCAGACCGATCTCCCCTGCAAGTCGCCGATCATGGTGACGATCCGCCTCAACGGCGCGGTGACCTCGACCACCACCGTCCCGGTGACGATCGCCGGTTCGGGAGGCGTGTTCCCGACCACCTACAACGCCGTGTTCAACGCCGGCCAGAGCGTCAAGACGTTCCAGATCGATCCGATCAGCCCGGCGGTGATTATCCAGAACGATACCTCGGTGACCGTGACGGCCACCTACGGCGGAAGCTCGGTTCCGGCGACGTTCAATCTCCAGCACTGCCCGCATATCATCAAGTGCGAGACCAACCTCCCGCTCTACGGCGGAGGCGGCGGCTGCAAGTTCTTCGCCCAGCCGGGACAGCCCTATACCTACACGGTCACGCTCGATCGCCCGGCGCGCGAGAACATGAACGTCCACGTGACGGTGACCGCGACCGACGGCACGGTGATTCCGGCCTTCGATATTCCGATCTCGGCCAACGCGAACACGGGCTCCAAGACGGACCTGGTGGTTCCGGCCTTCTACGGCTCCGGCCAGGTCGGCCTCGACTTCTCGGCTGCCATCACCACCTATACCGTCACTGCCGGACCGTGTGTCTTCCGCGTCTGCGTCCAGCGCACCGATCTGCCGACGCTCACTGGCGTGGACATCACGCCGCCGAAGCAGGTCCCGTGCAACGGCACGATCATCGGACACCTGAACCTCAGCCAGGCGGTGCCGACGGGGAACACGGTGGTGGTCAACCTCGCCCCGGGCCAGGATTACGTGAGCGTTCCGTCGACGGTGACGTTCGTCGCCGGCGAGGCCACGAAGGACTTCGTGGTCAGCGCGATCAACTGCGACAGCCTCGTGGGGAACGTCGACGTGCCGATCACGGCCACCTCGGGCTCGATCGTCAAGACGGACATCGTCACGGTGGTCGGCCAGCAGCAGACCACGCCGACGATCAAGATCACCGATATCGTGGCGGTCACATCAGTCAACGGACAGCCGTCGCGCGATCTGGTGCGCTTCTCGACCGAGAACAAGGACACCGTGTCGCTCTCGTATCAGCAGCACGCCAACATGATCCGCGTGGAGTTCTCCGGCATTCCGGACGCGACCTCGCTGAAGCTCGGCAGCTTCACCGGCGGCCCGGCCTCGGGGGGACAGGTTCCGCTGGATCAGGCGTCGATCGTGCTCGACGGACCGAACGCTCCGCTGTTCACGCTGCAGCACGCGGACGGCTCGCAGTCGGCGACCATCTCGATCCCGGATTATATGCCGCCGGGAGAGTATCGGTTCACCTTCTATGGCCAGCCTTCGGGCCCGTCGATCACCATGAACGGCCGTCCGCTCGATGGCACGCTCAACTTCGACAAGGGAAAGCTCTTCCCGACGGGCGACAATACACCGGGCGGATCCTGCACGGTTACCCTGATCATCTTCTGATGATCGACACCGTGACGCGTCTACGATCGTAGGCACGATGTTCGGATACCATCACATTCATCGACAATGCTGTTATGGCAGAAAAGACAATCATCATAGACGCCACGGACAGTGCCGGATCGCAGGTGGAGAATCTCAGCCAGCTGCTGACAAGCGGCTGGCAGATTCGAACGGCGTACTCGGTCGGCCGGGAGGGGACGGCTCTGATGGTCATCCTCAAGAAGACCACGCAGGAGACGGACCAGAAGGCCGCCAGGCTCATCAAGAACGTTGCGGGGGATGAGCTGTCGGGGGTCGCGAGCTTGAACAGCTATCTGCACGGCGAAGGTGTCGCCGGCCAGCAGAAGATCATCCGACGTTTTCCCGTGGGGGACCAGGCGCTGCTGATCATCATCGGCGCCCCCCCCGCGGGGGATCCCACGCCCGTTGCGCAGGAGGCCTTTCTGGTCGGTACGCTCGGTGATCCGGCCGCCGCGGTGGCCACGATCAACGCGCGCATGAGCGAGCCGGATAATCCGTGGCAGCACAAGAGAAGCAATCCGTGGCAGATCCTGACCGCCTATGTGGTCGGCAAGAAGGGGACCTCGCTGCTGGTGATCATGGAGAAGCGCTCCGGACCGCACGTCCAGGTGAAGCTCGTCAAGAACACCGGGAGCGATCAGGATTCGGGGCGCGCGGCGCTGGCCGCCTATCAGGCCGATGAGCGTGCCGGCGGATTCGTCATCGCCCGCCGGTACTCGATCGGCGACCAGGCGGCGCTCTACCTGCTGGGCGATCCCCCGGCGGACGGCGATGCAAGCGACGAGGAGTGTTGCGGCGAGATCTTCACCGGAAGCGGAGCTCCCTCCGATTCGATCGGCGCCGACGGCAACACCTATTTCGATACGACGACCGGAGATATGTACAGGAAGCGCGACGGCCGATGGGGATCGGCCGTCACGACCCCGAAAAGACCAGCCAGGAACAAAATCCT
>JBEHWX010000015.1:0-85227 GCA_048498995.1 Bacteroidota bacterium
CTACCGAGCGATATCGTGTATCTGGCGCACGTTCGTTCTTCCATTTCCCTTGCCGAATGCCTGAGTCAAGATACGAGGCGCACGTCTTCAGCGTGCGCATGCCGTGCGCATGGCGTGCGTGCTCGCGCGAGACTCGGATACGATGGATCGCGGAGCGACGGGTCGCGTCGAATCTCGTCAACAGGCGCAGGCTGAAGACCTGCGCCTACCGACCCGCGCCTAACGTCCTGCGCCTACCGACCCGCGCCTAACGTCCTGCGCCTACCGACCCGCGCCTAACGTCCTGCGTGATCCGAGCATGGCCTGGATGAGGTATATCGCGGCGCGATGGGTCGCGACGACTCAGACCTTCTCGAAGATGGCGCTGATGCCCTGGCCGACGCCGATGCACATCGAGGCGAGGCCGTAGCGGGCGCCGTCGCGACGCGCCATCTCGCTGGCCAGCGACGCCACCAGACGAACGCCGGACATGCCGAGCGGATGCCCTAGCGAGATCGCTCCGCCGTTGACGTTCACCTTCTCCAGGTCCAGCCCGAGATCGTGCACCACGGCGATCGCCTGCGAGGCGAACGCCTCGTTCAGCTCCACCAGATCGATATCCTCGATCGAGAGCCCGGCCGCCTTGAGCGCGCGCCGCGTGGCCGGCACCGGGCCGATTCCCATGTAGCGCGGATCGACGCCCGCCGTGCCGCTGGCGACATAGCGGAGCACCGGCTTGAGCCCGAGCTCCTCCACCGCCTTCCGGCTGGCCAGCAGCACCGCGCCGGCGCCGTCGTTCAGGCTCGAGGAGTTCCCCGGCGTCACGCTTCCTCCCTTCCGGAAGGCCGCCTTCAGTGTCCCGAGCTTCTCCAGCGACGTATCCTTGCGCGGCCCCTCGTCGCGACGCACCACGACCGGATCTCCCTTGCGCTGCGGAATTTCGACCGGGATCACCGTGTCGTCGTAGCGTCCGGCATCCCAGGCATCGACCGCGAGGTGATGCGAGCGGAGCGCGAACTCATCCTGCTCCTGGCGCGTCACGCCCCACTTCTCGGCCACGTTCTCGGCCGTCTCCCCCATCTGCTCCAGCGGGAACATCGCCTCCATCCTCGGGTTCGGGAAGCGCCAGCCGAGCGCCGTGTCGAACGCCGTCAAGTTGCCGAACTGCGCGGCGCCGGAGACATTCTTGGCGATCGCGTACGGCGCGCGGGACATCACCTCGACGCCGCCGGCGATCACCAGATCGGCCTCGCCCGATCCGATCGCGCGCGCGCCGTAGATGATCGCGTCGAGCGCGGAGCCGCACAGACGGTTGATCGTCGTGGCCGGGACCGATTCCGGCATGCCGGCCAGCAGCACCGCCATGCGGGCCACGTTCCGGTTGTCCTCCCCCGACTGATTGGCGCATCCCATGATCACGTCATCGATCCGCTCGGCCGGGACGCCGGTACGCTCGAGAAGCGTCTTGAGCACGAGCGCCGCCATGTCGTCGGCGCGGACGGAGGAGAGAACGCCGCCGTACTTACCGATCGGCGTTCTGAGTGGAGAGACCAGATAGACTTCGGACATAGCTGTCGTATGCGAACTGGAGATTGATGTACGATTGTAGAAAGCTGCGGGTATCCGCCGTGGGAGCGCCGCCGAGCGGTGGCCCCCCGGCCGCGCTAGTCGCGGTTGGCCGGATCAGGCGACGGGAGCGTAGAAGGCGCGGCGCGCGCGGGCGTACTGCTTCAGGAGCACGCACGGACGATAGCGCTCCTCCTGGTACTCGTCGTGGAGTGCCTGGAGAATC
This sequence comes from Bacteroidota bacterium, assembly GCA_048498995.1. GTDB lineage: Bacteria > Bacteroidota > Ignavibacteria > OLB7 > OLB7 > JBEHWX01. The sequence continues at coordinate 1,772 of JBEHWX010000015.1, forward strand.
GCCACCACCAGATCGGCGCCGATCCGGTCGGCCCAGCGGAGCGGCCCTTCCGGATAGTTCGTTCCGAGCTTCATCGCCACGTCGATATCCTCGGCGTCGGCAACCCCCTCCATCATGGCGAAGGCGGCCTCGTTGACGATCATCGCCAGGATGCGCGCCGAGACGAGCGCCACGCGATCGACCACGACCTCGATCTTACGATCGATGAGGGAGCCGAGGAGCTCCACGGCGCGGTCGAGCCCGTCGGCCGGCGTCTGCAGCGCGGGGGCTATCTCGAGCACCGTTCCCTCCTCGACGAGGGGGGGGATCCAGGAGATGCCGATCACCGGGCGCCCGGGATGCGCGGCGGCCACGGAGGTGGCGGTCGCCGTCAGGCAGCTGACGAACAGAAGGGCGCCGTCGTTGATCGACTCGCGGATCACCTCGTCGCGGCGATGGCGGTCGGGCCCATGCGTCCAGTCGAGATCGAAGACGGCGTCGAGCTCGCCCGGGATCTCGATCGGGCTTCGGGCCACGACGAGCCGGTCGTCGAGCGGAGCGCTCGTCGCGTCGGTCGGAAAGGCATGCAGGGTGTGGTCGGCGGAGAGGAGAGACGAGAGGCGGCGGATCGCGTCGGATGCGCCGAGCAGAAGGATGTTGGCCATGCTGATCGGGAATAGGAACTGTGAGCGGCAAAGATACCGAGATCCGCGCAAAAACGGAGACTCCACAGCGATTCCGGCTGTGGAGTCCCGACACTTGCCGCGGAGTCTGCCGCAGGTCCCACGTGAGCTCATCCGGCCCGGTGAAAGGGCCGGGGCAGGCTCACTCCTCGACGCTTTCCCGATTCCGAGGGAGGGCATTGATCTTGGCAAGCTCGAGATAGACGAACTCGAGCGCCTCGTTGAATGCCTGGCGGAACTTCTCGAAGTCCTCCTTGTACAGGAAGATCTTGAACTTCTCACGCTCCTCTTCTCCAGCACGCTTACTCTCGGTGATCGTCAGGTAGTAGTCGTTACCAGAGCGAGTCGAGCGGACGTCGATGTAGTAAGTCCTCTTCCCTGCTCTCACCCGACGCGAGAACACTTCGTCACGGTTGCTTTCCACTTCGGAATCCTTGTGTTATAGTGAGACAAAAGTACGATGCGGACTCAGCGCTGAATGACGGCTACTTTGCCGAGGACCGTGGTATCGCCGAGCTTGTCGGCACCGGCGACGATGTAGACACCGGACGGGACGAAGTTGCCATGCTGATCACGACCATCCCAGAACGCGACCGATCCACCCGGCGAATCGAACTCTTTGACGAGTCCTCCGCTCAAGCTGAGGATCTTGACTGTTGCCCCGGAGGGCAGACCGGTGATGCGTAGAGGCTCGGAAGCCGGGACGACGAAAGGCTGAGGAGAAACGGAGAGAGTCGAACTCGATGACGCTTCGACGGCAGGCGTTGAAATCTTGCTCATGCCGTTGTCCGTCCCAATATAAATATCTCCGGTCGCATTTACCGCAAGAATTGAAAGGACGTTGTCGCTCACCAGTGGCGAGTTCTCCGTTGTGAAACGATCCACCAGCTCGGTCCCGTCGGCCGAGAGAACGAACACTCCCTGCCCGGTTCCGATCCATTTCCGGTTGAGCGCGTCGACGGCGATCGCGTTGACCGGCAGATCACCCACCAGCCGGATCGTCCTGACGCTCGGCGCGTTCCGCTCGAAGACCACGCCGTACGGATTGGTCAGCACCGCAAGCCCCTTCGGCGTGCCGACCCAGATCTGGTTGTCCACGTCGACGGCGAGCGCCGTCTGGAGGTTGTCCGGCAGACCGTTGTCGGTGGTCACCGCCCCCATGTAATCATCCCCGATCGAGGAGATCGTCCCCCGCTCGTTGAAGTAGAGCAGGCCCGGCCGCTCGAAGTTCGACAGATCGGCGCCGAGCCACTTCGTGCCGTTCTGGTCGATCACCAGCCAGCGATAGATTCGCTGCCGGTCGAGCCTCGGATCCATCAGGTAGGACTCGAACGCGCTGCCATCTCTCCCCTGCTCCTCGCCGCGGAGCTTGACCATCATGAAGGCGCAGGCGCGCGTCGGATAGTAGCAGACCATCCAGGTACGGCCGTTGCCGTCGACCTGGGAGCGGGCGCCGACCACGAATTGCGTATCGCAGTCCTTCCCCCTGATCGGCGAGTTGGCGGCGTTGTAGCGGGTAAGCGCGTACCCGCCGCGATCGTCCGGCGAGATGTGGACGAAGCCTGAACCGAACTGCCCGGCGTAGATCGAATTGCCGTCGCCGGTGCCGATGTTCCAGACGTCGGCGTCGCCGAGCGTCGGGTTGTTGTAGCGGGTGAAGGAGGTCCATTCGCCATCCTTCAGCCTGGAGACCGCGCCTGGGCCGCCGGCGGCCCATATAGCGCTGTCGGCGGCAATGGTCAGATCCTTGAAGTCGTTCGATGCCGGAGCGTTCAACGTTCGGAGCCGGAGCGAATCCGTCTCCAGAAACGCGAAGCCCTGGTTGGCGATGCCGACCGCGATCCGACCATCGCGGGCGATGGCCAACGCGGTGATGTCGGAGGCGGCCGTGATCGCGCTGGAGAAGCTCCCGCCGGCATGGCGGTAGAGGGTCGCCCCGGAGGCGGCGATCACCTGGTCATCGACATAGGCGAACGTGGTTCGGCGCCCCGGCAGATCGGCGCGCTGCGTGAAATCCGCGTCGCCGTTGCGAACGTAGGCACCGGAGGTGGTGCCCACGTTGAGCTTGCCGTCGACCACGGCCAGCGAGAGCACCGAATCGCTCCCGACCGGCTCCAGGCGCCAGGCCGGAGGAAACGGAAGATCGCGCGCGTCCTCGGGGGCCGAGGCAAGGCCGGCCGCCGTGGCAAGCCAGATCCGGCCATCCCAGATCAGCAGATCGTTGACCTCGGCGGCCACCGGAGGAGAGCCGAAGCGAAGGTAGGATTCGACGAAGGTGTTGTTCGCGTCGTTGTAGGTCGCGACGCCGAACGAGGTGAGGATATAGACGGTGTTCCCCCTGAAGCGGAAGCCGTTGATCTTCTTGAGCGCGTATTCGATCGAGGAGGCGATCTCCATGCTGTAGATCCACTCCCCTCCCTTCTTCCTGATGCTGATCGAGCCGTCGGAGCTGCCGACGAACAGATCGCCGGTGAGCGGATCTATGCCGACCGCGCTGGCGTTCAGGCGCGCCAGTCCCTCGGTGTTCCTGATCACGTCGATGGTGTCGCCGGAGCGTTGGCTGACCACGCCGCCGGTGGTGGCAACCCAGAGCGTGCCGGAGGAGTCGAACGACATGTCCTGCACCGCGGTAAGGGCGCTGAAGGAGGACCATTCGTTTCTGTTCTGCGCCTCCAGATCCGTCATGGGCGCGGCAAGACAACCGACCAGAAGTGTCAGGGAGAGAAGGACCTTCCGAAGTGAACTCATACGGGAGTACTCGCGTGCTTCGATCTTTGTGGGCATTCAGGCCCGGTTTCGGGCGGCGGGAATCAAGCGAGGCCCGATCTCAGATGCAAGGATATACGGACCGGCGCATTGGCCGGCTCCGTCACAGCTCCGGGGCCGCGCTCGGGCCGGCGCGCCACGGTTGGACAATCGGGGAAACATGCTCGCGGAGAAGCTCTCGCGGGAGCACCCTCACGCAGTCATTCTCAGGGGAGCTTGCGCAGCAGGTTGACCATCTCGATCGCGGCCTGCGCCGCCTCCCATCCCTTGTTCCCGGCCTTGGTGCCGGCGCGCTCCACCGCCTGCTCGATCGTGTCCACCGTCAGCACGCCGAACATGCAGGGAACGCCGGTCGAGAGCATGGCCGAGGAGATACCGCCGACGGCCTCGCCGGCAACGTACTCGAAGTGAGGAGTCGCGCCGCGGATCACCGCGCCGAGCGCCACCACCGCGTCGAACTGCTTCGACTCGGCGAGCCTCTTCATCACCAGCGGCAGCTCGAAGGCTCCGGGATAGTACACGATGGTGACGTCGTTCTCGTCGCCGCCGTGAAGGCGGATGCAATCGAGCGCTCCCTCCAGAAGCCGCTTCGTGATGAAATCATTCCAGCGGCTGACGGCGATTGCGATGCGCATCCCCGTCGCGTTGAGCGTACCTTCGATGATGGTTGCCATAGGTCGGATTGTCCGGCGCCCCGCCTCACGGGAGTAGGCGCCGCGCGGTTCGTTGGTCGATTGGAAAGGATGAAAATACGGAACCGATCATGATATCGCCGATATACCGAACGAGCATTCCCACGCACCGGATGCATCGACGCCCCCGACGGCGCTCCCGGCTCGTGATGCTGCTCCCGCTCGCCGTGGCCCTCTTGGCCGCCTCCGTGATGCCGGCCGCGGCGCAATCCTTCGATCACTCCCTGTTCGATGGGGTTCTCTCCCGCGCGGTCTCGGCGGGCCTGGTCGACTACGCGCGCATCGGCGGCGACCGCGCGTTCGAGCGCTACATGGCCGCGCTCGCCACGGCCCGTCCGGAGGAGCTCGGAGCCGACGAACGGCTCGCCTTCTGGATCAATGCCTACAACGCCTGCGTGATCCAGGGCGTGCTCGACAATCCCGGCATGACGCGGCCCACCGACGTGAAGGGATTCTTCGATAAACGGACGTTCCCGATTGCCGGCCGCCGCGTGACGCTCGACGAGATCGAGAACCGGATCATCCGCCCCACGTTTCGGGAGAAGCTGGTCCACTTCGGGCTCGTTTGCGCGGCGCGCTCCTGTCCGCCTCTGGCCGGACCTGCCTTCACCGGAGCGACGGTCCGGGCCGAGCTCGCGCGGCGCGCGCGGCTCTACCTGGCCTCGCCGCGGAACCGGATCGATCAGGGCTCCGGGGCGCTTCAGCTCTCGAAGATCTTCGACTGGTACCGCGATGATTTCGGCGGCGACCGTGGCATCCGAGCGTTCGTCGCCAGTTACGGCACGCCGGAGATGCGCGCCGCCATCGAGCGGGCGCCAACGACTCCGATCACCTTCCTCGAGTACGACTGGCGCCTCAACGGACGCTGAGCCAGCCCGGAAGCCGCTTCGAGCAACGGACGGTGAATTGGAGAACGGACGATCGGGATGGGGAGATTGCGTAGGTCGGTCGACGGAGATCGGAAAGGTGCGGCGCGGATCGAGAAACGTGCACTGCCGACGCGATTTGCCAGGAGCACGCGCATTCGCGAATCATCGCGCGGCATGTATCATCGTACGAGCGGAAGAGGGCACGCATCGGCCGGCGTTCGTGCCGGCGTCGCGCTCTTCCGCGTGCCCTTACGTTGGATCCTTGCAAAATCTCCTGGTAGGCGCACGTCTTCAGCGTGCGTCTTCTGCCCGCGAGGAGGGGCACCCACGGGGGAGCGGCCCGTACGATTGTTTCCGGAGAAGGTGCTCATTGCAGATACATCGTATAGACACCGACCACCGAGTACGCGCAGCATCCCTCCACCTGCCTCACCGTCAGTCCCGTCTGGACCACGCGGCGCTCGCCGCGACGCGCGATCAGCGCGAACGTGCCCGGGGGAAGTCCCGCCGCGTCGTCCCGATAGAACTTCATGTCGCGCGGCGCCAGCGTGTCGATCGCGGTCGTGTCGGCGCCGGCGATCGTCACCACCTGCACCATCGCCATGATCGTCGGCCGGGTGACGGTGATCGTGGTATCGAGCGTGGTCGAGGAGTCGGGATTCGAGGTGGGGATCGTCAGCGTGGTATCGACGCGCAGGGTGTCGTAGACGGTGACCATGATCGCCGGAGGGGCCGGCGCGCAGGCAACGTCGGCGCAGGTATTCTTGCAGCCGGCCACGAACGGAAGCGCCGCCACGAGCGCGATCGCGGCGGCGACGAGCGGCCGGGCACCGGGCGGAGCCGGGGCGGCCGCGGACGTTGCCGGCCTCTCAGCGGTCGGATGACCGGAAGAGCCGACGGAAGAGATTGGTTTCCAGGATGCCATCCGGATCGCACTCCCGTTTCATGCGCGTGAATTTCTCGACCGCTTCCCGGCCGAGATATCGCTCCACGGAGGGCCCTTCAAGGGTGCTGTCCTTCGCGAAGTAGAACCTTCCCCCCGCCTCGAGCACGATCTGATCCAGCCGGTGCGCCAGCTCCCAGATCTCCTCGCGATTCTTCCTGGTGACCTTGAAATCCAGCGCCAGCGAATAGCCGTCGACGCTGTGGGTCATCAGGAACTGATCCTTCCGATGCCGCTTGAACACGGCCAGATACGGAGGATGTCCGGCCTGCTGCGCCAGCGCGAGCTGACGTTTGAACGCCTCGGCGGCGGTGGCCTCCGGGATGAAGCTCTGATACTGGATCAGCCCACCCGGCCCGTACGAGCGCTTCCAGTTCGGAACGTAGTCGAGCAGGAAGGCGAACGCCGCGTGCGACTGGCGGAAGCGCTTGCCGCCGCGATCGAGGAGCCAGCTGGCGCGGAACTTCGCCATGTTCACCATTCGGACGCCGAAGTTGTTGGTGAACGGCCGCATGAAGCGCCAGAGCGTCGATTTCGGGAGAAGCCCGAAGATGGTGTCGGGAAGCTGCTGATTGTCGATCCGGAGCGTCTGCGCCGGGTTCGGATCCTCGCCGGGTGGCAGGTAGTTCGCCTCGTGGATCTGGCCGCGCCCCAGGCTCTTTCCCGTGGCGAACGCATCGATCCAGCCGACGAGATAATCGGCGTCGTGCCTCCGCTCCTCGAACACCTCGAACATCCGGTCGAGCGAGCTCGCGTTGATCGCCTCCACCTCCACGAATCCCGAGTAGACCCGTTTCATCCCGAGCGTGATGGTGAGGAAGCAGCCGAGCATCCCGAAGCCGCCGATCGCGGCCTGGAACAGCTCCACGTTCTCCTGGCGGGAGCAGCGCTTCACCTCCCCGGTCGGGAGCATGATCTCGAACTCGAGAATGTGGTCGCCGATCGGGCCGACGCGGAAGTTGTTCTTGCCGTGGATGTTCATCGAGGCGGCGCCACCGAGGGTCGGGAACATCGTTCCGGGGACCACCGCGGGCCACCAGCCGTCGGGGAGCGTGTATTCCCAGAGCTGCCGGATCGTGACGCCGGACTCGGCCTTGACGATGCCGGTCTTCGGATTCCACTCGAGGATCCGACAGAAGCGGGTCAGGTCGAGAACGATGTTCTCGGCGTTGATCGCCGCGTCGCCGTAGCTGCGGCCGGCGCCCCGGAACGCCACGGAGCGTCCCGACTTGCGGGCCAGCTCGAACACGTCGCGAATCCCATCGACGGTCGAGGGACGGAAGACGTAGCCGACCGCGTCGGTGCTCATTCCCCAGCCGGGAACCAGCTCCAGATGCTCGGCCGGCAGCGCCACGCAACCGGCCATCTCCTGGGTCACCACCTGCTCGGACTGATCAAACATTCAAGCGCTTGAATATGAACGACGGAATGTTCCGGACCACCAGGCCCACCATGCGCCAACGTCCCGGAACGTAGACCTCCCGCTTGCCGGAGCCGGCCGCGTTCAGGATGATCTCGGCCGCCCGCTCCGGCGATATCAGCCAGAAGAGCCCCGGCATTCCCTTGGTCATCGACGTGTCGATGAACCCGGGCTTTGCCGTCAGAACAGTGACGCCGAAACGGCCGACACGATTGCGGAGCGACTCCAGGTAGGTGTTCAGCGCCGCCTTGCTGGTGCAGTAGGCCGGATTTCCCCGGCGGCCACGGTCCCCAGCGATCGAGGAGACGCCGATGATCGTCCCACGCCGTATCCGCTCGAAGCGCTGCGCGGCCTCGTTCAGCCACGCCATCGCCCCGACGGTGTTCACCTCCATCATCTCGGCGTCCTTCTCCGTGTTGTACTCGTCCGGGGCCACCTTCGGCATCACTCCGGCCACATACGCCACAAGATCGACTCCCCCGAGCTCCTTGGCAAGACTCTGAAAAAGGGATGGAACCTCGGCGCGCTCCCGCACGTCGTGCCGCGCCACGATCAACGCCGTCCGTCCGGCGGCGCGGTTGAGCTCATCGCGCAGCTTCTCCAGCTCGTCGATTCTTCGCGCCACCGCGGCCACCGTGCAGCCGCCCTCGGCCAGCCGGCGCACCATCGCGGCGCCGACGCCGGAGGAGGCGCCGACCACGATCGCATGTTTCCAGGGAAGACTCATGTCACTCAATCGATCCTACGATGATTCGGAGACCCCGGGGGGCGCATCGGCCACCCGGGGAAAGGAAGGTGTTCGCGGGCGCTCCCGCGACGGCGCTCATGAGCGGGCTCGCGAGCGTCCGGGAGCATGCGGGCACGGACATGCCCGCGCGGGAAGGACTCAGGCGCCGAGCGCCTGCTCGATGTCGGCGATCAGATCGGCCACATCCTCGATGCCGACCGAGAAGCGGACCAGTCCGTCGGTGATCCCGAGACGCTGGCGCGTCTCCGGCGGCACCGAGCCGTGCGTCATCGAGACCGGATGGCAGAGCAGCGACTCCACCCCGCCGAGCGACTCGGCGAAGGCGAAGACCTTCACCGCCGCGCAGAAGCGTCCGGCGCGCTCGAGTGAGCCGAGATCGGCGGAGATCATCCCGCCGAAGCCCCGCATCTGGCGGCGCGCCAGCTCATGCTGCGGAAAGTCCGCGAGCCCCGGATACCAGACCGAGGAGAACTCCGGGCGCCCCTTCAGGTAGGTGGCCACTTCCATAGCGTTGGCGCAGTGCCGGTCCATTCTGACCGAGAGGGTCTTCAGCGAGCGGAGCGTCAGGTAGCAGTCCTGCGGGCCGGGGACCGCGCCGCAGGCGTTCTGCGTAAAGGCCAGACGGTCGGCGATCTCGTCGTCGCCGGTCACCACCAGGCCACCGATCAGGTCGCTGTGTCCGCCGATATACTTGGTCGAGGAGTGGACCACGATCGTGGCGCCGAGCGCGAGCGGGTTCTGCAGATAGGGGCTCATGAACGTGTTGTCCACCACGAGCATCACGCCGGCGCCGCGCGCCACATCGGCGATGGCCGCCAGGTCGCAGAGGCGCATCATCGGGTTGGTCGGCGTCTCGGCGTAGATCATCCGCGTGCGATCGGTGACGGCCGCGGCGATGTTCCCCGGATCGCGCAGGTCGACGTAGGTGAACTCGTAGCCGTAGCGGCGGAGCACCTTGTCGAACAGACGGAAGGAGCCGCCGTACATGTCGTCACCGGCGATCACGTGGTCGCCCGGCGAAAGGAGGCGCATCACCGCGTCGATCGCGGCCAGGCCGCTGGCGAAGGCGAAGCCCCGCGTTCCCCCCTCCAGCTCCGCGATGCAGCGTTCGAGCGCCATGCGGGTCGGGTTCTGGGTACGGGCATACTCGAATCCCTTGTGCTGTCCGATCCCCTGCTGCGCGTAGGTGGAGGTCTGGAAGATCGGCACGTTCACCGCGCCGGTCACTTCCTCCGGCTCCTGCCCCGCGTGAATCGCCTTCGTCGAAAATCCGTGTGCCATGAGATGCTCTCGATTGATGTCGATGTTCGTTCGGTTCGATTCTCCCCGGATCACGCTCCGGACCTCCGGAGGTCGGGAGCTCAGGCCCCCGTCTCCTTCACGATCTGGGTGATATGGGCCTGCGCCTCGTCCAGCGCCTGCTGGGCGCTCTTCTTTCCGAGCAGCGCCTGCGAGACCTCATCCTCGATCACCTGCTCGATATCTAGCCAGCGCGGGTGCACCGGCGTCATCCGCGCGGTCTTGAGCTGCTCGGTGAAGACGCGTCGGATCGGGCTCTGGAGAAACGGATCGTTCTCGGCCGAAAGATCGGCCGGCGTCATCCCGCCGGGGAGCGCCTTGCAGAAGGCGAGCGCCTGCTCCGGCGAGGAGAGGAATTCCACGAGCTTCCGCGCGGCCTCCTTGTTCTCCGAGCCGCCGTTGATCGCCAGATATTCCCCGCCGGCGAACGAGACCCGGGAGCCGCCGGCGAACGTCGGGAGCACGGAGATCCCGTAATGGAGCGTGGGATTGTCCTTGGCGATCCGGTCGACGAGCCAGGAGCCGGAGATCCAGTAGCCGACCTTTCCCTGCATGAACGACTGGTCGAGCTGCTTCTGCATGTCGATCCCGCCGGCCTTGGCCAGATCGAGATACATCTGCAGCGCCGCCACGTTGGCCGGCGAGTTCACCACCGGCATGCCGGAGGGGTCGAGCAGGCTTCCGCCGTTCGACCAGAAGAACGGGAGTATCTTCTTGTAGAGCCTGTGCTGATCCGGGCCGTTGGCGCCGAAGCCGAGCGAGCCGGGAGCGGCGGCCATGATCTTCCGCGACTTGTCGAGCACGTCGCTCCAGAGAGAGTCGGTCGCCGATGTGTCGGCGCCGGCGCGGGCCAGCAGATCCTTGTTGTAGAAGAGGACGCGCGTGTCGACCACCCAGGGCCAGGCGTAGACCTTCTCCTGCCACATGCCGGGAGCGGCGATCTCCTTGGAGAACCGGGAGACCCGGTCGGCGCCCATCGCCGACTGATCGGCGAGGCGGCCGGCGGCGCTGAACTGCGCGATCCAGTCGCTGCCGAGCTCGAGCAGATCGGGCGCGGTGTTGGAGTTGAACGCGGCGAAGAGCTTGGTCTTGCCGTCGTTCCAGCTCAGCTCGGAGAGCTCGACGTGGATGTTCGGGTTCTTCGCTTCGAACGCCTTGATCCGATCCATCAGCGCGGCCTTCTGGGCCGGCTCGGACCAGAAATGCCAGAAGGTGATCGTGGTCTTCCCGTTGGTTGAGGCCCCCTCACCCTTGCCGGCGCAGCCGGCGATGAAGAGCGCGACGAGGGAAAGAAGCATCATCGCGCCGATGGCGCGCGACGCACGGTCGAGCAGACGAGTCATGGATCGAAAGGGTTAGCGTTTGATCGTGACGAAGAGCGCGATGAGCGTGCCGAGCACCAGCGCGACGTCCCGGATGATGCCGAGCACTTCCCTGAACACGTTGAGCGCGTCGCCGGGAACGATGATCGTGTCGTTCGGATAGAGGATCGGATTCAGACTCGGATCGCCCGACTTCTGATATTCCTCGAGATTGAGAATCACCACCGGCTCGACGATCGTGCTGTCGATGGTCAGGTCGTGCAGGATCCGGATATCGCTCAGCCGCGCGCGGTCGGTGGGACCGCCGGCGAAGGAGATCATCTGGATCAGCTTGGTCGAGCTCGGCACGCGGTACTTCCCCGGCGAGGCGACGAAGCCCCAGACATTGATGTCGATCGGGAGCGTGCTTCCGGTGGTATAATCGTAGTAGGAGCCGTTCACGTTGCCGCGCGCGGTGCCGCCGGCCGAGTTCGGAACGTTCGGAGCGCTCCCTCCACCGCCGTTGCCCCCACCTCCCCCACCGTCGTTGAACTGAGCCGACGCCCCGCTTCCCCCCAGCAGCAGCGCGATCGTTACGACGAGCGCGAGGGGCGCGACGCCCCGGATGAATCGAGTGATCATGCCTTTCATTTGACGCTGAATGTGACCCACCGAGACGCGTTGGCCTGCGGGGTTCCCTGAATGATTCTGTCGACGCGCCACCGGTAGCGCTTGCCGGCCGCGAGCGCCGGCCCGCCGTACTGCACGTGCGGATCGGAGAAGTCGTCCACCTGCCCGACGTATCGCCACACGCTGTCGACCGTTACCGTCTCGTTCTCCGGCAGCACTTCGTCCAGGCGGAGCGCCACCATGCCGGGCGAGGAAAACCCGAAGCGGAGCGGCGTGGCGCCGAGCGTGATATCCCCGATCGGCATGCTCGGCACCGGACGATCGAGCAGCGTGAAGGAGACCGTGTCGGAGCGATCGCTCTCGAGCGAGGCGTCCGACTTGGAATAGGCCGAGACCTGATAGGAATAGCGGATCCCCTGGCGCACGTCGCCGTCGGCGTAGATGGTATCCCCACCCGGCGCGCCGCCGGTGATCGTGGCGATCCGTCGGAAGTTCAGCGGCGCGCCGTTGACGTCCGAGGTATCGGAGCGATAGAGATAGTAGCCGCCGAGCCGCGCCCCCTCGAGCTTGGCGTTGTCCACCTGATGCCATTCGACGATGATCCTCCCGGAGGAGCTCGACGTCGGATCCGGGGCATCCGGATCGGGGCGGATGCCGGTGTCGGAGAAATGATCGCCGGAGAACGGGACCATGCTGGTGCCCGGCGGCTTCGGCTGCGGGCTGGTCGAGCTGCACCCGGCCACGACGAGCGCGGCAAGCGATCCGGCGAGCGCCGATCGCGTCACGAGTGGTCTCCGTCGGATCGCGGTGCTCCTCATTTCGTGCTCAGAAGCTTGTCGAAGTTGAACGCCAGCCCGAGGCGATGCACGCCGCCGAGCTGGGTCGCCGAATAGCCGAGATAGGCGTAGTCGACGTCGAAGAAATTGAAGTCCACGCCGGCGCCGACCGTCAGCGCGTTGCGCTGCATGCCGACACGGAAGCTGAACTGCTTCTTGTACTGCACGTCGAGCCCGACCCGCCCCGGCTCATCCTCCCGGCTGTCGAAGTCGTAGGCCACGGTGGCGCGGCTGTCGATGAACTTCAGCGGCTGGATCAGCGCGAAGCCGTAGTTCGTGGTTCCGGCGATCTCCTCCACCCGCTGCGTCTTGTTCCAGGTCATCCTCGTGCCGCCGATATCCTTCAGCGTCATGCCGAAGGAGAAGGTGGGCCAGTCGTCGGAGAAGAAGAGATCCTTCAGGTTGAGCCGGAACATCGCGCCGGCATCGATGCCGATGGCCGAGGCGTCGGCGTCGTAGAGCGACTGCCGGAGCAGCTTCAGGTTGACGCCGACCGGGATCTCGACCGGGATCGAGAAGTAGCTCCAGCCGAGGCTCAGGTCGATCTTGTTGTTGCGCGCGAAGCTGAAGACGAACGCGTCCTCGGTGTCGGAGAAGGTCTCTCCATCCTCCGCGGACTTCACCACGTTCTCGTAGCGCTTCTGGACGGAGGTCTCCTGCGTCAGATCGGGACGCGCGGGGATGTCGCTGACGGCGAAGCGGATCCAGTTGACCGAGACGTTGATCACGCGGACCGGCATCGACCAGCCCGCAAAATAGTAGCTCGCCAGGGGGGAACCTATCGAGCCGTACTGCGAGGAGTACATGCCGGAGAGGAGCTTCTTCTCCACCAGCGAGACGCCGGAAGGGTTCCAGTAGAACGCCGTTCCATCATCGGCCAGCGCGGTGAAGGCTCCGCCGAGCCCGAGCGCCTTCCCTCCGAGCGGAATGTCAAGGAATGAGCCGGCGTAGCGGTCGGTCGTCTGCGCCGAGGCGGGCGCGGCCGCCATCAGCAGCGCGGCGATACCCGCGAGTGCGCGGCGGGGACCGCCGGCCGCGGCACCGATGCGCCCCCGACGGAGGCGAAAAGCCGATCTCATCGTCGTGCGCATCTCAACGAATCCTCGCAATGGTTCCTGTCTGCTCCACCACGTCATCCTTCTGACGCACGCGCAGCTTGTAGAAATACACGCCGTTGGCCACCGGATATCCCTCCTCGTCGGTGCCGTCCCACCACGCCTCGTGGTAGCCGAGCGAGGTCGGCTGCCCGGTTCCCCCCTTCATGAAGGAGGCTTCCTCGGTCGGGACCGTGCTCGGCGAGCGGAACGTCCGGATCAGCTTGCCGGAAGTGGTGTAGAACTTCAGCTCCACCTCGTCGACCACGCTGGCGCCGCGGATCTCGTAGGCGAGGAAGGTCTCCCCCTCGAACGGGTTCGGGTAATTGCCGTAGATGCGGACGTTCAGTCCGGTCTCCACCTCGAAGCTCGTGCAGGCACGTCCGATGTTGCCGAGTCGGTCGGTCAGCTGCGCGCAGAGCTGATGCTTGCCGGCCGACAGATCCGGCTCGACCCGGATATTCATCGTCGTCGGCGTGACCGTCGAATCGATCACCACGAAATCCTGGTTCGCCTTCAGCACCCGCCCGTCGAGCGTGAGCGAGATCTTGTCGAGATCGGTCGTCACGCCGGAGGGATCGTTGACCACGAGGCTGAAGCGCGGCTTCGGCGGCACCACCGTTCCATCGTTGTAGAACTGTCCGTCCACCGAGAACTTGATCTGCGGCCCCTCGTGATCCACCACCACCACCAGCGCATAGGTTCCGTCGATCGGCACCGTGGCGCTCACCTCGTTGGAATCGGAGGATCGGGTGCTCTCGCGGAGCGACCAGAGACGGGTGGTCCGGTCGTAGCGGACGATCCCGAGCTGGCTCGAGAAGAGCGTGTCGCTCCGGTCGACGTGAAAGGCGAGCGTGCCGGTCACCTCGCGGTTCTCCGGGCGATCGGCCTCCAGCGTCAGCGCCGTGGCGCCGACGGAGCCATCTCCCAGGCGGAGGAATGTCCAGCGCTGTTCGGTCGGCGGCAGCACCGGCTCGGCCGCGGCGGTCACCACGCCGGCCGTCGGGGCCGAGGTGATCGAGAAGGTGCCGATGCCCCGGATCGTGAAGAGGGGCGAGCCGGAGGGATCGCCCACGATTCCCCCACCCTGCGTGAACGCGCCGGCCGCGAGCGAGGTGATGTTGAATGCCTTGTTGTTCGTCGGCAGAACGTCCTGCCACAGATCCCCGCTCTTCGGCGCGAGCTCCAGGCGGACCGTGCGGCGCACCGGAAGCTGCGAGGGAATGGCGTGGGTCACCACGAGCGAGTCGTGCGCCGGAAGATCAACGGTTCCGCTGGCGAGCGTGACGCTCGCCCCGGCGCTGTCGAGATAGAAGATCGAATAGGGAACGCCCTGCGCGGCGCGATCTCCCCAGTTGTAGATCGTGGCCGAAAGCCTGGCGCCGTCGGCGGCCGCCCGCATGCCGATCGTCTCGTTGGTCAGGGTCTCCATCGCTTCGGACGGCTGGCCGTAGCTCTCCCCCGTCGAGTCGATCGCGGAGATGCGCCGGGCCGCGGGCTCCGCGCCGCCGGGAACGTAGAAGACGAAGGTCGAGTCGCCGGTGGCGAGCGTCGCGGCCGGCACCACCACGGTGATGCGCGCGCCGGGCTGGATATCCGCGCCTGCGACCGGCGTCGTGGTCCGGTAGGTGCCGGGGCCGGTCTTGGCCACCGGGAAGCTTCGCTTGGTGTAGACCGCCGAGCCGGGATGCTCCAGCGAGATCAGCACGTGATCGATGTCCACGTCGCGCGCCGAGGTGATGTCGAACGTGGCATCCTGGCCGACGCCGAGCGTCCCGACCGGACGGACGCCGACGATCGAGGCGCTGGCCAGCGGATAGCGGAGGCTGCCGGTGGCGGTCCGCCCGGTGGCGTCGGAGGCATAGAGGCGAATGCCGACGTAGCTCTGCGCGTAGCCGGCCGGCACCTGGCGCGACACGTTGATCGTGCCGTTGCCGCCGAGCTCCACGCGCGTGCCGGGAATCGCCGTCTCGGTCGTGTCGACGAGCGTGGCGATCACCTTCGTCGCCGCGAACGGCAGCGTGGCGCGCAGCGAGACAGTTCCCCCCGGCGTCGCCGTGGTGGCGCCATCGAACGAGGTCGCGATGCTCTCCTGCGTGATCGGCACGCGCACCGACGGATCGCCGAAGATGCTGTACATCGCCGCGAGCGTCGGCACGTTGTCCTCGAAGCGGGACTGGTAGTTGCCGATGTACTTGGCCTTGCCGAGCGCGACGAGCTCGCCGAAGCTGAGGCCGCGGTAGCGCGGATTGTTCAGGACCGAGAAGAATGATTCGGCCAGATAGGTGTTGTTCAGCAGCCACCCGAAGCCGGGGGTGCCGAGTCCGACGATGGCGCCGCCGCGCGGCTGCACCATGAACGCCGAGAGGAGCCCCTTGTCCGGCGTGTAGGTGCCGGTAAAGCAGGTGAGGCTCAGGATGGCCGGCATCCGGTTCTCGTTCTTCACCTTGTAGACAGTGCTGGCCGAGACCACGAGCGCGTCCTCCCACTGCCCGCCGCCGCCATGGCCGAGGTAGGTGACCATGCCGGAGCCCTGATCGTTCATCAGCGGCAGCAGGCGCCCCGGGTCGCCGTAGGCGCCGCTCATGAACTCCGGCCCCGTCAGAATGCGGAACGGCTCGGAGGTGTAGCGGAACTCCTCCTCGACGAAACGGTTGATCTGGCTGGCGAACTCGATGTTGAATCCGGCGATGAACGTGGTCCGGTTGCGCCACTCGCCGAGATCGTTGGCCCGCTCCTGATTGATCAGCTTGCTCACGTAGTCGGAGATCTGCGAGAGCGACCGCACCGGCACGCGGCCGACGATCACCTCCGGGAAGAAGTCCGGGATCACCCGCTTGACCGCTCCCTCGGCCGAGTTCTGCCGCACCACCGCGTCGCCGTCGAAGCAGCCGAGCAGGTAGTCGCACTGCGTGGGACCGTAGTCCACGGTCTGGAACATGATCGTCGGAACGTACGCGTGCTCCTTGTAGTAGTCGGAGCCGACCTCAGGCACCACCCCGGAGGCGAAGATCAGCGCGTACTTCGGCGCGCGCCGCCAGTTGTGGGCCGCGTAGCGGAAGAACTCCCGGATGGCCCACGGCGAGACCGCGCCGCCGCTGAACTCGTCGTAGATGTCGCCGACGCGCACGATCCGAACGCGCTCGCCCCGCTCCTCGCGGAACCGGGCGAACCTGTTGAGCGGATGCTCCGGATCATTGAGCGTGGACAGCTTCGCGGTCGAATCGTCGACGATGACGATGTAGGAGAAATCGTTGTCCGGCGAGCGCAGACCCACGGCGCGATCGCGGAGCATGAGCGGCCGCTGGATCTGCGACTCGGTCACCGCGGTGAAGTGCTCCTTGTCGGAGGCGACATAGAGCTGGAACTGCGCGGTGTACGTGCTTTCGGTCGCGGTATCCTTCCCCGGCTCGGTGATCCGCTGGAGCGCGAAGTTGATCACGCGCGAGATCCCGTCGCGGTAGATCCGGATGTTCTGCGAGTTGAAGTCGCGGACGCTGAAGGTGACGTAGCTGGGACCGAGTCCGGGCGGGGCCGTGAAGTCGAGACGGTTGTTCCGGGCTACGTAGTAGCGCTGGTAGGTCAGGTCGAACCAGTTGACGAAGAAGCGCTCCTTGTACTCGGAGGTGTCCGGCCCGACGTTGACGAAGTTGATCGTCGCGTCCCCCTTGGGATCGAGATTCGCGCTGGTGACGCGGTGAACCTTCGCCGAATCGGTCGCCACGATCAGCTTGGCCTGCCCGACGAAGCTGGTGTCGAAGGCGAGCTGGTTCTGGATGTAGACGCCGAAGGTATGCCGCGCCCGGAGCGCCTGCTCGCGGAAGAGTCCGGAGGGAGAGGCGCCGCGCAGGGCCGCGACCATCCTCACCGGCTCGCTCCGGAGGACGTTCGGATTGGGGAGCTCGATCTGGAAGGTGGCGATCCCCTTGGCCGGCACCGAGCTCCACATGTAGTTGTCGAACAGATCGCTGTAGCTGTTGAGCTCGACGTTGTTCAGCTCGGCCGTCCCCGGCCCCACCAGATCCTGTTCGAAGTGGATCGTGGAGGGGAACGACGAATTCCGGTTGGTCAGATCGATCACCCGCCTCGGATCGGTGACTCTGACGTCGCCGCTCTCGTCGACGATCCGTTTGCCGAGCCCTCCTCCCCAGGTCAGATAGAAGGTCGAGTAGCGGGTGTAGGGATCGAAGTAGAGATCGCTCTTGGAGCTGCCGCTCGGCGTGGCGCCGTTGGCGGTCGCGCCGCTGTCGGCGCGCTTGCGCTGGCCGAAGAACTCGAAGTATTCCTCGTTGAGCGTGTCCTCGTCCAGATGCGCGTCGCCGCGATCGTAGAGGTAGATCGGCACCTCGATGCCGTTCCGGTAGAGCTTCAGCGTCCGCGCGTCGATGGAGCCGACCGGCAGGCCGAGCGCCGCCAGATCGCGGACCCGGACGCGGTAGATCCCGTCCTGATCCGTGTAGAATTTGTAGCGGAAGCCGTCCGGCGCCACGGTCGGATCTACCGGCGCGGCCGACATCAGCGCGCTCCCCTCCTTTCTGACGCGTCCGGCGTCGGCGAACGCCGAGGCGATGCTCTCCACGCCGGCCGGATCGACGCGCGTCTCGCTCTCGACGCGGAGCACGATGCTCCGGGCCCAGAGGATCACCTTGCGGGCGGGATCGTAGCGATACGGGTGGATCAGCAGCGTGGAGATGGGATGATCGCCGACGAGGCCGCCGAAACGGACCTCGGCCCATTCGGCCGGATAGATCCCGGTCGGGCGGATCGCCGGAAGCTTCGCGAGGGCGGCGCTGTCGCGCGATTCGATGCCGGAGAGTGGAACGTCGGTGGTCGGACTGAAGGTCATCGACGGGGCGGCGATCTCGACGATATCGACCGATTCGATAACGACGCGGGAGCCCTTGAGGGCCAGATCCTTGCTGAAGCCAGTCAGGTCGATGCCGGGAATCGCGTAGCGGTCGAGCCCCTCGGGAGTCGCCGGCGGAAGCGTGGCGCCCCCCGCGGTCCGTGGAGATGGAAAGGAATACTCGAGCCGGACGGCGCGATCGCCGACCGTGCTGACGCTGGCGACCAGGGATGCCCGCTGGGAAGCGCGACCATCGAATCCGCGCGACGTCGCGACATCCGTCGTCGTCGCGCCATCCGAGCGCTCGCCGGAGCGGCCGCCACGGACGGTCGAGGAGGCCGAAGCGCCCCCGGAGATGCCTGCGGCGCCGCCACGCGCCGTGGATCCGACGCTCTGCGCGCGGGCATCGCCGGCGGCAAGAGCGAAGAGCAACAGCGAAAGCGCCACCGGCCGGAAGAGCCAATGACGGGAAACGCGGGCGAACGATCTCGAACTCGACGGCTCGATCGGCATGGCTTCGATGAAGCTGTACGCGGGAGGGCTAGAGTGCAATCGAACTCAACGGAAGGCTGGGGGAAACCTGACCCGGTAATGGAAGACTCGATCGCGCATGGCGACGGGCCATGCGCGATCGAGTCGATATCATGCGGAGCACCTGTCAGCGTGTCGGGGAGACCGCCGGCAGGCTCACCGTCCGTGGCATTGCTTGTACTTCTTTCCGCTGCCGCAGTAGCAGGGATCGTTGCGGCCGATCTTCTGATCGCGGACGATCGGGCGCTGCTTCTCCTCCGGCTCGTCGCTCCGGCCGGCCTCCACCTGGCCGCCATCGGCGGCGGCGGGGTCGAGCATCGCCTCGACGGCGGCATCCGGATTCGACCCGAGCCCGAGTCCGGCGGCGTTGGCGTGGGTGAACCGGAGCTGACGGCTCGAGGTCACCGTGGCGCGACGCTCGCGCGGCTGTCCCTGCCCCACCGGACGCTGGCGCGGCTGCGGCGGCTGCTGGGCGAAGCGCGGATCCGGGAAGGTGCGGAAGACCACGGAGATCACCTCCTGGTTGATCTCGGCGATCATCTGCTGGAAGAGCTCGAAGGCCTCCTTCTTGTACTCGACCAGCGGATCGCGTTGACCGTAGGCGCGCAGGTAGATGCCCTCCTTCAGCTCATCCATCTCGCGAAGGTGCTCGCGCCAGCGATCGTCGATCACGTTGAGCACGGCGTAACGCTCGAGCCCCTGCATGAACTCCAGGCCGAGCTGCTCCTCCTTGCGACGGTAGAACTCGGTGGCCGCCTCCATGATCCGCTCGCGGACCTCGTCCCGCCCCAGGCGCTCCATCTCCGCGTCGTCCATCTCCACGTCGACCAGAAGCTTGGTCCTAACCTCGTTTCTGAACGACGAGATCTGCTCCGGATAGTAGGCATCCAGCAGGCCGTCGACCAGCTCGCCCACGTAATCCATGATCTCGCTCTTGAGGCGCTCGCCATGGAGCGCGTGACGGCGACGATCGTAGATCACCTCGCGCTGCTGGTTCATCACGTTGTCGTACTCGAGCAGGCGCTTGCGGATCGAGAAGTTGTTCTCCTCCACCTTCTTCTGGGCGCGCTCGACCGACTTGTTGAGCATCGGGTGCTCGAGCACCTCGTCGGCGGCGCCGAACTTCTCCATCAGGCGGGTGATCCGCTCGCCGCCGAAGAGGCGCATCAGATCATCCTCGAGCGAGATGAAGAACTGCGACGAGCCGGGATCTCCCTGACGGCCGGCGCGGCCGCGGAGCTGACGATCGATACGGCGCGCCTCGTGGCGCTCGGTGCCGAGGATGTGCAGACCGCCGAGATCACGCACGCCCGGGCCGAGCTTGATGTCGGTGCCTCGTCCGGCCATGTTGGTCGCGATCGTGACCGCTCCCTTCTGACCGGCGGCGGCGACGATCTCCGCCTCGCGCTCGTGCTGCTTGGCGTTGAGCACCGAGTGCGGAATCTTCGCGCGCTGCAGCATGCGGCTGATCGTCTCGGAAACCTCGACGCTCGTGGTGCCGACGAGCACCGGGCGGCCGGCGCCCCGCATCTTCTCGATCTCGGCGAGCACCGCGTTGTACTTGTCCTTCTTCGTCCTGTAGATCAGGTCGTTCATGTCGTCGCGGACCACGTCCCGGTTGGTCGGGATCACGACCACGTCGAGCTTGTAGATCTCGTTGAACTCCCCTTCCTCGGTCTCGGCGGTGCCGGTCATGCCGGCCAGCTTCTTATAGAGGCGGAAGTAGTTCTGGATCGTGACGGTCGCGAACGTCTGCGTATCCTCCTCGACCTGCACTCCTTCCTTGGCCTCGATGGCCTGGTGGAGTCCCTCGGAGTAGCGGCGTCCGTCGAGGATGCGACCGGTGAAGGTATCGACGATCTTGATCTTCCCCTGATCGACCACGTACTCGACGTCACGCTCGTAGAGCGAGTACGCCTTGAGCAGCTGCTGCACGGTGTGGATACGATCGGAGCGTTCGGCGTAGATGCGCATCAGCTCGTCGCGACGGGCCTGCTTCTGCTCCGGGAGCAGATCGCTCTCCTCGGCGTCGAGCTGGCTCAGCTCGGTGGCAAGGTCCGGCAGCAGGAAGATGTCCGGATCCTCGGCCGCCGATGCGATCGAGTGGCGTCCCTTGTCGGAGAGATCGATCGAATGCTGCTTCTCGTCGATGGCGTAATAGAGCTCATCGTCGATCTCGTGCATGCGGGCACTCTTGTCGCGGAGGTACTCGAGCTCGGTCTCCTCCAGCAGGCGCTTGCTTCCGGCATCCTGGAGCACCTTGGCCAGGCGCTTGTGACGGGGCATGCCGCGCTGGGCGCGCAGCAGAAGAACGCCGGCCTTCTCCCGGTCCTTCTTGTCGCCGGTGGCGATCAGGCGCTCGGCCTCGGCCACCATGGAATTGATCTCGCGGGTCTGCAGCGACACGAGCCGATCGACGCGCGGACGCATCAGATCGAACGACTGATCGGTGGCCGCGCCGACCGGACCGGAGATGATCAGCGGCGTGCGCGCCTCGTCGATCAGCACCGAGTCCACCTCGTCGACGATCGCGAAGTTGTGGCCGCGCTGGACCATGTCCTCCGGACGCTGCACCATGTTGTCGCGCAGGTAGTCGAAGCCGAACTCGTTGTTGGTGCCGAAGGTGATGTCGGCGGCATACTGCTGCTTGCGGAGCTCCGGCTGCATGTTCGACTGGATGCAGCCGACGGTCAGGCCGAGCCAGCGATAGACCGGCCCCATCCACTCGGAGTCGCGCTTGGCCAGGTAGTCGTTGACCGTGATGACGTGGACGCCGCGTGCCGGGATGGCATTGAGGTAGGTCGGCAGCGTGGCCACGAGGGTCTTCCCCTCGCCGGTGGCCATTTCGGAGATCTTTCCCTGGTGGAGCACCATGCCACCGATGAGCTGCACGTCGTAGTGCACCATCTCCCAGTTGACGATCGCGCCGCCGGCTTCCCACTGCTGTCCGATATGACGGCGGCTGGCCTCCTTCACGACCGCGAAGGCCTCCGGAAGGATCTCGTTCAGGAAGTCCTGCGTGGTGTCGTAGATGCTCTTCTCGAGGTCGGTGACCTCCTCATAGATCTCGTCGCGCTCGACGGCGTCCTCGACCTCCTTCAAACGGGCATTGAGCTCATCGAGGCGCGCCTGATCCTCGGCGATACGCTCGCTGAGACGCTCGCGGAACTCGGCGGTCTTTCCTCTCAGCTCGTCATCGGAGATGCTCTGATACTGCTCGAAGTACTCGTTGATATCATCGACGAGCGGCCAGAGCTCGTTGACGTCCTTTTCACGCTTCGAGCCGAAGAGCTTTTCAAGAAATTTGAGCATGATGTATTTGTACCGTTCCAATATCGGCCGTTGCCGGAGCGAGGGGTGGGCCGCGCGAGGCGGCGATCGACACGGGGCGCGGGCCCCGGACTCCTACGGCCAGTTCGTATACAGTGCGTCGTAATCGTATCTGTCACCGGGATCCCCCTCATCCTTGAGGGGACCGACGACACCTCTACAGCAAGATCGAATCCGAAGTTGCAGCGCAGGCGTCCACATCGGGACGCGCCAGGAGGATGAGGCCGAGCGTGGAAACCGGGCCCCATTCGAGACGGAACACCAAGCTACGAATTTTTGGAGGATCTCGGAGGGGACGCCAGTGGGGATTTCCGGACGGATTGCGCGGTTCCGCCGAAGCGGTCGCCTGCCGCCGCGGGGCTGTTTCGGCGAACCGACGTGCCCTCTGGATCGCTCCCCTCGCACAATCGCTTACACGCTCCCCGAAGGGGCTCACGGTAGCGCCCCGCCGGAATTCTCCATTCTTCCGCGTCAGGATGATCGCACTGTACGTATGATCCCTTCCCGGCCTATCTCCCCCCTCCGACGCTCCCCCGACCATGCCCGATCGAAACAATTTGTCAAAGGTCGTGCTTGATGGTAGATTCGGAGCCGACCGAATCATCGACTCAGGCTGCCACGAAACCCTGCACGATTCGGGAGGCACGCATCGGTTTCCGCCAACGGGAGCCCATGGAGCCGGAAAGCCACATATCTCGATCCGATCGCCATACCATGAGACGCCTCCTTCCGCTGTTGACGGCGGCCCTTCTGTTCCTGATGTCGAATCGCGGCCAAGCACAAAGCCCGCCATGTCCCGATCCCGACTTCGCCCTGGATCCGATCCGCACGCCTGGTCCCGCTTGGACACATCATCGTGACTCACTCGATTTCGGTACCGGCTGCATGGTGGTCGTGGACTGGTGCGATCAATGAGTTTGCCGCGGCCTCGCCGGATTGTCGAGATGTCGCGTCTCGATCTCGCAGATCGTGTACCTCGGTGGCTGCGCGACGATCCCGGATTTCCCCACGCAGGCCTTTGTGGACAGTTGTCTCGGTGAGGTCATCAGGGCACTTTACGACAACGGGAAGATTCCGCGCGACAGGCCGCCGAAACCTTGCTCCGACCCGACGGACGACGATCACTTCTATGAAACGATTACCACGAGCTGCGTGCGACAGTATGCGTGGACCGGAACCGTCAATGGCGCCGCGGTCTCATCGCAAGGACTCGTCTTCTGCAAGTCGCAGGCCGCCTGTCTCAGAAAGTGGAAGGTATGCACTGATTCCGACGGCATCCCTCGGTGCATGCTGGATGGCACCTTTCCACTCGGTGGTGACGGATGCACGGAGACGTCGGTCGATTCTCCGTACGTGATGAACGGCGTATACGACGGGCTGAACCTGACCATACTGAACAGGGCTCAGGGGCATGCGTGTGCGCCCACGTGCCAGCCATGACAGACGATTGGTGCGCGGTCGCCCACGGTTCTGATGCACAATTCTCCCGAACAGAATACCAGGACAATTCCGCCAGGCTGGAGCTCGGCGCCGGCCGGTCGAAGTCTCGGCTGGAACACCCGCCGCATGTCCGTTCCCGGAATCGAAACCCATGATCATGAGAAGACTCCCATTCCTCCTGCTGAAAATCGCCTCCCTGGGAATCACCGCGATGATGATCGCCTCGCCGAGGGGAACGGCTCAGCAGCCTCCCATTACCTCCCCGCCGGCCCGAGATACGTACGTGCCGGACGGTCCGGTCAACGCCATGGTCGGATACGACGGACGCATCGTGCTCGGAGGACGCTTCACGGCGCTGGCACCGGGCAACGGCGGCATCATGGCACTTGATCCAGCGACCGGGAAGGCAACGGGACTCTCGGCACGGGTCCTGGAAGTGATGGCCGCGGTCGAGGACGGCCACGGGGGGTGGTACGCCATGGGGAAGCTCGATCCCAACAAGCCAACGTACCTGCCCACGCATCTGATCCGCTTGAGCCCGCGCGGCGTACTGCTCGACGCGTGGGAATGCCCGGTAAGAGCTGTTGAAAGCGCGCTGAGCAGCGTTCAATGCATGGCGCGCCATGGCGATACGATCGTCATCGGCGGGAGCTTCGATTCGGTGGCCGGGGCACCACGGAGGAACCTGGCGCTGCTCGACCTGCGCACGCGCGGTCTGTTGCCGCTCGAGCTGAATGTCGACTCCACGGTCACCGCGGCCGCGTTCGACGGACGGAGAATCGTGATCGGCGGCCTCTTCGATTCGGTCGGCGGAGTGCGTCTTTCCCATCTGGCACGAATCGACCTCGAGACCGGGAAGCCGGCTAGCTGGATCCCCTCGCTCGACGGATATCAAAGCAGCGATCGGTATATCAACGTCATTCGCCGACTCGTGCTCCACGGCGACGAGCTGATCACGCAGTGGGGGAATGTCGATATCGAAACCGGCGAAGCACGATCGTGGCAACCACTCCCGGAGAAGCGTGTCTCCGACTCCTACTTCTTCGCTCAGGTCACCGATATCGCCGTTACCGGCGACACGGTGATTGCCGCCGGCGCGTTCAACATCATCAATGGCGAGCCGCGACATGGCGTCGCCGCGTTCGACCTGCGCAGCGGTGAGCTCCTCGACTGGGATCCCAATCGCGAATGGCAGCAGTCCTACAAGGGGGCCGATGCCTACGCCAACATCCAGACCGTCGCCATCTCCCAGGGGACGGCTTTCGTTGCCGGACGTTTCGAGCGCTTCGATACAGGGGCTTGTAACGGGATCGTCGGCTTCGACGTGAGAAGTGGCGCCGTAACCTCGCGTCCGCCGGCACTTCCCGGGACCTATGATCTGAAGATCCTCCTGGCGGCGAGCGATTCGGGCGTGCTGGCGCGGACACTGGTATTTCCGACCCTCGGCACACCCGTCACGCGGCGCGTCGGACTGGTGGAGCTGGTGAACTCGGGAAGGGAGATCACGAGCTGGGATCCCGATCTCCGAAGCGGAACGTTCGAGCGCGTGGGCAGCGGGTTCGTCGGACCGCTGCCGACGGTGCGGGTCCGGAGCCTGGTGGCGGATAAGGGCGTGCTCTATGTCGGCGGCTTGTTCGATTCGGTGGGCACCACGGTCCGCCACAGCCTGGCGGCCTTCGAGCTCGCCACACACCGTCTCCTCCCATTCGATCCGCAGGTGGAGGGCGGCGATATCCGCTACATGAAGATCCACGATGGCGTTCTTTACCTGTCGGGCGGGTTCTCCATGGTCGGCGGCGCCGTGCGTCGCGGATGCGCGGCGGTCGATCTGGCCACGGGTGAGGTTCTCCCCTGGGCGCCGGAACCGGACGGCGGGATCGTCTCGATGGACTTCGATGGCGACCGTATCTACGTGGCCGGCGGTTTCGACATGATTGCCGGAGCCGCGCGCTCCGGATTCGCCGTTCTGGACCGCGCGACCGGCCAGCTCATCGATGAGGGAATTCGGCTGAGCAAGGGCGGCCGCGCGACGCTCGTCCAGATCGTCGGTGATCGTGTCTACCTCACGGCCTCCGGGTATCCCGCATCGATCCTCGACAGGGCGACCGATGCCACGCTCGTCCCGTTCGACAAACGATCATGGGAGCCGCTCTGGCCAAAGCCACGCACCGGATATGGATGGATCACTCCGAGCGGAATCGTTCCCTGGGAGAACGCCGTGATCGCGCTCGGAATCGCGTCGACGGAGGATGGAGTATACGTCTCGGCCGAGGAGGGCGTCCACCTCCTAGATACGGCAACCGGCGCGCGCATCGGCATCGGGCCAACTTCGATGAACATCTCGGAATCGTGGTCCGCGGTCAGGTCGGGAGATACGCTCTTCCTCGGCGCTCAATTCACCACCCTCGGCAATCGTAGGGTGTACGCCTTCACCCGGCTCGATCCGAATGTCTCATCCCTCGTTCGTCGCGAGCCGGTGGATGAGCCATCCGATATACTGCTGTATCCGAACCCGGCCCGGGATATCGTTTCCGTTGCGATCTCCGCCGCGGCGCTCCCGGACATCGTCCATATCCTCGATGTGCTCGGTCGGGAAGTCGCGACCGCCGCGATGACGAATGGCCGCGCGACGATCTCCACCGCCGAGCTCTCCACCGGACGCTACGAAGTCGTTGCCGGCGGGCGAAGGGCCGGGCTCATCATCGCGCGATGACTTCTCGAATCATGTCGATGAACCGATCCGGCCATCTCCTTGCGAGCTGCCGGAAGTCGTCCATCCGGAGTCACTGCGTGCACATGGTGCCGGTGAACGGTCCCGGCCCTCATGAAGACAGGCCGATCTTCTGGCGAGATGTGGTGAAGACCGGAGGCCGGCTCCACGTGGATTCGGTCACTCTGATCCCGAGCGAATCCACGGACCAGCCACGCGACTCGCACGCGGAGTCGCCGCTTCACACTTCCAAGCGGCACACCTCTTCTCGTCTCTCCTTTCCGCGTTGACCATTGTATCGCACCCGATTCATCGATTCTTTCACGGGCCCGAGCGTCGAGCGGACTCGATTACCGGCGCCATCCCTCCGAGAGTCTCACATTCCTCAGTGCATGTGAGATGGCATCATCGTCGGCACCATGTCAGGGCACCAGGGTTATCGGAATCGATCAGAGCATATGCCCGACGCTCCATCGCCGACGTCTCCTGAAGCGAAAGCTCCGTGATGAGCCACCATGTGCATGATATTCCGCGCGCGATGTCGACACTTCACATGTATCGCACCGATGCCAGGCCGATGTCGGCACTTCCATCCCGCATTCATCAACGCTCGATCCGAAGCACTTGATCCGCACAAATGGTTGCAATAACGGAAAACGATATGCCGTCCGCCAGTACTTACTCTCCCGTTGTCGTGATCGCCCGGTTACAGGACAGATTCCAGATTCCGTACAGCACGTCATCACCCTCACGCTCGATTCCACGCCATATTCGGCGATTTCACCCCATGGCATGGTCCTTTTAGCATTCCCCGTCAGTACACGAATTCAACTGAACTTCAAACACGAATACTCATTCTCAACGGGACCAACGTCATGAACATCCGCACCTTCGCCTTCGCCGCCCTCGCCATCGTCGCCGCTCCGATCGTCTCGATGGCCCAGTCGGCCTCGGTGACCTCCACGGCCACGATCGTTACCCCGATCACCGCGACCGCCACCGCTCCGCTGGCCTTCGGCACCATCTCCAAGGGCGCCACCGCCACGGTGAGCGCCGGATCGACCTCGGCCGGCGCGGTGACCTTCTCGGGCGACGAGTCGGACAACATCACGGTCTCGGTGCCGACGACGGCCACGATCTCGACGACCTCCGGCGCCGGTGGCAGCATGACCGTGACGCTCGACCGAGCCGGTCTGCGCTACACGCCGCTCGGGAACATCACCTCGAACGGTGCCGCGGTGGTCGATGCCTCCAGCGGCTCGGCGACGGTGGCCCTGAGCATGGACAACCAGGGTGACGCCGTCAACAGCGATGGCCTCGGTCAGGCCTACATCTGGATCGGCGGCTCGGTGAGCCCCTCGGCCACGCAGCAGCGCGGCAGCTACAGCGGAACCTTCACCGTCTCGGCCGCCTACTCCAACTAACTTCCACGGCAACCAGCCGATATGAACATGTGGTGATGAGAGCTCCCGTCGTCGCGCTTACCATGCGGCCGGCATGAATGACGCGCCGGCGGGACACTCTCAAACCTTTCGACCGACATACGAGCGCTCCCCCCGCGGCGGCAGGCTTTCCGGCCTGTCGCCGTTTTCATTGCATAAAGGCCGCTCCCGTTGTTCAGCCGGCGCGGCGCCCGGACGGTAGTTGGGCGCCAGGCGTGGATTTCCGGCCACCGCCCTCGGAATCCGCTCCTCGCCGGGCACCCGGAACCATGTGGGTACACGAACTGGGACTCGCAACCGCTTTCCCGGCGCGATACATTTGCCACCGTCCACGGAATGCTTCACGGTCACACCGACGCCGATGGCCGGCGAAACCAGCTCGCGCCCGCGCGAGCCGGAGCCGGGCCGCGCGCCCGATATCGGAAGCTCTGAACCGACCGCCACCAGGGTCGGTTCCATGACGAGCCGATGCCTGACGGCATCGGCCGCCATCTCCGCCCACGCCGATCGCGCCGGAAAGCGCGAAGTGCAGACGTACTCCCCCCGTCTGTCTGCTTCAGATCATCGCTACCTCTCCCGCCGTTCCCATTCAGCAGGTACCGCAATGACCGAGGTTGCCGACGATTACGCGCCCGAGCTCCTGATCGCACGCATCATGAAGCGGATCCGACGCCCCCACTTCCATCATCCAGTCGAGCCGGACTGGAATCCGCGGGTGCCGGTCATGTATTACGAGGAAACCTGCGTCGCCGGCATCCCCTTCGACGTGCCGATGGTGATTCTCCGCACCGCTCCCTGCCGGTGGTTCGTCGCCGGAGGATGCGTCATGTGCAACTACGAGCTCGTCGAGGCGCGCCATCAGGAGATCACCGCCGATGACATCCTGGCGCAGGTCGACCACGCCATCGAGCGCCTTGCGCCGCTGAACCGCTACGACTATCTGTTCATCACCTCCGGCGGCTCGTTCCTCGACGACGCCGAGGTTCCCTCCGACGTTCGCCTGGAAATTCTCCGGCGCCTGCGCGCCGCGGGCCTCCGCCGCGTCTCGTTCGAGAGCGAGGCCAAATACTGTCTGCGGCGCGACCGGCTGGAAGCGATCGCCCAGATATTCCCCGGCTCGGCGTCGGTCGGCATCGGCTACGAATCATCGGATCCGTTCATCCGGAACGTCGTGATCAACAAGGGGCTCGCGCAGGG
Source organism: Bacteroidota bacterium (assembly GCA_048498995.1). Classification (GTDB taxonomy): domain Bacteria; phylum Bacteroidota; class Ignavibacteria; order OLB7; family OLB7; genus JBEHWX01. The sequence goes on from JBEHWX010000015.1 coordinate 30,528, forward strand.
AACGTTCAATCGCGCCGTGGCCAATCTCGCCGAAGCCGGCATTGGATTCTATACCTATGTGCTCCTCGGCAAGCCGTTTCTCACCCCGGCCGAGGATGAGGAAGATTGCATCGCCACCATCGTCGCCGCGCAGCGCGCCGGCGCGTTCATGACCGTCATCGAGGCCGTCAATATCCAGCCGTACACGCTCACCGAATGGCTCTGGCGGCACGGACGATATCAGCCACCATCGCTCTGGAGCGCGGTCGACATTCTGCGAAAGCTTCCGCGCGCCTACCGGCAACGGACATCGGTCAAGGGATTCGAATCCGACGAGGGAGTGCCGGCGCCGTTCGCGCTGCCGTCGACCTGCCCCGAGTGCACGCCACGCCTCGTGGAGATGCTCAACGCATGGAACCGCGCGCGCGATCACGATCTGATCGAGCGGGCCCGGCGGGAGTGCGCATGCCACCTAGAATACGAGAGGGCCCGCGCCATTCCGGCGCCGGATCCGATCCCGCGGCGGGTGATCGCCGAGCTCCGGGCCATCGACCGCGAGCTCGACGACCTTCCACACGAACCAGTTTCCATCACGCTCGACCATCCCATTCACGGATTACAGGAGCTGCCATGAAGTACCTCGTTCTCAAGCGCTACAAAACGGTTCCTCCGGAGCTGAACGCCCAACAGATGCTGGAGATCCAGCTCGAAGAGATGCGCTACCTGGCGCGGCTGCGCGATGAAGGGCGCATCGCGAAAGTCTGGCGCGTGCCGGGTGGCCCCGGCGAAAGCGTCTGGCTGCTGAACGACGCGACGCACGAGGATATCGACACCATGATCAATCAGATGCCCGATTATCCCTACTTCATTTTCGACATCAGGATCATCCCGCTCAGCTCGCTCAGCGTCGTGGAATCCACCGTCAGAAAAATGCTGGAAGATCAGCGCTCGGTGGCGGCAACGAACTGAGGCGCGACCGGTCGCACTTCTCAATTCCACTTACACTCACATCGAGGTGTACGATGAAGTATCTCATGCTCAAGGAAGACGGCGCCACTCCCTCGCTGACGCCGTCGGAGATGATGGAGACGCTGCTCGAGGAAATGGATGTCCTCAAGGAGCAGATTCGCAACGGTCAGATCGATGAGATCTACAAGATGGTCGGCCGTCCCGGCGGGGCGATGATCGTCAACGCCGATTCGCATGAAGGGTTGTTCCGCCGGATGACCCAGCTGCCGGAATACGGCCTCTCGATGTTCGAGATCGAGCTGTTCCCGCTGTCGGACCTCGACGAGGCGATCCGGGACGTGGAGCTGGCCTCCGCGCGCTTGAACGAATCACTTCAGCCAGCATCATAAGGAGAAGAGCAATGCCATCTCAGGACGAGATCGCCACGATGCTGAACAGGACCTATCCTCCGAATCTTCAGGATGGGGACGATCATCAGCAGATCGCGCGGAACCTGGGCGCTCAGTATGACTCGAACGCCACGATGATTCACCCGGATCAGAATCGCACCACGCAGGGACGAGACAATATCGTCTCCGACTTCGCGGCATGCTTCGACGCCATTCCGGATCTCGCGATGACGCACGCGGATTTCATCTTCAACGAGGATGGAACCGTCGATACCAGCTGGGTCATCACCGGGACTCACCTCGGTGAGTATCAGGGGACGCCGCCGAGCGGCCAGCGGATCCGGATCACCGGAAACGAGAAATTCTACCTGAACTCGGACCAGTCGAGCATCCGCCGCCACGAGCTCTGGACATCGCTCGATTCCCAGGGCTGGAGCGGCGTGATCGTCGACGGCTGATCATCGACGTGACGCGCGGCCGCCAGGAGTCGCGAATATCCGGCCAGAGACGAGCCTCGCGTGGTGGCCCGTCGGCGGGAAGCGCATCGCCGAACAACTATCGGATCGTATCTTCCCGGCCGGTCGAACGGACCTTCGACCCGGCCGGCCGGCCGGGAGGAATACTACATCTGCTGGTTGACCATCATGTGGGAACAGGATTTCACCCGCGCGCTGCGCGCCGGACATCTCGACACGGCGATCGACTCGCTCGACCGCCATACCGCGACGGAGCACGCCGGAACGCCTCCATCGGCCGTCAAGCGCAAGGCGCTGGCGCTCATCAGGGAGATGCTTCCGCGCGACACGTTCGCGACATGGGTTCCGAAGCTGCTGGCCTCCCCCTCGGCCACCGCGCGGGAGCTTGCCGCCGGCATGCTCGAGGTCGTCGCGGCCGAGGACGCCCGATCGATCCTTCCGGCGATGATCGGCATCGCCGATGACGACAACTGGGAGGTTCGCGAGACCGCGGCCGTGCTCTTCGCGCGTGTGCTGCTGGCCTCGTTCGACGCGAACCTGCCGCTGTTCCGGGAGCTGGCGCGGCATCCGTCGGTCAACGTGCGGCGCGCCGTCGTGGTCGGGGCCAAATACGTGGCGAAGGAGCGGAAGGCGAGCCACGCCGAGGCGCTCTTCTCGCTGATCGAGCCGCTGATGTCCGATCCGAACGAGTATATCCGGAAGAATCTCGGACCGTTCGCCATCGGCGATGGACTGCTCAGGTGCTTTCCGGCAATGGCGGTCGAGCGGTTGCAAACATGGTCCCGCTCGGACGACGAAGTGGTGCGGTGGAACGTGGCGATGGCGTTCTCGACCGCCGAGGCGAGGAAGCATCTCGACGTCGGCCTGCCGATTCTCGAGGAACTGGCCGGTGACGGCAGGCGCCTTGTGTGGCGCGCGGCGGCGGCGGCGTTGAAGAACCATGCGCGCAAGCTCCCCGAGCTGGTGCGCCCGACACTCGAGAGGATGATGAGCGATCCGGCGCGACGGGCCGCGGCGGAAGTCGTCGAGAAGTACCTCGAGTGATTCCGGAGCAGGTATCCCGCCGGATCGGCCGCGCGGCTCGTCGGGGATCACATCGCGGAGAGATCGACAATCGGCGCAGGATATGACCTATCACGGCATCAATCACGTCGGGCTGGTGGTGACCGACCTTTCCCGGTCGCAGGAGTTTTTCATCGGAGCCCTCGGACTCCGCCAGCATCCGAGACGAGCGACCTGGTTCATCGCCGGACGCTGCACGCTCCACCTGATCGAGATCCCGGAGGCGGGCGAGGACCGATCCCTCTACCGTTTGGTGCAGCACGTGGCGCTGCAGGTCGATGAGCTGAACGACATGCTCGGACAGCTCCTCCACGCCGGCCTGGCCCCATTCCAGCTGGACTTCAAGGGGAACGAAATGCCGGTCGACGACCCGGCATCGCCGCTGGAGTTCGGCGTCGGGACGCTCTTCGTCCGCGATCCCGACGGCAACCTGATCGAGCTGATTCAGCTCGGTCGGGGAATCTTCACGGATGAACCTGATCCGTTCGCGGGGTAAGGCTCTCGCGCGTCGGAACGGAGCAACCGTGTCCAACCGGAGCAACGATGAATCTGGGAATCACCGGCCGCGCGGCGCTGGTCACCGGCGCCGGAAGCGGCATCGGCAGGGCCGTGGCGCTCGCCCTGGCGCGCGAAGGAGCGCTCGTGATGCTCTGCGGGCGCAATCGGGAGCGGCTGGAGAGCACGGCGGCGGAGATCGCGCTCGCCGATGGCCGCTCCGGCATCGTCGTCGCCGACCTCACCTCGGAGGCCGGCTGCGCCGCGGCCGTGCGGGCAACCGTGGAGGAATTCGGCTCGATCGAGATGGTGGTCAACGCCGCCGGCGATCCCACCGCGTGCGGCACCCTCGATGTTCCGAGCGAGACATGGCGGAGGATCTTCGACAGCCTCTTCTTCAGCGCCGTGTTCCTCTGCCAGGCGGCGATAGCCCGGATGCGGAGCGGCGGCTGGGGACGCATCGTCAACATCGCCTCGAGCGCCGTGAAATCGCCGAGCGGCTCCGGTCCGTACGACGCGGCGAAGGCGGCGCTGGTCGCCTTCACGAAGGATCTCGCCACGGAAGTCACCGCGGAGGGGATCCTGGTCAACGCCGTCTCCCCCGGCTCCACGCTGACGCCGCTCTGGACCGGCCAGGGGCGCATCGGCGATCAGCTCGCGGCGGAATTCGGCATCGATCGCGCCGCGCTTCTCGACGGCATCGCCGAGCGCATCCCGCTGAAGCGGATGGCCGAGCCGTCCGAGATCGCCGACGTCATCCTCTTTCTCCTGTCGGAGAAGGCCAGCTACGTGTCGGGAACGACCGTCTACGTCGACGGTGGAGCGGTCACCACGCCGTTCTGATCCCGACCTGATTCCCCCGCCATCCCCGGAGGGAAACGGACCGGAGGCTCATCGCCCCGGCCCACGACGCGCGCGGCGTCCACCGCGCCGAGAGATCGGGATCTCCCCCCCACGCGCATCCACTTCCGAACGCGCCCGAGCCTGGTCCGCGCCGGCGCGCCGGCCATCGACATCATCGAACAACAACGCACAGGTTCCCCGTATGCCGCTGTGGCCAAGTCCGCATTTGCCGCTGGTTCCGCGCGCAGCGGGATCACTCAACGACACCAGCCATGTCCAGCACCAGTCACTCACCGCGGGGACCGATCTACGAGGTGGTCTCCGGGCAGATCCTGCTGTCGCGACGTCAGGATTTCTTCCGCCTCCACAAGGGGACGCTGCTCCCGATCATGCGGGAGATAGGCATCCGCCCGATCGTGCTGCTGTTCACCGAGGTCGGGCGATACGGACGATTTCTGGATATCTACGAATACGAGGATTTCGCCGACTACCAGGAGAAGACCGATCGACTTCTGGCGCATGAGCGGATGGAATCCTATTACGCCGAGGTCGGCACGTGCGTCGACGGATCGATCATGGTCGAGCTGATGCGGGATCTTCCCTATGCACCACAATGGAAGGAGCATGAACATGTGGTCCGGACGAATTCACTATCTGACCGGCGGCACGACACGTCTGCCACGCGTGATATCCTATGACGCGCGGCGGTGGGCACGCTCGGTCGGCGTTACCCGCGACGTGCTCGCCGCTCACGGCGTGGATGCCACGTCGAGAATCGCGATCTGCCACCCGTTCGCGCCGTGGGCCATCGGAATGGTCTTCGCGGAGGCGGCGCTCCAGTGCGGCGCGTCGGTGTATCCGCTCGGACTCTACGCGGGGCAGCCGAGCTTCCGCCACCTGCTCACGAACATCGCGCCGACGCATCTCTGCGCCACCGCGAGAAACCTCATCACCTGGGCGGAAGGAGCCGGTCCCATCACGTCCGCCAGCGGGCATGACGGGAACGGCGACCATGCGCTCGAACCGCTCCTCCAGGGGGACGCAAACGGCAACGGACATCACCCCACGCGGCGCAGAGTCGCGTTCGTCGCCGGCGAAATGCTTACCGAGGCCAACCGCGTTGCCTGCGCGGAGGCCTGGAGCGCCGATGTGGTGAATGTCTACGGCATGGCCGAGCTCGATACCGTCGCCGCTGAGCTGCCGGGCGTGGAGGGACTTGTGCTGACCCCGACGCTCGAGGCGGGGATCCTGACGGATGGGAGCATTGCCGCTCCGACGGTCGGCCTGCGCGGGGGGCTCATGCTGCGGGATCGCGCCGACGGACGCTGGTACCGCACCGGCGATCTGGTGAGCGTCACCGGGCGCACCTCCCCGGACGCATCATGGCCGTCGAGCTGGATCATCGAGGTCCTCGGACGTCAGGAGGAAACCGTCACTCTCTCCGACGGAACGATGATCGGCTCCGACCACATCAGGCACATCACCGAGTCCCGGCCGGAGGTGACGCGCGTCCAGCTCGTGGTCCGGCGCACGCTGCGCGGCGACGAGATCGAGATCCGCTGCGTGCTCACCGACGCATGCGCCGACGCGCCGCTGGAGATCGTTCCGTTGTTTCTGGAAAGCAGCATCGACATCGCCGACAGTCACCGTCACGGCGTGATCGTCTCCGTTACCGCCATCGCGACCAGCGAGGCGGAGCTCGTGACCACGCCGCGTGGCAAAATCCCAACATTCGTCGAGGAGGAGCTCCATGTCCATCACCTCGCTTGAGCAGTTCACGGCGCATCAGCTCTTTCCGGAGCGTGAGAGCACCTACATCCGCTGGTATCCGAAAACGCTGACGCCGACAGACGGCGTGGAGCCGGCATTCCCGCGCGAGCCGGATCCGGAGGGGATCTACATCCATGTGCCCTTCTGCGACCGTCTCTGTCTGTTTTGTCCGTTCAACAAGCGGCAGACGCGACCGGACCTTCTGCGAAAATTCCTGCTGGGGCTCCGCGCGGAGATACGATTGTACGCGCAGTTGTGCGGGGTGAGCCGGCCGCTCCGGTTCATCTATTTCGGCGGGGGGACGCCGTCGGTGCTCACCTCCGGCATCCTCACGAACATCCTCGGCGAGATAGCCTCCTGGTTTCCGCTGGCCGACGATCTGGAGGTGACGCTCGAATCGCATCCGACGCACCTGACGCCGTCGTACGTGCATCGCGTGCGTGAGGCGGGAATCACCCGGATCAGCAGCGGCGTTCAAGGGTTCGACGACCGGCTTCTGCAGCGTATCGGCGCGCAGCATCACGCGGCCGACTCCCACAGGGCCATCGAGAGCGTCGCCGGCGAGCTCGGCGGCATCGCCATCGACCTCCTGTTCCGCTGCCCGGGACAGTCGCTTGCCGACTGGCAGCGACAGCTCGAGATCGCGATCGGACTTCCCGGCGTCAGCCACGTCAGCTGCTACAGTCTCGTGCTCGAGGCCTCCGCCGCGCAGCCGGATCCCCATGTGGACGCCGAGATGACGCTCGCGGCGCATCGGATGCTGGAGGCGGCGGGATTCGCGCACTACGCGTCGTGCGCAAGCGGAGGGTTCGACTTCGCCCGGCCGGGAATGAAGTGCGCCTACGAGGAGCGGCACTGGGGCGCTCCGCAGTCGGAGTTTCTCGGCCTGGGTCCCGGCGCGCTCGGCTTCGTCGGTGGCGCGGCAACGGTCAACGGCCTCTCGGTCGATCGCTACGAGCAGCGGCTCGCACGCGGGAGATTTCCGCTGGTCTCCGTTACCGGCATGTCGGTCGAGGAGGAGATGCGTCGCTACTTCGTGCTCGGCGTCAAGACGCTGCGGGTGCCGTTCGCGCCGTTTCGCGCGCGCTACGGCGTGGAGCCGCGGACGCTCTTCGCGCCGGAGATCGAGCGACTGGCCGCCTGGGGCTTCGCCGACGTCCATGACGACGAGCTGGTACTCACCGAGCTCGGCAGGCTCTTCGTCGACTCGGTGAGCGAAGTGTTCTTCAGCCGCGAGGAGCGGAATGTGCCGCATCCCGAGGAGCCGGAGATACGCGCCATCGAGTCAGGCATCGGACGCGGGATGGAGATAGCCTCCCCGGTAGGCATCGACCTGTGACGGCATCGGGCCCGGACATCACCGTTGAGCGATGTCCGGGCCCATCGGCCTCTGCGTTGCGCTTTCGCGATACGGCCCACACCCTTCACCCCGCCTCTCCTTCCGATCCCCTGGCCCCACCTCCTCGACGCTACCGCGACGAGCACCGTCGTCCATCCACGGCGGCGCGGATCTCGTGCTCACGCCATCTCGCGCAAGCCTCCTCTGTCCGGAATTCGGATCGTGTCCAGGATCACGACAGCTCGCGTAATCACCAATCGACGATTTCAGGAAGATTCGAAGGATTTGATCGCATGGCATGATCCTATTAGCGAGGGTTTGTGTACGCGAATTCAACGGGACTACAAAACACGAACACTCGATACTCAACGGGACCAACTGACATGAACAAGCAGATCTTCACCCTCGCCGCTCTGGCCATCGTCGCCGCTCCGATCGCCACGATGGCCCAGTCGGCCTCGGTTACCTCCACGGCCACCATCGTTACCCCGATCACCGCGACCGCCACCGCTCCGCTGGCCTTCGGTACCATCAGCAAGGGCTCGGCCGCCACGGTTGCGGCCAACAGCTCCTCGGCCGGCGCGGTGACCTTCTCGGGCGACGAGGCCGACAACATCACGATCTCGGTGCCGGCCACGGCCACCATCTCGACCACGTCGGGTGCCGGCGCCAGCATGACGGTGACCCTGAACCGCGCGGCGCTGCGCGTGGGGACCACGAGCGCTCAGGCCTCCTCCTCGGCGCTCGACGCCTCGAGCGGCTCGGCCACGACGGCTCTGTCGGCTGACGGCTCGGGCGACGGTGTTGCCAACGACGGTCTCGGGCAGTCCTACCTCTGGATCGGTGGCTCGGTGACGCCGACGGCCACGCAGCAGCGCGGCAGCTACAGCGGCACCTTCACCGTCTCGGCCGCCTACTCCAACTAAGTTTCAACGCGCCGGGCGCTTGAGCGCCGCGCGGAATCGAAAATCGACAGACGCCAAGTGAATGCTTCGAACTGATGTGAAGATGTGGTGGTGAGAGATCCCGCTGTCGCGCGGCCGCGTGGGTTCGGCATGCTTTGGCGCCGGCGGCGGGTGACTCTCAACCGATGATGATCCGCATGATCGTTCTCCCGCGGCGGCGCGCCGGTCTGACTGACGCGCCGCCGTTTTCTTTCGAGTGCCAGGTATCCGCACGACGTCAGCGGGCGCTCTCCGGCCACAACCTGGGCGGCCACGGAAGGCCGACCCGCGCGACATTCGCCTTCGCCGCTTCAACGTCAGGCTCCATGGAATCGGGACAAGAAATGCGTACCATGCCCACGTCATGAACAGAGCCTAGCTCAGCACCCCAGGAGCACCTGGTCCCACGATTTCAGGAGCCTCGACATGATACCGCGCACATTCTCCCGCCGCGTTTCTCGAGGAGTCACCGCCTCGCTGCTGCTCATTATCGGCGTAACGCTCGCGCCGCGAAACTGCCGTGGTGGATTGCAGGATCTGCCCGGAACGCTTCGCGCGCTGCGTGGCCCCGTGGCGCGCGTCGAGTTCGATGACACGATACTATTCAACACCTACTGGGATCCGGCGAACATCCAACGTGAGAATCTCGCGAGCGTGTCATTCGATCGCACGGGAGTTCCAACCGGATGGACCACCCGCTTTCTCGGCAACACCGGCGTCAAGTTCTGGCGTGACGCATGCCGCCGCATCGTCCGCCTGCGTCTGGTCACCGTGCTTGAATTGGGATCACGGAATCGTTTCGGAGAGTTGATCGAGAGTGGGCAGGGAACGAAGACCACTACGACCGCCTCCAGCATCCGATATGCTCCGGATGGCGATTCCGCGTGGATCGAGACGACGAACCGTGAGGTCGAACGGGACATGTCGGGGCATCGAACGGAGAACGTCGAGCTGCTTTCGGCACGCATCCATGCCGCCCCCGACGGCAGCAGACTCGATATTCTCCGCCGGTATCCGGACACCGATTACATGATCACGTCCGAGCACGAAGGCAACCGGATCAGCGAGGTTCATGCAACTCCGGACACCACGCGTGTCCTGTCACGATCCAGCCGCACACTCGACTCCACCGGCGCCGTCATCGAGGAATGCTATTATTCCCGCGGGCGAACGCAACTGACCTCGTACATCAACGACTCGCTCGGGAATCCGGTGGTTGTCCGCTACGATTGGCTGGACGCTCCATGGCCTCCCCGCATTACCCACATATCGTATCGATACGACCACTATGGAAACTGGATCGAGCGGACCGAACACTCAACGGGATTTCAGATGAGCAGGCATGGAATCGTCCATGTGGAATCCGCGTATCGCAACCGGCGGAGCATTACCTACTATGAGCCGCGATCGGCGCCCGACTATGCCCAGGCCGCGCACGAGCCATTGCTCGCGGCGGTGCTGAACGAGCTCTATTTCTTTCCCTGATCCACACCAAACGCAAACGGGGCCGCGCGGCATGCACCGCGCGGCCCCGTCGTTTCATGATCCGTCGAGCGCCAAGCCGAAGCCTCACCGCAGGCTCGCCAGCTCCTCCTCGAGCAACTGCATCTCGTACATCCTCGCGTACTCTCCCTTGATCGCCAGCAGCTCCTCGTGCGTTCCCCGCTCGGTGATCCGTCCGCCATCCATCACGATGATCTGGTCGGCATCCTTCACCGTCGAGATACGATGGGCGATGATGATGCTCGTCCGCTCACGCATCACCTCGCGGAGGCCGGAGAGGATGTGCTCCTCGGTCTCGGTGTCGACCGCGGAGAGCGCGTCGTCGAGGGCGAGGATCTTCGGATCGCGAAGCACGGCGCGCGCGATCGAGGTGCGCTGCTTCTGTCCGCCGGAAAGGGTCAGTCCGCGCTCGCCGACGATGGTGTCGAACTTCTTCGGGAAGCCCTCCACGTTGTCGTAGAGCTGCGCGATCTTCGAGGCTTCGACAACATCCTCCATCGGCGCGTCGGCGCGACCGAAGCGGATGTTGCCGGCGATCGTCTCGGAGAAGAGGAAGGTCTCCTGCGTCACCATGCCGATCGAGGAGCGAAGCACCTCCAGCGGGATCGTGCGGATCGAGTGTCCGTCGATCAGGATATCTCCCTGCTGGATGTCGTACAGACGGGCGATCAGGTTCACCACCGTGCTCTTGCCGGCGCCGGTGGTGCCGATGATCGCCAGCGTGGTCCCCGGCTCCACCGTGAAGGTGATGTCGTGGAGCACGTCGGAGAGCTCCGGCCGGTAGCGGAAGGTAACGTTCCGGAACTCGATCCGGCCGCGGATATCGGTGATGGAGGCATCGGTCATCGAGCGATCGCTGGCCTCCACCGGAAGCTCCAGCACTTTGTTCAGACGCTCCATCGAGGCGGCGCCGCGCTGGACCAGGTTGGTGACCCACCCCACCGCGATTACCGGCCAGATAAGCTGCGAGATGTAGGCGAAGAACTGCGCGATATCACCCAGCGTGGCGTGCCCCTGCGTCACCTCGTAGCCGCCGTAGCCGAGCACGATGATCTGCGACATGCCGATCAGCCCCACCATCACCGGCATCATCAGCGCCTGGGTCTTCACCAGCTTCATGTTCTTGACCTTGTAGAGCTCGCTCATCTGCGCGAACGAGGTGAGCGAGAAGGCCTCGCGCACGTACGCGCGCACCACGCGAACGCCGGAGATGTTCTCCTGCGCGCGGGAGGTCAGGTCGCTGAACTGCCCCTGCACCTGGCCGAACAGGCTATGGATCCGCCGGCCGAAGGCATAGACCGTGTAGCTGGCGAACGGCAGCGGGATCAGCGCCAGGAGCGTGATCTTCCAGGAGAGGAGCAACATCATCGTCATCGCGAAGGCGAAGGTGGTGACGGTGTTGGCCGTGTACATCAGCGCCGGTCCCACGAACTCGCGGACCGCGGAGATGTCGTTGGTGGCCAGCGCCATCACGTCGCCGGTCGGCGTCGTGGTGAAGTAGCCCATCGGGAGCGCCTGCACGTGCGAAAGGAAATCGTCGCGGATGTCCCGCTCCACCAGACGGGACATGACGATGATCGTCTGTCGCGTGATGAAGAGGAAGACGCCGCTGCCGAGCGAGAGCCCGAGGATGATCAGCGCTTCCACCAGCAGCTCACCGCCGGTGATCCCCTTGCCGAGCCGGTCGATCGTCTGACCGACGAAGCGCGGAATGGCGACCGAGAAGACGTTGGAGATGGTGATCGCGATCAGTCCCCAGACAAGCCGGGACTTGTACCGCATGATATACGGACGTAGACTGCGAAGAGAGTTCATGGGCGACCTTTGGGAAGAGGTTCAGTTCGAGTCGTGCCCGAAGACGTGCGTAGGCCGGGAAGATTGCGCGCCCGGACAAAAAAATTGTCCGGGCGCGGCGGAATGCGTTCAGTTGGTTCAACCGGTCGATGGCGCCGATTCCGAGATCGGCGGGTCATCACCGGCCGGGAGCTCCCCTTCAGGAGAAGGCTTCCTTCACCTTCTCGAAGAATCCTCCCCTCTCGGCCGGCCTGGCGCCGTTGGCCGGAGAGATGTTCGGGTGCCGGGAGAGCTCCTGCAGGGCGGTCCGCTCCTCGTCGGAGAGCTTGGTCGGCACGTGGATGTTCACGCGGACGATCTGGTCCCCCTTGCGGCCGGTCTCCAGGTGAGGAATGCCCTTCTCGCGCATCCGGAGGAGCGTACCCGGCGGCGTCCCCGGCTCGACCTTGACGGCCGAGGAGCCGGTGAGCGTCGGCACCTCCACCTCGGCGCCGAGCGCGGCCTGCGGGAAGGAGATCGTCAGATCATAGACCACGTCGTTGCCGTTGCGGACGAAGCTCTTGTGCTGGCGCTCCTCGATCAGGACGATCAGGTCGCCGGCCGGACCTCCGTGACGGCCGGCATTGCCGGCGCCGCGGATCGGAATGTAGTTGCCGTCGGAAACACCGGCCGGAACGCGGATCTCCTCGCGTCCCTCCCCCTGCACGCGCCCCTCGCCGCCGCACTTCTTGCACGGCTCGATCACCACCTTCCCCTCACCCTGGCAGGTGGGGCAGGCGGCGATGTTGACGAACTGGCCGAAGAGGGAGCGGCTCACCTGCCGGATCTCCCCGCTCCCCTGGCAGGAGGAACAGGTCTGGATGCCGGAGGGAGAAAGGGCTCCCTGGCCGGTGCACTCCGGGCAGGTGACCATCTTCTTGATCGAGATCGTCTTGTCCACGCCGGTGGCGATCTCCTCGAGCGCCAGCGGCAGACGGACCTTGAGGTCGCTGCCGGGCTGACCGAAGACCGCCCCGCGCGCGCGTCCGCCGCCGAAGCCCCCCCCTCCTCCGCCGCCGAAGATATCGCCGAACCCGAAGGCGCTGAAGATATCTCCCAGGTCGGAGAAGTTGTGGAAGTCCTGGCCGCTGCGCATCCCCTGATGACCGAAGCGATCGTACCGGGCGCGCTTGTCGGCGTTGGAGAGCACCTCGTAGGCCTCGGCCGCCTCGCGGAACCTGGACTCGGCCTCCGGGTTGTCCGGGTTGCGGTCCGGATGGTACTGCATGGCCAGCTTACGGTAGGCCGTCTTGATATCCGCTTCGGATGCCTCGCGGGGAAGTCCGAGGATCTCGTAATAATCTCGTTTCTGCATAAGGATGGTACTTCTTTCGTTCGTGGTCGCGCAGTGGTCGGGAACGGGGCCCGTGAGGAAGGAAGATAGCGATCCCGGTCAGGAATCGCACCACTGGATTCAGGGGGCCGGGATGCCGGGGATGCGCGCGCGACCGCGCTTGGACATCGATGTCGGGGAGGGCGTCCTCGCGAAAACCGTCCGGAGGCTCGGAGGCACCGGGCAAGAGACGAGTCCGGGGCCGGACGATTGGATGCCGGCCCCGGGAATTTCACATCAGCTACCGGCCGAAACGATCACCTTGGCGTGCCGGAGCACCTTGTCGCCGTACATATAGCCCGGCTCGATCTCGGTGATCACGGTGTTCTCCGGCGCGTCGCTCGGCTGGTTCAGGAGCGCCTCGTGCAGGTGAACGTCGAACGGCTGGCCGACGGCCTCCATCTTCTTCACCCCCAGGCTCTCCAGCACCTTGCCGATCTTGTCGGAGACCATCGAGACCCCCTTGAAGAAGGCGTCGAAATCGGTCGACTGCTCGCCGGCCTGCACCGAGCGGCGGAAATCGTCGACGATCGGCAGCAGCTGCTTCAGGAGCTTTTCGTTGGCGTACCGGATCGTCTCCCCCCGCTCCTGCTCGGCGCGACGGCGGACGTTGTCCAGGTCGGCCACGGCGCGCAGCGCGCGATCGCGCAGCTGCTGATTCTCCCGCTCCAGCTCGGCGACACGCTCCTCGAGCGAGCGCCCTCCCTGCGCGGTCTCGTTGTCGGCCAGATCCTGTCCGGACTCCTTGTCGTTCTCGTTGATCGGTATCTCCTGGTTGCTCATAATGACACTGACCCTGCTTCGATGATTGAACTGTTGTTGAGCGTCACCGTTCCTGGAAACTGTTGGTGATCGTCTTGGCGATATACTCCACCACGGTGATCATCTTCGAATAATTCATCCGCTTCGGCCCTATCAGGCCGATCGTGCCGCTGGTGTCGCCGATCTGGTAGCGCGTGGTGATCAGGCTGTAGTCGGCCATCCGCTCGTCGGCAAGCTCGGTGCCGATGGCCACTTCCACCCCGGCGCGTCCGGAGCCGTGCCCCTCCACCAGATGGATGATCACCTCCTCGTTCTCCACCAGCTCCACGATCCCGCGGAACCGCTCCGGGGAGGCGAACTCCGGCTGCCGGAGAATGTTCTGCGTCGGCGAGATATGGACGCGATCGACGTCCAGGCTGTTCGAGAAGATCTTCTCGGCCGAATCCAGGAAAATCCGTACCAGCCCCCCCGGATGCGCCTCAGCCACGTCCCGCAGACGATCCTGATAGCTCTTTCTGATCTCGCCGAGGGTGAGCCCGGCCAGGCGCTCGTTCAGGATCGCCACGATCTGATCAAGCTGATCGCGATGCACCTCCTCGCGCACCTCGATCGTCACGGTCCGGACCTCGCCGGCCCGGGCCGAAAGCACCACCAGCAGGCGGCGCGCCCCGAGCGGGACGATCTCGATCCGCTCCAGGACGCTGGAGAGCACCTGCGGCGCGGTGACGATCCCGAGCTGGCTCGAGATGGCCCCGATCAGCCGCGAGGCCTCCTTCATCACCAGTCCGGTCGGCGCCGTCGGGTCGATGTTCCGCCGGATGGCGGTCCGCTCGGCCTGCGTCAGCTTTTCGATGTCGACCAGACAGTCCACATAGAAGCGATAGCCGCGATCGGTCGGAACGCGCCCGGCCGACGTGTGCGGGTGGGAGATGTATCCCTTCTCTTCGAGATCCGCCATGACGTTGCGGATTGTGGCAGCTGAAATCGACTCCTGATCGAACCGCTTGGAAAGATAGCGGGAGCCGACCGGATTCGCGGTCAGAATATAATACTGAACGATGTATCGGAGAACCAGTTCTTCCCGTTCGGTCAGATCGGTCGGGAGCTGATGCACGGAGGTATGTCTGCCAGGGGTCATCACGCTTGAATGACGCGATCGCGCTCGGAAGATTTTTGTGCCCGATAAAACGCGAGAGCGAGGCCCGTACCACGGGCCTCGCACCGCAAGTTCTCGAAACTGCCCGGATTCGCGGGCTCCGTCGGACGCCGAACCGGACGCCGAACGGGGCGCCGATCAGCGTCCCACGTTCAGGAAGAGCTGCGGAAGAAAGCCGATCACCAGCGTGCCGACGATCGTCAGCGCCAGCGCCAGACGGGAGGCTCCGCCGGCGGCGACCACGGCGGTCGACTCCCCTTCCGGCTCCCGGAAGAACATGTTGACGATCAGCCCGAGGTAGAACCAGGCCGAGATCACCGAGGAGACCACGCCGACGATCGCCAGCCAGGTCATGTCCGCCTCGACCGCGGCGTTGAACAGGTAGTACTTGCCGAAGAACCCGGCGAACGGCGGGATGCCGGTGAGCGAGAACATGAAGAGCGCCATCACCACCGCCAGTCCCGGACGACGGCGGCCGAGGCCGCGATAGTCGTCGATCGAGACGTTGCCGCCATTCTCCTGCTCGAGCATGCCGACGACGGCGAAGGCGCCGAGCTGCATGAAGAGATAGGCCGCCAGGTAGTACATGATGCCGGTCCAGCCGGTCTGGTTGCCGGCGGCCACGCCGATCATCGCGTAGCCGGCATGGGCCACCGAGGAGTAGGCGAGCATCCGCTTGATGTTCGTCTGGGCGATCGCCGTGATGTTGCCGATCAGCATCGAGCCGACGGCCAGCAGCGCCAGCACCTCGTGGGCGTTCCCCATGCCGATTGCCCCCTGGTTGGAGACCACCGGGATCATCACGCCGACGAAGCCGCTGAAGGCCGCGGCCTTGCCGGCCGTGCTCATGAAGCCGGTGACCACCGTCGGCGCTCCCTGGTAGACGTCCGGCGCCCACTGATGGAACGGGAAGGCGGCGACCTTGAAGCTCAATCCGACGATCAGCAGCCCCATGCCGACCCAGAAGACGGCCGGGCCGTGGGCCAGACCGTTGGCCAGCGGAGCGCCGCTGCCAGCGGCCGCGGCCGTGGTGCCGAAGCCGAGAATGCCGCTGTAGTTCATGGTGCCGGTGGCCCCGTAGATCAGCGCCATGCCGAAGACCAGGAAGCCGGAGGCGAAGGCGCCGAGCAGGAAGTACTTCAGCGCGGCCTCGTTCGAGGCCAGGCGACGCCGGAGGAAGCCGGACATCACGTAGAAGCAGATCGACATCACCTCGATGCCGACGAACAGGGGCATGAAGTTGGCGCTGTGCGAGATCAGCATCATGCCGGCGATCGACATCATCAGCAGGGTGTAGAACTCGTCGTACATCCCTCCCATCCGCTCCATGTACTCGCGCGCCAGCAGGATGGTCATGATGCCGGCGGTGCAGAAGATGATGTCGAAGACATTGGCCATTCCCCCCGACGTGATCATTCCGTCGAAGCCGGACATCTTCGTGGTGAGCGTCCAGGCGGCGGCGACGATGCCGCCGATGAGACCGAGGATCGAGAGCCAGGCGCAGGCGCGCGTGCTCTTGCCGATCAGAGCGTCGACCAGCATCACCAGAAGCGCCGCCGTGGCGACGATCTCGATCGGAAGTGCGGCTCGGATGTCTGGAGAAAGCATCATAGGAAGAATAGAAGCCAAACGATGATGAGAACCGGCAGAAGCATCGGGATCGAATACCGGGTCATGTAGCCGAAGAACCCGGGCATGCGTACCCCGGCATGCTCCGCAATCGATTTTACCATGAAGTTCGGGCCGTTGCCGATATAGCTCATCGCCCCGAAGAAGACCGCCGAAACCGAGATCGCCACCACGCGAAGCCCGTCTCCGGCCAGATATTCCCGCACGTGAACCGGGTCGCCGACGTTCAGGCCGGCCGATCCCATCGCCGCGGCGAGGAAGTTCAGATACGTCGGCGCATTGTCCAGAAAGCTGCTCAACGCCCCGGTCCCCCAGTAGAGCCCCCCGGGCGAATCGATCCCGAGCGAGGCCGCGTGCGCGCCGAGCCAGTCGAGCGCTGGGATCATCGTCAGGAAGATCCCGGCGAAGAGCCAGGCCACCTCCTCGATCGGGTGGAAGCTGAAGTGATTCCCCCGATGGATCTCCGGCTTCGTGCTCCGGTAGCTGACGAACGCCGCCGAGATCATCAGCGCCTCGCGCAGCAGCAGCGGCCGCTCGATGAAGACCGCCCCGATCACCACCGCCAGCAGCGCCAGGTTGTGAAGCCCGGTCACCCGCGTCGTGTCGTTCTCGGCCTCGACCTGCCGGCGCAGCTCCTCCGGCATCTTCCGGTAGCTTCGCGTGTCGAGCCCCCAGAAGACCGCCAGCAGGACCGCCGTGGCCGTGAGCCAGGGAGCGATCGCGTGCCGCGTGATCCAGAAGAACGGGATCCCCCGGATGTAGCCGAGGAACAGCGGCGGATCGCCGATCGGCGTCAGCGCCCCGCCGACGTTCGAGATCAGAAAGATGAAAAAGATCACATGGAAGGCCGAGACCCGGTACTTGTTGTTCCGGAGATACGGCCTGATCAGGAGCATCGAGGCGCCGGTCGTCCCGAGCAGGTTCGCCAGGACGGTCCCGATGGCGAGCATCGCCACGTTCTCCCCCGGCGTCGAGCGCCCCTTGATCCGGACGTGGATGCCGCCGGCGACCACGTAGAGCGATCCGATCAGCGCGATGAAGCTCGCGTACTCCCCCACCGCGTGCACCACGCGGGAGGTCTGATCGAGGGCCACCACATACCATCCGGCGACGAAGAGCCCGAGCAGCGAGGCCACCATCCGGTAGCGCCTGCCCCACCAGTCACCCGCGATGAAGGGCATCAGCGCGATCGACAGCAGCAGGAGCGCGAACGGCAGGATGAGCCAGGGACTGACCCCCTCGCCGGCATGCATCCGGTTATCGGCCGCCCTGCGGCGGAGCCGGCGCCACCTGCACGCCGCCGTTGCCCGGCATGCCCGGGGGCATTCCCTGCGGCATCCGCATGCCGCGCGGCACGCCCTGCATCCCCGGCTGCACCGTCATGCCCGGCATCGGCGGCTGCGCGCCGACCGGAGCCGCGGACGTGTCCTGCCCCAGACGGAGACGGGTCTCCATCGCGTAGCGGTTCACTCCCTTGAGCCCCTCGACCACGCCGACGATGCCCCGCGTGGAGCTCTCGGAGACCGACAGGAACGTGTTCGGGTGGAAGCCGATCCAGATGCAGAAGATCACCATCGGCACCAGCAGGCCGATCTCCAGGCCGTTCAGGTCCTTGAGGCGTCCGTTCTCCGCCTTGGTGATCGGGCCGAGGAACATCCGCTGGAAGAGAATCAGCAGATAGACCGCCGCCAGGATCACGCCGGAGGCGCCGACCACCGCGTACCACTTCGAGCCGAGGTGGCCGGAGATGAACGCGCCGAGCAGCGTCAGATACTCGCCCACGAAGCCGTTGAGCCCCGGAAGGCCGACCGAGGCGAGCATCGCCAGCGCGAAGAAGACCGCGTAGACCGGCATCGACTTGGCCAGGCCGCCGAACTCCGACATCTCGCGGGTGTGACGGCGCTCGTAGATGTAGCCGACCAGAAGGAAGAGCATGCCGGTCGACAGACCATGGTTGACCATCTGAAGGATGGCGCCCTGCACTCCCTCGGCGGTCATCGAGAAGATGCCGAGGACCACGAAGCCGAGGTGGGCGATCGAGGAGTAGGCGACGAGCTTCTTGATATCGGTCTGCACCATCGCCAGCAGCGCGCCGTAGATGATGCCGATCACCGCGAGGGTCGACAGCAGATCGGCGTAATAGAGCGAGGACTGCGGGAAGAGCTGGAGATTGAAGCGGACCAGGCCGTAGGTCCCCATCTTGAGCATCATGCCGGCCAGGATCACCGAGCCGGCCGTCGGGGCCTGCGTGTGGGCGTCAGGCAGCCAGGTATGCAGCGGGAACAGAGGCACCTTCACGCAGAAGGAGAGCGCGAAGGCCAGGAACAGCCAGCGCTGCGCCTCCAGCGGCACCGTCGGCGCGATCGTCATCAGCTTCCGGAGATCGGCGGTGAAGTGTCCGGTCTGCACCTGGGCGTAATGTCCCAGCCAGATGATCGCCACCAGCATCAGCAGCGAGGCGGCCATCGTGTAGAGGAAGAACTTCATCGAGGCGTAGATGCGATCCTTGCCGCCCCAGATGCCGATGAGGAAGTACATCGGGATCAGGATCACTTCCCAGAACACGTAGAACAGGAACGTGTCGAGCGAGGCGAAGACGCCGATCAGGCCGAACTCCAGCAGCAGAAGCATGATGTAGTAGAGCTTCTCGCGGTCCTTGATCGCCTCCCAGCTCGAGATGATGCCGATCGGCATCATGAACGTGGAGAGGAGCACCAGCAGGAGCGACATGCCGTCCAGGCCGAAGCGGAAGCCGACGTCGAGCGTCGGGATCCAGGTCTGATCGGTGAGGAACTGAAAGGCCGGATTCGCCTTGTCGAAGCCGAACCAGAGTCCGAGCGAGACGAGGAAGGCGATGATCGACCCGGCGGCCGACACCGTCCGGTGCGCCGCTCTGTTCTCGGCCGGAATCAGGGCCAGGATCAGCGCGGTCACCAGCGGAATGAGGAGCGTGATAACGAGGAGCATTCCTACTCTGAATTATCCTGTGAGAATGAAGTTCCGTTCTCCGTGTCGATCCCGGCATCCGGGAGCCGCCGGCCTTGCGCCGTCGGCATCCTCTCTCTGATGCCCGCTCCCCTTCCGCCTGACATGCCGTCGGGCTCGGGGAAGCGCTCGGGAATCGAGCCGCCACGTCGCGCGCCCCGCTCGGAACGAGGGGGCGCCGGGGCATCAGCGCATCATCAGCCAGCCGACCACCACGAGCACTCCCACCAGGAAGAGCGTGGCGTAGTTCTGGGTCACGCCGCTCTGCAGGCGACGGGTCCATCCGGCAAGCGCGGCGGTGAAGCGCCCCGAGCCGTTGATGATCCCGTCGATGATCCCCTGGTCGACGATCTTCAGGAGGAAGGAGCGGCTGCCGGCCATCAGCGGCTTGACGATGCCGTACTCGTAGGCCTCGTCGGCGTACCACTTGTTCCAGAGAAGCTTGTAGATGCCCGGGACGGCGTTGGCGATACGGTCGGCCAGGCCGACGCGCTGCGTGTAGATGTAGCGGGCCAGGAAGATGCCGCCGACGGCGATCGCCGTCGAGACCGCCATCAGGGTCCACTCCAGGCCGTGCGAGGCGTGCGCCATCGAGAAGTTCCGGTAGGCCGGCTCGAACACCGGCTCCAGCCAGTTCTCCAGCACGTTGGCATGCTCGCCGAAGACCTCCGGCAGGCCGAGGAAGCCGCCGAAGACCGAGAGGAACGCCAGGATCCAGAGGGGCACGGTCATCGTGGCCGGCGACTCGTGCGGATGGATGTGATGATGGTCGAAGCGCTCCTTCCCCTCGAAGGTGAGGTAGACGGAGCGGAACATGTAGAAGGCGGTGCAGAACGCGGCGATGGCGCCGACCAGCCAGAGAACGGCGTTCCCGTTGGTGAAGGCGCGCAGCAGGATCTCGTCCTTCGAGAAGAAGCCGCTGAAGATCGGAATGCCGGAGATGGCCAGCGCGCCGATGAAATAGACCTTGTAGGTGGTCGGCATGTACTTCTTCAGCCCACCCATCTTCTGCATGTCCTGCTCGCCGTGCATGCCGTGGATCACCGATCCGGAGCCGAGGAACAGGAGCGCCTTGAAGAAGGCGTGCGTCATCACGTGGAAGACGCCGGCGGTGAAGGCACCGACGCCGAGCGCGACGAACATGAAGCCGAGCTGCGAGACGGTCGAGTAGGCGAGCACCTTCTTGATATCGTTCTGCACCAGGCCGACGGTGGCCGCGATGAGCGCGGTCGTGATCGCCACGCCGGTGATCACCGCCATCGTGGTCGGAGCCAGCGTGAAGAGGGCCGCGTTCCGGGAGATCAGGAAGATGCCGGAGGTGACCATCGTCGCCGCGTGGATCAGCGCCGAGACCGGCGTGGGGCCGGCCATGGCGTCAGGCAGCCAGACGCCGAGCGGGATCTGCGCGGACTTGCCGCAGGCGCCGAGGAACAGGCAGAGGGTCGCCAGCGTGATCGCGGTGCTCGATCCCGGGGTGAACCCGGAGCCGGCGGTGCCGACGATCGAGGTGATCTCGTGATAGCGGAGCGTGCCGAACTCGTTGAAGAGGATGAACATGCCGATGAGCATCCCGAGGTCGCCGATCCGGTTGACGACGAAGGCCTTCTTGGCCGCGTCGCCGGTCCACTTGATGCCGACGCCATCGAAGCGCTGATCGTACCAGAAGCCGATCAGGAGGAACGAGCAGAGGCCCACTCCCTCCCATCCGAGAAAGGTGACCAGGAAGTTATCGGCCAGCACCAGGTTGAGCATCATGAAGATGAAGAGGTTCAGGTAGGCGAAGAACCTGCTGAACCCCGGATCCCCATGCATGTAGCCGATCGAGTAGATGTGGATCAGGGTGCCGATGCCGGTGATGATCAACAGGAAGATCACCGAGAGCTGGTCGACCTGGTAGGAGAAGTCGATCGAGAAGGTGCCGGTGGAGATCCAGTCGGCAACCGGGACGATGACGCGGCGCTCCTCACCGTGGAGCCCTACCAGCTGAAAGAAGATGATGACCGACAGAAGGAAGCCGATTCCCACCATCGAGGCGCCGATGGCGCCGATCGCCTTTTCGGAACGGATCCTCTTGCCGAACAGGCCGTTGATCAGAAATCCGATCAGCGGGAGGATCAGTACGAACGGGAGGAGCGTTTGAATCATACTCGGATGCGTTCTCGGGTAAGGTTACTCGGAAACGAGTTACTCGTAGACGAACTCCGCCTTCTCGAACGGAAGCTCGATGTCGGCGAAGCGGATCGTCAGATCATCCTCGACGATGATCATGGAGTTGCGCGTGACTTTCGTCCACTCGGACTTGTGGGAGGTGAATGGCTCGGAGGCGATCACCACCGCCTCGCTTCTCCCGTCGTCCGGCTTCATGTAGCAGCGATCCTCGGTGGCCACGTACTCCCTGCCGAACATATAGTAGAGGGAGGCCGGCTGCACCCGCGGGTTGGTCGTGTAGCGGGTGGCCACCAGCGAGCGGCCGTTGGAGACCACGAGGTTCAGGTAGGAATGCTCCCTGACGTCGTGCTCCACCAGGAGGCGGTTCAGATCGGCGAACATCCCGAACATGGCGTCGACCATCTCGTCGGTCGTCACCGGACCCTCGGGGTCGCGAAGATTGTTCAGGAACAGGCCGAACAGATGCTCGGAGTCGGTCGAGCCGTGCACCGCGTCGTAGGCGGCGTCCTTCAGCTCCCGGAGCAGCGAGCGGCGAATCGTCTTGAAGCCCTGCACCATGCCGTTGTGCATCCAGGTGAGCTTGCCGTGCACGAACGGGTGGCAGTTGACCTCCTCGACCAGCGATCCCGGCGTTGCCGCGCGGATATGCGCGAAGAGCATCGTCGTCTTCACCTTGCGCGCCAGGTAGCGGAGGTTCATGTCCGACCAGGCCGGATGCACCGAGCGGAACTGACAGGGCTCGTCGTCCAGCTCGAAATCGTACCAGCTGACGCCGAAGCCGTCACCGTTGATCGGCACCGACATCTCCTGCGCTCCCATCGACTGGCGGTCGATCAGCGAGTGCTGCGGACGGTACAGAAGATCATTGGCGAGGACGGGCTTCCCTATATAGGCAAGGAATCGGCACATGGTCAACTGGGGGTTCACGATCATCGAAGAGGACTACAGACCGCGAATATACGCATGGAATCGAGACCGGAACCGTCTTGAATTATCGAGGTCGGCGCAATGGTCCGGATATGGTCGGGCGCCCCGGCGGCAATGCCCGCACCGCCACGGCCGCGCGCCATGCCCCGAACGGATCCTCGATGCTCCGGGAGACTGGGACGAAAAGGCCGGATTTCCCGGCCGTATGCCCCGATCTCACCCCTCCGGAGCGGGAGCGAACACCGCGTCGAACTCCTCGACGGCGGCCAGGGCCACATCCTCGAGCGCCGGCCGGAGGCCGGTTTCCCGCTCGATCGAGGTGACCGGATATTGCGAGATGCCGCAGGGAACGATGGCGGCGAAGCGATCGAGATTCGTGGTTACGTTCAGCGCGAAGCCGTGCATCGTGGTCCAGCGGGAGGCGCGCACGCCGATGGCGCAGATCTTCCCGTTCGGGGTCCAGACACCGGTGAAGCGCATCTTCTCCTCCCCCGGAACCGTGCTCTTGCGACCTGCCTCCACGCCGAAGCGGGCGATCGTCCTGATGATCCACTCCTCGATCGAGCGCATGTACCAGCCGAGATCTTCCCGGAAATCCGCCAGGCGGAGGATCGGGTAGCCGACCAGCTGCCCCGGACCATGATAGGTCACGTCGCCGCCGCGGTCGACATCGAACACCTCGTAGCCGTTGGCCTCCAGGAGCTCGCGGGGCATCAGCAGGTTCCCGTCGTCCCGGCACTCCCGTCCGAGGGTGATCACGTCCGGATGCTCGCAGAGGAGGAGCGTGTTCGGCCTGGCGCCGGACTGCACCTCGGCGAAGACCTGGCGCTGAAGCTCCCAGGCCGGACCATAGCCGATCCGGCCGAGCCATTCGGCGGTCACGCTCGTGGCCGCGCTTGCGATCTCATCGATCTCACGTTTCATCGCGTCCCCCACTCCCAGATACCGTAGCTCACCTTCTTGTCCACCGCGTGTCCGTTGGCCTTGAGATTCTGGGCGATCTGGCCGCGGTGATGTGCCTCGTGGGCGGTCAGGTATCCGAGGAACGCGGTGACGTGCGGCTTGAATCCCTTCACCCTGCCGCCGGACGCGGCCGCATCCCGCAGCAGGTCGGCCACCGCCTGAGCGGAAGCCTCGAGCGAGGAGCGAAGCAGCTCCTTGTCGTGCACCTGCTCCGGGGTGAGCTTCACGCATCGCTCCATGAGCGCCGGCGCCGAGGCCTTGAGCCAGGCCAGCCGGACCGTGTTCAGATGCGAGAACGCCTGGCCGACGCTCATCCCCTTCGTGGGCCCGATATCGGTCAGCGCCTCGGTGGGGATGGCCTCGAGCAGGAACAGATTGATCCGGTTGTTGATCAACCAGGTGTCGGCGATCTGTTCGGCGAGCTCCATGGGTTCTCGACTCCTGACGGAACATAGAGGCCGCCGCGTCCGTGCCCGGGCGCGGCGGCCGTTCGAATCGCGACGTTACATGTTCAGGGCTTCGCCGTAGGCATCGGCCGCCGCCTCCATCACCGCCTCCGACAGGGTCGGGTGCGCGTGGATGGTGCGGAAGAGCGTCTCGCCGGTCGCCTCGGCCGAGCGGGCCGTCACGATCTCGGCGATCATCTCGGTGGCCTCGGAGCCGACGATGTGTCCGCCGAGGATCTCACCATACTTGGCATCGATCACCAGCTTCACGAATCCGTCGGTTTCGCCGATCGCGCGTGCCTTGCCGGATGCCTTGAAGGGGAACTTGCCGACCTTCACCTCGTGGCCGGCCTCCTTCGCCTTCTTCTCGGTCAGGCCGACCGAGGCGACCTGCGGCTGGCAGTAGGTGCAGCCCGGGATGTTCGAGTAGTCCATGCCGTTGGTGTGGTGGCCGGCGATATGCTCGGCGGCCACGACTCCCTCGGCCGAGGCCACGTGGGCCAGCCACGGGGCGCCGACCACGTCGCCGATGGCATAGACGCCCGGGACGTTGGTGCGCATGAACTTGTCCACCTTGATATGTCCGCGCTCGGCGGCCACGCCGATCGTCTCCAGCCCGATGTTCTCGATGTTGCCGGTGACGCCGACGGCGTTCAGGGCGATATCGGCGGTGAGGGTCTTCTGCTGTCCCTTCTTGTCCTCGACGACCACCTCGACCTTGTCGCCGACGGTCTTGGCCGAGATCACGCGGGTCTCGGTGAGGATCTCCATCTTCTTCTTCTTGAAGGCGCGGGCCACCTCCTTGGAGGCGTCCTCATCCTCGATCGGCATGATGTTCGGCTGCATCTCGACGATGGTGACCTTGGTGCCGAACGCATTGTAGAAGTAGGCGAACTCGACGCCGATGGCGCCGGCGCCGATGACGATCATCGAGCCGGGGATCTCCTTCTGGAGCATCGCCTCGGTGGAGGTGATGACGCGCTTGTAGTCGACCTCGATCGAGGGGAACATGCGGGGGCGGGCGCCGGTGGCGATGATGATCGCCTTGGCCGTCACGGTGCTGGTGGCCTTGCCGTCGTTGTCGCGCACCTCGACGGTGTTCGGCGCGGTGAGCACGCCGTAGCCGTTGATCACCTCGATGTTGTTCTTCTTCATCAGGAAGCTGACACCCGACGAGTTCTGATCGGCGACGTCGCGGCTGCGGGCGATCACGCGGGAGAAGTCGACATTGACCTTCTCGACGGTGAAGCCGAAGTCGCCGGCGTGCTCGAGGAAGATCTTATACTCGGCGTTCTTCAAGAGCGCCTTGGTCGGGATGCATCCCCAGTTGAGGCAGATGCCGCCGAGGCGATCGCGCTCGATGATGGCGGTCTTCTGACCGAGCTGCGCGGCGCGGATCGCCGCGATATAGCCACCCGGCCCGCTGCCGATCACGATCACATCAAAGTTCTTGTCAGCCATGAGTGTAGGGAGTTGAGCTAGGTTGAAGGGGCCATCGGCCCGGTCCCGGAACAGGAGGCCGAAGGCGCCGTGAGCGTCCGTCGAGGAGCGCGCCTCCGGACCTGGCCGGAGAGCTCCGCGAGCGTGGCGCCGGAGCGGGATCGGCCGCGGCCGGCTCCGGATGAAGATCCCGCGTGGCGCGGGACGTGGATGTGGAACGACCCGGGCGCGGATAATCGCGCAAAGTTAGCGAAGAGCCCCGCCTTCGGAAAGCGTTGCGCTAAGTGTTACAGATTGAGTGGCGATCGGACCAGTGGTAACGATACGATGTGGAAAGCGCCCGCGTGACCGATGCCACGTGGGCGCCCGAGGTGAAGATCAGCGGGATGCGTGCCGTCTATTCGACATGGATGGGAACACACCGTGCTCCGGCTCTCCCGCCCCACCGCGCGAAGTAGAGCCCGGACGGCATGGCGCCGGTATCCCACCGATAGCGCCGACGCCCCGACTCATCCAATGTCCCACCTTCAAGCGTTGCGACGACGCGCCCGAGGAGATCGATGACCTCAACACGAGCCGCGACGTCATCGGGATCGGGGATGGCGATAGTCACGGTCGCATGCCGCGTCGGGTTCGGCGCCACGAGCGCGGGAAGCTCCGGTGCCGCACGCGGTACCCCCGACGACTGGGCACGATAGGCGAGGATCACGAAGTTCGTCGAGACCGTGTAGGCATGGCCGACCGAGGGATAGGCTAGGTAGAGCAGATTCGTGATGTCGGCCGTGTCGAACCCCGTCTGCTGCTGTATCCACGCCCGCCCGCCGTCGGATGTCCGCAGGATCTTGCCGTTACCTCCCACCGCGATGCCGTTGCGATTATCGACGAAGGCCACGTTCCTGAGTCCGAACGCCTGGGGAATGGCCTGATAGACCTGATACTCCCAGCTATGTCCCCCATCGGTCGTCGCGGCGATGATATCCTTCTCGAGGTCGCCGACGCCGGTGCGCTCACCCCCGACGGCCCAGCCATGCATCCGATCCGGGAATGCGATCGCCAGACAGTTTCGGAGTTGGGGCGTCACGATGAACTCCCACGTCTTCCCTCCATCCATTGAACGTCCGAGGGCGGTCTCATCCTTTGACTTCAGTCGGATAACAACCGTTTCAGAATCGATGAGCT
The DNA here is from genome assembly GCA_048498995.1 of Bacteroidota bacterium. Taxonomy (GTDB): domain Bacteria; phylum Bacteroidota; class Ignavibacteria; order OLB7; family OLB7; genus JBEHWX01. The sequence goes on from JBEHWX010000015.1 coordinate 57,119, forward strand.
GAACAGGGAAAATTGCGAATCCACCGAGGCTATCCGGCAGTGTGATGTCTACCGAGTTCCAGCTGGCACCTCCATCTTCGGTTTTGAACAGAGAGCGAGGAGCGGCCGAGAGATATCCGAGATCACCTCTGAAGGAGAGGCCGAACGCCTGCGAGCCCCCGACGGGGAGCCGTGTCGTATCCCAGGAGGCACCATCGTTCAGTGTTCTCAGCACGATACCGCTATCACATACCACGAAGAACACGCCGACCTTCGGATGAGCGAGCGTCCGGTAGAATCGCTTGGTGGGCTTGTCAGGAAAAATCAGCGAGTCGTAGAGGATGCCCTTCCAGCTTCGCCCTCCATCGGTACTCCGACGCAACAGACTTTTGTAGCCGGAGGAGTCGCCGATCACCGCGCAGTGGATACTATCGGCGCAGGCGATGCCGCGAAATATGCACTCGCAGGTAGAGTCAATATGCACCCATTCGCCTATCTGTCCCGATAGACAACTCGGCCAGGCAAAGGAGGCAAAAAACATCACGGCGATAACCGGAGCGAGAATGCTTCGCGGATGCTGCATTGGCAGAAACATCAAGTGGAAGTGTCATTGCGTGGTCCGCGCACGATGGAGGAGCGCCAACGGACTCGTCCAGCATCCTACTCGACCAGGATCAACGCGCTCCGCGTTCCCCCGCTTGCAGCCATCCGCGCCACGTAGATCCCGGCCGGAACATCCCGCGCGTCCCAGATGAAGGTCCGCTTCCCGGCACCGTCAGTGAGGCTCGTTTCCAGACGAGCCACCAGACTTCCCCTCACATCGACGATGTCGACGGAGGTAACCGACTCTCCTTCCGGAGCACTGATGACGATACGCGTGTCGCGAGCCGGGTTCGGGCGCACCTGGACCGACCAGCCATCTTCCGAACGCGGTCGCGGCCGATCCTCCACCACATCCGAAGCATGCTGAAACTCACCGAAGTCCTTCATGGCGAATCCGCTTGGCCCGGTCAGATAGACATGCCGGCCGTCATCGCTGTAGATACCGTTGAAATAGAAGGCGGTGTTGGGCGGCGCGCCATTCCACAGATCGAGCTTTCTCCAGGTGAGGCCGGCGTCGATCGTCTCGTACACACCCGCCCGGTTCCCGACCGCATACGCGAGCGTATCATTGATGAAACGAACGTCCAGGAATCCCATCGATGTGTCGGCAAAAACCTCGGTCCAGAGCCCCCCACCATCGGAGGTACGGAACATCTGTCCAATGCCACCGCATGCCAGTCCAAGATTCGGAGTCCTGAAGTGAATTCCCCACATCGACATACAGGGCGGAACGGATTGCCGCGCCCAAGTCCGACCACTATCACTGGTCTTGTAAATTGCCCCGAATTGGTTATCCAGCGAATCGTACCCGGACGCCGCGACATAGCCAACCGCGGCCGAAAGAAACGAGTAAGCAAATGGGGATGGGAATGTACTGTCAGTCGAATCGAGAACGACGCCGAACCAAGTCTTGCCTCGATCGGAGGTCCGGAATACATAGCGGTCGAGGAAGTAGCTGTACCGGCCAAAACCGACCGAGTCCCCCACCATCTCGACACGCCCCACCGTAAACGGAGACTTCTGGTACCTGAGATACCACGTCCCCTTCCAGCTCCGACCACCATCCCCCGTGGTGTATACCGAGTCCTGATTGCTGAACACGATCACGCTATCGCGCGATACCACGATCATCCCACCAAGATCCGCGTTGGTCGAGCCGGTCACCCGACGGTTGTTCCAGGTACGTCCTCCGTCGCTGGAGGAGTAGAATTGCCCGCGCGTGCCCGTGGCGAACAGATGAAGCGAATCAGCATCGCCCACCTGCTGAAACGTCACCGAGGAGCTGGCGCCCGTGGTCGTCGTCGGCATCGTCGAGAGCACGCTCCAGCTCAGGCCGCCATCTTCGGACCGTGCTATCAGGTGATTGAGGCCGACAGCCAGGCCAACTCTCGAAGCGCTTGCGGTCATTCCCATAAAGCCCGCGTAGGTCAATAGTCCCGCGGGCTCGTTTGCCTTCCAGCTGTGCCCGCCATCAAACGATACCATGAGCTTCGATGCGGTGCGTGAGAATCCGACGGCAATGAGCGTATCGCGCGTGAGATACCGGACCTGACGGAACTGATCGACATCGGGCGGAGCTCCGACCTGCGTCCATGTGCGCCCACCATCGGAGGTTAGCCCGATGACTCCTTCGGTGCCGACCGTAATGCCATGGAGGGAATCGCGAAAATCGCAGCCTCGCAGAACAACTTGCGCGGGGAATGCGGCCGCCGTCCAGGAGCCCCCTTCATCCTCACTCCGCAGAACAGTCCCTCCGGTGCCGACCGCGACCAGGGTACCTGGACCGGCACGGACGACCCGCACGAGTAGATTGGAGGTCGGGGTCGGAATCTGGGTCCAGGTGGCTCCCCCATCGAGCGACCGGATGACGCGTCCCCCCTCTCCCACGGCGACAAGCTCCGTTGCCGAGATCGCGGTCACGTCGCTCAGGGAAACGGTGGTGGTATCCGTCACCTTACGCCATGTGTCACCGGCATCGGTGGTACGAAGGATCGTACCTCGGGCGCCGACCGCTACCCCGACCATGCGACTGGCGAAGGCAATGCCCTGAAGTCGCTCGCCAATCGGAGATGCACGATAGGACCACCGACGGCCACCGTCGTCCCCCACCATGATCTTTCCTTGCCCGCCGACCGCGACGAAGGTCTCGGCGTCCCGCGTTGCCACCGCGTAGAAATCGCTGCTCGGCCACTGCCACGAAACCTGGGCCGGAACCGGCGATACCACGCCGATCAGGATCCCCACGAGCAGCAGAGCCGGACGATACCACCCCCAGAGGATCTCGATGGATGCGCGATTCATATATCCGAAATGCCGGCATCGAAATAATCGAGGCTCACGCTACCTGACCAGGATCATGACTCCATCCATATCGGTATAGGATGCGCAGCGAATGAAATAGGCGCCGGCAGGTACCTGGCTCGTGTCCCAGGACACGATGAGAGCACTATCTCCGCTACGTGATGTCAGTGAACCTGACCTGAAGCAACGCGATTTCGCTGGGCGATGGAACGACCGACCAGGTGGCGCCGTTATCCCCGGAGCGAAGTATGCGTCCCGCACCGACCGCGACATACTCCGTGGACGATATCGCCGTCACATCATATAACGATGCCGCCCTCGTGTCACCCACTCGTACCCAGGTGTCGCCGGCGTCGGAAGTCCGAAGGATGACACCGCGATCGCCGACGGCCACGCCATGGCGCCGATCCCCGAATGCGATGCCGGATAGCCGGGACCGGACCGGAGCATCCCGAAACGACCAGGATCGTCCGCCATCGGTGCCGGACATAATCCTGCCATAGTCACCGACCGCGAAATACGTGTCCGCATCGGTGGCTGCCACATCATATATATCGCCGCTCACCACCTGCCACGACTCTTGCGCATGCGCCGGAAGCCATGCCAGCAGCAGAACAACAATTATCGATTTGACGCCAGGCATACATTACTCGACATGGATGGGAACACACTGGGCCCCGTCTCTCCCACTCCACCGCGCGAAGTAGAGGCCGGACGGCATCGCGCCGGTATCCCACCGATAGCGCCGACGCCCCGACTCATCCAATGTCCCACCTTCAAGCGTTGCGACGACGCGCCCGAGGAGATCGATGACCTCAACACGAGCCGCGACGTCATCGGGATCGGGGATGGCGATAGTCACGGTCGCATGCCGCGTCGGGTTCGGCGCCACGAGCGCGGGAAGCTCCGGTGCCGCACGCGGTACCCCCGACGACTGGGCACGATAGGCGAGGATCACGAAGTTCGTCGAGACCGTGTAGGCATGGCCGACCGAGGGATAGGCTAGGTAGAGCAGATTCGTGATGTCGGCCGTGTCGAACCCCGTCTGCTGCTGTATCCACGCCCGCCCGCCGTCGGATGTCCGCAGGATCTTGCCGTTACCTCCCACCGCGATGCCGTTGCGATTATCGACGAAGGCCACGTTCCTGAGTCCGAACGCCTGGGGAATGGCCTGATAGACCTGATACTCCCAGCTATGTCCCCCATCGGTCGTCGCGGCGATGATATCCTTCTCGAGGTCGCCGACGCCGGTGCGCTCACCCCCGACGGCCCAGCCATGCATCCGATCCGGGAATGCGATCGCCAGACAGTTTCGGAGTTGGGGCGTCACGATGAACTCCCACGTCTTCCCTCCATCCATTGAACGTCCGAGGGCGGTCTCATCCTTTGACTTCAGTCGGATAACAACCGTTTCAGAATCGATGAGCTGAACAGGGAAAATTGCGAATCCACCGAGGCTATCCGGCAGTGTGATGTCTACCGAGTTCCAGCTGGCACCTCCATCTTCGGTTTTGAACAGAGAGCGAGGAGCGGCCGAGAGATATCCGAGATCACCTCTGAAGGAGAGGCCGAACGCCTGCGAGCCCCCGACGGGGAGCCGTGTCGTATCCCAGGAGGCACCATCGTTCAGTGTTCTCAGCACGATACCGCTATCACATACCACGAAGAACACGCCGACCTTCGGATGAGCGAGCGTCCGGTAGAATCGCTTGGTGGGCTTGTCAGGAAAAATCAGCGAGTCGTAGAGGATGCTCTTCCAGCTCCGCCCCCCATCGGTACTCCGACGCAACAGGCTTTTGTAGCCGGAGGAGTCGCCGATCACCGCACAATGGATACTGTCGGCGCAGGCTATGCCGCGAAATATGCACTCGCAGGTAGAGTCAATATGCACCCATTCGCCTATCTGTCCCGATAGACAACTCGGCCAGGCAAAGCAGGCAAGAAATAGAAGCAACGCGATAAATGAGCTCCGACCCCCAATTCGCCGAAGCAGCAGTAACGCTATAGATATTGAAATGCTCAGTAGATTCATGTTCAAGGAGCAGCTCCGTCACATTGAGTTGGATGGGACCAACAAGCTTAGACGGCCACGTCTCAATGGAATGATCAATGCCTCACGTCGACCAACCCAGAAAATTGCAGCCGGCCTGATGCGCTCAAAACATACGCATATGTACCGGCAGGAAGACCGCCAACCTCACACTCGATGCGTTGACTCCTGTCCCGGCTCGGGGGTACTTCAATTCGACGCACCAGCCGGCCACTCAGGTCGTAGAGCTCGAGCTGCGATTCACCCTCCCAAGTGGGAACATATTCAAAGCCGAGCACATTCGCCGCCGGATTTGGGTTTATGGAAATCTGGAGGTGTGAAGAAACGCCACTTTCTCCTCGCAACGCCGGCTTGTTGCCACTACCACTGAAGGCGAATCCGAGCGACTCGCATGCGAAGTTCGGACAGGAGTCGGGGCATGTTACATTATCGCTCGTAGCTCCCTGCAGGAGTAGGTGCTTTGATTTACCTCCCAGGCTATCGATGCATACCTTGAAATCGACCCAGCAGCATTGTCCATCGGAACAGGGATGATGTACGAAGATGGCTCCGAATGTACCACCGAAATTGTAGTAATGAGTCCAGCATGAAGACGTTGAAACACGCCAGTTATCGGCACATTCACCTTTCCGCTCTGGCGCAAATCCCATCGGATTATTGGCTACCAACCAGTCTATGGCCTCTCGCACGAGCACGGGAGAAGGGCAGGATATCCCAGGTACGATGTGCTCCATAATCAGCACGATCGAGAATTCCTGCTTGCCGCATGCAGTCCTCCACGAAACCAGAATGGACATTCTGCAGCCACTCGCACCATTGAACGTGAACATCTTGGGACCGGTCCAGGGTAGTGCGGAGTCCGGACAGGTAACATCGCACGGTGTGCCAGGCTGCGGCACCTGAGCATGAAGATTTGTCGTAACGAATGCCAGCAGCGTGGCCAGAAGAAGGACATACTTCTGAATCATGGTGGATCCTCGTTCAACATTCCTTGGTGGATGAGGCCATACGGATTAGCAACCGAAGGGCAGGTCCCTCTATGGGTAAGCATAGATCCTTCCCCTACGAACGACAAACGGTGTTACATGATTGCACGCTCGCTTGCGCACGCTGAAGACGTGCGCCTACCGATGTGCGTTTCCGATACGCGCCTGAGCGCGATCAGTCAAATGCAGGGACTCCAATCGGCCCCGCATCCATTCTCGCGCGCGTGGAGAGCGCCGCAGAGGGTTACACCCAGTCAGGGACTCCCTCCGGTCCGCCCGGCTCCGAGCGATGGATCGACGTGAGAGGACCGCGACGAATATACAATCGCCGACTCCAACAATCCAAACGTATACTAACGAGAAAACGTGGTCGTGGTCAGCTCAGCATGAGCGGAAGGTCGGCGGGGGTGAGGCCGCGGTCGAGAAACTCGTCGAGGTAGGCTCGGAACGGGGGGCGCTCCGCCGCGGAACACGCCTCCAGAAAGAGCAGGAACAGCTCGCGCCCCGTCTCGTAGTCGGAGCGCCAGAATCCGTCGTGCTCGTGCTCTCCCGGCTCGCGGCGACGCTCCCGCGCCTCGATCCGCTCCAGCGCCGCGCGGCGCAGCGACGGGTCGCGCAGCAGCCGGTCGATGAACCGCACCGCCACGAATCGATACTCGCGCGGAAGCGCGTCGATCGGACGGATCTCCATGTAGCCACGCGCGCGGACGTCCGGAAAGAGCGTGCTCAGGTGGATGCGCCAGTCGCTCCAGTCGGGATGCCCCTGCTCCCCCACGCCGCCGAGCCACTCGCGAAACGTCATCGGCCGCTCCGGGAGCTGGAACGCGCCGCCGCCGGCATCGATCATCATCACCGACGCGTCGAGCGCGAATCGGAGATAGTCGGCAACGGGGTCGAGATCGGGACGGTCGTAGAGTCGGCCGGTGCGGGTTGGATCGAGTCGCCGCCAGATCTCGTAGCGGAAGCTCCGGTACCGCCGACGATCGCACACGGCCGGCGCGTTGGCGAACATGGCGTTCAGCGATGGCGCGATCATGTTCGCGAGGCGCCAGCGCTCGGCCGCCTCCTCGGTGCCGCCGAAATCGAGATTCACCTGGAGCGCGCAGGTGGCGCGCATCATTTTCCGGCCGAAGCGACCGATCGCCGAGAAGTGCTGGTCCATGGCGATGTAGCGGGGCTTGGCGATTTCCAGGCGAGGACGTCCCTTGCAGTAGGCGTTGTAACCACGCGCCGCAAGGGAAATTCCCTCACCGGCCCCCTCCCGCGAGATCACGTCGACGAAGCGCTCGAGATCGTCGATCGCCTCGGAGGCGGAGCCGAACGGCGTGCCGGAATATTCGATCTGTCCGGCCGGTTCCAGCGTAAGGCAACCGCCATCCGGCAGGCGCGCCGAAAGATTATCGTAGGGATCGGCCTCGACCTCCCACGCGCATCGCGAGCCGAGCTCGCGCAGCCAGGTAAGGAGGCCACGCTCGGCGCCGCGATCGCGAAGGCGGAGCGCGCGCAGCCCATCCGGCGCGCGACGAACCGGCTGGAGCTCCAGCTCCAGTCCGACGCGGTCGCGCGTCGACGTGGCTCCGGCGAAGAGCTCACGGGCAATCATCCCGTAGAGCTTCTCCTCCGTCAATGTCGATGTCTCGGTCGGCACCTGGTCTCGTCCGGTTCGGTATACGTTACGATATGTGGCTCATGGCGTGTCCGCGGGCCTCAGCGCGCGGCGCGCGCCAGCGCGAGGGCGAACAGATCATCGGAGTCGGTATGCCACTCGAGAAGCTCCATCCCTCCATCGGCCATCAGCCGCTCGGCGCTCCTCCGCGTGAACTTCCGGCTGATCTCGGTCCTGATCGTCTCTCCTCGCTCGAAATCGACGCGCAGGTCGAGCGCCTCGATCCTCACCGTCTGGTCGACGCGAGAGGCAAGGTGCATCTCGATCTGCGACTCACCGGGATTGTAGAACGCGTAGTGGGAAAATGCCGACGGATCGAACGTGCCGCCCAGCTCCCGGTTGATCACGTGGAGCACGTTGAGATTGAAGGCGGCGGTAACGCCCGCGGCATCGTTGTAGGCGGCGTTGAGCCGCTCCGGATCCTTCACGCGATCGAGGCCGAGAAGGAACAGATCATCCTTTCCCATGCCCGAGGAAACGCGGCGCAGGAAGTCGACCGCCTCGGCGCGACGGAAATTGCCGATGGTGCTGCCGAGGAAAATCGAGAGCACCGGACCGGAGCTTTCGACGGCCGGAAGCCCGTCGTTGAAATCGCCGACCACCGGATCGATCGCGGCGCCGGGATACTCGGCAGCCAACTCCTCGGCGGTGGCCAGAAGCATTTCGCTGCTCACGTCGATCGGAACGTAGCGCTCCAGCAGTCCGGCGTCGGCCATGCCGGAAAGGATCACGCGCGTCTTGCTCGAGCTGCCGGAGCCGAACTCGACGAGCGCCGTCGGCCGGTGACGCTCCACCAGCGACGGAACGATCCGCTCCAGGATCGCCCGCTCGGTGCGGGTCTGATAATATTCCGGCGTGGCGCAGATCTCCTCGAAGAGCTCCGATCCCCGCTCGTCATAGAAATATTTCGGCGGCAGCTCCTTCTGTTCGAGGGAAAGGCCCGCCGTCACATCGCGCGCAAGCTCGGCGCGCACCCCGCCACGTTCTTCGTCGACCATCCGTTCCTCTGTCGGTTCGTTCACGGCTGCTCCTGATTGCTGGTGGATTCCGGACGGCTCACAGGTCCGCGGCCACGCGGAAGCCGCTGAAAATCTGGCGCCTGATCGGATAATCCCAGTTGCGGAACGTGGTTCTGATCGCTCCCGGGCAGGTGGCCCAGCTTCCGCCGCGGAGCACCTTGTAATCGGGACCGAAAAATACCTTCGAATATTCGTCGTACGGGAAAGCCTCGAATCCGGGATAGGGCATGAACTCGCTCGAGGTCCATTCCCAGACGTCACCGATCATCTGATGGCAGCCGACCGGGCTCACGCCGGCCGGATACGCGCCGATCTCGGCGGCGCCGAAGGCGAGCTGATCGAGGTTCGCGCGCGCAACGCCCGGCGGCTCCTCGCCCCACGGGTACGTGTGCTTCTCCCCGGTCTCCGGATCCCAGGAGGCGGCCTTCTCCCACTCCGCCTCGCTCGGCAGTCTGACGCCGGCCCAGCGGCAGTACGCCTCCGCCTCGTGCCAGCAGACATGCACCACCGGACGACGGAGGTTCACCGGCTCGGTGATATCCATCGAGCGGGTACGCCAGACGCCATCATCCCCCCGCTCCCAGTGCTTCGGCGCGGCGATGCCGTTCTCGGCGATGAACGCCCAGCCGGCATCGGTCCAATATTCGCGCTCCCGATAGCCCCCGGCCTCGACGAACTCCATGTACTCGGCATTGGAGACCGGAGCGCGACCGATCCTGAACGCCGGCAGATAAAGCATGTGCTCCTCACGCTCGTTGTCGTAGGCGCGCGCACGGTCGGTGGTCCCCATCAGGAACGGCCCCTCCGGCACGGTCACCATGCCGGCAACGTCGCGATCGCCAGCGGGGAGCTCGCGGCGGGTGGCCGGATGATAGCGCTCGCCGAGCTTGAGCTGGAGCGTGGCCAGAATGGTCTCCTGATGCTGGTACTCGTGCTGCAGGAGCATCTGATAGAGATAGCCGTCGCGGAGGATACGTGGGCCGTCGACCAGGTCCGCGGCGGCCAGGTTGGCGAGCGTTACCTGGCGGACGGCGCCGAGATAGTCGCGGAGCACGTCGAGCGCGGGGAGCGGAAGCTTGTCGCGGGTGGCGCGTGGATTCCGGAATGCGTCGTACATCGCGTCGTATTCCGGACGGATCGCGTCGCCGAAGGTGCGCACGCCCCAGAGCTCCTCGAAGTTGCCGATGTGCCCGACGTCCCAGACGATCGGGCTCATCAGCCGATCCTGCTGACGGTAGAGATCATCCTCGGAGAGTGGCGAGATCAGGAGGAACGTACGCTCGCGTGCCTCGGCCAGGAGGCGGGCAAGCTCGGCGCGCAACAGCGCCGCGTCGGCCCTTGAGCCGGAAAGCGTGGTCGACATTCGAAGCGTTGATTCGTTGATGTTGGACCGCGGTTAGGGACCCGGCCGGTATCGACCGGCATACCTCCGAGGTTCGAGTTCGGGGGATGGACGGGCCGAAGATACACCTCCATCGGAAGAGATCATAACAAAGGTTTGTGGTAGTCGGTTCCCGCCGCGACCGGTCGCGGTCCGCCGCATCATCATGAAAACGAAACGCCCCGACCGGCGGATTCCGTCGGTCGGGGCGTGCGGTTTATCGATGCGAGATCGGCTATCGCTCCGGATACTACGGGCGCGGAGCCGAGAGCGCTCCGGGCTGGCGCGCGAGCCTGGAGCGGAGCGAATCGCGGAGCTCCTGACGGAGCTGCGCGTAGGCCTGCCGCTGATCGGGACGAAGAATGCCGGTGACCTCCGCGTCGAAGTCCATGAAGCTCTGGCGCGCGGCCGCCATCTGCATGCGGGGCATGCCGGCAAGATCCTTCCGGTCGCGGCGCATCTTCTCGCGGAGCGAGGCGAAGGCCGCCTTCACGGCGATGGTCTGATCCTTCGAGAGATTCAGGCGCTCGCGCAGCCGCTTCATGATCGGCCCCTCGCCGAGCATCGCTCCCCCATTCGTTCCGCCGTTGGGTCCGACCTCGCCAGCACCGGCGCCGGCCCCCGAGCCGCCGATGAGCGCGTCGGCGCCGTTGGGAGCGGCGGCGGCCGTCGAATCGGACTTCGGGGAGCGCGACTGATCCATGCCCGACTCCGGTCCAGGAGGTGCTCCGGACGGCGCGTCCGGACGCATCCGCATCGGACCTCCGGGCATTCCCGGCGGCGCCACCCGGCGCGGGTCGCGAGGAAGGATGCGGCGGAGCCTCTTCTCCTCCTGCTCCAGGATCTCCCGCTGCTCGGTGGTGAGGATCGGCTGCACGCGCTGTCTGAAGCTGTCGAGCACCACGTCGTACCGCTGCGCGGTGTTGCGTCGAAGCTCGGCAAGCTCGTCGTAGGTCCGCTCCAGCTCATCGTGCAGCGAATCGCGCTGCGTCTCGGTAAGCCGGAGCCGGTCGGTGAAGAAGGCCTGGAATCCCTGCCGATCGCGCATCCGCTGCGCGTCGTGCATCCTCCCCCGGACGAACAGCCCGAGCAGAAGCGCTCCGCAGAGCGCACCGAGAAGGAACATGCCGGAAAGGCCCGCTATGGCTTTTGTTCGGTTGGTCATCGTCTAGAAGATCGGGGGTAGACTGTAGACGTCGACATACGCATTGAGGGATTCGATCAGCCCCGGCCCCTCGCCGACCATGGAGAAGAGGACGAGGATGACGGCGATCAGCCCGAAGGCCAGGCCGGTGCGCGGGGACATCGTCACCAGAAGGTCCCAGATCGTGGCGCGCCCCTGCGTGAACGCCACGTAGGCCACCCGCTCGGGGAACCCGTAGGGGAGCTCCGGACGGAACGCCTCTCGCAGTATCTGTTCTATCGGTCGTTTGGACATGACATCAGCCTCATCAACTCATCAATCGAGCGTTTCGAACTCGAGCTCCAGCTCCCCCCCGGCCAGTCGCTCGCGCATCTTCTCCTTTGCCCGGTACAGACGGCTCTTGACCGTCCCCTCGGAGATCCCGAGCGCCTCGGCAACCTCCTCGACCGGCATCTCCTCGACCACGCGGAGCATCAGCACGGTCCGGAACTCCTCCGGCAGCTCCTCGAGCGCCGCGCGGACGGCATCTTTTCGTTCGTCGGCGATCACCGGGCGGTCGGTCCGATCGGTGCCGGCCAGGCGCTCCTCCGGCGGATCACGGTCCTGCTCGTCGCCGAAGCCGAAATACTGGAAGATCGAGCGCCGCTTCCGACGTCGCTTCGCCTCTCGATAACACCAGCGCAGGGCGATCCTCGTGAGCCAGGTGGCGAACTGTGATTCGCCGCGGAAGGAGGCCAGCCCCTTGAAGGCCAGCAGAAACACCTCCTGCACCGCATCGGCCAGGTCCTCCTGCGACAGTTCGCCCAGCACGCTCCGGACGGTCACGGCAACCCGACGCTCGTAACGTCTGACAAGCTCCGCGAACGCCTCCTGTCCCCCGGCGACCGTCTGTCGAATCAGTTCCTCGTCGGTAATCTGCGCCATTCCTGCAGCGATTTCGGGAGCTTTCGTCACTCTGGAACGGTTAGAGGCCGTCCGGCGGGATAGGTTCCCGCAACGGACGGCCTCGTTCGACGCACTCGTTCACCGATCCATCACCGCCGCATCGACGGCTCGCATTGGCGGCACGCATCGGCGGCTGGCCAGGGCGCTCTCGGATGCATCGATCGCCCGACGCGCCTCAACGGCCGCCCACTCCGGAGGGGCCGTATATGCGCATCGCCATCCCGGCGGAGGTCCCCGCAACTCGAGCGCCGGATTCGGCACGTGGCCCCGCGAGCGATTCCACGGCGCGCCCCGCGGAGCGAGCCGCGTTCTCCTCTCAGGTCAGTTGCGAGCCAGCCCTTTCAGGCAGTTTTCGACGAGATCCTCCAGGAATTGCGCCCGGTCGATCCTGATGTCGAGACGCTTTGCCAGGACGATCGCCACCCCGCCATGCAGGCTGGCCCAGACCACGTTGGCGAAATGCTTGGTGTTGATCGGGCCGAAGCGGCCGTCGTCGATGCCGGCGGTGAGCTCGAGCATGAACGGCTCCAGGTTCCGGCTGGCCCGACGGTACTTGTCGGTGGGAAATCGCGCCAGATCCTGCGGATTGAGCATGAACATGATCTCGTAGAGCTCGGGGTTCTCCAGGCCGAAGGAGATATATTCCCGGCAGATCATCCGGAGGCGCGCCACCGGATCGGCCGTTTCGACCTCCCGCTGGCTGGCCGCCGAGATCCGGTCGGAGAGCATCTGGAACCCCTCGTCGATCAGCGCGTGGACCAGGGCGTCCCGATTGTCGAAATAGATATAGATCGCCGTGGCACTGCAGCCGATCTGGGAGGCGATCTTTCGAAGCGAGAACTGGGCGTACCCCTGCTCGATCAGGAGGCCACGCGCGGTATCGAGAATCTGACGACGTAAATCCATCTGCGACGTTCGATGGGCGACGGCCATATGCGCGGCGCCGAAAAATGTCCCGTCGGGGAACGGGAGCGGACGGGCCGAAAATAGAGCGGATCGGGGAGATTCCCCTCCCCGATTCCCCCGATTTCCGAGATTTTTTCCACCGGATGGCATGAAGGTGGATACCGGAGCGATGATGATCCGACCGGTGACGATCACGGCTCATGACAATCGCGACCGACCGAGTATGACACGCCTGCTCCGCTCCCTGGGACTTCCCCTGCTTCTGATGCTGGCCGGCATCGCCCCGGCGCCCGCGCAGAGCGGTGCCCCATTCACCTTCTTCGCCGTCGGCGACGCCGGAGAGCCGGGGACGCCGCTGGAGAACACGGCGCGCGCCATGCACGCGCGCGCAACCGCCGCCGCCCAGGGGGGCACCCCGATCGGCCTGCTGATGTTCCTCGGGGACAATTTCTATCCGAACGGCCTGAATCTGCCGCCGAAGGAGCGCTCGGCACATATCAAGGAGGTGATCGGCCCCCACCGACCGCTGATGGGAACGCTCGGCCGCGCCAACGTGCACGCGATCACCGGCAACCACGACTATTTCTGCACCGCGATCAACGATATCCCCTACGGCGCCTGCACCGAGGGGGTGATCCGCGAGCACGAGCTGCCGGAGTGGACGTTCCACATGAAGTATCCCGCCTCGCTCCGGCGCGCGCTGGCCGAGGGGGGAGCCGATTCGGTGGAGATCTTCTTCGTCGACTCCTCCCTGCTGCTGATCTCGAAGCCGGAGGGATGGCGTCCGCTGCTGGACAGCCTGGAGCGGTTGCTCCGGAGCTCCGCCACGGCGCCCGGGGTGAGCTGGCGGATCATCGCGCTCCACCACTCCCCGTTCAGCGTCGGCGACCACGCCGGCTACCGCCGCTGGGACCGGAAGCAGCAACGGATCGCCTACATCGGCAACTGCATCGAGGAGGGGGACGATCCGTTCCGCTACATCCAGCAGTTCGTCTCCGATCAGGACAACTGCACTCCCCGCTACCGCGCCTACACCGACTCGCTGCTGGCGACCATCGAGCGTGGCGGGGCCAAGATCCAGCTCATGGTGGCCGGGCACGACCACAGCCTGCAGCTGCTGAACTATCCGGGACGCGCCGGACGCTTCGCGCCGGATGTCTTCGCCATCTCCGGCGCCGGGTCCAAGTCCGCGCCGGTGAAGTCCTCGACGCCGGGCCGGGAGTTCACCCACCCGCAGAACGACAACCGGAACAAGGGAAAGAGCATCTACGGCTACATGGAGGGACGCTTCGAGGGGGAGCGGCTGCGGCTGACCTTTTTCGACGGAAGGAACGGCGAGGCGGCGGAGATGGGAGGAGCGCGGGAGTTCTATCTGGACCGGTCAGGAGCGCTGGTGCAGACGCGCTAGCTCGTAGCAGAGGATGCCGGCGGCGATGCCGGCGTTGAGCGACTCGACGCTGCCGGCACCCGGTATTGCCACCAGTCGCGCCTCGGCGGCGATCGCCGGCGAGATGCCGTGCGCCTCGCTGCCGACCACGTAGATCGCGTGCCGTGGGAGCTCCATCTCCCCGAGCCGCTCGGAGCCCCGCCCGTCCAGCGCCACCACCGGAAGCCCGGCCGACAGCACCATCTCCGACGGAATCCCCTCGATCACGCTCATGGTGAAGATCGCCCCCATCGTGGCGCGGACCACTTTCGGGTTGTAGGCGTCGACCGCGCCAGCGCCGAAGATCACGCGGTGGATGCCGAACCACTCGGCGGTACGGACGATGGTGCCGGCGTTTCCCGGATCGCCGATCCCGTCGAGCATCAGGATCGGTCCCGGCTCCTCGAGAAGCTGGCCGAGCGTGGGAGGCTCAGGAATGTCGACCACCGCGCCGACCCCCTGCGGAGAATCGGTGGCGAACAGGTCGAGCTGCCGCTCCTGCATCGAGAATCGAAGGGTCTCGGGAAAGCGCTCGGCGAGCCAGGCGAGCCGCTCCCCGGTGCCGAAGACGAACCGGACGCGGGCCGGCGCGCGCGACAGCTCGTCGAGCAGGCGCTCCCCCTCGGCCAGAAACGCTCCCTCGGCCTGGCGCTCCTTCTTGCGATGGAGCGCGCGGGTCACCTTGGCCCGGGAGGCCGAGAGCGGCGCGGCCCCCGCGTCGCGCGCGGAGGCCGCATCCGAATCGAATCTCATGGTAGAGCGATCAGGCATCAGAGGAAGGGCTGCACGGCGCTTCGGAAGGTCGCCAGATCGCGGCCGCCGACGAGCTTCTGCACGATCTTCCCGTTGCGGTCGATGATGAAGGTGGTCGGCACCGCCTCGATACCGCCGTAGGAGGAGATCATGTCGTCGTTGGCGATCACCAGCGGGTAATCGAGGCCGTTGCTGGCGGCGAACTTCGCCACATGCTCGGTCACGTCGGTGCCCGCGGGGGGCTGCTCGGCCACGTTCACGCCGAGCACCACCAGCCCCTTGTCGGCCAGCTCCGTCCGGATCTTGACGATATCCGGCAGCTCGTGGCGGCACGGGGGGCACCAGGTCGCCCAGAAGTTGAGGAGCACCACCTTTCCCTTCATCTCGGCGAGGGAATGGGTCTTGCCGTCGGCTCCCTGCCAGGTGAAGTTCGGCGCCATCTCGCCGGCGGCCGGCTCCACGCTCACCACCTTTGCCACGGAAGGGGCGGGCGCGGTGGCGCCGGAGGTGGCCGAGGTTTCGGTGGTGGCCGAGGCGGCCGCCTGTCCCCCGTTCTGTCGGGTGGAATCGGCGCGCGGCGTGTTGCAGGCCGCCACCATCACCATCGCCGCCGAGGCGGCCGCGAGAAGCCGATATGAAGTGCGCATGGATCCGTTCCTAGCGTTGACTGAAATCGTGTCAAATGAGAAGTCCGGAGGGCACGTGGCGCTCCGGAGACCGGTGTGTCGGGGACGATCGGGGGGGCGGAATCATTTCAACGCCATCAACTGCCGCATCTCCGGGCGCGAGGCGTTCGAGACGGCGGCCAGCACCACCCCATCCTGCTTGAACATCGCCAGCTGGCTGCCGGCCGGCTCCTCCCAGATCACCTCCCCTCCATCCAGCCGCTTCAGCACGTCCGGCGTGACGTAGACCACGTCGCCGGCGGCGAGGGCATCGTAGGGAACCTCGAAGATATAGAGGAGCGTCTTCCCCTCGGCGAACACCAGGTGGGCGAAGTTGCGTCGGCCGTGGTTGGAGACCACGCCGCCGGCCAGCTCCGCCTTCACCGGCGTGAAGACAACGGGGTAACCGACGCCGTGGGAGCTGAAGTAGGACTTGAGCTCGGCCGGGTCGGAGGTTTCAACCTGAAGGCCGAGCTTCCCGGCCTCGATCGCCTGGAAGTTGTTCGAGGCCTTGTTGAAGAAGTTCTCGGGAACGGCGGCGGCACCATTGGCGGGAGCCTGCTGGATCGGTCCCTCCGGGGCGTGGGCCAGCTTGGGACGATCCTCCGACTGCATGTAGAGCACCGCGGATCCGCCGATCACCAGCAGCAGCGCGGCGACCACGCCGATCGGCGAGAAATAGCGGGCGAAGAAGGAATCGAGCCAGGTGGGATCGCCGTGGATGGCGCGTTGACGACGCTCGGCCTCCTGCCGACGCTCCTCGGCGGCCCGGTCGACGTCATCGAGGATGGCCGCTCGGAGCATGTCGGGCGCGCCGGCACGGCCGGAGCGGTCGCGGGCGGCGATCTTGGTCGCCAGCTCCCGTTCGTATGCGGCCCGGCAATCGGAGCAGAAGGTGATGTGCTCTCGGACCTTCTTCCGATACTCCTCCTCGTCGACCCGATTGTCGACGAAAGCGGTTATCTCCTCATGTAGTTCTTTACACGTCACGGTACTTCAGTGGCAAGCGAGAGACCAGGGGCGCGGATCAACGATCGAGCTGGAGCCGGAAATATAAGATCGTCGGGGCGGATACCGCATTCCGGAAACGCCGCCGCGTCGAAATTCTCCCGATCGAACGTCGTCTCCCCGCCCTGTCGCGCATGAGAAGCCGGGAGCACATCGGAATGAAAACCTAAACTTCGACCTTCACCATCTCCGAGGCCGTCCCCCCGTCGCTGGGGGCCTCCTCCGATGGGAGATAGCCCCGCGCTCGGGCGTAGGAAACGAGCGCCTCGCGCAGAAGCTTCCGTCCACGATGCAGCCGCGAGCGGACCGTGCCGACCGGACAGCCCACGTGGTCGGCGATCTCCTCGTAGGTAAAGCCCTCGATATCGCAGAGCATCACCACCACCCGGAAATCCTCCGGCAGCGATGCGATGGCCGTGGTCACCTCGTCGCCGAGCAGGCGGTTGAAGATCAGCTCGCGCAGGTCGTTCGGATCGGCCTCCGGGAGCGCCACCGACGGATAGTAATCGGCGACCACGTCGTAATCCACCGTCTCCGGCGTCTTCTGCGCCTTGCGGTAGCGGTTGATGTAGCTGTTCTTCATGATACGGAACAGCCACGCCTTGCAGTTGGTTCCGGATTCGAACTTGTCGAAGAAGCGGTAGGCCTTCAGGTACGTTTCTTGAACCAGGTCGTGCGCGTCGGCCGCTTCCCCGGTCATCCGGAGCGCGAAGTTGTAGAGGGCATCCATGTGGGGCACCGCCTCCTGCTCGAACAGGAGCCGACGACGATCCTCGGCCGAGGCCACCCTGGTGGCCGCCCGGCGTCGGTCGTACACGCCGCGAATGGCGGAGATCGCCTTGCGAAGTCCTCCCCCAGCGGCCAACGGTGCGTCAAATGCAGCTATGTTCTCCATACCTCGGGTTCAAAGTTAACCGGATCGTCGGACATGACCGACCGGACCGATCCGGGAATCCATTCGTCGCAACATCGACCGGCGGCGAAAGGTTCCCGGCCGAACGTGTCGAGGTTGCTATTTTTGCGCGCTCCGGCCGGGAGCTCCCCGGTCGGGACCGTGCCCTTCGGCGGGGCACGACTCTATCATAATCGAGATGCCATGCGTCCCATTGCTACGTACACGATCGCCAATGCACTTCCCGAGCCGATCAAGCGCCTGGGTGAGCTCTGTCGCAACCTCTACTGGTGCTGGAATCCGACGATCAGCGGGTTCCTCCGCTCCATCGATCCCGATAATTGGCACCGGACGAACCATCACCCGCTGAAGGTGATGCAGATTGTCGGCCAGGAGCGTCTGGAGCAGCTGGCGCGCGATCCCGAGTTCCTCGCCCGCTACGAGCAGGCCATCGCCGAGCTCGACGGCTACCTCGGCGATCCCGGGTGGCACGGACGCCTGGAGAATGCTCCGTCGGGCGTTATCGCCTATTTCTCCGCGGAATTCGGCTTTCACGAGTCGGTCCCCCTCTACTCCGGCGGCCTCGGCGTCCTCTCCGGCGATCATACCAAGTCCGCGAGCGATCTCGGCCTGCCGATGGTCGGCGTGGGGCTGATGTACCAGATGGGCTACTTCCGCCAGCGCCTCGGCCTGGACGGCACGCAGCTCGAAAGCTACGAGTTCAACGACCCGTCGATCCTTCCGACCATCGAGGTGCTCGACGCCGACCGGAAGCCGCTCCGGATCTCCGTCGATTTTCCGCTCGGGCCGGTCTGGGCGCGCGTCTGGCGCCTGGACGTGGGACGCGTTCCCCTCTTCCTGCTCGACACGAACATCGCGGAGAACACCGTGCCGGCCTATCGCGACATCGCCGATTATCTCTACGGCGGCGATCAGGAGACCCGGATCATGCAGGAGATCATGCTCGGCATCGGCGGGATGCGGGCGCTCCGCGCCATGGGCATCAACCCGACGGTCACCCACTCGAACGAGGGGCACAGCGCGTTCCTGATGCTCGAGCGGGCCAGGATGCTGATGCAGGAGCTCGGCATGTCGTTCGTCGAGGCCTCGGAGCTGGCGGCCGCCGGCTCGGTCTTCACCACGCACACCCCGGTCCCGGCCGGTAACGACGTCTTCACCGTGGAGCTGACCGACCGCTACTTCCGCGACTACTGGCCGCGGCTCGGCCTCGCGCGCGACGAGTTTCTCTCGCTCGGCCGGCTCGATCCCTCCGACGCGAGCGAGGGATTCTCGATGACGGTGCTGGCGCTGAAGCTCGCCTCCCGCCGGAACGGGGTCAGCCAGCTCCATGGCCGCGTCTCCCGCGAGATGTGGAACCGGATCTGGCCGGACGTCCCGAGCACGGAGGTCCCGATCATCGGCATCACCAACGGCGTTCACACGCAGAGCTGGGTGGCCGAATCGATGTCCGAGCTCTTCGACGCGCATCTCGGCGACGACTGGCGCGAGCGGATCACCGAGCAGGAGCTCTGGAAGAAGGCCGAATCGATCCCGGACGGCGAGCTCTGGGGGGTCAAGAGCGGACTCCGCCGTGAGATGATCGATTACGTGCATCGCCGCCTGGAGGATCAGCAGGCGGAGTGGTACGCCCGCTCCGCCTCCGGCCGCGACACCTCCGGCATCCTCGATCCGGACGTGCTGACGATTGGCTTCGCGCGGCGCTTCGCCACCTACAAGCGCGCCACCCTCCTGTTCCGGGACCGTGAGCGGGCCATGCGGCTGTTCAACGATCGGGAGCGCCCGCTCCAGTTGGTGATCGCCGGCAAGGCGCACCCGAAGGATCAGCCGGGGAAGCGCTTCATCCGCGAGGTGGTCGAGTTCATCCGGGAGACCGGGCTGGAGGGACGGATCGTCTTCATCGAGGATTACGACATGGCGGTGGCCCGGCGGATGACGCAGGGCTGCGACATCTGGCTGAACACCCCGCGCCGTCCGCTGGAGGCCTCCGGCACCAGCGGCATGAAGGCGGCGGTCAACGGCACCCTGAACCTCTCGGTGCTCGACGGCTGGTACCCCGAGGGGTACGACGGCCGGAACGGCTTCGCGATCGGCGCCGGCGAGGAGTTCAACGACCCCGATCTGCAGGACGAGTTCGAGTCCCGCCTCCTCTATCGGACGCTGGAGGAGCAGGTGCTGCCGATGTTCTACACACGGAACGAGCAGGGAGTGCCGGAGGAGTGGGTGGCGATGCAGAAGCACGGGCTGGCGACGCTGGCCGGCACGTTCAGCTCGGACCGGATGGTGATGGAGTATGCCCAGCGCTTCTACTATCCCTGCGCCCAGCGCTACGACCGTCTCCGTCGCGATCATGGCGCGGCGGTCCGCTCGCTGATCGGATGGGAGCGGAACGTGATCGGCAATTGGGGGGCGGTCTCGGTGGTCGAGGTGAACACCTCGGCCCCGGAGCAGCTCGAGGTGGGATCGGCCATTCCGGTGACGGCGCGGGTGGCGCTCGGCCCCCTCTCCCCGGCCGACGTGCTGGTGGAGGCCTACAGCGGCTGGCTCGACGAGGCGGGGCTGATCACCGGCGGCACGCCGTCGCCGCTCGAGGTGGCCAACGTGGAGAACGGCTCGGCTATCTACCGGGGAACCGCGGTGATGGATCGCGCGGGCCGCGTCGGCGTGACGGTCCGGGTGATTCCGCGGCATCCGGATCTGGCCGGCAAGATGGAATCCAGGCTCATCCGCTGGGCCTGATCGCAACCGGCATGCGGGAGCGATCGGCGCCCGACGGGCGATGCGATCACGGAAGGGGCGCCCCATTATCTGGGGCGCCCCTTCGCGTTTCCGGCATCGCCAAGTCGACATCCGCCCCTCCGGGCTCCTGGTACTGTCTTGGCGTTACGAACGCCAACATTACGGACGTTACACGCGGCACTGAGCGGGAGCGCGACGGCACCCGCGGCTGAAAATCGCGCGAAATGGAGAATTTTGGAGGATTCCGCCTCCGTGCAAACGGGAAGCCAGAACCGCCCTTCCGGGGCCACTTTACAATTCCATAATACTGGGGTAACACTGCCGTAACGTTGACGGCCGAATTTTGCCCGCGTTCGGAGGCGGATGTGCCCGCATCGAAACTCCGACGGAACGCAGGAACGTGTGCAATGTCGTTGCCCAGCGACACCCTCGGCTCTCCACAATCGCTCACTCGATGATCGTGCCCGCGATCCACATCGAGCACGCGATCGCCGCACCCTCGTGTACCGCTCACCCGGGACACCGACGCCGCACACCCGACCGTCCGCTTCAATCATTCACGAAATCTCCAAGGGAGAATTCATGTACCGCAAGCTTAGCCTGATGCTCCTGGCCATTGCCTTGAGCGCAGGGACGATCCGTGCCCAGGAGCAGGAACCGCCGGCCGACCAGGGCGGCAATGAGGCCGCCGCTCCGGCGGGAGGAGAGCTGGAGGAAACCGTCAGTGGCCTGAACGACCGCGTCGGCGTCCTCGAGGGTGAGGTCGACAAGTTGAAGTCGCTCAAGATCTCCGGCTATGTGCAGTCGGAGTGGCAGCACTACGACCAGACCACCGATGTGGGGAAGCGCGCCCTCTATTCGGACGCGACCAAGAACCTCTTCACGATCCGCCGCGGACGCATCAAGTTCCAGTACAAGTTCGGCGATCTGATGAGCATGACGATCCAGCCGGACTTCACCGAGCGGGGCGTGGCGATGAAGGACGCGTTCCTGACCTGGAACATCCTCCGCAACGACGAGCTGACCTTCGATTTCGGTCTGTTCAACCGGCCGAACTACGAGGTGGAGACCT
Source organism: Bacteroidota bacterium (assembly GCA_048498995.1). Taxonomy (GTDB): domain Bacteria; phylum Bacteroidota; class Ignavibacteria; order OLB7; family OLB7; genus JBEHWX01. The sequence continues at coordinate 78,672 of JBEHWX010000015.1, forward strand.
CCTCGAGCGTCCGCGAGTCTCCGGAGCGCGCCCAGGTGGTCCGCGCCTTCTACCCGGATGAGCGCGATGTCGGCATCATGTTCAGCGCCCGCCGCGAGCTGTTCGAGAACTTCGATCCGAAGATCCAGCTCGGACTGTTCAACGGCCCCGGCGTGGTGAAGGAGACCGACGCGTACAAGGACTTCATCGGGCGCCTGGTGCTGCCGCTGCCCCTCGGCAACGATCTGCCGATCCACATCGACCTCGGCGGCTCGATCTACTACGGCGGCGTCCCGCAGCTCGGCGATTCGATCGTCAAGGCGGTCGGCGGCAAGATGGTCACCGTGGCCAACGACGCCACCGGCGGCATGCGCGGCATGGGGAACAAGAAGAACTTCAACGTCGAGACGCAGATCTATCTGGACCTGCTTCCGTTCGGCGGAACGATGCTCAAGGGGGAGTTCCTGACCGGCACCCGTCCGACCGCGGCGGTGGCCGCCACGGCCCCGACCGTCGGCACCACCAAGGACAGCACCGGCAAGGATGTCGTCAAGATCACGCCGGGCGCGGCGGCCAAGCCGCTCACTCTGCGCAACCAGTCCGGCTTCTACGCCTACTTCGTGCAGAACGTCGATACCTGGCTCCAGCTGGTGGTCAAGTACGACATGTTCGACCGGAACACGGATCTCTCCGGCTCCGACGCCAAGTCCTTCGACGACGCGGCCTCCAGCGTCCTCGGGTTCGGCGTCAACCTCTTCTACGAGAACCTGCGCATCACCCTCTTCTACGAGCATCCGACCTTCGCCGCCGGCGAGAACGTGCTCCGCGACAAAACCGGTACCGTCCTGGACGACACGGACGTGAAGGACGACAAGGGGACGATCCGCTTCCAGTTCAAGTTCTGAGTCAGCCAACAACAGCAACTTCATCTCAACAGATACAGAGACCATGTTCAAGAAGCTCATTCTGGCCTGCATCGCGGTGGTGACGGCCGCGACGATCTACGGCTTCATGCCGCTCGACGTGATCACCGCCAAGGGATCCGACACGATGGTGATTCTTGCCCAGCGCTGGGCCGAGACCTTCCAGGCCTCCCACCCCGGCGTCTCGATCCGCGTCACCGGCGGCGGATCCGGCACCGGCATCTCGGCGCTGATCAACGGCACCACCGACATCTGCAACGCCTCCCGCCCGATGACCGCCTCGGAGAAGGATAAGGTGAAGCAGCGCTTCGGCACCCCGGGCGTGGAGGTGCGCGTTGCCAAGGACGGCATCACGATCTACACCAATCCCTCCAACTCGGTCAAGAAGCTCTCGGTCGGTCAGCTCAAGGGGATCTTCACCGGACGGATCACCAACTGGAGCCAGGTCGGCGGCAAGAACGCCCCGATCATCCTCTACGGTCGCGAGAACAGCTCCGGCACCTATGCCTTCTTCAAGGAGCACGTGCTGGCCAACGAGGACTTCGCCTCCTCGACCCAGACGCTTCCGGGCACCGCCGCGGTGGTCAACGCCGTGATCAAGGACCCGAACGGCATCGGCTACGGCGGCTTCGGCTACGCCAAGGGTATCCACGTGGTGGAGGTGAGCGCCACCGACGGCGGCCAGGGCTACACCCCGTCGGACGCCACGATCCGCAGCGGCACCTACCCGATCAGCCGTTTCCTCTATATCTATCTCCGCAACCGTCCCACCGGGACGCTCAAGGAGTATATCGACTGGATCCTCTCCGACGAGGGGCAGCAGGTCGTCAAGAAGGTCGGATTCTTCACCGTGAAGTGATCGTCCGATTGACGTATCGGGGGACGATCCTCTCCGCGACGGAGAGGCGTCCCCCCTTTCATATCGAGCGCGTGCATACTCCCGGACAAGCAACTATCTTGTGGACTTCCGTCCATCGGACGTCCCGATCCGGGGCGCCGCGTCCCCCGGTTCCAGGCCGCGAGAGTGTCATTTTTTGATAACGATCGCTGCCGGACCGGTCTGCTACAGTAATATCGCGGTCGCTTTCGGTCAGCCCGGCCCATGCACGGCATCCGCCGCCAAGGGGGCCGCGGCCGACCGATCGGATATCACCGGTACGAGCCTACATGCCTATGTCGGATACAGACAGCAGCGCCAACTCCCAGCCGGAGCTCCCGGCCAAGCCGGGAGCCTCGCCCGAGGGTGCGGCGACCACGAGCCCTTCCCAGCGAACCGATCTGAGACTCGCGCTCACCAAGAAGCAGCGGCACATCGGCGAGCGGATCATCGAGCTCGGCATCTTCACCGTGGCGACCCTCTCGATCGTCTTCATCTTCCTCATCTTCTTCTTCGTCTTCCGCGAGGCGGCGCCGATCTTCTTCGGCGGCCACGCCAAGGATACCGTGGCGGTCTCGACCCCGGCCTCCTCCAGCGGCTCGACCGCGACGGGCGGCTCGGCTGCCAGCGGCTCGACGGCGACGAACGGTACCGGCGGCTCCGACATGGAAGTCTACAACCCGGAGACCGGCTCGATCGGCGACTCGAGCGCCAAGGGCGCGGTCGCCTCGGCCGACTCCGGCGGCAAGGGGTCCGGTAGCTCCGCCAGCGGCTCCGACCAGATGGAAGTCTACAACCCCGAGACCGGTTCGATCGGCGACTCGACGGCCAAGGCCGGCGGCTCCGCCTCGACCGACTCCGGCACGGGGAACGGCTCCGAGATGGAAGTCTACAACCCGGAGACCGGCTCGGTCCCCTCCGCCTCGACAAGCACGGGCGTGATCCCGGACAGCGTGGCGCGGGCCACGGCCGAGGCCGCCGCCCGCCGCATCGTCGGCAATGACTACCCGATCCTGACGCACGACTCTCCGATCAAGCTCGGCTATCTGTTCTACGACAACTGGCAGCCGAACTCGGAGCATCCGCGCTACGGCATCTACCCGATCATCATCGGCACGCTGAAGACCACGATCGTGGCGCTGCTGGTGGCCACGCCGCTGGCGATCCTGGCGGCGCTCTACACGGCGTTCTTCGCGCCGGGCTGGCTGCGCGAGACGCTCAAGCCGGCGCTGGAGATCCTGGCCGGATTCCCGTCGGTGGTGCTCGGCTTCTTCTGCCTGATGACCGTGGCCACGCTGGTGCAGACGGTGTTCCAGGTCGACTACCGGATCAACGCCGTGGTCGGCGGCATCGGCCTGGCCCTGGCGGTGATTCCGATCATCTACACGATCGCCGACGACGCGCTGCGCGCGATTCCCGGATCGCTCCGGGAGGCGGCCCTGGCCATCGGCGCCACCGAGTGGCAGGCGGCCTATCAGGTGATCCTTCCGGCGGCCACCCCCGGCATCTTCGCGGCCATCCTCCTCGGCCTCGGGCGCGCCTTCGGCGAGACGATGATCGCCCTGATGGCCACCGGCAACGCCGGCACCGTCGGCTGGAGCTTCTTCGTCCCGGTCCGCACCTTCGCGGCGACGATCGGCGCGGAGATGGGCGAGGTGGTCTTCGGCTCCCCGCACTATCAGTTGCTCTTCCTGCTCGGCATCATCCTGTTCCTCTTCTCCTTCGGGATCAACTTCGTGACGGAGTTCTACGTCAAGCAGCGTCTCATCAAGCGTTTCCGGGGGAGCTAAATGAAAGACCATCGCGAGTCGATCGGCGGCTTCTTCGCCATGCGCCTTCCCATGATCTCCGCCTTCCTGATCCTGGCGACGATCGTGGTGATCATCCTGAACTTCACGATCACCGGACTGCCGAACATCACCTGGGAGTTCCTGACGGCCGCTCCCCGGAACATGAACACCGAAGGGGGAATTTTTCCGGCTATCTACGGCACCCTCTTCCTGGTGATCATCATGACGGCCGCCGCGGTGCCGGTCGGGACCGTCACGGCGATCTACCTGACCGAGTACGCGCGCCAGGGATCGTGGTACGCCAAGACCATCCGCTTCGCGGTCAACACGCTGGCCGGCGTCCCCTCGATCGTCTTCGGCCTGTTCGGTCTCGGGTTCTTCATCCAGACCATCGGCGGCCAGATCGATCAGATGAAATGGAACTCGAAGCTCTCGGTGCTCGAGCAGCGCCTGGAGCAGCCGAGCTCGCCGCTGGCCGGCACGCGCCAGGCCACGATCCAGGAGGTGCAGGGCTTTCTGGAGAAGGACGAGTACGAGTGGAACGATCAGGTGGTGAAGCTCAACACCTATCCCGGCGGCACCACGGCCATGGTGAGCGAGGCGAAGCTGGTGGAGTTCCTCCGCCCCGCCCCGGACCTGGTGTGGGGAAAGCCGGGAATCCTCTGGGCGGCCCTCACCCTCTCGCTGCTGACGCTCCCGGTGGTGATCGTCTCGGTGGAGGAGGCGCTCCGCTCGGTGCCGGCCGATCTGCGCGAGGCGAGCCTCGCGCTGGGAGCCACCAAGTGGGAGACGATCTGGAAGGTGGTGCTTCCGAACTCGATCACCGGTATCCTCACCGGCTCGATCCTGGCGATCAGCCGCGGCGCCGGCGAGGTGGCCCCGATCCTCTTCACCGGCGCGGTCTACTCCCTGCAGGAGCTGCCGACCAGCCTGAGCGATCAGTTCATGCACCTCGGCTACCATCTCTACATCCTGGCCACCCAGTCGCCGGATGTCGACGCCACGCGCCCGCTGCAGTACGCGACCACGCTGGTGCTACTGGCGCTGACGCTCGCGCTGAACCTGGCGGCGATCTCGCTGCGCGCCCGCCTGCGCAAGAGACGATTCGCCTAGAACACGGTTCGCCTAGAACACGATTCGCGTGACGATACTTTTTCCCAGCCCGTTCGTTTGAAGCTCGATATGAAGAAAGAAGAACACGTTAAGATCAGCTCCGAGAAGCTCTCGTTGTACTACGGCCCCAAGCAGGCGCTCAAGGAGATCTCGATGCCGATGTACGCCAACAAGGTGACCGCCTTCATCGGTCCCTCCGGCTGCGGCAAGAGCACCTTCATCCGCTCGATCAACCGGATGAACGACCTGATCAACGGCGTCAGGATCGAGGGGAGCATCTTCGTCGACGGGATCGACATCTACGGCCCGGACGTCCATGTGGTGAACCTCCGGAAGAAGGTCGGCATGGTCTTCCAGAAGTCGAACCCCTTCCCGAAGTCGATCTACGACAACATCGCCTACGGCCCGAAGATCAACGGCGTTCGCTCGAAGGCGGAGCTGGACAACATCGTGGAGAAGAGTCTGCGCGGGGCGGCGCTCTGGAACGAGGTGAAGGATTCGCTGAAAGGCTCGGCCATGGCCCTCTCCGGCGGGCAGCAGCAGCGCCTGTGCATCGCGCGCGCCATCGCGGTCAACCCGGAGATCCTCCTGATGGACGAGCCCTCCTCGGCGCTCGACCCGATCTCGACGGCGAAGATCGAGGAGCTGATCTGCGATCTGAAGAACGACTACACGATCGTCATCGTCACGCACAACATGCAGCAGGCCGCGCGCGTCAGCGACTATACGGCCTTCTTCTATCTCGGAGAACTGATCGAGTTCGACCTGACGCGGAGGATCTTCACGAACCCCGAGAAGCGCCAGACCGAAGACTACATCACCGGACGGTTCGGCTGACGGCCGAAGACGCCCCACGAAGGCTCCCACGCCCATCCCCGGAGACCGGCCGCCGCTCCCCTTTCGCCGGGGCGGTCCCGTGATCGGAACCGGCGATGGAAGCCGGGAGCGGAACGAAGCGATGAACCAGGCCTCTTCACCACGGCCGCGCCTGAACCAGCGACCGCGCTCACGTAACCTTCAACCGCAGAGAGAGCACGAGCTATGACGCCGATTTTCGAACATGAGATGGACAAGCTCCGGACGCGCATCATCAAGATGGGAAGTCTGGTCGATGAGCAGGTGGAGTACGCCTTCCGCGCCCTGAACGAGTGGAACGTCGCGATGGCCAACCTCGTGATGGAGCGGGACTCCAAGGTGGACAAGCTCGATCTGAAGATCGAGAAGCAGTGCCAGCGGATCTTCGCCCTGCAGCAGCCGGTGGCGCGCGACCTCCGCCTGATCATGGCCGCGCTGCAGATCAACAGCAACCTGGAGCGGATGGGAGATCTGGCCTTCAACGTCGCCCGCTCGGTCGATGCGCTCTCCTCCCAGCGCCAGGCGATCCAGCAGCTCGACCTGTCGCAGATGACCGACGCGGTCCACACCATGGTCCGCCACACGATCGACTCCTTCGTCAACAACGACCCGGAGCTGGCCCTCTCGATCATGAAGAGCGATATTCGGGTCGATCAGTACGAGGCCCGGATCGGCCGGCAGATCGTGGACATGATGAAGCGCGATCCCGATTTCATCGAGGCCGGCGCGCAGCTGATCATCCAGCTTCGGAACATGGAGCGCCTGGCCGACCACGCCACGAACATCGCCGAGGACGTGATCTTCTTCACCGAGGCGAAGATCGTCAGGAACCGCTTCGATCAGGAGGCCTTCGCCGAGCTCCAGCGGGAGATCAGCTCCGACCTCGGCGAGGACGACGATCGGGACAACGACTGACCAACGCCCCGCGCGCTCGAACTTCCGATGAACGCGCCGGCACGAACGTGAAGCGGGGGGGGGGGGGGGGGGGGGGGGCTGTCGCTGGTTTTTTTTTTTTTTTC
>JBEHWX010000016.1:0-82743 GCA_048498995.1 Bacteroidota bacterium
GCCGCCCTCGGTGCCGCCCTCGGTGCCGCCCTCGGTGCCGCCCTCGGTGCCGCCCTCGGTGCCGCCCTCGGTGCCGCCCTCGGTGCCGCCCTCGGTGCCGCCCTCGGTGCCCCCGTCGGTGTCGACCCGGTGAGCGAACAATATTATCCTACCCTTTTCGAAGCGACATCTGTCACTCATGGACGATTCGATGGACGATCCGAAGCTCGAGGCGCTTCTCGACTACCTTAAGCGATCGCGCGGCTTCGACTTCACGGTCTACAAACGTACCTCGTTGAGCCGCCGCATCCAGAAGCGGATGCAGCTGGTCGGTCTGGACGATTACGAGCTCTATCTGGACTACCTGCAGGTACATCCGGATGAGTTCCCCATACTTTTCAATACCATCCTGATCAACGTCACCAGCTTTTTTCGCGACTCGGGCTCGTGGGAATACCTGGCCTCCGACATCATCCCGCGCATCATCGCGGAGAAGGGGCCGGATGATCCGATCCGGGTATGGAGCGCCGGCTGCGCCTCAGGAGAGGAAGCCTACTCGGTGGCGATCCTCTTCGCCGACGCGCTCGGCACCGAGGCCTTCCGCGAGCGCGTGAAGGTCTACGCCACCGATGCCGACGACGAGGCGCTCGCCTTCGCGCGGCAGGCCAGCTACGGCCAGAAACAGGTCGCCTCGGTTCCCCCCGAGATGCTGGAGAAATACTTCGAGCAGGCCGGCCACCGCCACGTGTTCCATCGCGACCTGCGCAAGTCGGTCATCTTCGGCCGCCACGATCTGATTCAGGACGCGCCGATCTCCAGGATCGACCTGCTGATCTGTCGGAACACGCTGATGTACTTCAACTCCGAGGCGCAGGCGCGGATCCTCGACCGGTTCCATTTCGCCCTGAACGAGCATGGCTACCTGATGCTCGGCAAGGCCGAGATGCTCTTCACCCACAGCACGCTCTTCACGCCGGTCGACCTGAAACGGCGGATCTTCGCCAAGCAGAACAAGGTCAACCCGCGCGATCGCCTCCTCCTGGTGGCCCACGCCACCGCCGGCACTCCGGCCGAGCCGAGGCTGGTCGAGGCGCAGTCCGATCGGATCCGGGAGTCGGCTCTCGAATTCGATCCGGTTGCCCGGATCATCATCGGTTCCAACGGGACGCTCGTGATGGCCAATCATCGCGCGCGATCCCTTTTTGAGATTTCAGATGCCGATGTGGGACGCCAACTCCACGAACTGGAGATCTCCTATCGGCCGATCGAGCTTCGCTCCTGTCTTCGTCAGGTCGAGTCCGATCGCCGCGCGATTACCGTGCGCGAGGTAGAATGGCGGCCGGGTCTGGCCGACGTGGAATCCACCAACGACGACGTTCGCTACCTCGATGTCCAGTTGATACCGCTCGTCGACGACGAGCAGATTCTCCTGGGGGTGATGGTGATCTTCACCGATGTCAGCCGTTTCAAGGTGCTCAAGGAAGAGCTTCAGCAATCGAAACAGGAGCTGGAGACCGCATACGAAGAGCTTCAATCGAGCAACGAGGAACTGGTAACCACCAACGAGGAGCTGCAGTCGACCGTCGAGGAGCTGGAGACCACCAACGAGGAGCTGCAGTCGACCAACGAGGAGCTGGAGACGATGAACGAAGAGCTGCAGTCGACCAACGAGGAGCTCCAGACGATCAACGATGAGCTCCGCAACCGCGGCGACGAGCTCAATCGGCTCAACGCGTTCCTCGAAGCGATCCTTGGGAGCCTAAGACGTGGCGTAATTGTTGTTGATAGCGAGATGCATATCCGGATCTGGAATCACAAATCCGAAGACTTGTGGGGGCTCCGCTCGGACGAGGTGGTGGGCAGACATCTGCTCAACCTCGATATCGGTCTACCGGTGGATCGCCTCAAACAGACCATCCGTACCTGCCTTACCGGGGAGTCCGAGCTCTCCGAGCTCAATCTCGAGGCGATCAATCGTCGTGGTAGAACCATCCAATGCACCGTCAGCGCCACCCCGCTGATCGGCGTCGATGGAGCCATGCTCGGCGCCATCGTCCTCGTCGAGGAGCTGGAGTAACCCTGTCGGGGGGGGCAACCCAATGCCGCTGATGACATATGAAGGGTAACATCGAGATCAACGAGTTCTCCGACCAGATTCACCGGGTGAGCCTGTCGCTGGCGGCACTGCGCGCCGATTGCCGGCAGGCTCCATCCGTCGCCTCGAGCAAGGTCGAGGAGTTCCTCGAGCTTCTGACCGAGACCTTCGAGGAGCTCAACGTCGCCGACGAGGAGCTCCGTGCCCAGAGCGAGCAGCTTGCCTCGACCCAGATGCTGGTCGAGGTGGAGCGCCAGCGCTACCGGGACCTGTTCGATTTCGCGCCGGATGGGTATCTGGTGACCGATGCCGGCGGCACCATCCGCGAAGCCAACCGCGCCGCGGCCTCCATGCTCGGCAAACGCCCGGAGTTTCTCGTCGGCAAGCCGCTCGTGGTCTTCCTCGAGTCCGACGCCCGGCGCACGTTCCGCTCGGCGCTGGTGAGCCTGCACAACGGCCGCGATACCCGGGAGCTGGAGATCGATCTGTCGCCGACCGGGCGCCCGCCGTTCCGCGCCGCGCTGACGGTGGCGGCCATGCGCGATCACGAGGGGAAGCCGGTCGGCCTTCGCTGGCTGCTGCGCGACGTCACCGCGCGCCACAACGCCGAGAAGGAGCTCCACATCCTGAACGCGGAGCTCGAGCTGCGCGTCATCGAGCGGACCCGCGAGCTGGAAACCGCCAACCTTCAGAAGGAGCGGGCCCTCGCGGCCGAACGGGATGCCCGGATGGATGCCGAGCTCGCCGGCCGCAGAATCACCGACCTCGTCAACGGCCTCAACGCCGTCCTCTGGGAAGCCGATCCGGCCACCTTCGAATACACCTATGTCAGCGAGCATGCCGTCGAGCTCGTCGGGCATCCGGTCGAACACTGGAAGCGTCCGGGCTTCTCCGCGACCATCGTTCATCCGGACGATCAGCGGCTGGTCAGGGCGCTCAGGACCGAGGCGATCGAGGAGCGCAGAAGCGATGATTTCGAGTATCGCGTCGTCACCGCCCGTGGCAGGGTGATCTGGGTGCGCGATATCCTCCATGTCGTCCTCGGACCGGACGAGAACATCGTCGGCCTGCGTGGCGTGATGGTCGACGTCACCTATCAGCACGAGGCGGAGCGGGCGCTGCGCGAGAGCGAGAGCCGGCTCCGGCGGCTGATCGACGCGAACATCATCGGCGTGATCTTCTGCGATCGGAACGGGGCGCTTCTGAGCGCCAATCAGGCGTTCCTGGAGATGGTCGGCTACGATTACTGGGAGATCATCAACGACGGCATCACCTGGGCCAGCATCACCCCGGCCGAGTTTATCTCGGCCGAGCGCCGCGCCGCGCGCGAGGCGCTCGGCCATGGTGGCGTCTTCGCCCCGTTCGAGAAGGAGTTCATCCGTCGCGACGGCACCCGCGTGCCGGTGCTGGTGGGTGGGGCCTATCTCGACGATGCCGGCGACTGGTCCGAGGAGACCGGCGTCAGCGGCGACTTCGTCTGCTTCGTCCTCGATCTGACCGAGCAGCGCCGCGTCACCGAGGCGCTCCGCCTGCGCGACAGGGCGATCTCCTCGACGATGGATGGGATCATCATCACCGATGCCTCCGCTCCCGAGGGCCCGATGATCTACGTGAATCCGGCCGTCGAGACGATCACCGGCTACACGGCCGAGGAACTGATCGGCAACAACCCGAGGATGCTCCAGGGGCCCGATACCGATCAGGCGGCGCTCGACGAGATCCGCAAGGCGATCATCCGCCGCCGCTCCTGCCGCGCCACCGTGCTCAACTACCGGAAGGACGGCACCCCGTTCTGGTGCGAGCTGACGATCTCCCCGGTGCGGAGTGCCGGCGGCGACGTGAGGATGTTCGTGGGGGTGATGCAGGACGTGACGCAGCGGAAAGAGGCCGAGGAGGAGATTCGGCGGCTGAACCGCGACCTGGAGCGCCGCATCTCGGAGTTCCAGACGCTGCTGGAGGTCCTGCCGGTCGGCATTGTGATCGCGGAGGATGCCGGCTGCAACTCGCTGACGATCAACCCGACGATGGCCGGCTATCTCGGCCAGGCTCCGGTGATGGTGCCGGACGCGCGCCGCCTATTCGACGGCCTCAAGATGTGCCAGGGGGAGCGGGACCTCTCGCCGCGCGATCTGCCGATGTACCGCGCCGCGCGGGAGGGACGGGCCGTCCGGAGCTTCGAGTTCGAGGTGATCGATGTTGCCGATCGTCGATTCGTCACCGCCTCGGCCGCGCCGCTGTTCGATGAGCGGGGAAGCGCCCGCGGCGCGATCGGCGCCTTCGTCGACATCACCGAGATGAAGCACGCCGAGCGGGAGAACATCACGATGCGGCGCGCCGCCGAGGAGGCCAATCGCGCCAAGGACCGCTTCCTGGCCATCCTGAGCCACGAGCTCAGGACGCCGCTGACGCCGGTCGTCGCCGCCGCGCAGATGCTCCTCGGGCGCCACGACATGCCGGGGGATCTGCTGCCGCTGACCGACATCATCGCCCGGAACATCGAGGTGGAGGTGCGCCTGATCGACGACCTGCTGGACCTGACCGGGATCGAGACCGGGAAGCTGGCGCTCCGTCTGGAGGCGGTCGACATCTACGATATTCTCGGCAACGTGCTCCAGATGTTCCAGACCCAGGTGCTCGACAAGCGGCTCGGCGTGGTGCTGGAGCCCGCGGCGGCCGGGCACGTGGTGCTCGGCGATCCCTCCCGTCTGAAGCAGATCTTCTGGAATCTTCTCAAGAACGCCGTGAAGTACACACCTCAGGGGGGAACGATCACGCTCAGTGCCCGGAACGATCAGGATGGGCGTCTAAGAATCGAGGTGCGCGATACCGGCATCGGCATCGATCCGCCGCTGATGGAGCGGATCTTCGAGCCGTTCGTCCAGGGAGAGAAACGGGAGGAGCGGGGGGGATTCGGCGGGCTCGGACTCGGCCTGGCGATCACCAGGGCCCTGACCGAGCTCCATGGCGGGAGCATCGACGTGGCAAGCGAGGGGGCCGGCCACGGGTCGGTCTTCACCATCCTTCTCGATCCGGTCGGCCATGAGCAGGAGATGTCGGTCGCTCCTCCCGATCCGCAGGTCGCGCCCGCCAAGGAGACCGGACGTCGCATCCTGCTGGTGGACGACCATCACGACACGCGGAAGGTGCTGGAGCTGCTGCTCCGCCAGGCGGGGCACGAGGTGGTGGAGGCATCCAGCGTCACCTCGGCGCTCGAGGCGGCCCGCGCCGCCGACATCGACATGGTGATCAGCGACATCGGCCTGCCGGACGGCACCGGAATCGACCTGATGCTCGAGCTTCGCCGCGAGCGGGATCTGCCGGGCATCGCGTTGAGCGGATTCGGGATGCCGGAGGATATCCGTCGCAGCAGGGAGGCGGGGTTCAGCATGCATCTGACCAAGCCGGTCTCCTTCGCCCAGATCCAGCGCGCGATCGAAGCGCTGACGCGGGAAGCTGACGCGGGAAGCTGATCCGAGAAGTGGTTTGAGGTGGTTCCGCGCCGACGGCCGCGAGCGAATGTCGCGAGCACGGTACGTGAAAGGGAAAATGTGATGAGCCCCGGATGCGGCAATGTTGCGGAAAGCGGGGCGGCCATGCGTGGCCGCCCCGTTCTCATTTCATCCTCATTTCGTCGAGATCATCTCCCGCCGGAACCCGTGGCGCGCGAAGATCGCCGCCCCATCTGCGCCGTTGATCAGCGCGAGGAACCGTCCGGCGTCGGCGGGGTTGCGCGCGCCGGCGGTGATCGCCGCGCCGTAGGTGATCGGATCGTGCAGCGAGCCGGGCACGCGCAGCAGCACTCGTACATGGTCGGCCGCGGTGGCCGCGTCGGTCGCGTAGACCAGCCCGGCATCGGCCTCGCCGGTCGCCACGTAATCGAGCACCTGCCGGACGTTGGTGCCGAAGACGAAGCGATCCTTCAGTCGGTCCCAGGCTCCGGTGGCGCGGAGCGCCTGCTCCGAATAGCTCCTGACCGGCACGCCGGGGGCGCCGAGCGCGATCCGCGCGATCCCCGCCCCGGAGAGCTCGGCGAGACTGTCGATCGGCGCGGTCTCCGCGCCGCCGATCACCACCAGATCGTTCACCGCGATCCGCGAGCGCGTTCCGGCCGCGATCTTTCCCTTCGCCGCGAGCGTGTCGAGCACCGCGTCGGAGGCGGAGGCGAACACGTCCACCGGCGCTCCCTGTTCGATCTGGCGGGCCAGCAGGTTCGACGCGCCGAGCGTCACGCTCACGTGCACGCCGGGATTGTGCTCCTCATAGAGCCGCGCCGCCTCGGTGAACACTTCCTTCAGCGAGGCGGCGGCCGACACCACCAGCTCCCGCTGCTCGGGGCCGCCGGTGGACTTCCCGGCCTCCTCCCGCCGGGAGCAGGCGGACGTCGTCAGCAACAGAATGAACACCGCGAAGATGGCGGCGAGCGTCGCATGGCGGCGGATGGATCCGCTCGAGCGGAGGGTTGTCATCGATCTTCTCCGTGATGGCTCGTGGCCGGCGCGCTCGGCCTGCCGCCGGGAAGCAGCTCCGGATCGGTCGCGGCCAGAAGAATGGCGACCGCGTGCTCCAGCCCGTCGCGATCCTCCCCGTCGAAGCGGGCCGTCGTCGGGCTGTCGACATCCAGCACGCCGATGAGCCGGTCGCCGTCGACGATCGGGATCACGATCTCCGAACGGGAGGCGGCATCGCAGGCGATGTGGCCGGGAAAGGCCTCCACATCCTCGACAAGGACCGTCCGCCGGAGCTCCGCGGCGGTTCCGCAGACCCCCTTGCCGAGGGGAATTCTGACGCAGGCCGGTTTGCCGCAGAAGGGGCCGAGCACCAGCTCCCCCTCCTTGAACAGATAGAATCCGGCCCAGTTCAGCCCCGGAAGTCCATGAAAGAGGAGGGACGCCATGTTGGCCATGTTGGCGATCGGATCCCGCTCGCCGGCGAGGAGGGATTCCAGTTGGGCCAGCAGCAGCCGGTAGACGTCGGGCTTGCTCGGCCGATCGGTATCGGCCGGAAAGTCGAAATGGAACATATGGAGAGCGGAATTGTTGCCGGATCGTTCGAATCGGAACAAATATCCGGCTCCCGGCACCTTCCGGCAAAATTGGTCCGACTCTTGGTCGGATCGGTTCAGGGACCGGACGGACGGTCGAATTTCAAGGTAAGCGCCGTCACTGACTATCTTTGTCCGGTTTCACTGAACGTTCCTGCTCAATCATGAGGAATGCATGAGGCGTCCCAGATCCGCGGCCGTACACTATCTGGCCGCTACCGCCATGGTGGCGGTGGTGCTGCTGTTGAGGGTTCCGCTCCGCTCGATCATCGGCGATCAGGCTCCGTTTATTCTCATGCCGCTGGCGGTTCTCGGCGCGGCATGGTATGCCGGGCTCGGTCCCGCCCTCTGGGCCACCCTTCTCGGCGGCGCCGCCTGCGATCTGCTCTTCGTCGACCCGACCTATTCCTTCAGCTTCGGCACCCACGGGGCGATGCTGGTGGTCGTGTTCCTGATCGAGAGCGTGCTGATCGCCCTGTTCGGCGCGTCGCGCAAGTCCGCCCTGGCCGAGGTGCTCCGCCGCGAGCGGCTGCTGAACGTCACGCTGACGAGCATCGGCGACGCCGTGATCGCCACCGACCTGGAAGGGAGGGTCACCTTCATGAACCCGGTGGCCGAGCGCCTCACCGGGTGGCCGAAGGAGGAAGCGGGGAGCCGCCCGCTCGTCGAGATTTTCCGGATCCTGAATGAAGAGACCGGCGAGCCGGCCGAAAATCCGGTGGCGCGCGTGCTGGTCGAGGGGATTGCCGTCGGCCTGGCCAACCATACCGTGCTCCTCACGCGCGACGGCCGCTCGATCCCCATCGAGGACAGCGCCGCCCCGATCCTCGACGCCGACGACCGGATGCTCGGCGTGATCCTCGTGTTCCACGATGTTGCCGGACAGCGTCGGAACGAGATCGAGCAGGAATTTCAGATCCGGGCCACCGAGCGCCTCTTCTCCTCGCTGGATTATCAGACCACGCTCGCCGAGGTGGCGCGCTTCGCCGTGCCGGAGATCGCCGACTGGTGCGCCGTGGACATGCTCGACGATGACGGCGTGGTGCGGCGCGTGGCCGTGGCGCACGTCGATCCCGAGAAAGTGAAATGGGCGGTCGAGCTGGAGAAGCGCTATCCGGTGGATATGAGCGCGCCGACCGGCCTGCCGCAGGTGCTCCGCACCGGACGTCCCGAATTCTACCCGGCCATCACCGAGGAGATGATCGTCGCCGCGGCCAAGAACGAGGAGGAGCTGGCGCTGCTGCGCGAGATATCCTTCTCCGCCCTCATGATCGTTCCCCTGTTCGCGCAGGAGAAGGTGATCGGCGCAATTCAGTTCGTGATGACCGAATCCGGACGCCGCTACGACGAGCGGAATCTCCGGATGGCCGAGGATCTGGCGCGCCGTGCCTCCACCGCGATCGACAACGCCCTGCTCCATCGCGACATCGCCGAACAGCGGGAGTGGTTCCGCGTCACCCTCGCGAGCATCGGCGACGCGGTGATCGTCACCGACACCGCCGGCCTGGTCACCTTTCTCAACCCGGTGGCGCAGAGCCTTACCGGCTATTCCCAGCAGGAGGCCATGGGACGCCCCCTACGTGAGATCTTCCCGATCATCCATGAGGATTCCCGGGAGGAGGTGGAGAGTCCGGTAGAACGGGTGCTGCGCGAGGGACGGATCGTCGGCCTGGCAAATCACGCCGTGCTGGTCGCGCGCGACGGCGGCCATATCCCGATCGAGGATAGCGCCGCCCCGATCATCGGCGAGCGTGGCGACCTGCGCGGCGTGGTGATGGTGTTCCACGATGTAGCCGAGCAGCGGGAGGCCGACTACGCCCTGCGCGAAAGCGAGCTCCGGTTCCGGATGCTTGCCGACAGCGCGCCGGTGCTGATCTGGATGGCCGACGAGAACGGCGCCTGCATCTATCTGAACAAGCCCTGGCTCGACTTCACCGGACGCACGATGGAGGAGGAGCTCGGCACCGGATGGGCCGACATGGTTCATCCCGACGATCTGGAGCGTGCACGGAGCATCTTCCGCGACGCGGTCGCCGCGCGCGGCGAGCTGATGATGGAGTTCCGGCTCCGCCGTCACGACGGCGAATATCGCTGGCTGTTCGAGACCGGCATCCCGAGGTTCACGCCGGGGGGGAGCTTCATCGGTTATATCGGCTCCTGCATCGACATCACCGACCGGAAGCTCGCCGAGATCGGGCTTCGCCAGGCCAAGGAGGAGGCCGAGGCGGCCAGCCGCGCCAAGGATCAGTTCATGGCGGTGCTGAGCCACGAGCTTCGCACCCCGCTGACCCCGGTGCTTGCCATGGTGCACGCGATGGAGGGGGATAACCGCTTTCCGCGCGACATGCAGGGCTATTTCGAGATCATCCGTCGGAACGTGGAGCTGGAGGCACGGCTGATCGACGACCTGCTCGATCTCACCCGCATCACCAAGGGAAAGCTCCAGTTGAGCTTTGAGGATGTCGACGCCAGTCTGCTGATGCGCAACGTGCTGGAGATCGTCCGGAGCGACGTGCAGGCCAAGAAGATCACGCTCCGCACGGAATTTCGCGCGCAGTACCGGACGGTGCGCGCCGACTCGGCGCGGCTCCAGCAGGTGTTCTGGAACCTGCTGAAGAACGCCGTGAAGTTCACCCCGGTCGGCGGCATCATCACCGTCAGCTCGATCAACACTCCCGACGGACATCTTCAGATGCGGGTGACCGACAGCGGCATCGGCATCGAGCCGGAGATCATGCCCCGCATCTTCGACGCGTTCGAGCAGGGGGAGCAGACGATCACGCGCCATTTCGGCGGCCTCGGCCTGGGGCTGTCGATCAGCAAGGCGCTCATGGTGGCCCACGGCGGGACCCTCTCCGCGGAAAGCGACGGCCGCGATCAGGGAGCGACGTTCATCGTCGATATGATGCCTCGGCCGGAGAAGACCCGGAGCAGCTTCCCGGAGCGGGACGGAGCTCCGGAGCCGGAGGTGGAGGACCGCCCCTACCGGATCCTGATCGTCGAGGACCATCCGGACACGGTCACGGTAACGCGGATGCTTCTGGAGCGGGCGGGCTACAAGGTGTTTTCGGCCGGCAGCGTGGGAGAGGCTCTGGAGATCGCCGCGACCACCGAGCTGGACCTGATAGTGAGCGATATCGGCCTGCCGGATGGCAGCGGCCTCGACCTGATGCGGAAGATCGCCGGGCAGGGAGATATCCGTGGCATCGCCGTGAGCGGGTTCGGCATGGAGGAGGATATCGCCCGGAGCAAGGAAGCCGGCTTTTCCGAGCACATCACCAAGCCGATGAATTTCCCCGCGCTTCAGGAGGCGATCCGGCGCGTGCTGGGGCACCACGAGGCCTGATCCGGCCCGTGTCCGCGGCACGCGAGCGGATCCGGCGAGGCGGGCCGGCGAGCTGTTCGTCGGGCCATCCTCTGGCACGAAGGAATGCTACACATGTACATCTCTGTAGAATTGAATCCTCCGTTTCATCAGTATATGCCGTCGACCTGAACATCACGGTTATATGCGCATTGCGGGTCGATTGACGGTTCGGACCTCGGTGGCATGGCCGTTGTCATCTTTGATGGCGGAATGGCTGTGGGGGACGTAGCGAACGAAGGACGGATGATGGTAGGTAGGGATATATCAGCACCCCCGGGACGCTCCCGGTGAGCGTGAAGAAGGGAGGAACGAGGGGATGCGCAGGGAGTGTGGGATCGAGGCTGGTGTTACCCCGTCGGGGTCTGATATAGATGAAGGGTGCGGAGCGTTCCGCATGTGACTTCGGTGCTCGACGCCGGGAGATATTCCGGGATCGGCCACGCGTGAGGCACATGGCGAGCGCTCCGCACCCTTCCTTTTTCAATCGGCATCCGTCCCCCGTATGGGCGCGGCGCTGGGCAGTGGACGTCAACGCCGTTGTGGCAACGGATACTCGGTTCGGTCGGCCCCTCCTCGTGGGCTGAAGATGCGTCGCCGATGCGCCGAGCAGGGGTTGCGCCGCGTCGATGGCGCGCGCCGCCCGTCCGGGCTGTGTGGACGGTCCTCGTGACTGTCCCGCCGACGTGGGGTCCGTGAGCCGGACACCCCTTTCCCGAAATGGAGAGGGGCGGCTCCGTGATGCCGCCCCCGTGGAGCATTCCGACATGGTGCATTCCTATCGTGGCGGGCCGGCCGCCACATCCAGGGCGCGAGTCAGCGCATGCGCGGCGTTCGATGATGAATGGACCCGCGCCTTGCGCGCCGGACCTTCATCCCTCGGCGAGCGAGCTCAGAAGAGTCTGCCCTCGCTCGGTAATGACATAACCGACGGAGTCGTTCCGTCTGCGGGGCCGGGCCACGGCGCTGATATGCGCCCTGGAGCGCTCGATCAGATAACCGTAGCGGGTGAGGAAGAAGAGCATCGCGGAGCATTCCTCGGTCGAATACCGTTCGAGTTCATCGCTCCGTGACCCCTGATGCTGGAGGAGGAGATACGCTAGCTTTGACTTGGGGCCCATGAAGTGAGGAGTTCGTTCTCGCGTGGAGCGTTCCGGATTGTCGGGACTTTCCCGCGCGCGGTCGCCGCGTTCGCGACAACCACCGGCCGGCAGGGAGCCGGCCTGGATCAATGACGCCCCGCCGGCCGAATGAGTGCAGCCGTCGGGCCGATCGTGCATCACGATATGGCGCCGCCGGCGATCATTCCGAATCGGTATCGCGCTCGGTTCAGCACCCGCCCAATACTTACGCGCTGGCGCCTGTTCCCCTCGGCTCGAAAGTTGTGGTCCTCGTCGCCTGATTCGCGCCTCCGGCATTCATCCGAGGTTTGCCGCGGCTGAAACCCACGTGTCCCGTGAGCGGGATGACCAGGTCGCCGGCTCGCATCGCACGGTGCACGCCGTTGCCATCCGTGCGCCGTGGCGGAGCGTTCGGCATGCAATTTGCGCTGGTTATGACCGCTGATCCTGACCGAACATGACCTGAATGCCTCTAGTGTCACCATCGGACGTCATCGTCGGCCGGCAAAGCATACCACGAGAAGTTGTGATCGAACACCGGGCGCGCGGGGATGGTGACGAACGCGAATCCTCCCCGATGACCGCATGCACGTGAATTGACCCTATGAGCATCTATCCGTTCCTTCTACAGCATGGCGTTGTTCCGCGATGTGCGATGACGAAGGCGGGCCGGTAACGTGAAGGGAGGTCGTTATGAGCACCGTTGATCGTAGAGCATCCGAACCGGATGTGAAGCAACATGCGCCGGAGTCCGGCGACGCGGCCGTTTCCATGTCGGCCCCGCCGTCCTCCGTCGACGAGATATTGAGCGCCCCCGCCGCTCCGCGGATGGTCGCCGAGGCGATCGCCGGTGCGACCGCTGGGATAGTTGCCGGTGCCGCCGCCGGTGCCCCGACGTTGACGGCGTTGGCCGGCGCCGCCGAGAGCGCGACGCTCCCGGAGTTCTCGATCACCATGTCGACGGCCGGATGCGTGCTCCGCTGGCCCCGCGAGGCCGAGCTCGCGATCGGCGTGAGCGCCCTCGATGCCGTCGGCCATCCGCTGGCCGCGCTGCTGGAGGGGGGCGAGGACCTCGTTCCCCGGCTTGCCGCGGCGGAGCCGGGTGCCGGAATCATCCAGGGAAGATTTCTCACCTCCGTCGAGGGAGGGCTCGCCTGCGAGCTGATCGCCTCGCCGGTCGTCGATCGCCGGGGCGTGCGTTATGTCGAGCTCGGCGTCTATCTTCGCGACCCGCTTCCGGCCGGAGAGCAGAGCTCTGGTGGGGTAACCTTCGCCGGCGGCGGACGCGACCGCCTTGCGTTCCTCGCCGAGGCGAGCACGCTTCTTTCCTCCTCGTTGAACTATCATACCACGCTCGGCAACGTGGCGCGTATGCTGGTTCCCGAGCTTGCCGACTGGTGCGGCGTCGACATGGTGGCCGACGATGGCGGACTGGTCCGCCTGGCGATCGCGCATGCGGATCCCGAGAAGGTGGCGCTGGCCGAGGAGATTCAGCGGACGCCGCCACGCGAGGCCGACGGAGCGGTCGGCGTGGCCGCGGTGATCCGGACCGGGAAGGCGGAGTTCCATCCGGTGGTGACCGACGAGGTCCTGAACCGGCTCTCGCGCAATGAAGAGATGATCGAGATCGCGCGGCGGCTCGGAATCTCCTCGATGATCATCGTGCCGATCGTCGCGCGGGACCGCGTGCTCGGCGCCATCACGCTGGCGCATGCCGAATCGGGGCGCCGCTATACCGAGGCGGACCTCTCGCTTGCCGAGGAGCTTGCCGGACGCGCGGCGATCGCGGTGGACAACGCGCTGCTGTTCCGGGATGCCGAGCTTGCGCGCATCGAGGCGGAGAACGCCAGCCGGGCGAAGGACCAGTTCCTCGCGGTGCTGAGCCACGAGCTCCGCACCCCTCTCAGCCCGATCCTGATATCGGCCCAGGCGCTCGAGACCGACGCGGCGCTGCCGGATCACCTCCGGCCGCTGCTGGAGATCGTCAGGCGAAACATCGAGCTGGAGGCGCGTCTGATCGACGACCTTCTCGACCTGACGCGGATCACGCGCGGACGCCTGAAGATCGAGCGGGAGCAGGTGGATCTTCACGCTCTGGTCGATCTGGCCATCGGCATCATGCGCCCGGAGCTGGAGGCCAAGGGGCTGACGCTCGACCGGAACCTCCGGGCCGGGGATCACACCGTGATCGGCGACGCGGCGCGACTCGAGCAGGTGATGTTGAACATGATCCGGAACGCGGTGAAGTTCACCTCCGCCGGCGGCTCGATCAGAATCTCCACGGTCAACGACGCGCCGGGGCATATCCGCCTGGCCGTGGCCGACAGCGGCGTCGGCATCGACTCCGACGCGCTGACCAGAATCTTCGAAGCTTTCGAACAGGGGGAGAAGACGACGCTCCGCCGCTTCGGAGGCCTCGGTCTAGGACTGACAATCTGTAAGGCACTCATCGACATGCACGACGGTACGATCACGGCCGAGAGCGCAGGCCGAAACCATGGTGCGACATTTACTATCGGTTTGAATACCACATCAGCGCACGGAACCGACCTCATGACGAACACCGCCGGAAACAGCGCAACGGGCCCGAACGGAGCCTTGAGAATTCTGCTGGTCGACGACCACGAGGACACCAACATGGTGCTCAAGCTTCTCCTGCAGCGCAAAGGTTATCACGTGCTGACCGCACACGACGTGCAGTCGGCTCTCGACGTCGCGGCCGCGAACGAGTTCGACGTTCTGGTCAGCGACATCGGGCTGCCGGACGGCAGCGGCCTCGAACTGATGCGGAAGCTCCTGGAGCGCTACCCGATCAAGGGTATCGCCCTGAGCGGGTTCGGCATGGAGGAGGACATCAGGCGGAGCAAGGAGGCCGGCTTCAGCGACCACCTGGTAAAGCCGGTCAACCCGCAGCGCCTGCAGGAAGTGATCCAGCAGGTCGTCGCCTGAGAAGATTCATCCGCTGAGCACCTCCGTGGACATTCCTGGCGAATATCGACACCGTTGGTACCCGGATTGCGTGCCTCGGGGAAGCGAGAGAAGGAGAGATGCGCGCGGCCGCCACGGCCCGCGAAGCGCGCGCCGGTGCCGTGGGCATGGTGCTTGCGAGTGATGTGGATGGCGCGGGATGGTGACGGGGAGAAAAAATGCCCGCTTCAAAGCCGGGTTGAAGCGGGCACAGACCTCGCGATGATCTGGGGACAGGACCCCTCTTACTCGATGGTGGAAGTCTCTCTGGACCATTGAGAGACGATCGGTGTTTCGGGTGTAAACTTACGTCGTTGGGCCCCGGTGCCTCAACTACATGTTTGTGTAGTTTTCGTCGGCCGCTTTCGATCCGATCTGTGTTCGAAAGCGGCCTGCCTTCGTTATCCGCCGCCGCTTCATCCACTTCTTAAGCTCACCGGAGACGCCCTTTCGCGCCGATTGCATCGATGATCCCGATCACGCGTTCCGGTCAGGGAAATCAACACGGCGCGATGCCGGTGTCCGACGGCGTGTAAACCGATCGTTAACTTGAAGCGGCGCGGTGGCTTCTACCTCAACGATCACGCGCGCTCCGCATTCACCATCGCCACATCACTCCCCGGTCTGAATGGTGACGCTTCGCGAGTAGAAGCGCCCCTCCGGAAGATCGTTGTCGTAGATCGTGGTCTCCTCGCCGATGCCGACCGATTCGGTGACCGTCGCGCGCAGCAGCGCCGAGACCGCCGCCGCGCGATCGGAGGAGAGTCTGCGGTTCAACTCCGCCTCGCCGAGCCGGTCGGTGTAGCCCAACACACGCGCTCGTGCCGTGGAACTGGTCCTGTCGTTGACGATCTGGATGGTCCGCAGGTGCTCCGGACGAAGCCTGGCGCTGCCGAAGTCGAACAGGATCAACGAGTAATAGCCGGCGCCGAACCGCGCCGAGTCGCTTTCGATCCTGAGCCGCACCGGCACCTTCCGCATGGCGCTCCGCATCGTACTCTCCTCCGACACGTTGAGCACCACGTTCAGACTGCCGGCGCCGTCCGGGCCGAGCTGCCACGCCGAGGCGTGCAGCGAATCGAGCCGGATCGTGACCGGCGCCGGCGTGTCGCTGCCGGCCACGAACATCTCGTGCAGTCGATCGATTCGGGACGCGGCGTCGATGGGGGAGGTCAGAAGCAGCTCCCACTGCCGAGGGCCGGCGCCGCCGCCGCCGGTTATCCGCGGCGTCACCAGCAGATCGGGATACCGGACCAGGCGGAGTGTGGTGTCGCTGATCAGCACCGGCTCGACGATCTCGTAGTTGTCGCTGGTGATCTCGACGCGGCGGTTCTCGGCCGCGCCATCCTCGGTCTCGGGATTGGTCGCCGTCGCCGGGTCGCGCCGCGATGCGATCTCGATCCGCTTCGGATCGATGTGCCAGATCGCGCCGAGGTAGCGGCTCACCTGCTCGGCGCGTCGCCTGCCGAGCGCCTCGGCGGAAGTCGGATCGGTGTCAGGCGCGGTGCCGGTCACCCGGATCGTGGCGCCGGGCATCCTGCTCATCCTGGCGCCGATGATATCCAGCACGTTGTGATAGATGCCGATCGTGGAGGAATCGCGGAGCGAGCTCTCGGAAAAGAGCGCCGCCTCCGTGATCCCGCGGCGGATGTAGCGCGTCGGGATCTCGGAGCTTCCGCGGTCGAAGAAGAGATAGGTCAGCAACGGATGCAGACGCGTTCCGATGCTCCGGACCGCGTGAAGTGTGATCGTATCGGAGCGCGATCCGTCGGCTTCCACCGCGGCCGCGTCGAGCGTCACCTCCAGGCGCGGCGCGGGGGCCGTCGGCGGAGGTGAGGGCGGCGGCGGAACGGGAGCCGGCTCATCGAAGCGCCGGGTGATGCCGAGCGTCAGATGAAGCGCGCGCGGCGTGATGCCGGCCGAGGGGAGCGACTTGGTGATCCCGATCAGATAACCGATCTCGGGGCGGAGCATCAGTCGCTCGCCGATCGGGACCGTGTAGGCAATGCCGCCGGCAAGCGCCAGATGGAGCGGTCCTCCGTTCGAGAGGGTTCCGGCGCCATAGGGACGCACCTGACCACCGGTCAGAAACTCCGCGCCGGCCGGGGAGACGATCTCCTCGCGGACCGTGTAGGAGCCGTGCGTGGTGACCGAGAACGCGGGGCCGGCAAGAAACACCAGCGGCATCGTGAACGGACGGTAGCTTCCCATCAGCCGGGCCGTGACCGCCGCGTGATCGATCGTCGCCACATGCTCGGTGACCGCCGGCGCCAGCCCGGTGCCGACGCGGATCTCCGCGGGATCGACGCAGGTGTAGCGGAGCTCGGCGGAGCGATCCTCATACTCCGCGGCGAACGCCAGGCGAAGATCCGGCGTCAGCGGAACCTCCAGCAGCAGTCCCGCCACCGGCCCGGTTCCGCTTCCGCGCTCGAACCGTCCACACAGATCGCTGGAGACCAGCAGCCCCGATTTGTCGACCGCGAATCCCGCGTCGAGCGTCGTCAGCGAAAGTCCCGCGTACAGGCCGAGCGTGCAGACCTCGGGGCGCGCGCTGTCGGCGGCGCGCGGCGGCGTCTGTTGCGCGCCTGCCGGGCGCAGCGCCGCCAGGCAGGTCAGCGGCAGAACCAGGGAAAGCCGGAGCAGGGAGGAGAGGCGCGGAGCGTATGGTCGATGCATCGAGTGTGCGTTCGTAAGATCGCGTCGCGTCGGGCGGCCGGGAGGAATCTCCCGGTCAGCGGACGACGACAAGCCGTTGAATGAGCGATTGCAGCCCGATCTGGAGGCGGCAGGAATAGACGCCGGAGGGGAGCGTGGCAAGATCGACCGGGAGGATCATCCGTCCGGCCGGTAGCACGTCGTCGATCGGGCGAAGAACCTCCACCCCTCGATCATCGAAGATCGCGAAGCGCACCGGACCATTGAAGGGGACCTCCAGCTCGAACGATGTCCGTCCGCGCGCTGGGTTCGGCGTGGCCGGCTTCAGATCGATGTTCCCGGTCACCGTCAGCAGGCGCCCGTAGGCGTCGCAGATATCCTCCAGCGTGAAGAGGCCGTTGGACGCGAGCGCGTCGAGGCCCGGAGGAACGGGAGCCGCCAGTGCAGGAACGATCGGCGTGCTCGTGGCATCACCGCGCAGCACCATGTAGTCGATCTCCAGGGCCATCTCCGTCGGCAGCGCCGCCGAGCCGTCGGGCGCGTGGATGCGCAGGGTCAGGTCTCCGGTGGCGGCGTCGTAGCCGATCCGCTCGACGTGGAGCGGCTGGCCCGCGGCCGAGGCGCGGAGCGCGCGCGGATCGAGCATCGTGGGGCGCGCGCTCACCTTCAGATCGATCGCGTCCATCGGCACCGGCGTCCCGCTCGTTATCGTGACCGGCAGCGTCACCATCGTTCCCCAACGTCCGGTGCTCCGTCCGGCCGTGAGCCGCACCTGATGGCGCTCCTCGCCGGAGGCATCACCCGCCAGCGCGATCGCGAGCGAGTCCACGCAGGGATGCATCGTCCGCAGCAGCAGCCTGCCGTCGTGCCTGCCCGCCGAATCGGGAGCGTAGCGTATCGACAAGCGGAGCGTATCTCCCGGCGCTATCACCGACGGCACCGGAAGCGCGCCTTCGTAGCCGTCGGGAAGTCCGAGGCTGTCGAGCGTCACCGGCACGGAGCCCTTGTTGGCGATCAGAAGCACGGTGTCCTTCCTCGCGCCGACCGTAAGGCCGCCGAGATCGACGCTCGACGGAGCGCTGATGCCGGGGGAGCGCGCGCCGCTCAGGCGGACCAGGATCGTCGGCTGCGCCGAATCGTCGGTGGCGATCGTCAGCATGCCCTGGGCGAGCGCGCCGGCACGGGCCGGATCGAAGCAGATCGTGAGCTCGAGATTCTCATTCGGCTGCAGCATGCGTCCGGTCAGGGGCGGATCGATCCTGAAGATGCCGGGAGCCCCGCCGGAGATCGTCGCGTCGGTGATCGTGACCGGCTTCGGGCCGGTTCCCTCCACGGTGATCGTGGCGCAGGAGTCCGCGCAGCCGGGACGCGCTCCGTAGGCGATGCTCCGCGTGACCACGTTCACGTTGCTCCGGATGCCGGAGCCGAGGAGCGTTGCGCGGATCGTGTCGTGGCAGGGCTCGCCGGTGACGATCACGAGCGTCGCCGACGTGCCCCCCTCGCTGCCGGGGGCGAAGCGCACCCGGATCGGCAGGCTTCCCCCGGCCGTGACCGTCGTGCCGACGTAGCTCCCGACGATGGTGAAGCCGTTGGTTGGAGCCTCGATCCAGATCGCCTCGATCGTCTGATCCACCTCGCCGGTGTTCGCGAACGGCGTGGTCTCCTCGGCGAAGCGGGCCATGTTCACCCCCTGGAAATCGTGGGAGGTGAGCGTCGTGGCCACGCTCCGGAACGTCGCGTCGATCGGAATCCGCAGGTCGATATCGCAGGGGCGCGAGCCGGCGCGCAGCGTGTCCTGAAGGATGCCCGGGATCGACATCTTCACGGTCACCGCCACCACCGTGTCGGCGCCCGGCTCCAGCACGAGCGTTGCCGGCAGAACCTTCGCCGCGGCCGACCCGACGCTCAGCGCCACCGTGTCGGCCACCGTTCCGTTGTTCACCAGCCGAACCATCTCCACCCGTTCGTCGCGGCAGCTCGCGAGCGTCGGGAACGCGATGCGTGGAAGCGCCCCACCCGACGTATCGGTCGCCGCCAGCTCCACCCGCTCGCGTCGCGCGGTGATCGGGATCCGGATCACGCTCCCTCCCGGATCGGAGGTGGCGATCAGGAGCGTGTCGATGATCGTGCCGGTGAAATCCGCGGTCACGCCGAGCTTCACCGAGATCGAATCTCCCGGCGGCACATCCTTCGGCAGATCACCCAGGGCCACGAGCGTGAAGTGGGAGGGGGACGCGGCGAAGCTCGCGCCGGTGATCGCCAGCGGCGCGTGCCCCAGGTTCCGAATCACCGCCGAATCGATCCTGATGCCGTTGTCGCAGGAATAGAGAGAGCCGAGGGAGATCTCGCCGCGCGTCGGCAGCAGATCCCCGGGCAATCCGCGCCCGTCGAGCGGGATGACGATGCTGTCTCCGCAGGGATCGGCAACGGTCAGAATCAGGCGCGCGTTCAGCGGGAGCGAATCGGCCGGCTGGAACCGGAGCAGGATCGGCACCGGCGTGCCGGGTGGTAGTGGGAAGGTCGGCATCGGGCCGATAATCGTCACCGGCGCCGTCGATGGCTCGATCCTCAGACCGATCACCGTCGCCGTGCTCGCCCCCTTGTTCGTCACGGTCACCCCTTTGTCGATCGGCGTGCCGATCCGGGTTAGGCCGAACGAGAAGGGATCCGACTTCAGGTCGTAGCCGGTCACGCGGCCGGTCACCGTCACCGTGTCGCGCCGGTCGCAGTCGCCGAAGAGGATCTCGACCTTCGCGTTGAAGTCTCCCGTCGCCGTCGGCGCGATCGCCAGGCGGAGGGAGTCGCGCGCGCCGGCCGGCAGCAGATGGCCGGTCGGATCCACCAGGAGCGCCAGGCTTCCGGCCGGAGCCAGCGGCGTGACGGCCGTGACGGTCCCGGCGGCCGCGCTCACGTTGGTGAGGAGGATCGTCTCGATCCGCTTCTCGCCTCCCCGGCAGATATCACCCAGTTCGATCGTCCGTCGGCTCAGGTCGAGGCTGTCCACGTCCACCCGACCGGAAAGCTCGATCGTCCAGGGATTCTTCTTCGGATACAGGTCGTTGTTCGGGATGATCAGCGTGGCTTTGCGTGTTCCCGCCGCTCCGCCGGGGCGCTGCCGGACGATCACGCGGAGGCTTCCCTTCACCGGCACGGTATCGGGCCAGGAGGTCGGGCCGACCACCTCGAACTCCGCGCCGTCGGGACCGGAGAAGTAGGGACGATCGAGGACGAGCGGCGCGTTGCCGCCGTTGGTCACGAGGATCGTGTCGAGCACCGCGCGGCCGCAGCGGAGATCGCTCAATCGCCGGTCGGTGGGGGAGCCGATGATCGGATTGGTCGCGTAGTACTTCACCGTGATGAAGGTGTCGATGCCGCACGGGAGTGTTCTGACGCGGAACCGCCGCTGCACCCATCCGGTGTCGTTGGCGAGCACCTGAAAACAGAGCTGCTGCCGCCCCCCGATCTGCACCACGGCGTTGGTCACCGGGGGGACGTTCGAGATCGCGCCTCCGCCGGCGGCAAGCGTCACGCTCTCGACCGTCTGGGGGCCGTCGCCGGCGTTGACGTAGTCGAGGCACGCGGTCATTGCGGTGTTGATCGGCCCGGAGGGGATCACCAGAAGCGTGTCCGGCGCCAGACGGGGGAGCACGGTCCGCTTGTAGGCCGTAAGGCGGACGCGCCACGGCACCTTGGCCGGATCGAGATCGTTGCTCGTCAGCGCCACCTGGCCGTTCACCGCTCCCGGACCGCCGGCCGTCACCCTCACCACCACGTTGCGCGAGGTACCGGGGGGAATGTCGGCCGGAATGGAGGGGGAAACGAGCTGGAAGGAGCCGCCGGTCATGTTCTCGAACGATGCCCCGGTCAGCCTGAGCACGTACGTCCCGCTGTTGGTGAGCACAAGCGTGTCGAGTCCGGTGACGTCGCACTGGAGCGTGTCGAAGACGAGCGTCGGGGAGGAGACGATGTGCGGCGCCACGCCGCGCCCCTTCAGGTAGACTCTCGGCGTGTCCGGCTGCCCCGGCACGATGAAGTCCACTCGGGCGATCTTGAGTCCCTCGCTCGTCGGCGAGAAGTGTACCGGCGTGGTGGTCTCCTGGCAGACCGTCATGGTGAAGCCGCCGAGTCCTCCGGTGGCCCCGAACTGCGTCGGGTCCCGGCCGGCGAGCGCGCGTCCGGTCACCGAGCCGTCGGGCCCGATCGCCTTGATCCGCGCCAGCGAATCGGCGCTGGTGGAGCCGACGAGAACATCACCGAAATCGATCGTGTCCGGACGCGTGGCGTAATAGAGACCGACGAACTTGTAGATGCCGTCGCCGACGGCCCAGCCGTGGGTGGCGTCGGTGAAGTGAATGTCGTCGAGGCGATCGCTCGAGCTCATCCCGCAGGAGGATTCGTTCCAGGTGGCGCCGCCGTCGGTGGTCTTGTAGGCGTGGCCGCCATCGCCGCAGGCCCATCCCTCCGAGGAGGAGTACATCGTCACGCCCCACATCACGACCGAGGGGAAGTTGCTGGCGCTCCAGGTGAGTCCGCCGTCGTTGGAGCGCATCACCTTGCCTCCGCCGATCGATCCGCAGCTCGATCCGTTGGCCGAGGCGGTGAACAGTCCTCCCGAGGATGAGGAGACCATATCCTCCTGCCATCCGGCCGATCCGTCGACCACCATCGTCCAGGTTGCCCCGCTGTCGAGCGATCTCCAGGTCTTGCCGTTGCCGCCGGCCGCGTAGAAGGCGCCGTTCCGGTAGGTCATGCCGCCGACGGCGACATCGACGGTGTGGGTATAGGTGACACTGGTCCATGTGGAGCCGCCGTTGAGCGTGCGGCAGAAGGTCACCGTGGAGTCGGCGCAGTTGCCGAAGCCGTAGACGCCGACGCTGCCGTCGATGAACCAGTTGCAGGTGCTGCCGACGATGGCCACCGCCGGGGTGATGTTCGTCCAGTTGGCACCTCCGTCGGTGCTCTTCCAGATCCCGTCATCGCCGGAGATGAAGCCGACCGAGCTGGTGACGAAGCAGATATCGCGATTGAACGAGCCGCTGCCGCCGGAGAGAGTGCCGGTCTGCCACGAGTTGCCACCGTCGGTGGTATGAAGGATCGTGGTGTTGAACTGGGTGATCCACCCGTTGGAGTTGTCCAGAAAGAAGACCTCGTTGAAGAAGCTGGACGAATACGCCGTCAGCTTCTTCCACTGCGCGAAACCGCGGGAGGGGAGAAGGAGCAGAAGAAGTGGGAGGAGGGCAATCGGGAGAGCTCTCTTCATGGGACTCCAGCCAGGTTCGGAAGGGCGCGGGGAGCGTCGCTCGAGGAGAAGATGAACCCTGGATATTACAAATGATTTCGGCCGGATTCATCTCCTTTTTGTCGATCCCGGCAGCCGAATTCGCGGCGGAATCGAAGGGTGGCATGCCAAGCCATCTTCGCCCCCATCGCCCCCACCAGACTTGTAGTTGTACTTTAAGTGAAACACTGATCCGGCTTGTAGTTCGTCTGTTTAGAGCGATGAAAAAAGTCTATGGTAACCACAATGGTTTGGGTATATTTGCGTCATCTATGAGCGGTTGACATCGAACGGAATCGACGTCGACCAATGGGCCCGGAAGGGCTCGTGAGAAGCCCGCAACCTCGAAGGATCCGCCGGCGCCATCCGGCGGGGTCCGCAATGGAATTCAACTGACGAGAATCTGGAGAAGATGAACATGACGAACGAAGCCATCCGCCTCGAGGGGATCGATCCGACGGCGCAACAGTCGGCCTCGACCAGCGGTGAGACCACCTTGGATCAGACGGTGAATCCGTATGCGGGGATCGCGGCCGAGCCCTTCTCCCGTGAGCAGGCCGATACCCTCATGGAGTCGGTGCCCGATGGAGACATCGAGATCCGTCCGGACGGTCTGATCTATCTGCCGGAGATCCGTTACCGGCGCGTGCTCAACCGGACGTTCGGTCCGGGAGCCTGGGCGCTGCTTCCGCGCTCGATCGATGTGGGGGACAACATGCTCTATTACCGTGGCGCGCTCTTCGTGCACGGGCGATTCGTCTCCGAGGCGATCGGCGAGCAGCAGTACACCGCCGGCAATGACCGGATGAGCTACGCGACGGCGGCCGAGGCCGCGAAGTCCAACTGCCTGGTGCGCTGCTGCAAGGACCTTGGCATCGCCAGCGACCTCTGGGACCCGTCGTTCATCCGTGCCTGGCTGGCCCGTCACGCGGTGGAGGTCTGGTGCACGAGCCGGCAGGACGGCTCGAAGCGGAAGAAGTTCTGGCGGAAGAAGAGCGCGCCGCCGATCGACATGTGGCCGTGGCAGGAGAACGAGTCGAGCAGCGGCTACAGCGTTGCCGCCCAGCTCGATCCCGATCCCTCCGAGGGGATGTTCCCCAGGAACGAGGCTCCTCAGCGTCAGTCCCGCCAGTCGTCCGACGCATCGGCGGCCGGCGCCCAGGGAGATCGGCGTCTGATCTCGCCACGCCAGGCGGCCCGATTCCGCGCGATCGCGCGGGAGTTCGGCTGGAGTGATGCCGACACCCAGAAGCTCCTTTCGCGCTACGGATTCAAGAGCTCGGAGGAGATTACCCGGGCGGCGTACGAGGAGATCTGCCATCGTCTCGAGAACCCCGCCGGCGCCGCCGATTTCCTCGCGGCAGCCTGATATCAACCTCTATGAAACGTACACGCGAGAAGCAGAGAGAGGAGCGACGGAAGCAGCCGGCGGGCTCCCGGAAAACCCGGGAGTCCGCGCGGTCCGGAGCCGAAACCAAGCGCCGGAACGCGGCCGGCGGCGCCACCGCGCGAGCCGCGACCACCGGTTCCATCATAGATACGCCACTCCCCGGAAAACGCTCGGCGAGGAAGGGGAGCACGGCGGAGGTGACGCGCGCGGCCTCGGCGCGGCCGGTGAAGGCCGCGGCGACGAAGGCGCGTCGGACCCGGGCGGCGGCTACCAAGCCCGCCTCGCCGGCCGGGAAGTCCAAGCCAGTGACCGGAGCATCCGCCGTGAAGCGGACCGGAGCGTCCGCGCCGTCCATTGCCCGGGCGACCACGCGGAGAAAGGAGGGAGAGAAGAGAGGGACGGAGAAGTTGAAGAAGGAGACCGCGAAGAACGTGACGGCATCGGCACGGAAGAAAGGGGGCGTCCGGTCCGGCGGAACCGGCGTCGGTCGTGCCGCCAAGACCACATCCACCATGGATCAGACAGTTGCCAAGGCCCGGACGAAGAAGAGCGCCACCGCGAGCGTCCGGAAGAGAGAGAAGAGAGGTGATGTGAAACCCGCCTCCCTGGATACCGCGACCATCCGGGGGAAGGGGAGCTCCCGCGGCACGGCCGGCCGGCCGAAGAAGGGGGTATCGAAGGCAACCGCGATCGTGAAGGAGCCGGCGCGGCGTCGTGGTTCGGCCGCCACGGCCGAGCCGGTGATGTCGAAGACGCGCGCGTCGAAGAGGCCGAAAATGGAGACAGTGAAAGCGGCGGCATCGAAGGTCGCCGCGCCCAAGAAGAGGAAGGTCGCCATTGCGCCGGAGCCGCAAGCGTCGAAGGTGGCGGCTCCGAGGAAGAGGAGGGTGGCTGTCGTGCCGGAGCCGCCGGTCGTGAATGTGCCGGCCAGGCGCAAGCGGCGTTCATCGCGAGCCGTGTCGGAGTTCGTTCCGTTGCCGGAGATCCGGATGACCGGCGAGCTGGAGCTGACGCCGCCGAAGTGGCCCAATGCGCGTTTCCGCAAGGGGCAGCGTCTGCGAATGCTCCATTACCTGGCGCCGTTACCGCGTGGCGCGACCGTCTACGTGCTCGACATCGAGCCGGACGAGGAGGATATCAACCTGTACAGATATCTGGTCGAGGGGCAGTCGCGCGGTCAGGCGATCGAGGTCTGGACGGTGGAACGGGATCTTGACCTGCCATTCCTGGATTGAGGGAGAAGAGAGATGACACCGCGTGGGGGGGAGAGTGATGTGAGAGAGCAACATAGCATGCATGAAGAGAGCAATGACCGGCGGCCCATGGGCCGCCGGTCGCGTTTCCGGCCACGTGGGAGAGTAGTCCGAATCGCGGGTGGATGATCGTGACGGTGGCACCCCGCGGCCTGTGGCGCCGAATGTTCTGTGTTGAATCCGCATCGTTCCGTTCGGCGCGTCCGCTGTTCAGTGTTGAGCCTGTGTTCAAGCACCATCGGGCCGTATGGGCGTCATTGCGGGTCCGTCGGACAATCAGTGACCTGAATGCCGATGCGGTGACGAACGGGCACCGTCTCGGTCCGGTCACGCCGAACGGCGTTCCGGCCGATCTCGATGCGAGAGCCTGATGTGTACGTGATGTGGCGCGCGCGACGTGTCCCGCCCGTGGCGCGGGGTGCCGGGAAGATGCGCGCATCGACGTGATGATGAGGCTTGTGCAATCGCGGCCGGAGTCGCTGAACGGTCTGTGTGGCCGGCCATCGGAGGTTCGCATGTTGCCTGGAGGAGATAGCCGGGAGGAGATATCTCGACCAGTTCGTAGTCACCTTATTACGCGAGCGAATCGAACAACACCGAACTATCCGGGTGGTGGCTGCGTGCGAGGTTCGCGCGGCGTAGGTTCCAGAGGGACGAAGTAAGATCTCCGCCGAGCCGCCCCGCGGTCTCGGATCACATGCGTAAACTGGGGTGGCGTGGGATAAGGGACTCTGCGAAGCCTTCAGCGATCCCTTCCGCGATGGGCCCGGCCTCTCGAGCCTAATCCAGAGATTCAAGGTGGCGTGTTCTGGGCTACGAGCTCCAACCGGAGACGGCCTCGGGATCATGTCCACATCCCAGAATATCTAATACCGTTATTGCACAACGATAGTATTCAAATAGACGGTCAGTTGACGAAATAGGAAGGGGGGAGAGGTGTCGATGGGGAAGGTCCGGAGCTGGTCTCCTCGAGCTGGATCTGGTCGGCGTTCGATTGCTGATGCTATGAGGATCGGTCGAGATCGCTATCGTGAGCGCCCGCACGGTGAACTTCCGCGGAGCGAATTCCGCGGAGCGAATTCCGCGGAGCGTTCTCGCGGTGATGCGTCGTGTGGTATGCCAGCGACACCGCGGCGCCACCGGGTGCATGCGGTGTGCTTGCTCGAGCTCCAGACCATGTCGCCGCGCCGATTACGTCGGCCCGGATGCAGTTCGAATGAGCGTTCAAGCGGTTCCGAGTTCTCGCCGAATCAAGTTCAACTTCGACCCGGCCAACAAGCGAGCTCTCCCCCCGTCATCCGGCGCCCATCATATGAGATGCGCACGACGTCAGGCGTGCATCCAACGTGCGATGTTGCGGCCGACGGTGAATCATGCCGTGTGCAAGGCGCTTCCGGTCACGAATCCAGATGGCAGCGCTTCAGATCGGGTCGGACCCTCCATGGAGCCCGTTGCGGGCTTGTTCGCGGAAATGCCCGTATATGGATCGATCCCGTCCCTTGCGATATCCTCCACGGCAACTAGGTTGCGCGGCCACCGGCGCACTCGCGCTCAACTCTCGTCAAGCATGGTTCCGAAATACTGGCGGTGGCGACAGGTGTCGCTTTCGTGGGAGTGCATTCATGTGGCGGCATATATGTCGCCTGACCGCCGAGCAATCGTGAGTTGTTCGCGGCGTACTCGTGGTGGCCTACGTGTTCGTCCTGGTCGATTTGCGACCCGGCACCCCGCCTCTAGAGCCAGCCAGAACCGACCCGAGTCACTCCTGCGTCACGATGCCGCTGCGCGACTCCGTCTGAATCAGGACTCTGGTTCCGTTATGGCAGTGCATTGAGCCGCAATGGAACCGGTCGGATCTGGTCATGATGGCGGATTCGACCAGCTACTCGTAATCAGGTGCTCCTGGGCCGGCATGTTGTCCCGAAGCATCGTGGTTGGCTGCGCGTTGAAATCTTGTGGGTTCGGCACGAACGAAGCTCATGACGGATCGGCGACCCGATCATCCCTGACTGTCAGTGATGCGCTACCGGGACCCATCTCGTCAACCGTCCGTGATCCTTTGCTGGGATGTCTGCCGCTCGAGTTGCGGATCGATTGGGCACTCGCTCGGCGAGCGCACGGCAGCGCGGCGAATCCCGGCGAGCGAATCTCCACGAAGGCCGATCCGGCTATCGATGGCATTGGCGGAGCGTACACGCAGACGCCCGATACGAAGTAGATCAGGTTCACGATCATCGACGTCAGCGGATCACCGATTCCACCCGCGATAGCGCCGAATCCAGCTCAACAGACCTAGCCATACGCCCCTGTACCTTACACCCGTGTCGATCATAATGCATATTATGTCATCTAACGAATCTGGTTGATGATATGACTATTGGTGTGCGCCTGAAGACCGCTTGGTCCATGGTGAACAGCCGCTCCCCTTCCGACGCTCCCGTTTCGTTCGTGGTTCATCGCATGTCGCTGTGGGTTGCCGCGAGTTCCGCCGTGTTGCCGCGTATGTCGAGCCTCACGATCTCGGAATGAATCTCCAGGCATTTCGAATACATCGGCGGTTCGATCATCGCGGTCCTCGGCCTCGAACGGATTTGTCGTGGCGATCAGCCGGATCGATCTCTTGGTTGTGGCGCTGATTGAAGAGCTTCGTGCCTTCCCGTGGTATTCGTGGCGATCCTTTTCTCGTCCGGTGCGGAGCGCGCGTCCTTGACGGATCCAGGGTTCCGAGGTGTTGCCGTGGTCATGAGGTGGTCACGTTCCGGGGGCGCCTCATGAGGTTGTCCAGGAAGCCTTTCGAAGCCGCCATACCCCGAGAGGTCGCGAGCCTCGGCGGCTGGTGGCTACACGGTGGATCACGGGCTCATCACGCTCTTTGAAGCGAACCAGGTCAACGCGCGGGCGCGTGTGCTCATGCGGACTGACGGTGAGCGTTGTGGGTTGCCGCAAGCGTGTGGCATTCGATGATGTGGGCCTGTCGGGGCCGGTAGTCGGTATGTGAGCTCGGGAAGCTTGCGGACCTTTCCGCTGGTTTCCGACCCGTCTCAGAGTCGCGGCCAGATCCCGCGCTCGCACGGCTATTCTACGTCGATGCCGCCTGGCCGATCGGCCGTGTCGTGAGTGGCCGAAGATCCGTGGTTGAGCGCGGACTCGCGGTGTTCCAGGCATGCTTCCAGCCCTGCTTCCAGGGGCGCTGATGGCACTACCCGGGATCGCCTCGATGAGCTCCCGGTCAGGCCGGAAACGTCAACGCCCCGAACGACATTCATGCTCGTTCGAGGCGTCTCCGAATCCTCTGGATGCGCTGCCCATGGTCTTGCCGGCGCCGCTCGATTCGCCCGTGGAAACCGGGGCGTCGTGCGCTCGGGACCCGGCGGTCGCGTCAGTTCAGATGCGTCTTCAACTCGACCGTGAAGGTCGAGCCATGGCCGAGACCGGCGCTGGCGGCCACGAGCGTTCCCTGGTGGGCATTGACGATGCTCCGGCTGATGGCAAGGCCCAGCCCGAGCCCGCCGAAGGTCCGGTTCGTCGTGGCGGCGCCCTGATCGAAAGCGTCGAAGATCGTCGTCAGAAGGTGCGGCTCGATGCCGATGCCGTTGTCGACGACCGAGATCTGGATTGAGCCGTCAGCGGAATTCATCGTCGAGATCGCGATCCGTCCGCCGGCCGCCGTGAACTTCACCGCGTTCTTGATCAGGTTCCAGATCACCTGCTGCAGCCTCGCCATGTCGGCCCTGACGTAGGTCGCGGTCGCGTTCAATCGGAGATCCAGCTCCAGACGCTTGCTCTCGATATCAGCGCTGCAGATCTCGACGACATCCTGAATCACGGCGTGAACGTTGACGACGTCGAACTGCATCTGCAGCTTTCCCTTGGCGATGCGCGTCACGTCCAGAAGATCATCGATCAGCCGCGCCTCCAGCAGCGCGTTCCGGTGGATGATGTCGATGAGCGGACGCGATTCGCCGGGCAGGTCCATATCCGTCAGCAGCGTGACCGCGGCCAGGATCGGGTTGAGTGGCGTGCGAAGCTCGTGGCTGAGCACGGCAAGGAACTGATCCTTCGCGCGATTGGCCGCCTCGGCCTCCTGCAGCGCGAAGTCGAGCTTCCGTTCCGCCTGACGCATCCGGAGAATCGCGTTGATGTGCGCGAGGAGCACCTCCGGCTCCAGCGGCTCGGTCAGATACCCATCGGCCCCCCCTTCCAGTCCCTTGATCTGATCGCGCGATCCGACGAACGATGCCGACATCAGCATCACCGGAATCGACGTCGTTTCCTGATCCGTCTTCAGATAGCGGCAGACCTCGAACCCGCTCATATCCGGCAGGTTGACATCGAGCAGGATCAGATCCGGCTGGAGACTCCGGGCCATTTCGATCCCCTCGGCCGCGGTTGCCGCCTCGGCAAGGCGGAATCCCGCGCGCGCGAGGATCCGTCCGGTGGCATACCGACCGGCCTCGTTGTCGTCGATGTTCAGGATGATCGTGCTCATAGGGTTGTACCTCTTCCGGTCTGATCGATGTGCTCGGCATCAGACCCCGGGGCGCTCCGCTCCGCGGTATCTCCGGCCGCCGCGCGCGAGGCCAGCAGGGAGTTTACCGTCTCGGCGATTATTTCCCGGGTCACCGTCTGCTTGGAGATCAACGTCAGTCGCTGATCGGCAATGAATGCCCGCTCCGCCTGCGTGAGCGTCTTCGAGGTGACGATCACGATCGGAATCGACGCGGTGTCTTCGTGGCTCCGAAGCCGGCGAACGACCTCGAAGCCGTCGACCTCCGGCATGATGAGGTCGAGCAGGATCGCATCCGGCGGACGTTTCCGCGCTTCCTCCACCCCCTTGGCTCCCCCGTTGGCGGTCACCACGCTGAACGGCACGTCGGCGGCCATCTTGGTAAGGTAGTAGCGGGTGGCGTCCTCGTCGTCGATGATCAGCACCAGCGGAATCACCGGATCGATCTCGGCCAAGGCGTTCTCCTGCTCCTTGCTTCTGATGCGTCGCGGCAGCCTGACCGAAAAGACCGAACCGGCTCCCGGCGTGCTCTCGACCGTCAGGCTGCCGCCGAGAAGCTCGGCAAGACGGCGTGAAAGCGGCAGCCCGAGCCCCGTGCCTTTCACTTTCTGCTGGAAGCGATTGCGGACCTGGCCGAACTCCTCGAAGATGATGTCGACGTGCGCTGAGTCGATGCCGATGCCGGTGTCGGACACGGTGATCGACACCCACTCGCCATCGTCGGAGACCCGCACGGCGACTCGTACCTCGCCATGCTCGGTGAATTTCAGCGCGTTGGAGACCAGGTTGCGGACGATCTGCGCGATCTTCCCCTCGTCGCTCTCCATCCGCAGCCCCGACGGGGCCGGCTCGAAGACGAGGGAGACCGAATCGTCGGTCAGCAGCGGACGGAGCACGCCGCGGAGCGCGCCGAGCAGATCCTGCACGTCGAACGGCATCACGTTCAGCTCGGTGCGTCCGGCCTCCACCTTGGCGATGTCCAGCAGGTCGTTGACCAGCTCGGTCAGGTCCTGAGCGCTCTTGCGGATGAACGTGACCTGTTTCTCCTGCTCGGAGGTGAGATCTCCGTCGGTCCGTTCGATCAGCAGTCGCGACAGGGCGATGATCGAGTTCAGCGGGGTGCGGAACTCGTGGCTCATGTTCGAAAGGAAGCGGGACTTGATCTCGTCGGACTGCCGCAGCCGCTCGGCGCGCTCGTCGAGCTCCGCGTAGAGCGCCACCACGCCGCGGTTGGTATCCTCCAGCTCCTTGTTCATCTCCACCAGCTCATCCTGGCGCTGCTGCATCTCGTCGACCATCCTGAGAAGCTCCTGGCTGAGCTCCTGGTTCTGCTGGCGAAGCTCCTCGTAGGCGTCGCGCGGGGCCTCACGGGCGATCTCGTCGGCGATGCCGGCCACGTCGGTCGCCGTCAGGCGGGTGCTCCGCGGCAGGAGCTTCTCCATCGTCACGCGCGTTCCGGCACCGGGGCTCGACTCCACGGTCAGCCCATCCATCAACCGCTGCGCGCCGACGATTCCCATCCCCATGCCGGTCATCGAACGGTAACGGCCGCCGAGGATATCCCTCAGATTGCCGATGCCGGGACCGTTGTCGGAGACCACGACCTTCATCGCCGGGTCCGGCGAGGTGCGGACCAGATATTCGATCCGCCCTCCGCCGGCGTAGCGGAACGCGTTGCGCGCGATCTCGCTGACGGCCGTCGCGATGCGCGTCCCGTCCTGTCGCACGAATCCCAGAAGCTCGGCCAGACTCGACGCGCGTCTGCGGGCGGCGACCAGATCCCGTTCCGCCTCGATCGTCATCGTGACAATCGAATGCTCATCCTGCGCTCTTCCTGTCATATGCTCTCCTTGACCACCACCACCGTTGCGTCGTCGCGGACGCGGCGGGCATCGCGATAGAGCGCGCCGGCGATCATCATGGCCGACTGGCGCGCCAGCGCCGGATGCTTCGGCAGATCCCAATGCGTCGCGATGCCATCCGAATGGAGCACGAGCGTGCTTCCGGCCGGAAACGGATACAGGAACTCCTGCACCCGTCGTACCTGCACGCCGAGCGTGCCGTTGTGGGAGACGAGTCGCTTGCTCTGCTCGCCGTTGACGATCACCGCGCCGATGTTGCCGATCCCGGCGTAGGTGACCGTGTGCGCGACGGTATCGATCAGGGCCACGGCCGCCACGGCGCCCCTGGTGCTCCGCAGCGCCTGATGAAGCGCGTCGATCATCTGTCCCGGCGTGATCATGCCGAAGCCCGAGGCGGTCTCCTCGGCGAAGGCGCGGCGCGCCAGCTCGGCCGCCTGCGCTGCCAGAAGGCCATGCCCGAGGCCGTCGACGATCATCACCATCGACCGGTCGGCGCCGACGCGGGCGCTCCATCCGTCACCACTGACATTTTCCCCCGGATGGGGGACGCCGATGCCGAACATATCGAGGTGGGACCTGGCGTGTCGGGGAGCGGCCTCCCCCTTGGCGAGGGTCGCGGCGATCACGCTTCCCTCGCCAGGGGCGGAGTAGATCTCGAGCGAGCCGGAGGAGAGCCGGGAGAGCGCGCCGAGCCCGGATCCGCTGCTCCCCGCGGTGGAGAATCCATCGCGCATGCACTCGGCCACGTTGGCCATGCCCGGCCCCCGGTCGAGCGTCTCCAGCGTGAGCGATGCCTGCGTGCCACGCATCGTCGTGGTCGCAAGAAGCTCGCCGCCGGAGGTGTGCTTCAGCAGATTGGTGGCGAGCTCGGTCGCCATGATCGAGGCCTTGCCCTGTTCGGTCTCATCGAATCCCAGCTCCTTGGCAATGCCGTTGACACGCCGACGCGCCTCGGCCACCTGACTTTGCTCCAGGACCATGATCGTCTCGGTCGTGCTCGAAATCATCGGATCTAAGTTTTCCATCGAGTAATTGTCACCTTGGTACCAACACCCACGGTGGATTCCAGTTGAAATTCATTCGAGAGCCTCCGTGCGCCACTCAGTCCGAGCCCGAGGCCCGAGCCGGTGGTGAAGCCATCCTTCAGCACCATGTCGAGGTCCGGGATGCCCGGCCCCTGATCGCTGAAGGTGACGCGCACGCCGCGCCGCATTCCCTCGCGTAGCATCTGCAGGGTGGCGGTGCCACCGCCGCCGTAATCGAGGGCGTTGCGGGCAAGCTCACTCGCGGCCGTGACGATCTTCGTCTGGTCGACCAGACTCAGACCGATCTCCACCGCCCACGACCGCACTGCCTGGCGGACGCGGACGATGTCGTCCGACGAGTGTATCGGCATATCGTCACTCCGTTCCACTGCCATAGTCGCTCTCCTCTTCTTCCAGGGATACCCGGAGCAGCTCCATGCCCTTCTCCACGTTCAGGGCGGTGCGTATCCCCGGCAGCGACAGTCCAAGCTCGACGAGGGTGATCGCCACCGACGGCTGCATTCCGACGACGACCGTCTGCGCGTCGAGGATGCGGGCCATCGTGGCGATGCTGTCGAGCATCCGGCCGATGAACGAATCGACGATATCCAGCGACGAGATGTCGATGAGCACGCCGCGGGCGCGCGTCTTGACGATCCTGTCGGTAAGGTCGTCCTGCAGATTCATCGCGATCCGGTCGTGCATGTCGACCTGAATCGTCACCAGCAGGAACCGACCCATCTTCAGAATGGGAATTCTCTCCACGTCGCCTCCGCTTACTGACGTGACTGAAGGGTGCTCACCGTGCGTCCGTTGCGACGCAGCGCGATGGCGAACGCGTCGGCCAGCGTCGCCTTGGTGATTACGTCGTTGAGCTCGACGCCGAGATGCACGATCGTCTGGGCGATCTGGGGGCGTATGCCGCTGATGATGCAGTCGGCGCCCATCAGGCGGGCGGCGGCAACGGTCTTCAGCAGATGCTGCGCCACGAGCGTGTCCACCGTCGGAACGCCGGTGATGTCGATGATCGCGATCGACGCGCCGGTGTTGACGATCTCCTGCAGCAGCGACTCCATCACCACCTGCGTCCGGGCGCTGTCGAGCGTGCCGATCAGCGGCAGTGCCAGCACGTTCTCCCAGAGCCTGACTACCGGCGTCGAGAGCTCGAGCAGCTCCTGCTGCTGACGGAGGATGATCTCCTCGCGGCTGCGCTGGAAGGTCTCGGAGGTGATCAGCCCGAGCCTGTCCAGAAGCATCGTCGCCGTCCAGATGTTGTCGGCAAGGAGGTCGGAGTTGGAGCCGGCGATGGCGCGCATCCGGTTGAAGAGGGGGAGCTTGAGCGAGAAGATGAACATCGCCGTCTCGGTCGGCGAGAATCCGGAGGAGGCGCGCTGGCGCGAGATATCGCTCAGCAGGTCGCGCACCGACACCCAGGCGTGCGTGGAGACATCCGCGGAGCCCCCGGACTGCAGGGCGGCGGTCATCGCCGTCAGGAACTCCACGGACTGCGCCCGGAGCTCCCCTTCCCTGATCGAGCCGCTGGTGGAGATGGTGAGCAGCTGCTGCTGAACCCAGTCGTTCAGGAGGTCTTCTCTCTGCTCGTTGAAAACGCGCAGGAGCAACGTTGCATCGTTGGTCATGTCGGTGTTGGAGTTGGATGCGGTTGACGGAACAGGTCAGGGTAGGATCGCGCCCGTTCGGTCGCCGGATTGTTCCCGGTTCGTACGTGGGCGGAACCCGGACGCTGAGCAAAATCCATGCCTGGGAGATGCGATCCCCGCGGAACGATGCGCGTCGCAACGACTTCCGGGGCGGATCGTGCGATCAGAAAACGGCGACAGAGGGCGCTGACGCAACCCCCTGTCGTTGACGTTTCAAAATGCTATTTCGATGTGAAATGTCCCGACGTGGTCATCAGTTCACCGCCACGTCGATCATCCGGGCCTGCACGCCGCGCCGGCGCTCGAGCGATTCGATCGTCCCCTGCAGCGCCTCGACCGCCGTCGGGCCGCCGAAGAGGAGGCTCGCCCGCGTCCTGATGAATCGCTGCGCCAGATGGAGGAAGTTGTCCTCGCGCGGGAGCTCCCGCACGCCGTAGGATCCCTTCTTCAGGCCGACGCGCGCCGCGGCGATCTCGATCGCCCGCTCGATCCCTCCCAGTTCATCCACCAGACCCCGCGCCTTTGCCTGACGTCCGGTCCAGACCCGCCCCTCGGCGATCATCCTGACCGAGTCGATCGGCATGTGTCTCCCCTCGGAGACGACCTGAAGGAAGTGGCTGTAGACGGTGTCCACCTGCTTGGCGAGGATCGCGCGCTCCAGATCGGTCGGCGGCTCGGCCGAGGACATCATGTCGGCGTTCGGGCTCGACTTCACCGTCTGCATGTTGATGCCGAGCGTGTTCTTGTAGAGCTTCTGCATGTTGAACCAGAGCCCGAACACCCCGATCGATCCGGTGAGCGTCCCCGGATCGGCGACGATCGTGTCGCCGGCCGAGGCGATGTAGTAGCCACCGGAGGCGGCCAGCGAGCCCATCGAGACGATCACCGGCTTCCTGGCCGCGGCGAGCTTCACCTCGCGCCACATCGCGGAGCTGGCGTCGGCGCTTCCGCCGGGAGAGTTCACGCGAAGGACGATCGCCTTGACCGACTTCGAGTCCCTGGCCTCGCGGATCGCGTCGATGAAGGTCTTGCTGCCGATCTGCGAGCCGCCGAACATCGGCTCGGGGCTGTAGCCGCTCTCGCCGGAGATGATGCTCCCCTCGGCGTAGACCACCGCGATCTCCCCGCCGCGATCCTCCTGATCCTTGTCGTCGAACCGGGCATAGTCGTCGAAATCGACGGTCGGACGCTTCTCCTCGGCCTTCCGGTTGGTCCGGTGGAGGATCAGCTCGTCGATCTGGTCGTCGTACATCACCGCGTCGACGATCTTGAGCCGGCGGGCCTCCTCGGCGGTCAGGAGCGCGTGGCGATCGAGGATGGTGTCGAGCTGCGCGGCCGAGAGCTTGCGCGCGTCGCGGACCGCGGCCTTGAAGGTGTCGAACATGTCGGTCACCATCGACTGGGTCATCTCGAGATTCTGCGGGGACGCGGTCTCGTTGATGAAGGGCTCGACGGCGCTTTTGTAGGCGCCGGCGCGGACAACGTTGGCCTCGATGCCAAGGCGATCCATCGCCGGCTTGAAGAAGGTGAGCGTGGCGTAGATGCCGTTGATCTCCACCTCGGCCGCCGGATGCAGGATCACGCTGTCGGCCGCGGTGGCGATGAAGTAATCGCGCTCGTTGTAGCCGCGGACGCCGCCGGTGGCATAGACGAACTTTCCGGAGCGGCGCACCTCGAGGATCTTGTTCCGGATCTCCTCGGCCTGCGCCCAGCTTCCGCCGAACCGGTCGAGCTCCAGCAGCAGGCCGGAGACCCGCTTGTCGGCCACGGCGCGATCGAATCCTTCGAGATATTCGCGGAGCGAAAGGTGGACTTCGTCGTCGAAGATGCCGGAAAAGTGCCGGTCCGGGGTCCGCTCCGGGATGGCGCCGTCGAACTTCACCCTCAGCACGGCGTTGTTCGGAACGTGAACCGAGCCTCCGGAGCTGGTGGCCGACGCGGCGATCGCGACGATCAGCCCCACGGCGAGCACGCCGAAGACGAAGAGCGCGATGAACACGCCGAGCGTCGTCGCCAGAAGTGTCTTGAGAAATGACATGGGTAAATCGTGTCTACGTGTACGGAGAAAAGCTTCGGATCACCTACGCTTCCGACTCTTCCGTGTTGCGCCATGCGGGCGGCGATGCCTGTGAGAGATGATTACAACGATGCGGGGAGATCCATTCTCCGGCGCCATCATCATGCACGCGGCCGATGAGCGCTTCCTTCAGCCGCCGTCGGGAGTGGCCGTCGGGAGTGGCCGTCGGCTCGGGCCCGGCTCATGTCATGACGAGGGTGATGGGGTCGCCGGCCGTGATCGTGCCGGGGGTGACGATGCGGGCGTACAGCCGGCTCCAGCCGGGATGAACCTTCTGCGACATGCGGGAGAACTCCGCGTCGATGAACGAGGGGGCGATGTTCTTGCAGGGTGCGCAGTAGCTGGTGATCTCGATCTCCACCTCCGGACCCAGCTTCAGCCGCGCTCCCGGAGCGAGCGAGAACAGATCGATCCCGGCCGTCGTGATGTTCTCCCCGGTGGTTCCCGGCTCGATCGGATGCCCCTCGGCGCGCAGCGCCTCGATCTGCTCCAGCGAGTAGATGCACAGGGCGCGCTCGGGTCCGCCATGATAGCGGAGATCCCGCTGCCGGTCGACGGTGATCCCGTTGGCCTCGACCGAGGCGGTCGGGATCGGCCGCTTCGGCACGCCCCCCCTGGAAACGTTGATGCTCTGAATCGTCGCGCGTGTCGGTTCCAACAAACCTGTCCCGTTGATGATGCGATGTCGTCAGTCTCTTCCGGACGTTCGGGCCTCGGCGTCGAACACGGTCCCCCGACCGAGGATGCCGTTCGGATCGAGCGCCTTGCGCACCCGCCGCATCCCCTCCACCCCCTCGGCTCCGTACATGGCGACGAGATATTCCTTCTTCAGCTTTCCCACGCCATGTTCGGCCGAGACGGTGCCGCCGAG
Organism: Bacteroidota bacterium; assembly: GCA_048498995.1. Lineage (GTDB taxonomy): Bacteria > Bacteroidota > Ignavibacteria > OLB7 > OLB7 > JBEHWX01. The sequence goes on from JBEHWX010000016.1 coordinate 37,147, forward strand.
CGCGAGCGCGCGGGCCACCAGCCGGCGATAGACCTCGCGGGCCAGCGCGAACTCCGACGGATCGGAGGCAAAGATGTTGGCGTGCAGGTGATTGTTGCCGATATGGCCGTAGACCACGGTCCGAAGTCCGTTGTCGGCGAACTCCCGGCGATAGTAGGCCAGCAGCTCCCCGAACGCCGCGTCGGGAACCGCCATGTCGGTGCCGAGCTTGGTCTGGCCATGCTCGCTGATCTGCTCGTATACGGCCGAGGGGACGGCGTGCCGGAACTCCCGCATCTTCCGCTGGTCCTCGGCCGTGATGCCGAACCACGACTCGTCGACGAGCGCGCCATGCCGGAGCATCATCTCGTACCACGCTCCCAGAAGCGCCTCCTCCGTCTCCTCGGTCGATTCCTGCTCGAACCAGACGGCGCCGCCGCCGGCCCCGGCCGGAATCGTGGGGTACTTCGGGCGGATCAGCTCGAGCGAATCGGCGTCGAGATACTCCAGTGCGCGCGCGTCGACGCCGCGCGCGTCGATGCCGTTCCCGTCGTTGCCGCTCTCGCCGGCGCGACGCGTGGCGCGGCTGGCGGCGCGGGCTTCATCGACGAAGGCGAGCGTGGCCGCTTCCTCGGGAAAGAAGACGACGCCGCTGAAGAGCTTCGGCGGCAGCGGGAGCAGACGGAGCTCGGCGCGCGTGACCACGCCGAGCGTTCCCTCGGAGCCGATGAACAGGTCGATCGCGTCCATGCCGGGCGCGGCAAAATAGCCGGCCGCGTGCTTGACCGCGGGCATCGTGTAGGGAGGCAGCTCGAGGTCGATCGCGCGTCCCTCGAGCGTGGTCAGGCGCAGGCGTCTGCCATCGGCGATCGTCTGGCCGCGGCGGAGCCGGAGTCGCTCGCCGGTGCCGAGCACGACCTCCAGCGCCTCGATATAGTCGCGGGTCGGGCCGTACTTGAAGGTCCGGGCGCCGGAGGCATTCGTGGCGATCGAGCCGCCGACATAGCAGGTCCGCTCGGTCGGATCGGGTGGGTAGAGAAGATCGAGCGCCTCGACCTCCCGCTGAAGCTCGCCGAGGATCACCCCCGGCTCCACCGTCGCGCGTCGGCCGGCCGCGTCGATGTCGACGATCCGGTGCAGGCGGGAGGTGGCCAGTACCACGCCGCCGAACGGCACGCGGCCGCCGGCCAGTCCGGTGCCGGCGCCGGCCACCGTCACCGGCGTGCCGGTCCGGTCGCACTCGGTCAGCAGCTCGACGATCTCCTCCTCGCTCTCCGGGAAGTAGACCCGCTCGGCCTCGCCTCCCGGCATGTTCGAGGCATCCTTGAGGAAGCCGAGAATCTCGTCCTGCTCGCTTTTGATGATCATGATCTGTCCGTCAGCGCTCCACCTGTCCCTTCGGGGCGGGCGAGAGAAATCCGGCGAAGCCCCAGCGGCGCTCCACCAGCTCGAGCGTGGTGTAGGCCATGTCGTCGATCATCTCCGGCTCGGCGTAGATCTGGCGGAACTCGCTGTCCGGAGCCCCCATGATCTCGCCGACGAAGGTGACGCCGAGCGCGGTCAGACGCTCGACCGCCGGCTCCATCCGATCGACGGAGATGCCGATGTGGTGGAGCTGGCCGTCGGTGAACTTCTCGACCCACGCGGGGATCAGCGACTCGGCGCCGCGCTGATCTTCGAAGGCCTGGTCGAGGTACAGCGCCGGGAAGCCGGGCTTGCGGTAGACCTTCGCCCACCATGAATCGCGCTCGATCACGCCGATCCGGTCGTCGAAGGAGAAGCCCATCGCCTCGAACTCGAGGGCGCGCTCCTGGATGTTGAGCGTCCTGATGGAGATATGGTCGATCACCGGACGCAGTCCCACGCCGGCCTCATTGAGCGCGTCGCGCACGATCGTGGCCGTGCGGTTGGCGCGGATGTATCGTTCGATATAATCGTTGATGACCGCGTCGATATGCTTGTTCGTGATTTCCATTGCCTCTGTAGTTCTGTCCCGGCCGCCCATGTATCCGGCGCATCGACCCGATCGGATCTTCACGATCGGCGTGGCCGGCCCGAGGGGGCTATGAATTGACGAGCATTTCTCACTATGTTCCGGCGCACGCCGCTCACCCCGCCGCGGTCGTCAGCGACCACGATCAAGGACGTGCGTTACCCCGTACGTGTATCCGCAAGGATCGATGCACAATATAGCGTTCAGAGGCTGATCGTCCGCCGTTGCCCCGTCTCCCATACACGATGGCCGGAAGATTGCTACGCGAGCACACGCGTCGGCCATACTGGTAGACAAAGGTGACCCTCATGGAACCGATCTCACTCCGTTTGATGTGCGTCCGGATAACGCTGCTTCTACTCGTGTCAGCTCTCGTGCCGGTTTCGGCCGGAGCGCAGTGGACGAAGCTCGCCGTTCCGGCAACCAATCCCACCCCCGCCATCTACGCCGCGCGCTTCTTCGATAAGGATACCGGCTTCGTCTGCGGCGTCGCCGGCAGCACGCCGACCGGACGGCTCTACCTGACCGTCAACGGCGGCACGTCATGGACGCAGGTGGCGCTCCCCGGCACTCCACGCGCCCTCAACGACATCTTCTTCCTCCCCGGCGGACGCTTCGGCGTCGTGGTCGGCGATGGAGGGTATGTTGCCGTGACCGCCGACCGGGGCGTCAACTGGACGCAGCGATCGGTCGCCATCGGGGCGTGGACAAGCGGCGTCGATATCAACGGCGTCTACTTCAAGGACACGCTCAACGGCTTCGTGGTCGGAAATGTCTCCACCGGAGGGAGCGGACCGCGATTCGCGCGGACCACCGATGGCGGCGTGAGCTGGGGAGCGATAGCGCAGAACGATCCGCCGGCCAACAATCTCTACGATATCGGCTTCTTCGATGCCCAGCGCGGCGTCGTGGTCGGCACCGGAGCTCCCCCGAGGAAATCCAGGACCACCGATGGCGGCAACACCTGGAGCGCGTACGACAGCGTCGGCATCCGCGCCTCATCCAGCCTCAGCATGTTCGGGCTCGATCTCGTGCCGGGCACCGGCATCGGCTATGCCGCCGGCGGACGAGCCTTCGCGACCCCCTACTTCGCCGAGGTGCGCAGGACCACCGATTACGGTGTCACCTGGAGCCAGACCGGGATGAACGGCTCGGTGAGCGGCTACGCGTTCCCCGCGAGCGACGTTGCCGCGGTCACCGATTCGCTCCTCTTCGTGGTCGGCTGGAACGCGAACATTCACCGGTCACTCAACGCCGGCTCGAGCTGGCGCGTCGAGACGCTTCCCTCCACGGTGGCCACGAGCGTCGACTTCCGGAAGCTTTCGTTCACCCGTGACAACCGCCTCTTCGCCGTCGGGACCGCCGGCACCATTCTCCGCCTCGAGCTCATCCCGGACGCGCGCTTCTCGCCGGCTTCCGGCGCGCTCGACTTCTTCTCCTACTGTCTCGGCGATCAGGTTGCCGACGAATCGCTCGTCGTCTACAACGACGGCGACGGGCCGCTCCGGCTGGAGGATCTGGCCTTCACGCAGCCCTCCGGCGGCGTCACGTTCCAGATCGTCGGAGCCTACGCGAGCACGATCAACCCCGGCTCCGGCACGCAGATCCGAATCCATCCGATCATCCCGCCCGGCACCGCCGCGGGAACCTACACCGGCGCTCTCCGGATCAGGACGAACGACGAGAACGGCCGGGGCGCCGATACGCTCAAGTCAATCTCCCTCGCGATTCGCGTCCGTTCCCAGGTGCTCACGGTCGATCCGGCGGTCTCGCGCGATGCCGGCCGGGTCCGCGTGACCGGGATGATCCAGAGCACGCTGACGATGAAGGATCTGCTGCTCGATACCTCGGAGTGCGCGGTACAGGTCGATTCGGTGGCGCTCGCGGTCGGGACCGATTTCACCCTGAGCCAGGTGACGCGCCAGACGCTTCCGGCGCGAGCTGGCAGGCTCACCATCGAGACATATTTCCTTCCACGCGCCGTCTGCGCCCGTTACGATACCCTCATCGTGTACAGCACGGCGCCGGGATCGCCGCACCGGATTCCGATCGTCGGCACCGGCGTGCTGCCGACCTTCGCGCTGAAGCCGTCGGACACGCTCGACCTGGGGCGGACCGGCGTCGGGCGTCCGCTCAACGGAATGATCGAGCTGCACAACGATGCACCGGGTGTCTGCCATGATTCGAGCCTCGTGACAGGATTTCGTCTTGCCGGCCCGAACGTCGCGGAGTTCACCGTGAGCTTCACGGCGGGCAGATCGATTCCGGCCGGCGACAAGCTGAGCGTGCCGGTGTCGGCCTCGCCGGCGGGACCCGGCCGGAGGATCGCCTACGCGATCTTCAAGAGCGAGGTCTACGGCGATCTGCAGGATACCGTGGTGCTCCTGATGGAGGGGCTCGAGGCGAACTTCGGGAGCACGCGGAGCGAGGTGATCTTCGATACCACCGATGTCGGCGGCCAGCGCGATACCGCGCTCACGGCATTCCTGGTCAACTTCGGATCGCTGCCGGTCCGCGTGGACAGCATCGTCGTGATCGGCGGCGACAAGGGAAGCTTCCAGTATCTGGCCCCCACGCTCCCGATGTCGGTAACCAACGGAGGGCCGAAGGGGATCAACCTCCGCTTCCTCGCGACCAAGGTCGGACGGCTCGAGGCAACGCTCGGCATCTACACCGATCTGGCGACGAAGCCGACCACGGTAACGCTCATCGGCTACGGGGCGCTGCCGGTGCTCGGCGTCCGCTCGCGCCAGGTGGTATTCGAGCAGACCGCTGTCAACACCTGCCGCGATACGCTGCTGAGCCGGTTCATTCACAACCCGAGTCCCGCTCCGTTGAGGATCCGTGCCGTCAGAATCGCTCCATCCTCCGGAGCCGATCCGAACGACACGCTCGCCTTCAACTACGTCGCGCCGGCGATCCCTCCAGATCTCGTGATCGAGGCATGGGACTCGGCGCAGGTGATGCTCCGGTTCTGTCCAAAGCATACCGGTGTGCATCGGGCGGAGCTCACCTTCGGTTCCAATGCCTCCGGCGCCTCTCCGGCGATCACCCTCATCGGCAACGGGCAGTCGGGCAGCGCGGTCTCGATCGACACGATCAGGTTCCAGCGGACGCGCGTGCTGATGACGCGGGACACGGTGGTCGAGCGCCTGATCTTCAACGCGGTCGGCGGCGATATCCGGGTCGACTCCATCACGGTCACCGGCGCCGATGCGCTGTCGTTCACGCGCGCGGCGATCGCCACGCCGTTTCTGCTCGCTCCCACGCGCGACACGGCGCTCGGGCTCCGCTTCAACCCGATGCGTCGGGGAGATCACTTCGCGTTTCTGAACATCCACACGTCGCAGGGGCCGCACACGGTGGTGCTGGCCGGACGCGCGGCCTATCCGTTCCTGAAGGTCGCGCCCCGGAGCCTTGCCGACCTCCGGGTGCGACCCGGAGGAACGCGCCGCATCACGTTCGACATCCTCAACGCCGGCGACGACAGCGCCCGGATCGACGGGGCGGCGATCACCGGCGATCCTGCCTTCACCAATCCCTCGACCGGATCCTTCCCTCGGACGCTGCCGCCGGATGAGCGGATTTCGCTCGACATCGATTTCACCCCGGCGCATCCCTGCGAGCATCCGGCCAGCATCTCGGTTCGCGGTGAGGGGGTTCAGGGCGTGTACGGGATGGCCGACACGGTGGTCCAGGTTGCGGGAATCGGCGTGCTTCCGCTGGTGAGCTCGCGGCGCGAGGAGATCCTCTTCGGCACCCGCTCCCCCGGCTCGACCAATGATTCGACGCTTGTCGATTTCGTCGGCGCGGTCGACTTCTCCGGGGTGCTCTCGAGCTGCCTCGACACGGCACGCATCGACTCGATCGCGATCACCGGAGCCGGCGCGAGCGCGTTCACGCTCCTGTCGCCGGCCGATCCCGGCTCCTCCCGGACGCTTCCGTCGGAGGCTTTCCTGCCGCTGGCGATCAGCTTCCGGCCGACGGCTCCGGGACTGAGCAGCGCGGAGCTGCGGATCTTCCGCGAGGGCTCCGCCGATTCGACGCTGACGATCAGGCTCGTCGGAGCGGCGGCGAACCTGGCGGTCGGCTACGGTCCGGCGCCGAACATGATCGAGCTCGATTTCGGCAAGGTGCATCGCGGCTGGGTGGTCGATTCGCTCTTCACGCTGTCGGCGCTGGGGAGCGATCCGATTCCGATCGACATGATCGCGGCCGATCCCTCCGCCGAGTTTCGGCTCACGTCGCCGGCGAACATTCCCGGCATGCTCGCGCCGGGCGCGCCGGCCACGGTCGGCGTCTCCTTCACCTCGGCCGATCCTCTCGGGGCGCGCCGCGCCGTGGTGCGGGTCAGAAGCGGCTCCCTGGAGGATAGCATCTTCGTGCTTCGCGCCACGGTCGCCGACGATCAGCTCCGCGCGCCGGCGCTGGTCGAGTTCGGCGCGCGCGCCGCCGGCTCGGTCGTCGATACCGCGGCCGTGCTGGTGAACGAGCCGACGGCCGCCATCCCCGATCGCGCGCTGCTGGCCGACGCGCCGATCTCCGACGTCGTTATCGTCAGCGGTCAGGGAAGCTTCGTGGTGGCGGGACGTCCCGCGCGGATTCCCGGAGGAGGACGCGACAGCATCATCCTGGGGTTCCGCCCATCGGGGAGCGCCGGGCCTCGCTCGGGAACCGCGCGCATCTATTTCAACGACCATGACGTGGCAGGAACGCTTGTGCGCGATTCCGCGGATGTTCAACTGCGGGGAGCAGTCGCCGGAGCCGGTGCCGCGCTGGAGGTCTCGCTCGGGCCCGATCAGACCGGCATTCCGGGAGATGTGATCCGCGCTCCGATCATACTCGGAGGCGCCGGCGCGTCGATCGGTGACACCATTTCCCTGGTCGTTTCCTACGACCGAGCGCTCCTCCGGCCGCTGCGGGTAACGCCGCGTCGCGGCGGTATCGGCGGATCGTTCTCCGGGCCGCTCTTCGGGGCAACGCGACGCGGAACGACGGAGATCGTGATCGGCGCCGCCGGGGCGCTCCTTCCGGGGACGCTGGCGGATCTGGAGATGGAGGTACTTCTCGGCGATACGCTCGAAAGCGCCGTGGCGATCGACACGGCGCTCGTGGCCGGGCATCCCGAGATTCCGGTTGCCCGCGCCGGCATGCGCTTCACGGTCAACGGCTACTGCGACGCCGACGGACGACGGATCCGCTTCGGTCTCGGTCCGGCGCTCAAGAGCACGCCCAACCCGATGAGCCGTGAAGGCAGGATCGACTACGTGGTTCCGGCCGTCACCAATGTGCGCCTGGCGCTCTACGACGCGCTCGGCCGCGAGGTGGCGCGCCTTGCCGATGGTCCGGCCGAGCCCGGGATCTACTCGGTGTCGCTGGATGCCGGCGCGCTCCCCAGCGGACTCTACCACTGCCTGCTGGTGACGGGACGATTCAGCGCGTCGATAACGATTCAGGTGACGGAGTGACGACGATGATGATACTACGATCGTACATATACTTCCCCCTTTTCCCGCTGCTCGCGACGCTTTCGCCGCTGGCGGCGACCGCCCAGACGCAGCCCGAGGCCGGCCGGTCGCACCTCGAGATCGGCATCTCCCCATCCACGATCTTCTCGCGACCGGTGGGAGATCAGACGTCGATTCGCGGAAGCGTTCCCTGTTCGGAGAGCTATGCCGCCGGCTCGAACGTCAACCTGAGCATGCTCGGTTGGGGCGCCTGGGTATTCCCGGCCGAGGAGGGGGAAACGCCGTTGCTGCGCGCGCTCAGGTTCTCGGCCGGCTTCGATGATATCTCCACCGGCTTCATCTCCGATCCGACGGTGCGCGTCGATGCGTTCGACAATATCACCGGCAATTACACGGAGGTGGAGACCGAGCAGCACGTCGACTACGCGTTGAAGTATCTGCGCGCCGCCCTCGAGGCAGAGCTCGCGCTCGCTTCGGATCTGCATCTGCGGATCGGACCGAACATTTCGATTCCCCTCTCCGGCTCGGTGGTCGAACAGGAGATGATCGTGTCGCCGGCCAACGCGACATTCCTGGATCGCCGGCAGGAGCGGACGATTCCCGAGGGGACCGGATCGGTGGATGATCTGAAGATGCGGCTCGGCGTGGCCGCGTCCCTCTCCTACCGGTTGCCGCTCGGCCCGCATCTCTTCTTCGAGCCGCAGGTCGGCATCGATTACGGGCTGACGAAGATCCAGCCCGACTGGTCGCCGATGCTCATCCGTGGAGGAATCGATATCGGCTACAGCTTCGGCGAACCGGAGCGGCCGCGGCCGGTGGAAGTTGCCGAGTCGAGCCCGGTGCCGCCGGCGCCCGCCGAGCCGAGGAGGCCGGTTCCCGCCCCCTTCTCGGCCAACGTGGCGGTGGCCGTGGTCAACGCGAAGCTCCCGATCGAGTTCCGCCGGCAGATCGTCGCGCGGTATGTGCCGGTGCTTCCGGTGCTCTTCTTCGAGAAGAACTCCTCGCGGCTGCCGACGCGCTACCGGACCGATATCGGCGCGTCGGGATTTACGGAGTCGAGCGTGCCGGCCGACGCCGTGGTGGCGCATCGCGAAGTGCTGGCGATCATCGGCTCGCGCCTGCGGGAGCATCCGCGGGCCACGTTGATGGTGACCGGCACCACGAGCGCGGACGAGGAGAACCGGAAGGGGCTGGCCGAGGCGCGTGCGGCGCAGGTCGCCGATCTGCTTTCGCGGCTCTGGGGCATCGAGCGTCGCCGGATCACGACCCGCGGGGTGACCGATCCGGCCGTTCCGTCGAACTCCGAGTATCCGGAGGGGCGTGAGGAGAACCGGCGCGTGGAGCTGGAGTTCAGCGAGTCGGGGCTGTACGAGCCGGTGAAGCTGCGGGTGGTGGAACCGATGACCGAGCCGCGGGAGATCGAGTTCACGGCCAGCGCCACCGCCTCGGCGCCGGTCGAGCGGTGGGAGCTCGTGCTCAATTCGGCATCCGGGACCGGACCGATCGAACACCTGGAAGGGACCGGCGCGCCGCTGGCGACCGTGCGCTGGAGCCTGACGCAGGAGGACCGTGAGCGGGTGCTGAACGCGGGTGGAGTCAACTACCGTCTCACCGTTCGGGATGCCGGCGGCAACGCGGCAAGCTCCCAGCCGGCATCTCTTCCGGTGCGAGTCGATACCACCGTCACGGTGACGAGTTCGGCGAGCCGGCCGGTTAACAGCGCGGAGTTTCTGCTGGTGACCTTCGAGTACGACCGGGCGCAGTTGACGAGGCGTGGCGGCGAGGAGATGAAGGAGATTCTGGCGCGGATCGGCCCGCGCTCAACGGTGACGATCGTGGGATACACCGACGCGCTCGGCGACGCGGCGCACAACCGCGCGCTGGCGGCCGACCGGGCGCGGGCAATCGCCGCGCTGCTGCCGGCCGGGACGAAGGTGGATGCGCGCGGCGCGTCTCCGGACGAAGCCCCGTACGCGAGCGATTCCCCGGAGGGACGCTTCCTGAGCCGGACGGTCCGTGTGACGGTAAACGATCCGAGATGATCGTCACGGCAGCGTCGATTCACTCGCGGATGCCTTCGTCAGCGATACGATGGGCGCCGAGCGGAAGACGTGGGACTACCGTCGTGCGGCGCGATGCTCGGGCCGGTACGGTCGTCGCGCCATGACCACTCGTGCCGATCCACAACCTGGCGCACGTTGAAGAGATGCGCGCTCGGGAACGCGGTCACCAGGGCCGGCGGGCGCTCCTCACCGTCTCACTTGATATTCGTGCGAGGTGACCTGCCCCCGCTTTCCGGAGTGGATGGCGCGATGACGTATTCGTAACGGTATCGATCGGGCTTGGGGGACGGATCCACCTCGGCGCGCCATGCCTCGTAGCTGTAGGTGTTCATCTTGCCGTCGGGCCCCTTCCGTTGCCCCTCTTTCATCACGGGCACATACTTCCGATGGAATCGGATTTCCCCCTCCGTCGGAAGGCCGCGAGAGTCGTAGCGCCAGGCCTCCCTCCACAGGACGGTATCGCTGTATTGGGTGGTCAGGTCGGTGAGATTCCCCGAGGAATCGAGGCGCCAGCGCACCGAAAACGAGCTTCTCGGAAATGAGCCGACCCTTACCGATCCGGCGGAATCATAGGTGATGGTCCAGATCTGTTGCGAGAAGTTGGCGGAAACGCTCCTGCCCTCGTCGACGCCCTCCACTCGGCGCATCAGGCGACCCGCCTCGTCGAATGTCGATACGACGCGATCAGTCGTGTCGCGGTCGTCGATCGTGACGTGGTCGACCACGGAATCCCGCTGATCGTACCGGAAGCACTCGCGTCTCAACGAGCTTTCACCGTCGTAGGAGGTCAATCGCTCCGTGGGCCGGCCCTTACTATCAAGGACATATCGAGTCCTGCGTATGGTTCGAAACGCGTCAGTCTCCGTTCGGTCGGAAATGAGCTCCGCTTGGCATACGGTGTCCTCATATACCGCGATGTACGGAGGAACACCATCATCCACGACGGGAAGACGAACCTCATGATACTCGTAAGGCCGATCCGTCTCTCGTCCGCTGGCATCGTATCGCCAGGTGATTACCGTAACGGCATCTCCGGCGAGTGAAAATGACCTGATGAGTTGACCAGCGGTATCGTATCGGTAGTATGTCGCGAGCGGATCGGACACGCGAAAGCGCGGACCCAGGGATTCGCCCCCCTGAGTGTATCCGGCGCGCATGGTGCCGACGTAGATGGGGTTGCCCTGGTCGTTGAAGACGGCATGCCAGAAGATCATCCCCCTGCCGTCCGGACCGAGGGTGTCGAGGCTGCGGAGCGTGGCTTCGCGCAGATGGGCGGCCCGTACATGCTCCGGCGTGAAGTACTGCCCCTCCATCATGTTCTGAGCGGCGCACGGGATGGCGGTGAGCAGAAGCAGTGGCAGCAGTCGCATGGCGCTATTCTCCCGAAATCGATACGGGTGAGGTGTCGTTGCCGGCCGGACCGCTGAAGCAGCCCGGGCCGATCGAATCTACCCGCGGAATCGAATGAAGTTACTCCGCGGCCGGTCTGTCATTCCCCGGCAAGTGATGCTCGATGCCGGAGAGACGGCGCGAGCCAGGCTTTCGGCATGCGCGGTTCGACGGCCGACATGATCGCGTTCCCACATCTCGCGAACATCTTCGATGCGGCGCGCGAAAGGTGGACGGGATTTCACTCTCTCCGTGACATCCTTCCGGCCGGGATGATCACCAGTTGTTGATACAATCTTGAAGATGATCGTCACCGCGAAGGCGATCGCCGTGAACACCGGCACGAGCGGACGCGTGGCCTTGGCCCAGTTCGGGGCCATGCCGTGGCGCGGCGGATAGCGCGGCACGATGTTCAGCGGACCAGCCATCGCCGAGGCGCCGGCGAACCAGAGGATCAGGATCGTGCTCAGGTCGTGGACCGAGCCGAAGATGTCGCCGAAGAAATGATGCGCCGGATAGGAGCGCGCGCGGCCGTTGGCCTCCCCACCCACCTTGAGCGCCTCGCGGGCGCCGAGATAGGATCTGGCAACCGGGAGGGTGATATCGAACGGCCTTGCACGGTCAGCCCCCACCATGCCGCCCACGCACGCGCTCAATCAAAGATGCGGAGACAGATGGTTCACGGGAGGAGCGAGGAGAGAAGTGATGAGGCTGATGCTGTTATTGCGCAACAACGGATCGACCAACAGAATCGGTTGGTACCCAGGGGCAGCCTGAACACGAAGGCGCTGGATGTGGCCGATCTGCCGGGAATCCTCCTACACTGATGATGTTTTGAGGGCTGAAGATAGGTGGTATTTCGAATTAGCAATAACGGCATTACCTAAATGCCATAGCTGCAAGTGTACCGGCTCCTCACCGATATTGGTCTAGATAATGAGCTAGACCCGGTCGATGCCTCTGGGGCTGGCCGCCACGGAGTGGCGAATGATCCGGGGATCGACATTCATCTCCCCGATTTCCCCGGGATGCTTGTGCCGCCCATCCCTCGTATCCCCCTCGTGAACCGAGGTAGATATCGGATCGTCGGTCGAGGTTGGCGAGTCAGAGATGGGAGAGCTCGTGGCGCGTGCCGTCGTCATTATCGTCGTTAGAGCCCCTCACGGAATGGATCTGGTCGGAAGGAAGTGAAGGGGTAGCCGCATGTCTTCAGCGTGCGCCCCCTCATTTCGTGAGAGGCTCTTATGGGAGGTACGTCAGCGGCGCTCCCAGGTCTCCCCCCTGCAACGCCGGTGAGGTCCCCTCTCCCCCGGACGATATCCGCGCGCCTCGTCATCACGACAGTCCGTTTCCGGGGCCGCGCGTGGAGGCCACGGACGAGAGGGAAACCGGCGGCACGTATGCCTCGGCGCTACCCGACCTCGGCGCCGGTGTCGATCAGCGCGTGAGCCAGCTCGAGCGGCGATTCGCGGCGGGCCACCACCTCCGGCATCTCACGGTCGAGACGCGCCACCCGCTCGCTCGACCAGAAGTTGTAACGGAGCAGCGCCTCGACCAGCTCCTGCACCCGCACCTTCTCCCGATCGCCACGCCGCCGGCTCAGGATGTTGAACTCCTCCATGTGCGCCCGGTGCGCGGCCACCTTCGCGGCCACGCTCTCGATCCCGTCGCCGGTCGTGGCCACCGTTTTCACCACGTCGGGAATCCACTCGCCTGCCGCGTGCGTGATCCTCAACGTCAGGATCGTCTTGAGCGCGGCCACAGCCTGATCGGCCCCGTCGCGGTCGGACTTGTTCAGCACGAACAGATCGGCGATCTCCATCAGCCCCGATTTCATCGCCTGGATCGAATCGCCGGACTCCGGCACCAGCGCCACGATCGTGCAGTCGGCCGCCTTGGCGATATCGAGCTCCGACTGGCCGACGCCGACCGTCTCGAAGATCACGATGTCGAAGCCGGACGCGTCGAGCAGATCGGCAACGTCCTGCGCCTTCGTGTTCAGGCCGCCGAGGCTGCCACGGGTGGCCATCGAACGGATGAACACCCCCTCCTTCATCGACTCCGACTGCATCCGGACGCGGTCGCCGAGGATGGCTCCGCCGGTGAACGGCGAGGTGGGATCCACGGCGATAACGGCCACGCGATTACCGGCGTCCCGATAGTGGGCGATCAGCTTCTGCGTCAAGGTCGATTTGCCCGCCCCGGGAGGACCGGTGATACCGATCCGGTAGGCCTTGCCGGTATGTCGGTACAACGACGACAGGAGCTTCTCCCATCCCGGCCGCTCGTTCTCGATCAGTGATATCCCGCGGGTGATCGCCAGCCGGTCTCCGGCCAGAATCCGCTCGGTTCGTTCTTCCAGGGTCTGTGTCGACTGCATAGGGCGCAAAAGTAGGTATTCCCTCCGTTCGTGATGCTTCTCAATGTTTTTTGCCGGCTTCAATTCCCCCCCGCCGTCCGGCGCACCGCATCGACGGCGGCGACCGGGCGATCGTGGTTCCCGATGCTCGACATCCGTGACAGCGTTGAACCGAAGGGTGTGCAATAACGGCTTCAGAAACGACTCCAAGAATCGAAGGAACGACCGCGGAGCCGGGTCTTGCACGGTACGCATCCGGAGACTCCGGCCCGGGTCCTTCCTGGTCCTACTATCGCCAACCTCCGACCGGCCCGCTCCTCCGACACCGACACGACCGCCCGCCGTTTTCCGGTCGGGCCCAACCAGTCGAGCCCAACCAGTCGCGCCCTTCCGGTCGCGCGGTTCCAGTCGTTCGGGGATTTCGTCATTCGTCATTCTTCATTCTCAATTCTCTTCAATCTTCCCCCGTATCTTGCAGCTTCAACGGGTTCTCCTGCCCAGCTCCAGTTGAGCTTTACCGGGCGCTCTCGACTCCACTTCGTATCTTGGCTTGCATGGATCTCAACGCACTCATCGCGGCAGCGCGCTCAGTCAACGGCATCCCCTTCGACCATCTCGACGTCGCCTTTTCCTCGATCGGCCAGATGCTCCGGCACCGCGCCGAGGAGACCCCGGACCGCCCCTGGCTCATCTTCTACGATGACGACGGCTCGCGCCGCGAGCTCTCCTACGCCCGTTTCGCCGAACTGGTTGGACGGACCGCCGCGTATCTCCGCTCGCGTGGGATCGGCCGTGGAAGCAGGATCGCCACCATCGGCCACAATCACGCCGATACCGTGGTTCAATACTTCGCCGCCTGGTGGATCGGCGCCACCATCGTGCCGGTCAACGTCGGAGAGGATGACGACAGGATCATCTACATCCTGAACAACTCCGAAGCGCGCATCGCCTTCGTGCGTGACGAGTACCTCGAGCGATTCCTCAAGCTGCGCGCCGAAGCCGCGCCCGTCGAGATCGCCGTGGTCTGCGGCGCCTCGGCCGACGGATGCGATTCCTTCGAGGAGATCCTCAACGGCGCGTCGGAAGATGTTCCGGAGCCTGAGCTCGACATGCGCGATCAGGAGTGTCTGATCGTCTACACCAGCGGCACGACCGGCAATCCGAAGGGAGTGCTCCTGGCGCAGGGAAACCTCCTGGCCGATGCCATGGGTATCTCCGAATGGCATCGCATCGGACCGGATTCCCGGATGATGTGCGTCCTGCCGATTCACCACGTCAACGGCACGGTCGTCACCCACGTGACGCCGATGTACGCCGGATCGAGCGTGGTGCTCAACCGAAAGTTTCAGTCCAGCACTTTTTTCCAACGCATCGCCGATGAGAAGGTGGAGATCGTGTCGGTGGTCCCGACCCTCCTGGCGTTCCTGATCCAGGCGGATATCGCCACCGAGACGCTCGACCTCTCGCGCTTCCGCCATATCATCTGCGGCGCCGGCCCCCTGACCTGCGAGCTGGCCGAGCGATTCGAGAGCCGCTACCATTTCCCGATCGTGCATGGCTACGGCCTGTCGGAGACCACCTGCTACAGCTGCTTCCTCCCGGTCGATCAGACCGACGAGGAGCGCCTGAAGTGGCTGACCGCCTATGGGTTTCCGAGCATCGGCGTGCCGATCCCGCAGAACGAGATGGCGATCCACGACGCCAATGGCCAGCCGGTCCCGGACGGCGAGCGGGGCGAGATCGTGATCCGCGGTCACAACGTGATGATCGAGTACTACAACAACCCGACGGCCAACGAGAACGCCTTCACCTTCGGCTGGTTCCGGAGCGGCGACGAAGGCTTCAGGACGATCGGCGATGACGGCCTCCCCTATTTCTTCATCACCGGACGGATCAAGGAGCTGATCATCCGTGGTGGCGTGAACATCTCTCCGCTGGAGATCGACGAGGTCATCAACAGCCATCCGAAGGTCGATGCCGGCATCTCCGTCGGGTTCGAGAACAACTGGTACGGCGAGGAGGTCGGGGCCTATGTCAGGCCGGCCGATGCCTCCCTCACCGCCGAGGAGCTGATCGCCTACTGCCGTCAGCATCTCCCCTTCCACAAGGCGCCGAAGGTCGTCGTCTTCGGCAACGACATCCCGGTCACCTCGACCGGGAAGTATCAGCGCAACCGCGTGAAGGGACTCTTCACCGAGCACAAGGAGACGCAGTTCTCCGCGCCGAGGGGAGAGAAGGCGGCGACCTGAGAGCCGGCTTCGGCAACGACCGGATGCGCCGCCCGGCCGCGGCCGCCGAGGCATCGAGATACCCTGTCAGATATGTACTCACCCCGCCGACTCCGGAGCTCCGGGGTCGGAGAGATTCCCCTGGACGCGGAAGCTCTCCCCTTGCCGGCACCGACCGGCCCGGGGCGCACGAAACGATGACGAAGACTCGTCGATACGCGAAGACCGTATGCTGAAATCGCTCCATGTGAAGAACTATGCCCTTATCGAGGAGGTGCTCGTCGACTTCCGAGGGGGGTTGAATATCCTGACCGGCGAGACCGGCGCGGGCAAGTCGATCCTGCTCGACGCGCTCGGCCTGCTCCTGGGAGATCGCGCCTCGGCCGAGGCGGTACGGCACGGCGCCGACAGGGCGATCATCGAGGGGAACTTCACCGTCGCCGGCAACGAGCGCGCCGGCAGGATCCTCCGCGAGCACGGCTACGACAACGGCGAGGAGCTGATCGTCCGCCGCGAGATCAACGCCCGGGGAACCTCCCGCGCCTTCCTCAACGACTCCCCCGCGCCGCTGACCCTCCTGAAGGAGCTGGGGGATCATCTGGTGGACCTGCACGGCCAGCACGAGCATCAGATGCTCCTGCGCGCCGACACCCACATTCATTTTCTCGACGACGCCGGCGGATTCGAGCCGCAGGTCGCGGAGTTCGCGCTCGCCTTCCGGGAGATCGCGACGCTTCAGGCCGAGCTGCGCGATCTGCGCGGCCGCGAGCTGCAACTGCGCGAGCGTCAGGAGTTCTACCAGTTCCAGCTCAAGGAGATCGATGCGATCGCGCCGGAGCAGGGGGAGGACGCGGCGCTCCAGCAGGAGCTCAAGCTGCTCGAGAACAGCGAGCGGATCGCCGAGCTCGGCACCGGTCTGACGGATATTCTCTATGAGGGGAATGATTCGGTTCACGACCGGCTTCAGCGCGCCCGCACCACGCTCGACCAGCTGATCGCGATCGATCCGTCATTGAACGAGCAGCGCAACGAGCTCGGCTCGGCCGTCGCCATCGTCGACGAGCTGGCGAAGTTCTTCCACGACTACGCCAACCGGATCGACTTCTCCCCGATGCGCCTCGAGGAGATGCGCGAGCGCCTCCACGCGCTCAGCGGACTGCGCAAGAAGTTCGGCGGCACGCTCGATGCCGTGATCGCCTACCGCGAGACGATCGCCGCGGAGCTCGAGCTGGCGCAGAATTTCGACGAGCAGATCGAGCGCCTGGAGCGGGAGCTGGACCAGCGCCGCAGGAAGGCCGGGGAGCTCGGCGCCCGCCTGTCGAAGAAACGCCGCGACTATGCGCGGAAGATCGAGAAGGCGATCGAGGATGTGCTGAAGGGGCTCGGCATCGAGAAGGGAAAGTTCGTGGTCAGAATCGAACAGATGCCCGCCTCCTCCGATTCCCCTGGAGCGGTGATCGTGGAGGATCGTACCGTGGCGGCCAGCGCCAGCGGCATCGACCGGATCGAGTTCTTCATCTCCACCAACGTGGGCGAGGAGCCGAAGCCCCTTGCAAAGGTGGCCTCCGGCGGCGAGATCAGCCGCGTGATGCTCGCGCTCAAGACGATCCTGGCCAAGGGAGAGAAGCTTCCGCTGCTGGTCTTCGACGAGATCGACACCGGCATCTCCGGTCGCGTCGCCTCCAAGGTCGGCGCGGCGATGCGGGACCTCGGCGACTATCACCAGATCATCGCGATCACCCATCTTCCGCAGATCGCGGCGGTGAGCGAGCGACATTTCCTCGTCGAGAAGCGGGTCCAGGGAGGGCGCACGACCACGAGCGTCCGCGCCCTGACGCGCGACGAGCATGTCCGCGAGGTCGCCAAGCTGATGAGCGGCGAGATCGTTACCGATGCAAGTCTTCAGATGGCACGTGAGCTAATCGAGTCGTAATGCTTGAGAAATCGCAGAAATACAACCAGACATTCCTGTCGAAGACGGAGCTGGTCAACCGGCTGACGCCGCTTCACGGATCGGTCGAGGTCAACCGCGTGCTGAGCGCGTACGAGATGGCGCAGAACGTCCATCAGTACCAGCAGCGCAACGACGGCACCCCCTACTTCTGGCATCCGACCCGGGTGACGAAGATCCTCGTCGACGAGCTCGGCATCACCGATCCGGACCTGCTGGTGACCGGACTGCTGCACGACGCGCTGGAGGATTCCGACATCCTCACGCCGGAGGTGCTCGCCTACAACTTCGGCGAGTACGTCGGCTTTCTGGTCGAGACGCTCACCAAGGAGATCCGCGTGGAGGATGGCCCGCTGCGCGATCAGATCGATCAGGAATACGTCGAGCGGCTGATGCGGAGTCCGGAGGATTGCCGCGTGATCAAGCTCGCCGACCGCCTGGACAACCTCCGCTGCCTGCAGTTCAACCTGAAGCGGAACCCCTACAAGTACGTCCAGGAAACGAGCGACCGATATATGCCGATGGCCGAGGGATCGACCAACGCGCACCTGCGCTACCTCCTCTCCGAGCTTCAGAAGGAACGGAACAAGTTCTTCGGCTGAGCGCCACGCCTCGCGCCCGATTCGCGCCCGATTCCCGCTCGGAGCCGTGACATTCGATGCCCGCTCCCGGCGCACGCCGTGTCCGCGTCCTGACACGCCGGTCAAGGCAAGCCGAGACTCCGTCACGGCGGGCAGCGCTTCGACGTCTCGAGCGTCGGTGGGATGACCATCCGGTCATGCCGACCGGCGCGGCTTGCCATCGGAATATGATTCTCGTATACTAGGCTCCGACCGGAACATCGTCCACTCCGGCGGGATGCGAGTCCCCACGGCCGCGGCACCAGATACGTTCAGCCTCACACCAGGTTCGGCTTCACCAGGCCGATCGCCGCGTTGCGCCACGTCCAGGGGATGGCGTCCATCACACATACACGACACTCCACACATCTGATGAGGTCACCATGAGCACGGAATTCTTTCTCTTCGTTCTCGGCGGCACGGCGGCGATCATAGCGCTTCTCGGCGACTTTTCCCGCTCGAAGCTCGTGAAGGCGATCGGGGTCTCTCCCCTGCTCGTCCGTTCGGCTCTCTGCATGGTCGGCCTGGCGGTGGCCGCCATCGCGGTGATACCGGAAGCAACCGGGTCCTCCACGCCGCAAGCGGCGGCTGCCGTGATCGAGCCGATACCATCCGCCCCGGCGGCCCCGATGGCCACCCTCCCCGACTCCTCCCAATCCCCGTCGAAGCCTGTCGAGTCCGCTCCCGCGCAGGTGCCGGTCACGCAGAGCAATCCGTCGCTGCCGGTCTCGACGCCGTCGAACATCGAGGTTCGGGACGCCGGAAACATCCAGGTGACGCGCCACGAGGTGACCGTGCGGGACGTGCCCGATTCGGTGGCCCGCGAGTTCCTGAAACAGCACCCGATCCCGATGGATCAGATGATGCGCAATGGTTCGGCATCCGATCGGCGCCCCTGAATCATCAGGCCGACACCGGGTCGCCAGCCGGTTGCTAGTTGCTTCTGACGACCGATCGGGTCTCGGTCGTGCCGGGCATGCCAAGCGTGTAGAAGTAGAGTCCGGAGGGAAGCCTGTCGCCGCCGATCTCGAGACGATACGCTCCGGCGGGAAGGTCCCGCTCCAACGGCACGGCCACCTCATGGCCCGCGGCATCGACCAGCGCGATCCGCACCGGCGCGTCGAAGGGAACGGTGAAGGATATCTCGGTCCGCTCGCGGAATGGATTGGGATGCGCGTCGCCGAGCAGACGTCCGGCGGTGCCGAGCTCGAAGAGGCGATAGGTGAGCCCGCAGATCGAATCGAGCTGGAAGTGTCCTGACACGGCGTCGACCGTGAGGCACGCGGCGTCGCCGATCGGCGCGACCTCCGGGATGATCTCGGAGCCGGTCGAGTCGCCGAGGAAGCTCCTGAAGCGGAGCCGAAGCAGCTCACCATCCCCGGTCAGCTCGGCTGGCGCGCTCGCGTCGGCAAACAGCTCGAGCTCGCCGCGACGGTCGGTGATGCCGGTCAATGTCCATCCGCTCAGGAGCGCGCCGGCAAGCGTGCCCGGATCGCCTCCGTTCAGGAGCCGGAGAATGCCGGCGTTGTAACGCACGCGGATTCGCAGGCTCCGGACGTGGGCCCCCTCGATCCCCGAGCCCTCGACCCGGAGCAGCACCGGCACCACGAGCTCACCTCCCGGCACCGCGTGATGCGCGCGGCCGACGGCGGCCGTGATCCCCGGCTCCACTATCCTCCCGGTCACCGTGGTCGTGACAACCGTATCTCCCCCGGAGGCGGCAAGCCCGGCGATACGTGAGCTGATCGCGCAGCGGAAGTCGCCGGAATCGCGACGGATCACGCGCAGCGGCAGACGGATCTCCCCGCCGGCCGGGAAGTCCAGCGGAAGAGCCGCGTTGTCGAGCTCCAGGATGTCTGGCGGTACGATATCGATGCCGACGAGACGCGCATCGACCGATCCGGTATTCCGGAGCAGGATGGTGTCTCCGGCCGGATGGCATCCGAGCATCGTCCCGAGATCGATCGAATCGATGCCGATGCCCCGGATGAAGGCGCTTCCATCCACCCCTCCGAGAGAATCATCGCATCGCGATCCGTCCGTCTCGGCCGCGATCCACGCCGTGTCCCTGCCGGGCGCGACCGGCCTGAAGTGCGCGCCGATGCGCCAGATATCGCCGGGGGCGAGCGTTTTCGGGAGCTGATCCAGATCCGCCTGGTCGATCGCGAAGCGGCTTCGATCCGGCCCCTCCACCGTCAGGCGCGTGATCGTCAGCGGCCGGGTGCCGCGAGCCGCGATGGTGGCGGTGCCGATCAGGTCCGGAGCGCCCTTGCCGGTCAGATCGACCGGCGCGAAGCTCCACCCCGTCACCACCGGATGCGACTCTATACCGATACCCCGCAGCGTGCTCCAGACCGTGTCGTCGCTGGAGGTGATCAACCGCGCCAGACAGGAGTATTCCCGCTCCTGCTTCGGACGGAAGCGCACCGTCTGCCGGAGTATATGGCCGGCCATGGAGGTATCCCCTCCCGGAAGGAGCGTCCCGATGGCGACCGTCGAGGCCGGATCGGTCCGGTCGAGCGTGAAGTAGCCATCGTCGGCGTCGGGGCCGATCAGGTCGAGCGCCGTGACGGTGATGTCGGTGAGGCCGAGGTTGAAGACCGGCAAGGTCGAATCGTAGGAGCGGACACCGCTCTTGGTGCAGCTGTCGAGCGTCGTGAGCCAGCGCGCGCGCCAGTCGCAGCCGCCGATGCGGGGCGCCGGAGCCGGAGCGGTCTTGGCCTGGAGGTGCACCGTGTCGGTCCGGCACTCCAGCGACAGAACGATATCATCGGAGAAGTACGTGTCGTGATCGACGCGCTGAAAGAGGAGCGGGACCGTGACGCTCCCGTTGGGCGGCACCAGATGCGGCAACGGCTCCGGCTTCTTGATCTGAAATCCCTGCGTCGCGCGCGCCAGCTGCCCGTTGCTGACCCAGACCGGATACGCGTTGTTGTTGTTGATTGTGAGGGTAACGTCGATCGGAACACCGGCCGGAACATTGTTCATCGACGCGGGCGTGAGCGCGTATTCGAGCACGCCGGCGCGATAGACGTATTGGATATCCTTGCGGCCGCCGTCGGGACCGGTCCCCACCACGAGCAGTGCCGCGTCCACTTTCGGATTGATCGGCGACACGACCACGCGCAGCGCGGTGACCGTCGACCCGGTCCGGATCGTATCGATGCGGAGGCGGCTGTTGGTCCCGTTGACCTGCGCGATGTTCGCCGTCACCGGCTGGTCGGCGCCGGCCGTGGAGGTTATCATCACCACCATCGTATCGCATCCGGTGATGATGGAGTAGTTGAGCCCCTTCGGCGGCGGAGGAATCGTCGGCGCGGTGAGGCCGACCACGGGATAGGCGTAGCAGTAGGCTGGGAGCTGCGAATAGAACGTGGTGTGCAGCGGCGTGGAGCCGCCGCCATCATCCTTGCGGGGACGTCCCGGCCGCACCTGTTCGACGCCGGTGGCCACGCCGTAGGCGATCGCGGTGAATTTCCCGCCGGTCGAGGTGATGACGTGATCGCCCGGGGCAACCAGCAGTCGACCATGCGAAAATGTGGTCAACGGGTAGTAGGGGGAAATCAGCGGAACCACCACGCCATCGACCCGCACCGTGGCCCCCTTCTCGCAGGAGATCAGGACGTAATTCTGCAGGAACGACGGCGCGTCGAAGGCATGGAACCGCGCCGTGGTAACCCATCGCTCGAACGGCTGCAGCTCGACCATCGCCGAGGTCCAGGTGCGCTGATCCTCGATCTCCCAAACCGATTTGATGGCGCTGCCGACGATCGCGAACGCGGAGATCGGGTGATCGGCAACCACGTCGAAACCGGTCAGATAATCCGGACCGAGAAAATTGATGAGCTCCACCTCGTTGAACTGCCCCGCATACCGCTCGGAGCGATCGACCGGCTTGTTCGGATCGATGCCGACCTGGGTCGTGGTCACCGCCCAGGGAGTGCTCATCAACGTCAACAGCAGATCGCTTCCATTCGGGTCCGGCGCTATCGAGCGCGGCGTCACCGCGGCGAACGTGGTGCCATGCATCTCCACCGGCGTCAGCCACTCCACCATCGTGTTCTTCAGCGTGTTGCCGGTGATGATCGTGCTCCCCGTGTAGGTGTTTCTGCTTCCGCCACGGGTATTTCCCGTCATGATGCCGACCGGCTTGTCGGCCGTGATGCTGCTGCCGGCGTAGGCCGAGCGCCCCTCGGCCACATAGCACTCGCCCGCGTTCAGCTTCACCGGAGCATCGCCGCCGATCGAGACGCTCGTCCCGTTCTGCGAGGCGATCACGATCACCTGGGCCGGCGCCGGGATATCCTGAAGCCCCTCCTCCTGCGTGTTCGGGCGGTAGCCGACCGTCGTCGACGGCCCCATCGCGGCCAGATAGCGCGTTCCCCATCGCGCCACCGGCAGCGGCGTGAAGGCCTCCGAGCCATCCGGGGTCTCGAAGTAACAGTAGAGGATGATATCCACGTCCGACTCGATGGTGATCACGCGATCCGCGGATTTTCCGGAATCGAGATAGGCGGCACGCCCGTCGATGTTGACCGTGGAGGAAGCGGTGGCCGTGAGCGAGACGCGGTCGTCCACGCCATTGCCGCGGACCCGCGCCTGGCCGGCTCCGGTGGCGAACATCACCAGCCGCATCGCGCTCGGAGCCTGCGCGCCGATCAGCGGAACGTTGTCCCGGACCGTGTCGGGAAACGCGACCATGAATTTCCGGCCGACGAACGGCGTCTGCGCCGAGAGCGTCGGGCCGGGCAGCATCGAGCCGAGCAGCGTCGCGAGCGCGAGCAGCGGCAGCACGTATCGCAAGGTTGATCGCGTGGTCATCATTGTACGAGCAGCATCGAACCGATGGCGGTCCAGGTGCCACTGGAAAGATGGTAGAAATAGAGGCCGGACGGCGCGTCGGCCCCATCCCAGCTGACGCTGTAGGAGCCCGCCGGAAGATCCTCATCGACCAGACGCGCCACCTCACGCCCCGCCGCGTCGGTCACCACCAGCCGGGTCGGGCCATCCAGGCCGAGCGTGAAATCGATCCGCGTCGACGGGTTGAACGGGTTCGGGTGATTTCCCTCCAGCGCGTATTTGGCCGTCCCGAGACTCATCAGCCGGAAGCCGAGGCCGCAGATGGAATCGAGGCGGACACGACCCGGGCGGGCCGCCACGCCAAGACAGGGAATCGGGCTCTCGGGCGTGAGCTCCACCACGATTTCGGAGGCAATCGAATCGCCGATATAGCCGCCGAACACGAGATTGGCGACGCGCCCCGGGCCGGCGATGGCAGAGGCCGGCGAGGGAGGATCGAGCGTCACCTCGAACTGCCCGCCGCGCGAGGCATGCGACCGGCAGCTCCAGCCGTCGAGGATGGTGCCGGCGAAGAGGCCGGCGCAATCGGCGCCGTTGAGCAGCGCGAGCATCGAGCCGTTGTAGCTGACGCGAAGCGTCACCGGGCCGGGCGCGATGCCGGCCGGATCGATCCGCTCGAGCTCCACCGGCACCATGACGGTGGAGCCGGGAAACAGGTGATGATCGCGTCCCACCGCCAGCTCCATCGTTCCGGCGACGAGCCTGCCGCGAACGTGCCCGCGGAACGCGCCGGTGACGGTGCCCGTCCGATCCTCGGCCGTGACCTCGATCATCGCGTCGATATCCTCCGCGGATGCGCCGCCGAACCGGACCGTGATCCGGTACGATCCCCCGGCGGGGATGGTCAGCGGTTCCGACGGCGCGTCGACGCGAATCGATCCCTCCGGAATCGCATGGACCGTGATCACCCGGATCGGGTCGTTGCCGTCGTTGACGAACGTTACGACGGCGCTATCCTCCCGGCAGGCCAGCCGCGTTCCGAGATCGAGATCCTCGACCCGCGAGACCAGCTTGTAGGCGGTTCCCAGCAACAGTCCGGTGGAATCATCGCAGCGCGACTCATCGCCGACGGCCACCAGCAGCGCGCTGTCGATGCCCGGTTCCATCGGCAGATACCACACTCCCACCTGCCAGGTCTCCCCCGGCCGCAGCACCACCGGCAGCCGAGCGCTGTCGGCCACGTCCAGCCAGTACCGACCCGCGCCCCTCCCCACCAACCGAAGATCCTCGATCCGCGTCGCCCGCGTCGGCCGCGCCGCGATCGTCACCGTCCCACGCTGCGCCAGCGCGTTGGTCAGATCCACCGCCGGGAACGTGTAATCCCCCACCGTCAGATGCGACTCGATCCCCACTCCCTCCAGCAGGCTCTCCACCGTGTCGCCGGCCGTCGTTATCAGCCGCAGAACGCACCGATAGGATCGCTCCTCGGTCGGACGGAAGATCACCCGTTGATGATACCGGTACCGGTTGGTGTCCCCGGCCGACAGGATATCGCCGGTCCGCACGCTCAGCGTCGGATCGCTCCGGTCCAGCTCGAAGGAGCCGGCGTCGGCGCCGATCAGCTCCAGCGAGGCCACCACCACCGACTGCGTCCCGTTGGCGTACAGATCGACCATGAACGGATAGCCGTCGGTCGGGTTCTTCGTGCAGGGTGCCGAGGCCACAAGCCAGCTGTTCCCCCAGTCGTGCCCTCCCAGGTAGGGGGCCGGACGGTTGCCGGTGCGCGCCTTGAGCGGGATGGTGTCGTTGTGGCAATCGACGGCCAGCACCAGAGCGTCGCTGAAGGCCGCGTCGTAGTCGACACGCATGAACGTGAGGGTGACGACGGCCGAATCGCCGGGGGCGAGGATCCTGGGGAAGGGATTGGGGGCCTTGATGCGGAAGCCACGGAAGCCGCTGAGCAGCGACGCGGAGGTGACCTGAACCGGATAGTCGTTGGCGTTGCGCACGACGATGGTGACCAGGCGCTCGGCCGATGGCGGAACGTTGGTCAGATCCACCGGATTCGGACCCACCTGGAGCTGGTTGGCGTTGTAGACATAGGAGATGCTCCGACTGACCCCGGCGGAGCCCTCCGCGGTGATCTTCGCGGACCCATTCTTCGCGGGGTCGATCGGGCGGAAACGGATGCGGAACGCGGTGCGCTCCCCGTTGGGGGCAAACAGCGTATCGACCGTGAATGTGACGTTGTCGATGGCATCGACGGTGAATGCCGTCGCCGACAGCGCGCTCGTGTTCGCGGAACTGAGCGTGACGACGGCGGAATCGCAGAACTCCCGGCTCGACAGCAGCAGCATGGTCGAATCCGGGAGCCCGGCCACCGGGTAGGCGTAGGTGAGCGCAGGAATCTCCTCGTACTGCGTCGAATGAAGAAGATTCGAGCCTCCCTCCTGATCTTTCCTGTGTGTCTTTCCGGGACGAATCCCCTCGTATCCGGTGGCATAGCCGTAGACAATCGCGGTGAAGCGGCCGTTGGTCGATCGCAGCTCGTGATCGCCCGGCAACAGCTCCACCTCGGTCTGACGATAGTGAAGGTCGCCGGCCGGAAACGAGACCATCCCGCCGTCGAGCACGACGTCGGCGGCGGAATCGGCCATGATCAGCACGCGATGGGTCAGGAACGTCGGGTGCTCGGGAGCATTGAACCGCGCGCGGACCGCCCACCGTTCTCGCGGCACCAGCTCGGCCATCGCCGGGGCGAACGTGGTGGCCGTTCCCATCGTTCTCGGATCGATCTGTCCGTTGGGGTTGTACTGCTCGCCGGTGATGAGCATCGCCTGCACCGGATCGCTGCTGGTGGTGCCGAGCGCCGCCGCGTATCCGTTGTTGCCCCCATGGTAGGTCACCAGCGCCCCCGCGGTGAGCGAGGGGAATACGATCTTCGACATCCGTTCCGGGGTGAGCGTGGTCGATGAGGCGCCGGCCGTGGTGAAGAGTACCTGTTCATCGGAATACCGAGCGGCGGCCGCCTGGCTGGGGCGATAGACGAAGGAGCGTCCGTAGAGCTCGCTCGGCGGGAGCCATTCGGCCAGCACGTTCTTCGCGGCGTTGCCGTTGATCACTCCCTCGGTCTGATCGAGCGTCGAGCGGGTGGAGCCGGCGAGAATGCCGATCGGCTTGTTCGATCGGACGATGGAACCGGTGAAATCCTCCGAATAGAACGTCCCTCCCTCCCTGGCGAGGGTTTCGAGCAGGATTGCCTGGCCGGCATCGAGCGTGACAGTGCGTCGCTCGGTGCTGGCCGCCAGACGGCCGGGGGTGATCGTGATCACCGTCGCGTCCGAGGCCGCCACCAGAATCGCCTGCGCCGGCGCCGGGTAGGGTACCTCGGTCTCCTCGTTGAGCTGAAACCGGGTCTTGACGAACGTCGTCGGCTGGCCGACCAGCGTGTATTCGGTCCCCCAGCTTTCCACCGGCAGCGGCGTGTAGGCTTCGCAGCCGGCCAGGGTAACGAAGTAGCAGTAGACGCAGATCGGGTTATCGGAGGTGATCTCGAAGATATCGCGCGTGGTGATGCCGGGCAGATCCATGTAGATCCGTGGAACCGTCGGCGAGGGAACCATGAGCGATATCCGGGAGGAAACGGTCGGATCGATCGTCACGTCGCGACGGTAGCCCGGGGCGGTGATCGTCACCTTCGCCGGGGATTCGCTGAAGATGATCAGCCGCGCCTCTTCCCGCATCGTGAAGCTGAGCGGAACGTTGTCGCGCGTGGTGTCCGGGAAGGGGATCAGAAAATGGCGGCCGTACTGGCTCGAGGAGCCCTGCGCCCGACAGAGCTGGGTACAGTTGAGCGCCAGCAGCACGAGCGCGGCGATCACCGGAAGTCGCCGGAATGTGCGCTCGACGTGGCCGTGGCCGACGTGCAGGTCGTGGAGCCGGGTTCGCATGAGGTCTCCTGGATCGATGCATCTAGTCGAGCTCGACGATGAGCCGCGCGGCTGCGCACGCTCGGAGTGATGCCCTTCCGCCCCTTCATTCCGGTGAAGGTCCCGCTGCGGCGGGAGGCGGAATTCGCACGTCCGATACTCAGTGTCCAAACATTGCGGCCGCCATCAACGCGGCCGAGCAGAAGGCTTATTGAAAGAACGCTTTCAGGGCCGGCGGAATCACATCGACGAGTTGGTTCTGAACGTATCGACATCCGGATCGCCGAGATGTCGCATTGGAGATCTCCAAGGGAGATGTTCAGGGGAAAGTACGGGACATTGTCCGCCGATGCGCATCCCGTCGTTCCTGCTCCCACGCCGCGTGCGCCGACGCCTCATTTGACGAGCAGCATCGAGCCGACAGCGCTCCAGGTGCCGGCGTTCAATCGGTAGAAATACAGCCCGGAACCGGCCGCCGACGCATCCCAACGGACGCTGTAGGAGCCGGCGGGAAGATCCGCGTCGACCAGCCGCGCCACCTGACGCCCGGACGCGTCATGGACGTCGAGACGCACCGGACCGTCCAGTCCGATCGAGAAATCGATGTCCGTGACGGATGTGACCGGATTGGGACGATTCCCCTCCAGGGCGTACCGCGCGGCCCCGAGCCGCATCAGTCGGAAGCCGAGACCGCAGACCGAATCCAGTTGCGCGCGTCCCGGATGCGCCTCCACGGTCAGGCACGAAAGCGCGCTCTCCGGCGCCAGCTCCACCGTGATCTCGCTGACCGTCGAATCGCCGACGAACGTGCCGAAATGGAGATTGGCCGCACGGCCCGCCCTCACGACGCCCGGCGCCGACGGCGGCGGGTCGAGCGTTGCCTCGAACAGGCCGGCGCGGGAAACGAGCATGCGGCAGCGCCAGCCATCGAAGACGGTGCCGGAGAAGAGCCCGGCGCAATCCTCCCCGTTGAGGAGCTGGAGGATGGTGCCGTTGTAGCCGACCCGGAGCGTGATCGGCCCGGTCGGCACCCCGGACGCCGGCTCCACCCGGGTCAGCTCGATCGGAAGCCCGATCGGAGCGCCCGGGAATGCCCGGCCGTTGCGCCCCCCCCGCACCTCGATCAGCCCATCGACGAACCGGCCGACAATGTGCCCGCGGGCGCCGATGACCGTGCCGGAGCGCGTATCCTCGCCACGCGCCTCGATGATGGCGTCCAAGGTGCCGGCCGGACGGTCGCCAACGTGAAGCACGAGCGCGCATGCGCTCCCCGGCGGAACGAGCAGCGGCAGCGTCGGCGCGTCCAGGTCGAGCGTCCCATCCGGCGCCACGGTCAGGCCGATCAGCCTGATGGTATCCGGTCCGTCGTTGAACAGATGCACGGTCACGGAGTCCTCCAGGCACGCGAGCCGGGATCCGAGGTCGAGATCCTCCATGCGAACGGCAACACGGAATGCCGAGCCGACGAGCAGTCCGGTGGAATCATCGCAGCGCGACTCATCGCCGATGGCCACCAGCAGCGCGCTGTCGATGCCCGGTGCCACCGGCAGATACCACACTCCCACCTGCCAGATCTCCCCCGGAAGCAGCACCACCGGCAGCCGAGCGCTGTCGGCCACGTCCAGCCAGTACCGACCCGCGCCGCTCCCCACCAACCGAAGATCCTCGATCCGTGTCGCCCGCGTCGGCCGTGCCGCGATCGTCACCGTCCCACGCTGCGCCAGCGCGTTGGTCAGATCCACCGCCGGGAACGTGTAATCTCCCACCGTCAGATGCGATTCGATCCCCACCCCTTCCAGCAGGCTCTCCACCGTGTCGCCGGCCGTCGTGATCAGCCGCAGAACGCACCGATAGGATCGCTCCTCGTTCGGACGGAAGATCACCCGTTGATGATACCGGTACCGGTTGGTGTCCCCGGCCGACAGGATATCGCCGGTCCGCACGCTCAGCATCGGATCGCTCCGGTCCAGCTCGAAGGAGCCGGCATCGGCGCCGATCAGCTCCAGCGAGGCCACCACCACCGACTGCGTGCCGTTGGCGTACAGATCGACCACGAACGGATAGCCGTCGGTCGGGTTCTTCGTGCAGGGTGCCGAGGCCACGAGCCAGCTGTTCCCCCAGTCGTGCCCTCCCAGGTAGGGGGCCGGGCGGTTGCCGGTGCGCGCCTTGAGCGGGATGGTGTCGTTGTGGCAGTCGACGGCCAGCACCAGAGCGTCGCTGAAGGCGGCGTCGTAATCGACACGCATGAACGTGAGGGTGACGACGGCCGAATCGCCGGGGGCGAGGATCCTGGGGAAGGGATTGGGGGCCTTGATGCGGAAGCCACGGAAGCCGCTGAGCAGCGACGCGGAAGTGACCTGGACCGGGTAGTCGTTGGCGTTGCGCACGACGATGGTGACCAGGCGCTCGGCCGACGGCGGAACGTTGGTCAGATCCACCGGATTCGGGCTCACTTGCAGGCGATTCGCGTTGTAGATGTATGGAATCGCCCGGCGACCGCCGGCGGCGTCGAGGAGCACGAGCGATGCGCCGCCGTTGAGGCTCGGATCGATCGGACGGAACGTGACGCGGAAGCCGATGATGCGTCCACCGGCGCCATGAAGCGTGTCGATCCTGAGGGCGACATTGCGGAGATCCGGCGTCTGAAAACGGAGATCCGTAGCGGGCGCCACCGTATCGGTGAACGCGATGGTCGCGACCATGGAATCGCAGTCGGCGCGCGTGGTCACCGACAGCTCGGCCGGATCGGTCGGCGTGGTCACCGAATCGTCGGGCGAGACGACCGGATATGCATACGTATAGGACGGGAGCTCATCATACGCGGTCGGATGAAGCAGCTGCGATCGGTCGCGATCCTTGCCGGCCGCCGCACCGAACAGCGATGGCGACTCCCCTCCCTTTCGCGTGCCGGCGGTGCGCACGGCCTCGTAGCCGGTCGCCGCTCCGTACACGATTGCCGCGAACCGCCCGAGTGTTGCCCGAAGCTCATGATCGCCCGGGGTGACGTCGATCAGAGCCTGCTGATAATCGCCATCCTCTCCGGGCAGATGTGGAAACGGAATGGGCACGCCGTCGAGCGTCACGATCGCGCCGGAATCCGCAACCACCATCAGCTTGTCGCGCACGAACGTGGGATAGCCGGGAACGTTGAACCGGCCATGCGAGAGCCACCGCTCGCGCGGGAAGAGCTCCGCCATCGCCGATCCGGTGGTCCTGACGGTGCCGGAGGTCCTCGGGTCGAACGATCCCTCGATCACGTAGCGATCGCCGGTGATGAGCATCGCCTGCGTGGGAACCGTCGTGCTGAGCGAAAGCGGGATCGGCACGCCGTCCGGGGAGGCCTGCGCGGTGCGGAAGGCGACGAACTCGGTCTGCCCCATCCGTGCCGGCCCGGTCTTCGGCGAGCGAGGTATCACGTAGGCAACCGAGCCCTGCACCGGCGCGGTGAAGCGAATCTGCTCGTCGCTCGCGGCCACTCCCTGGCCGCCGATCGGCCGGTAGACGAACGACTGGCCATACCATTCCAGCGGAGGCAGCCACTCGGCGAGCACATTCTTCGCGGTGTTGCCGGTGATCACCGGCTGGTCGGGCGCCAGGGACGAGCGCGTGGTTCCCGAAAGGATCCCGATCGGTTTGTCGGAGGTGACGACCGTGCCGGTGATATCCTCGTTGTCGGTGTAATTCGCGCTTGAGCTCAGACCGTTCAGGAGCAGAGCCTGCCCGGCGTTGAGCGGAACGAAGAGCGGCATCTTCGCGGCCGCGAAGATGCCCGGCGTAAGCTTGACCGTGGTGCCATCCTCGGCGCCGACCAGAATCACCTGCACCGGAGCCGGGCGTCCGACATAGTCCTCCTCGGACGGATCGCTCCGCCGGATGACCGACGTGGTCCGATACGAGGTGAGCGTATAGATCTTCCCCCACTGCTCGACCGGCAGCGGCGCGTAGGCCTCGGAGCCGGACATGGTCATGAAGTAGCAGTAGACGATCACCGGCTCGTCGGAGGTGATCTCGAAGATATCGCGCGTCGCGGCCTTCGGCTCCGTCAGGAACACGGTCTGCCGGGAGGGGGAGCCATCGATCAGCCGGACCGTGGTCGACGCGCCGGGACTCACGGTGACGTCACGCCGGAACAGCGGCGCGGTGATCGTGACGTGGGCGGTCCGTTCGCTGAAGATGATCAGGCGGGCGTCGGGGGCCGGCACGGGGGTGCGGAGCGGGACGTTGTCGCCGACGGTGTCGGGAAATGGAATGAGGAAATGGCGACCGGCGTGGCCGAATCGTGTTTGAGCGGCGGCATCCTCCGTAGCGGCATGAAGCGCGCAGAGAACGATAGCGATGACGAGCCAGCGCGGGAGAAGCCGGCCGCTGCCGGGACCGCTACGGCGTTGGCGCGTCGAGGGAATGTGATCGTGGAGTTTCAGCATGACATTCGGATCATCGACACGGCTGGCGGCGCGGCGGACGCCGCGCGGAGGTCTGGATTGCCACATCTTCAAGTCGAGAACGACACATTGGTGACCGGCGACGTCACGATTCGTCGCAGTCGGAGGCAATGAAAGGCTTGTCCGATTCGTCGTTCTCCCGTTATCATTGTGATTTGCCCCGATCCAATCACCGCGGCCCTCGGGGGCCGCAGCCGAGACGACCCCATGACCACTGAGCTCGAACAGCAGATCGCCAGGCGCCGGACGTTCGCGATCATCTCGCACCCGGACGCCGGTAAGACCACGCTTACCGAGAAGCTCCTTCTCTACGGCGGAGCGCTGCGCCTGGCCGGCTCGGTGACCGCCCGACGGAATCAGCGCCGCGCCACCTCCGACTGGATGGAGCTCGAACAGCAGCGCGGCATCTCCGTCACCTCGACCGTTCTGCAGTTCGAGTACGAGGACTGCACGATCAACCTGCTGGACACGCCGGGGCACGAGGACTTCTCGGAGGACACCTACCGCACACTCACCGCCGCCGACAGCGCGGTGATGCTGATCGACGCGGCCAAGGGGATCGAGCCGCAGACCCGGAAGCTCTTCGAGGTCTGCCGGCTGCGCGGCATCCCGATCTTCACCTTCATCAACAAGATGGACCGCCCGGGGCGCGCGCCGCTCGACCTCCTGGACGAGCTGGAGCGGGAGTTCGGCATCTCCCCCTTCCCGATCAACTGGCCGATCGGCTCCGGCCCCACCTTCGCCGGCGTATATGACCGGCTGGCCAAGCAGGCCAATCTCTACCAGCGGACCGAGCGCGGCGCCTACATGGCCCCGGTGGAGGTCGCCGGACTCCAGGACAGCCGCTTCGAGGCGCTTCTGGGAGATCGCGAGCTCGAGACGTTCCGCGAGGATCTGGAGCTGCTGGACGCCGCCGGCGAGCAGTTCGACGACGAGCGCTTCCGCACCGGCATCATCTCACCGACCTTCTTCGGCAGCGCGGTCAACAACTTCGGCATCGACCTGTTCCTGAATTACTTCATCCAGTACGCCCCCGCCCCCAGCGCGCGCCTGACCAACGAGGGACCGCAGGCGCCGGAGACGGAGGAGTTCGCCGGGTTCGTCTTCAAGATCCAGGCGAACATGGACAAGCAGCATCGCGATCGCGTGGCGTTTCTCCGCGTCTGCTCCGGAAAGTTCGAGAAGGATATGCTTGTGACGAACACGCGAACCGGCAAACAGGTTAGACTGAGCCGCTCGCAGCGTCTGTTCGGCCAGGAGCGTGAGACCATCGAGGAGGCATATCCGGGAGATATCATCGGCCTGATGAACCCCGGCGTGTTCGCCATCGGCGACACCGTCACCAGCGGCAGGAAGTTGCAGTTCGAGGCGATCCCCCGCTTCTCCCCGGAGCGCTTCGCGTCGATCCGCACGCCGAACCCGACCAAGCGGAAGGCACTGCTGAAGGGACTCGACCAGCTCCGCGAGGAAGGAGCGATTCAGGTGATGTGGGTCAAGGACATGATGAGCCCGGACCCGATTCTGGCCGCGGTCGGCGCGCTGCAGTTCGACGTGGTGAAGTTCCGCCTCGAGAACGAGTACAACGTTGAGGTGATCCTCTCGCCGCTGCAGTTCGTGGCCGCGCGCTGGATAGCCGGAGCTCCGGAGGATATCGAGGCGATGGTGCTCTACACCGGCACGCGCCAGGTGGTCGATTTCGACGGGCTGCCGGTGGTGCTCTTCCAGAGCGAGTGGCACATCGGGGCGTTCCAGGAGAAGAACCCGAAGCTGACGCTCAACCCGGTGGCGCAGGGAGATGTGGTGCTGGCCTGATCCAGCGACGACATATCACGCCACGATATATCGCGCCCGGATACCATGCAGAGAACAGGCGGACCGATTGGAGTCCGCCTGTTTCTTTTTCGGCGTCGAGCTTCCATTTGATCGGCGCGAGCATCGGAATATGCGAGGCTCGGCGCGCGAATGTTCGTGGCGTGCGCTCGCGACGCGCGGCCTCCCGTGCGTCGCTTCGGTCAGTCGAATTTCTCGTCACGGCGCGCGCCGCAGCGGCACACTCGCGACCATCTCCCCTGCTTCCACGGTCACGATGTAGGCTCCCGGGGCCAGATCGGCGGTCTCCAGCTCGATCCCATTGGCGCCGCTCCGGAGCGCGATCTCCCGATCGATCACCGCGCGGCCGAGAAGATCGACCACGAGCAGACGGCCCGCAACGGGACGAGCGACGTCGAGCGTCAGGAGCGCGCGATCCCGAGACGGGTTCGGGAGGATGGCGATCTCCCGCGGCATGCGCGCGGGCTCGGCGCGCAGCGATGCCGTCGGTCCGTCGGAAACGAAGATCGAGGCGTACGCGGTGCCGGCGAAGAGCACCGATCCGGTATCGAGAGCCAGCGAGGTGACATAGCGTGTGGTGAGCCCGTCGTTCTGCGGAACCCAGGTGAGCCCGTCATCGGTCGAGCGCAGGACGCCCGAAGTCGTTGTGCCCGCGTAGAGCACGCGGTCACGGTTCGTCACCAGCGATGTCACGACATCGGGAAGGATACTCTTCCAGCTCACGCCTCGATCGGAGGAGCGGAACGTTTCCCCCTTGCCGGAAGAGGACGCGAGCAGAAGCGTGCCGGACGAGGCCACGACCAGCGTCGGCGTGCGGAGTCCCTTCGGCGTGGCATCGAGCCGGACCCAGCTTGCGCCACGATCGGTTGAACGAAAGACCCCGTCATTCCCGGAGTATACCTCATGCCACGCGCCCGTACCTCCCGCGGCATAGAGGGCGCCGTCGGGCGCCTCGACGATCGAGGTGATATCGATACGGTTCACGGAGGTCGATCTCCACGTGGCACTGCCATCGGTCGACCGCATCAGCGCACCGCGCGCATGGTAGAGCACCTCGGGGACTTCAAAGCTATTCCCCGTCGCGGCAAGCATCAGATCCGGCCCATCTCCCCAGACCGTGATGACCGTGGAGACGGGGCCACTACTACTGTCGGCGACAACGTCGTGTCGGCTCCATTGGAATCCATCGCTCGACCAGTATACTCTCGAGCCGAGAAAACCGATCACACCGTCGCGCATTCGCCCCATCCAGGACGGCCCGGTTCCGGAGATCGTGCTCCAGGTCGTGCCCCGGTCGGTGGTGCGAATCACTCCTCCATACGAGCAGATCACGCTCCCGTCAGGGAGCGCCACCATGGCTCCGACGCCCGCGACACGAAGGCCGGCGTTTCCCACGCGCCAGCTCGCTCCGTCATCATGCGTGATGAGGACCCCGGCATCATTTCCGATTCCTCCGATTCCGTAATAGGTACCTGGCGCGGTCGACATCAGGCTCACCAGGTACAACCTCAGCGTCCCGATGCTTTCCCAGTTGGCGCCGTAGTCGACCGATCGCGTGGGCGGGCCACCAAGGCGAGACGCGATCACCTCCGTGCCGCGGACAGTGATTGCCTTCACAGCGTTCAGGACCTGCGTGAATTCCATGTCCATCGGGGTGCCGCAGTGATACAGCGCATAATCCCTGAGCACCAGTACCTCTGAATCCCGCGGCACCACGATCGCCTTGATATGCGGAGGTGGATCGCCACTTGCAACGGTGGGAACTTCATCAAACCCGTCCCAGGTGATACCCGTGTCCTGGGAACGGAATACCTCGAAGGGGGAAATCGCGTAGAGGAGGGTGTCGTTTCCCGGCACCGTCGCCATCCGCAGCAGTCCGCCTCTCCCTATCAGGTCGACCGGGGCCCAGGTAGCGCCGGAGTCCGTGGTCCTGTACATCGTGCCGACCTGAATGATCGCCCACGTCCCCCGTCGCAGTATCGCGACATCCGACACCTGACGGGTGTCCGGAAGGATCAGTCGCCACGACAGTCCGCCGTCATTCGATCCGTAGAGACCGAAGCTCGTGGCGGCCAGAACGGTTCCCGAGGAGTCCCGTTCGAGGTCGTTGATCGCGATCGGTCCGAGACCGATGAAGCTCCAGGCAGCTCCGTCATCCACCGAGCGATAGATGCCGTGATCGGTGCCGGCAATGAGGACGCCATCCCCGATCACGACGAGGCAGTTGGGATACCCGCCCTCGAGACCAGTGGCCTGGTGCCAGGTGATTTGCGCCGCCGCATCGAGCGGCAGCATCGCGAGGAGCAGACCGACGAACGTGGCAATATGACGGAATCGAGCGTGCACGACATCTCCGGTGGACATGGCGAACGCGGGAAAGCGCACGGTGTGAGATACGTAGGAGACGGCTCATTGAATGCACACCCGGGAGCGAATCTCTGCGGCGCGCCGGAAGCGCGAACACCGGGGCCGGCCCCACATTCGTGATAGCGACACAGCGGTAGGCGCCCGTCTCAGCGTGCGCGCACTGTCGCACGGCGGGACCGCCGAGGGACCGCTCGTACGGAGCACTCATTGCTCACATCAGGCGAGGAACACACGGGGGCAAGCCGGGCAATGACGGGGTATTCACGTCGCGGCTGGCGCCTTCCTCCATAAGATCCTTTCAGCAGGCGAAACCTTGCACGCGTGGAAGAGCCCCGCATTCGAAAGACACGGTTGCTCGGCGGATTCATTCGCCAGGAAGCTCCGTGCATCTGGAAGACACGTGCGACTGGAAGGCTCGCGCCGATGCCTGGATGTTGTCATGCCGACGATTCCCACTCCCGCTCCCGGCATCTTCTCTGCGGCTTCCGGATTCGCAATAACGGCATAAAAGATCGCGCCGTCACGCCGCTGATTGCCCCCTCGTGTCGCACTCGTCAAGAAACCATCGTCCACGAAACGACAACGCCGGCCCGCGCATCTGGCGGACCGGCGTTGTCGTTTCATGGGCCTGGGCCCGGCTGGAAGAATATCTTCCCCCACCTTCTCTCTGCTACCCGCCCACATGGATCGCCGGGCGGCGCTCCGGATCCTCCTCGGCCTGACGGAGCACCTCGCGCGCAACCGGCGCGGTGTCCCCCTCGCCGAAGACCACGTACTTGAAGACGTAGGTCAGCGGGTTCCCCTCGCTCCAGCCGAAGTAGGCGTGCGGGATCTTGCCGGTCTCGTCGCGCAGATGAAGCAGGAACGCGGCGATCGCGTTCGGCACCGCGGCGCTCTCGATCCTGAAGATCCTGTACCCGCCCACCTCGAAGCCGCGCACGGCGAGCACCTCGGCGAACTCCGAGGCGTCGGCCACATTCACCTCCAGGAAGTAGATCCTGTCGGCCGGCGGTATGTGGTTATCCTCCCGCTTCTCCTGCTCCTTGGCCGCGTACTCGGCGGCATCGCCACGGTCGCGACGGTTGGCCACCATCCGGATCTGCCCGGTTCCCTCCCGCAGATCCTCGATGAACCCGCGAGCCGCGTCGTCCACCTCGATCCGCTCCACGCGGAGCTCGGTGGTGCGCATGATGCGCGAGATCATCGAGCTGAGGACGATCGCGCCGATGAAGAACGAGGCGATTTTGATACCCTCCGGGCGCTCCAGGATGTTGACGATCGTGGTGTAGACGAA
The DNA here is from genome assembly GCA_048498995.1 of Bacteroidota bacterium. Classification (GTDB taxonomy): domain Bacteria; phylum Bacteroidota; class Ignavibacteria; order OLB7; family OLB7; genus JBEHWX01. Next base: position 73,859 of record JBEHWX010000016.1, read on the forward strand.
CACGAGCGTGATGGCGCCGAAGCCGACCCAGCCACGTTTGGCGCGCCAGGCCGAGAGCGTCACGGCAACGGCCGCCGAGCTCATCAGCACCAGCACGCCGGTGGCGTAGGCGCCACCCTGCGCGTCGACATCCGCCTTGAAGATGATCGTCACCGCGAAGGCGATCGCCGTGAACACCAGCACGAGCGGACGCGTGGCCTTGGCCCAGTTCGGCGCCATGCCGTAGCGTGGCAGATAGCGCGGCACGATGTTCAGCAGACCGGCCATCGCCGAGGCGCCGGCGAACCAGAGGATCAGGATCGTGCTCAGGTCGTAGACCGAGCCGAAGATGTCGCCGAAGAAATGATGCGCCAGATAGGAGAGAGCGCGGCCGTTGGCCTCACCACCCACCTTGAACGCCTCCGGCGGAATCAGAAGCGTGGTGACGAAGCTGCTTGCCATCAGCATCACGCTCATGATCAGCGCCGCGGTCGCCAGCAGCCGGCGCGTGTTGGCCACGCGATGCACCGGACGCTCATACGTGTCGTCGGGCCCTCCCTTCACCAGCGGCATCACCGCCACGCCGGTCTCGAAGCCGGAGAGGCCGAGCGCCAGCTTCGGGAAGAGGAGCAGCGCGACGCCGATCATCGCCAGCGGGTTGCCGTGCGACCGGAACAGGCTCGCCGTCCAGTCCGGAATCACCACCGGATGGGCGATAACCTCGACGAGCGCCACCGAGACCACGACGACGTTCAGCAGCAGATACGCGGCCACCAGGATCACCGCCACGCCGATCGCCTCCTTGAATCCCTTCAGGAAGATCGCGCCGAGCAGGCCCACCAGCACCAACGTCACCACGATCGGATGGTCGATCGATTCCGGCGTGAAGGGATTCTCGATGATATGCGCCGTGGCGTCGGCGGCCGACAGCGTGACCGTGATCACGAAGTCGGTGGCGACGAAGCCGAGCAGCACCAGCACGAAGAGCTTCCCCTTCCAGCGAGGCAGCAGATCCTCCAGCATCGCGATCGAGCCCTCGCCGTGGGGGCTGGCGGCGGCCACCTTCCGGTAGATCGGCAGCGCGCCGAAGAGGGTCAGCAGCACCAGGATCAGGGTGGCGATCGGCGAAAGCGCCCCGGCCGCCAGAAACGCGATGCCCGGCTGATATCCGAGCGTCGAAAAGTAGTCGACACCGGTGAGGCACATCACCTTGTACCACGGATGCGTGTGATGCTCCGTGTTGGCATCGTATGGCCCCTCGGCCTCCTTCAGCCCACGAAGGAGCCAGCGGCGGAACGGGGTCGAGGAGACTGCATGTTGTTCGGAACTGTCGGACATTCTCGTTGATTCCATGTTGCACATACACCATCCCGAGTCGGAGCCCGAGCGGTGCTCTCAGATCACGACGTGGCTTACTTGACCACCAGAAGCATCCGGCGCTCGCTCCATGCTCCCGAGGTGACCGTACAGAAATAGATCCCCGAAGGAACCGTGCCGGAGTCCCAATCGACGGCATACTCACCCGGCGGAAGCAAATCGTCCACCAGCGTCGTCACCAGCCGTCCGGCGCGATCGCTCACGTCGACGCGGGTCGGGCCGTCGAGGCCGAGGGAGAACCGGATCGTGGTCGACGGGCCGAACGGGTTCGGCTGGATGCCGCGTATCGCGTACCGGGCCGCGCTCATCTCGATCAGTCTCAACCCCAGGCCGCAGATCGAATCGATTCTCACCGTCGCGGCACGAGTGAGCACCCGTGCGCATCTGCGTCCCGGCAGGGCGACCTCGATGCCGATACTCCCGGTGTCGCGGCCGGCGAGGAATCCCGCCAGCGCCACGTCGAAGAGCGCGCCGGCACCGGTCAGATACGCCCCCGGCGGCGCCGTGAAGCTCGCCAGCAGCGTTCCTCCCTCCCGCCTCGTCGTCACCGTCCATCCCTCCAGACGCCCCCCCGCGAGCGAGAGCCCGACCGGGATCACGACCGGTTCGTCGGCCCCGATAACGACCTCGATGCGATCGATCGCGTCCTGATCGAGCGGCTGGTCGAGGAGTACAGGCACGCCGACCGTGTCTCCGGGACGTATCGCGATGTCGTCGGCGAGATGCGCCGTGGCGGTTCGAAGATTCCGGTCCACCGTGACCGTGACGGTTCGCCGCGCGCTGCACCCGGCCGCGTTGCGCGCGGTGACGACATACTCGGTCGTCTCCGTCGGAAACGCGATCGGGTCCGGGCAGTCGCCACAGCTCAAGCCATTCGTCGGACTCCATTCATACAGATCACCACCGGAGGCGGAGAGCCTGATGCTGTCACCCGGGCAGATCGTTCCCCCCGGCGTGACGTCGACTTCCGGATCCGAGGTCACGACGACCGTTACTGAATCGGTCGCCGTGCACGCGCTCGAGCTTCCGCTCGAAGCGGTGACCCAGTACGTCGTGGTGCGCCCCGGTGTTGCAACCGGATCGGCGCAATCGGCGCAGCTCAACCCCTCGGCGGGAGCCCAGGCATAGCGCGCGCCGCCGGTCGCATGCAATTGAACCGAGCCTCCGGGGCAGATCGTTCCCCCGTCGCCGGCATCGGCCACCGGCTTGTCCACCACGGTCACCACGACCGTGTCGTAGGCCAGGCATCCATGCACATTTTCGGCGACCAGGACGTAGCTCGTGGTCGTCTGGGGGCTTGCCCAGACGTTGGCGCACTCCGGACATCCCAGGCCGGTCGTCGGCTCCCAGCGGAAGCTCACGGCGCCGAAGGAGGCCTCCAGATAGGCGCTGTCGCCGCGACAGATGGTTTTGTCGGCTCCGGCGTACGCCCACGGAAGCGCGTTGACGACGACCGTCACCGAATCGACGGCGACGCATCCGTCGGGAGCGGTCGACGTGAGGAGAAAGGTCGTGGTCTTGCTGGGATGCGCCATCGGGTCGGGACAGTCGGCGCAGGAGAGCTCATCGGACGGGCTCCAGCGCACCGAGCCGGGCCCCCCCACGGCGTGCAGCAGCAGGCTGTCGCCGAGGCAGATGCGATCGGTCGCGGCGACAGCCTCGACCGTGCAGGCGAACGTCGACGCGCCGACTGGTGTCGGGCCGTCCGGCGACGGACGCACCGGCAACGGACGCTCGGGCGTCTGCGCGAGGATGCGCGGCACCGCGGCCGGAACGAGGGCCACGGCGAGCAGGAGCGCCACCGATGCGAGCGTATGCCTCCAGAGCGAGTTCACCATCATTGCATTCTACGCAAAAACGGGCGTTCGACGTGCCCCTCCGGACCGCTGAGCCACACCGGTCGTGTCCGGTGACGCATCTCGTGGGTATGTTCACCCGGCTCGATCATGAAGCCGCCTGCCTCCAAGCTCCGCGCCAGAATGCGCGCGAACCGCCATCGAAGATATCGAGGTGGGGCTCGAAGCGCGATTTCGGCTACCTTTGGATTCATTCTTGCATCGGCCCGGAGGTGAGTATGAACGAAGCCGACAACCGACAGTCACTCCAGCGCATCAATACCGGCATCATCGTCGCCGTGGCGGTGGTGGTAACGCTCCTCCTCGTCTGGCTGACAATGCGGGTGATGCTGGTGCTCTTCGCGGGGATTCTCTTCGCGATCTTCCTCGGCGCGATCGTCGACTGGATCCGCCGGCTCACCGGCCTGCGCCGCGGATGGTCGCTGGCGATCGTGCTGATCGCGCTCGGAGGGGTGGCGACCGGTCTGATCCTGCTGCTGGCGCCGAGCGTGAGCGAGCAGGTGCGGGAGCTGGCGCACAGCCTTCCCGGATCGCTCGACGAGCTGCGCGCCACGCTCAAGCGGCTCGGCGTGGCCGACTGGATCGTGGCGCAGATCCCCGGCTCGATGCAGTCGCTGGCCAAGGGCTCCGGCATCTTCGAACGGATCACCGGCGTCTTCTCCTCCACGCTCGGAGCGATCGCCGACACCGCGCTCATCCTCTTCATCGGCATCTACGGCGCGGCGCAGCCGGAGCTCTACGCGAACGGGCTCGTCAGGCTCTTTCCGATCCGGCATCGTCCGCGCGCGCGTCAGGTGCTCACCAGCACCACCGAGGCGCTCCGGTCCTGGCTGATAGCCCGCGCCGCGTCGATGATCCTGGTCGGCGTGGTGACCGCGCTCGGACTCTGGCTGCTCGGGGTTCCGCTGGCGCTGACGTTCGGGCTGCTTGCCGCGCTGCTCGACTTCATCCCGAACATCGGCCCGATCATCGCCGCCATCCCGGCCATTCTTCTGGCGCTGACGCACGATCCCTCGCAGGCGCTCTACGTCACCATTCTCTATCTCGGCATCCAGAGCCTGGAAGGATATATCATCACGCCGATCATTCAGCAGCGGGCGGTATCGCTGCCGCCGGTGCTGACGCTGCTGATCCAGGTGCTGCTCGGCGTTCTGGCCGGCGGCCTCGGCATCGCCCTGGCCACGCCGCTGCTTGCGGTGATCATGGTGGTCACGCGGATGGTCTACATCCAGGACGTGCTCGGCGATCATGCCGACGAAGACGCGGAGAAGCCGACACCGGCGAAGGACACTCCGCCCTCGGACGCGAAGGATGCGCCCGACCCCGCCTGAGCCGGATCGGGCTCGATGCTCGGCATCATCGCGCGGCCCGCAACGCGTGGAGATCCCGACGTGACGCCGCGCATATGACACGTGCCCTTGCGGACCCACGGAACGCCACGACACCACGTGCGTGGGATCGGAGGTCGAGCGCGTGTCGAATCGGCCCGAAAACGTAATTTTGCCGCTCGTCATCCCGAAGGGAGGGTCAGCCGGCGGGCCGCGCCGAAGTCGCGACAGGCTTCGGAGGCACGCGCGAGCCGCTGACGGGCCCGTTTCGGTGTCCCACCGTTTCGGTGTCCCACGATCGGTATCCGACAATCAGAACCCGACATTAGGAATTACTTCATGATCAAGCCGGGCGAATACATCCGCGACATCCTCAGCCAGGGGAAGGCCGGAACGTCATTGACGGCCCGCGGATGGGTGAAGACCCGCCGCGATAGCAAGGGAGTCCACTTCGTTCAGCTCAACGACGGGAGCAGCTTCCAGGATCTTCAGGTCGTCATCGACGACGGGGCGATTCCGGAAGATGTGCTTCGCGACGTGACCACCGGCGCCTGCCTGGCGGTGCGCGGAACGCTGGTCGATTCCCCCGCGGCCGGACAGGCCGTGGAGCTGAAGGCCGAGGAGATCACCGTTTACGGCGTGGCCGATCCCGCCTCCTATCCGCTCCAGAAGAAGGGGCACACGATGGAGTTTCTTCGGGAGATCGCCCACCTGAGAACCCGCTCGAACACGTTCGGCGCCGTCTTCCGCGTCCGGAACGCCCTGGCCTTCGCCGTTCACAAGTTCTTCCAGGAGCGGGGCTTTCTCTACGTCCACACGCCGATCGTCACCGCCTCGGACGCCGAGGGTGCCGGCGCCATGTTCGGCGTCACGACGCTCGATCTGATGAACCTTCCCCGCAACGAGGAGGGAAAGATCGACTACGCGCAGGACTTCTTCGGACGTCCCTCCTTCCTGACCGTCAGCGGCCAGCTCGAGGGGGAGATCTTCGCCCTCTCCTTCAGCAACGTCTACACCTTCGGCCCGACCTTCCGCGCCGAGAACTCCAACACGCCGCGACATCTGGCCGAGTTCTGGATGATCGAGCCGGAGATGGCCTTCTGCGATCTGGCCGGCGACATGCAGCTTGCCGAGGACTTCCTGAAGTACATCATCACCCATGTGATGAACACCTGCCAGGCGGACCTCGAGTTCTTCAACAAGCGGATCGATTCGACGGTGCTGGAGACGCTCGAGCATGTGGCCAGCTCGAGCTTCGAGCATATCACCTACACCGACGCGGTCAAGATCCTCGAGAAGGCCGACAGGAGCTGGGAGTTCCCGGTTGCCTGGGGCGTCGACCTGCAGAGCGAGCACGAGCGCTACCTGACCGAGGTGCAGTTCAAGAAGCCCGTGATCGTCACCGATTACCCGCGCGACATCAAGGCGTTCTACATGCGCGACAACGAGGACGGCAAGACCGTGCGCGCGATGGACGTGCTGGCCCCGAGGATCGGCGAGATCATCGGCGGCAGCCAGCGCGAGGAGCGTCATGACGTGCTGCTCGAGAAGATCAAGAAGCAGGGATTGAGCGAGGAGGCCTACTGGTGGTATCTGGAGCTCCGGAAGTTCGGATCGGCGCCGCATGCCGGATTCGGGCTCGGCTTCGAGCGGATGATGATGTACATCACCGGGATGAAGAACATCCGCGACGTGATCCCCTTCCCCCGCACCCCGGGCTCGGCCGACTTCTGAGAGATTCCGCGGCCGAGACGGTCGCCGATGCATGACATGAGAAAGGGAGGTGTCCGGTCCGGACACCTCCCTTTTCAGTTGCTGGATCGCTCTGTCGCTTACTTGGAGCAGCAGGACGGACCGGAGGCGCAGCAGCTGCCGCAGCCCGCGCAATTGGCGCAGCTGCCCGCGCAGTCGGCGCCGCAGGTGCAAGCGGACTTGTCGCCGTTGCAGGCACAGGCGCACGCAGCGGCCTTGGCCGCCTTCGGGGCGCTGGCGCCGTCGAGCGTGCCGGCGCCGAACGCGATGGCGACCGTGGCGAATCCGATCACGAGAGTTCCGATAAGCTTACGCATGAGCATGTTCTCCTCGAGAGGTTGTCTGATTGATAATCAATGATGTTTCGATGCTGAAAGCGACGTCCGACGGATGCCACGACGCGGCATCCGCGATCCCGCCGGCTCACATGAGCGCCGGACGGCCGGTTGTCGGGTTCAGATCGACCTCGGAGGAGGAACGGAGGGAGTGGTATAGAAGCAGACCGGGCGCTCCTGCCCGGCCGACATCAGCGGAGCATGGGTGAAGGCCGGCTCGATCACCGGCGAGCTCGAAAGAAACGGAATCACCGCGCAGCAGCAGCTTCGGGAAAGCTCATCGTCGGCGCAGCAGCTTTTCTTCTTCGCGTCGTGCGGCTTCTTCACCGCGCAGCAGGAAGCCTTCGCATCCTTCATCTCGTAGCGGTAGGGGCACGCGTTCGTCTGCGACGAATACGCGGCCATGACCATCGCGACGATCAGGAGCACGCGGGCGGCGGCGTTGATGTATGTGATGAAGTGACGCACGGTGCGCTAATCTACGCGTCGGAGTGCAAATGACAAACCAGATACCGGCTCCCCCCTCCCTATTCTTTCCGCCTCCGCGAGACGAGGATGGAGGAGCTCCGGGGCCGCGTCAGAACTTCCAGGCGGCCGATAGGCTCGGGAGAAGCGGCAGAGCCGACACCGTACGATCGTACCGGTTGACCTGCACGATCGCCGCCAGCTCGAGGCCGGCGCTGAAGTTGGCAACGAGGTCCACGTTCGCGCCGAGGTTGCCGGTGAAGGCATAGCCCCAGCGGTCGCCGGAGGCCGCGGATTCGTCGCCGATGTAATCGCCGATGCCGGCTCCGATGGCGACGTACGGCTTCAGGATCCAGAGATCGGGAACCCACGCCACCCCGCCGACGAATGCCGCGCGCGCATCGATCGACCGCCCCTCGAACATCGCCACCAGGCGGGGCATCACCGCGTAGCGTACCGGGGCAGTGCTGTCGTTGAGCATGTAGAGCCCCTCGATCGAGACGCCGTTGACCTGCGGCGAGGAGACGTCGATGCGCCCCCAGGTACGTGCCTGCATGGTGAGTCGGTCGGTGAAGGCGAACCGGGCCAGCGCCTCTCCGCCGGTGGCCACCGACGCCCCGAGCGCCTCCGGCCGCGTTTCCGGGAGCACGTTCACGCTGGCGGAGATCCCCCCCTCGAATTCCTCGAGCGGACGCGGCGGCGGCGTGACATAGGGACTGTACACCGTGGAGCAGCCGGGCAGGGTTGCCAGAAAAAGCGTGAAGGTCGCGGCAACCGCTCCCGCGCGGGCAAGGCGACGTGAGATGCTCGTGAGAACCATGGCGCGTTGTCTCCGGGAAATTCGGAATCGAATGCTGTCGGACGTCGGGAGAACGGCGGAATGCGGCGTCGGGATCGCCCGGTGCCGCGAAGCGCCGCGAATCTAGAATGTTCTCGCGCGTCGGACAATGCCCCGGCCCGTCGCGACGCATCATTCCCGAACATTCTCCTCCAAATGGGCCACTTCCACGAAAACGACGCGGCCCGCCGATCGGGGCGGGCCGCGTTCAATCATTCGGATATGTCGGACGGAGCTCGCGCCGCCGCGTGGAGTCACGCCGGGCGGCGACGGTCGCGAAGCTTACTCCTCGTCCCCCATCAGGGTCTCGCAGAGACGGCAGAGCTCGACCCAGTCCTCATCCTTGAGCTTGCTGTGGATCGCGTCGTCGACTTCGCGGATGTAGGGATCGATCTGCTCGAGGACATCGAGTCCCTTCTTGGTGATGCGGGAGATCACCACGCGCCGATCCTCGGTGGAGCGGCTGCGCTCGACGAGGCCGAGCTTCTCAAGGCCGTCGATCCGGCGGGTAACGTCCGGGGAGCGCTCGATCATCCGACGTCCGATCTCGCCGCAGGCATGCCCTTCCGGATACGCGCCGCGGAGGATCCGCAGGATGTTGTACTGCTGCCCGGAAATGCCGAATTCGTCGCACTTCCGGTCGACGCGGGCGCGAAGATCGCTCGCGGCAACGAAGAGCGCGAGCATCGCCTCGTGCTGCGGGCTCTGAAACTTGTTCTGCTTGAGTCGCTGTTGTAACACCGTTCCCATAACCCCAATATACACGGAAATTGCAAATGCATTATGCGTTGCAACAGATATCCGGTCAATGGAATTCGTCGATCCGTTTCCGTTCGCGACCGATAACGACGACGAGGCGCCGGCGACGCGGCAATGGCGTCGCCGGGTTGCACTCGTACAACAACCTCAGCTTTCCTTTTGGCTTATCCGTAATAGCAGGGTACATAAAGATACC
>JBEHWX010000017.1:0-82330 GCA_048498995.1 Bacteroidota bacterium
CTGTCGGCCGAGCGGAAGGGGATCCTCCAGAACAAGCTTCTGGCCGGGGCGATGACCTACGAATGGCCCGATATCCTGGCCAACAGCCCCTCGACGGCCGCGCGCAACCTGCGCGAGATGCTGACGACCATCTCCGAGCTCCCCGACTTCCAGCTCTGCTGAGTCGGGCCAGTACCGCCGGAACGACGATACCGGAGCGCGCTCCCCCCGCGAACGCTCCGCCGGCGAACGATGACGATCTCATTCCCCACTTGTGCGGCCGCCCCTGGCAGCGCGACCCGATCTCTTCTCGATGATGAAACGACGTCACTTTATCAAGACCACGGCGGCCACCGCCGCGGCGGCTCCGATCACGCTCGGGGGCGTGCGGGCCCGCGCCAACAGCTCGCTGGCCGCCCTGGCGCAGCTCCCGGCCGACAACGATCGGATCCTCGTCATCATTCAGCTCTTCGGCGGCAACGACGGACTCAACACCGTGATCCCGGCGCTGGACGACGAGTACTACCGGATCCGCCCCGGCATCGGGGTGCCGAAGGAGAAGTGCTGGAACGGCCTCGGCGACATCTATCTCCACCCGATGCTCTCGGCGGGAGATCGCGGCGGCATGGCGCGGATGCTCGAGATGGGCACCCTCGCCATCGTGCAGGGAGTCGGCTACGACAACCCGAATCTTTCCCACTTCCGCTCCACCGATATCTGGCTCAGCGGCCTGAACAGCTCCGACCCGAACGTGCGCCTGGAAACCGGATGGGTGGGGCGATTCCTGGAGAAGAAGTATCCCGATTTCCCCGCCTCGCTGCCGGATCATCCGCTGGCCGTGCAGTTCGGCGGATTCTCCCTCGCGCTCCTCGGATCGAAGGGAAGGATGGGAATCGAGGTCACCAGCCCTGACCTGCAGCAGGGGGTCAGCTCGCAGCTCGACACGCTCGACGCCGACAGCGCCAACACGCATTACCTGCCGGAGCATGATTTCGTGGCGGATATCGCCAACCGCTCGAACAAGTACGCCGACGCGGTCAAGCAGGCATATGCCGCCGGCAAGTCGCAGCTCAAGGGGAACTACGCCACCAGCGACCTCTCGCGGCAGATCGGCTCGGTGGCCGCGCTGATCGCCGGCGGACTCCGCACCAAGGTCTACGTGGTCTCCATGGGCGGCTTCGACACGCACGTGACGCAGCAGGTCGCCGGCGACATCAACGGCTCCCATCCGAACCTCCTGAAGCGCCTTTCCGATGCCGTCTCCGAGTTCATGTACGATATGATCCGGCTCGATCAGGCCGATCGCGTGGTGGGGCTCACCGTCAGCGAGTTCGGCCGCCGGCCGCAGGAGAACGGCAGCTTCGGCACCGACCACGGCGCCGCCTCCGTCCAGTTCGTCTTCGGCACCCGCGTCAACAGCGGCATCTTCGGCAACACGCCGGATCTGTCCAATCTGGACGCCAACGGCGATCTCCGCTATCAGATCGATTACCGCCAGGTCTACGCCGAGCTCCTGACCGACTGGTTCGGCCTCGACTCGACCGACATGGCGCAGGTGCTCCAGCGGGACGACATCGTTCCCCTGGACGTGATCGAAACGCCGAGCGGCGTCAGGGAGCTGGCGACCGCCGGCGGCGCCATCTCGATCCTCGGCAACACCCCGAACCCCTTCATCGGCTCCACGACGATCGAGCTTCAGCTCGACCGCGCGCAGCGCGTCGTGATCGACGTGACGCCGGTCTCCGGCCAGCGGGGCATCCGCGTCTACGAGGGATCGCTGCCGGCCGGCAGAAGCCGCGTCCCCTTTGCGGCCGATCTCCCCGCCGGCGCCTACATCTGCACGCTCCGGACCGAGGGGCGCATCCTCTCGCACGCCATGCGCGTGGTCCGCTGATCCCTCGGCGGCGCTTCGCCGCCGGCGCTTCGCCGGTCGTGCCTCGCAATCCGTGCCCGCTCGAGCCATGGTCCAGCGCTCGGGCGATGTCCGTTCGCCTCGCCTCCGTCGTGATGGTTCCCGTCGCGGCGGAGTTCCCGATGGAGAGCATCGTTTTCGTGTGTTGTGTACCCCGTCCCGATTCTCGATGAGATTGCTCTACTCCTTCCTCTGCACACTCCTGATCCTGCTCGCGCCGGGCATCGTCGCGGCGCAGTTCCCCGCCAAATGCGACGTCGACAAGTCGTGCGTCGGCGGCGCGCTCACGATCGACGTCACCTCCGGCAAGGGGGCGCAGTATGTCGACGTCGATACCTCCGCGGTGCTCCGCTCGCTGAAGGACCAGATGACCTTCGAGGCCTGGATCCTTCCGCAGCAGCAGCCGGGGAAGCGCCAGTTCATCGCCGGCCTCTGGGGTCCGAACAAGGACAACAACGACCAGTGGGTGCTCTATCTGGAGGATGAGAAGATCACCTTCGAGCTGAGCGCCGACGGCACCAGGCTCGGCTCGGCCGACAACACCATCGCCAGCGGCACCATCCCGGGGCTCTACGCCCGCGGCTGGATCCACGTGGCCGCCGTGTGGGACGGCGCCAGCACCGCCGCGCGCGTGCTGGTCAACGGCACCGAGATCGCCCGCGCCACGAACGCCCTCCATCCGCTGACACGCCTTCATGTGCCGGAAAGCCCCGGACTGCCGACCCAGATCGGAAGCTGCAACGGCCTCTACGACGACACCACGCGCTACCGGACCTTCAAGGGACAGATCGACGAGGTGCGGCTCTGGAAGATCGCCAGGACCGCCGGCGAGATCGCCTGCCAGCGGCTGCTGTCGCTGCAGGGGAACGAGAGCGGGCTGATCCTCTATTATCGCTGCAACGAGGCGAAGACCTCGCAGAACCTCTGCGACGCCACCGGCAACAACATCCTCGGCCGGATGCGCAGCGGCGCCCGCTGCGACGTCTCGACCCGCACCGTCCCGGCCACCTACGTGGTGACGCCCTCCTCGGTCTCCAGAACGCTCCGCTGCGTCAACGCCGACTCGATCACCTTCACGATCACCGATACGTCGATCTGCGGCTCCAGCGTCCGCATCGGCTTCAACGGCGGCGACCAGAAGAATTTCTCCGCGCGGCCGACCACGCTCGCGCTCACGCCGAACGCGCCGCAGACCTTCACCGTCGCGGTCAAGACCAACGTGTCGGGCCGCGTCGCCACGGAGCTCGTGGTCTCCAACGCCAACCGCTGCGGCGATCCGGTCCGCATCCCGGTGGAGTTCAACCGGACCACCGAGCTCGACTACTCCAAGTCGCGAATCACGCTGGACACGCTCTTCGTCGGCTGTCTCGACCGGACCTTCGCCGAGGACACGCTGACGATCTGCAACCCGGCCGGCCGGCCGATGACGATCTTCAACGCCACGCTCGGCAACCCCGCCTTCGGCTGGCGGCCGGCTCCCGGCTCGGCGCCGCTGCCGGCCGTGCTTCAGCCGGGGGACTGCTGGAAGATGATCGTCAGGATGAATGTGGGGGATACCTCGAAGACCGAGCTGGACACGCTCCAGATCACCAGCACCGACACCTGCCCCGGCAACGGCGTGCTCCCGATCTTCGGCCGCACCCAGGAGGTGCTCGTGCTGCTGGACGACTCCGGCAAGAAGCGGATCGACTCGATGGCCTTCGGCGACGTCTGCCCCGGCTTCATCAGCGACGTGCGCCTGTATCAGTACCGGAACATGGTGAGCGAGAAGATCAAGATCGATACGATCTACTTCACGCCGAACAACTTCTTCGGGCGGAAGAATGTCTACCCGCTCACGCTCGATCCGGGCGCGGCCTACCAGTCCACCTTCGTCCGCTTCCGTCCCGATCTGCCGGGGCCGGTGACCGGGGAGATGCACGTGGTGGTCAGGAACTTCCGCGGCTGCACGATCGACCGGGTGATCAAGCTGGCCGGCGGCGGCATCTCCGTGCAGGTGGACTTCAACGAGTCGAGCGTCGATTTCGGCAACGTGGTGATCGGCCTCTCCTCCGGCAAGATCGCCACGGTCACCAACCACGGGAAGGATAGCCGCCGCATCTCCGCCTATCTGAAAGTGGGTGACGTCTTCTCGATCGGCAACGGCCCGGTCGGCTTCCAGCTCGATACCGGCAAGACCATGTCGATCCCGATCACCTTCCGTCCGCGGGAGCCGATCACCTATTACGACACGCTCTGCATCTTCGATCTGGACTGCTATCAGACCCGCTGCATCCCGATCTCCGGCACCGGCGTCTTCGACGCGCTCTCCTTCGAGCCTCCCTATCTCCGGCTGGAGAACGTGATCGGCTGCCAGTGCCTGACCGACACGATCGAGGCGAAGAACATCTCCGGCGCTCCGCTGGCGATCACCAGCGCCACGCTCGCCGATCCCTCCGGCAAGTTCACGCTCTCGGCGGCCCCGTCCGGCACGCTCGCGCCCGGCGCGGTGGATCGCTACATCGTCACCTACTGTCCGAACGATCTGAAGGATGATCGCGCCGACCGCGCGACGATCGATCTGAAGCTGGCCGACGGACGCGTCTATCAGATCCAGATCAAGGGCTCCAGCGCCACGCCGAAGCTCTTCGTCACGCCGCTGACGGCGTTCGGCATCGTGGAGGTGGGGTGGAACAAGACGCAGCGGATCCTGGTGGAGAACACGAGCGCGGTTCCGGTGAAGGTGGACGCCGCGAGCGTTCCCCCCGGCTATACCATCGTCGCCAGCACGCCGGCCATCCCGACCACGCTCGCCCCGCGCGACTCCCTCTGGCTCGATGTCCGCTTCGCGCCGACCTCGGAGACCGCGAACTACAACGGGAGCCTCACCCTCACCTCCAGCGATCCCTGCCCGCAGAGCTGGCAGGGTGATATCGAGGGGACCGGACAGGTGGTGAAGCTCGACGTGCCGATCAGCTTCATCAACTACGGCCTGGTGAAGCCGTGCGACTGCGCGATCCGGGAGCTGCCGCTGCCGAACACGAGCGCCTACATCCCGATCTCGATCGACTCGATCTGGGTCGACGGCGGCGGGCTGACCAACGCCATTCCGAGCGTCTTCGTCTGGAAGTCGCGCCAGAGCGGAACCACGGTCCCCTACGCGATCGCGCCGGGGAGCACCGACACGCTCCTGGTCTCCTTCTGCCCGAACATCCCGGCCACGACCGCCAACCAGGTCGCCAACGCGAAGCTCCACATCAAGGCAAGCACGCAGGGATGGAGCCAGGAGTTCACCTCCACCCTCAGCGGGCGCCGCGAGATGAACTTCCAGCCGAGCACCTCGCTCGTCCAGTTCCCGACCACCCGCGTCGACACCTCCGCGCCGCCGAGCACGGTGGAGATCACCGTCCCGGATCCGTTCATCAACCCGAGCGGCGACAGCGTGGTGATCACCGGCGTCGGCTTCGTCCCCGATCAACGGGTCTTCTCGGCCGAGGCGGTCAACGGCGCGCCGCTGCCGTGGGTGATCAAGCGGGGAGAGAAGTTCAAGATCCGGGTGAAGTTCTATCCGCGCGCGCCGAAGCAGTACGTGGCCCGCATGCACCTGTTCACCAGCTTCCCCTGCGTGGGAGAGGATACGACCGTGCTGGTGCGGGGAGAAGGGTTCGCGCCGGCGTTCGGCCTCCAGATGGCCTTCGACACCTCCGCGGTGGGGCAGGATACGCTCCGGCTCACCACCTGCGACACGCTCGAGCTGCCGGTGATGGTCAGTCGCGATATCCCGCAGAGCACGATCGATATCGCCTTCCGGATCGGCTACGATTCGACCGCGCTGAAGCTGGTCGGCGTCACCTCCCCCTATACCGGCAATGCCGTCGCCGCCGACACCGGCGACGGGGCACGGGTGCTCCTGAAGGATGCGCGCTCGGTGACCGCCGGCACGTTCGCCACGGTCCGCTTCGCGGTGAAGGGGGGAGCAACCGCGTTCCCGATCAGACTCGATCAGATCGATTTCGACAGCGACTCGCTGGTCTTCTTCAAGATCGTCGCCGGCGTCGACAACGGCTGGGTGATCGTCGACGAGCCGATGATCGGCATCAGCGATACCACCCGCTTCGACACGGTGAACGTCCGCGACTGCGCCGAGCGTGAGATCCTTGTCTTCAACCCGGGACAGATCCCGGTCCGCTTCGACTCTCTTGCCGGCCTGCCGCCGGGGCACCGCGTGGTGGCCACGAGCCGTCCGCTCCCGGACACGCTCGCCCCGGGGGACACGGTCCGGCTCACCGTCCGCTTCTGCGCGTTCCGGGAGGAGCTCTACGACACGATGATGGCCGCCGTCTCCAGTTGGCCATGTCCGATCGCCGACAGCGGCCGCGTGATCAGCTTCGGCTACACGCCGCCGTTCCCCTTCCGCTTCAGCCTCGATGCCGATACCACGCGGATCGACACCATCGGCGTGGCGATCGCCGATACGATCGAGGTGCCGGTGATCGTCGACCGTGACATCGTGCAGACGCCGCTGGATGTCGGCTTCAAGCTCCTGTACAACGTCAGGGCGCTGCAGCTCATCGGCATCACCTCGGCCTATTCGAAGGGGGTCACCGCCATGCAGAGCGGATACGGCCTGGCGGTGAGCATCCCCGGCTGCGACTCGATCAGGAAAGGGGAGATAGCGCGCCTCCGCTTCGTCGGCGCCGTGCCGGATCAGGTCCATTCGCTGATGCTGCTCAACGTGAGCGCGACCGACTTCACGAGCGATTCCACCTTCTGGGTGAAGCTCGTCCCGACCGGCGACACCTCGGCGGTGAGGATCGATCCGAAGTGCAACATCGTCCAGCTCGTCTTCCGTGGCGGCGCCAACAAGCTCTCGGCCCCGACGCCGAACCCGGCGCGCGGCACCGTCCGCTTCGAGCTGGAGACCGTCTCCGACAGCCACGCGCGTCTGGCGATCTACAACAGCGCCGGCATCGTGGTGGCCACGCCGATCGACGGACGCGAGCTGCTCCCGGGCGGACGCTACATGGTGGAGATCGACGTGAGCTCGCTGGCCAGCGGCGGCTACTACGCGGTGCTGGCCGCCGGCGGCTTCAACGCGACCCGCCAGCTCGAGATCGTGAAATGATGATGGCTCGCCGCTCGCGATCGCGCGCGGCGGGCTCCGCTATCCCGTGACGTGACTCAGGCCCGACAATTCCTCGACCCCGACGTGAACGATCTGCTTCCGATATCGATGCGATTTCTCCGAACGACGCTCCTGGCGACGCTTCTGACGCTTCCGGCGGCGGCACTGCCGGCGATGGCTCAGGATGCGCCCCCGCAAGACGCCCCTCCGCAGCTTCCCGCGGCGCGGCCCGCCTCGGAGCCGGCCTTCCGGCTCGGCATCTACGCCGGCTACGGCCGGAACATGCACGAGACCGATGCCTCGCTCTTCACCGGCGGCGGCGAGTGCGGCGCGTTCAACGACGGCTCGGGCGGCGGGCTGGTCGCCGGCATCGTCGGCGAGATGCCGGTGATGCGGAATCTCCTCGACGTCGTGGTCTCGATGATGTACGCGCAGCGCGGCGGAACATTCGGCGAGGTACATACCGCCGGACTGCCGATTCTCGACCCGAACACCGGAGGCTACACCATGCTGGAGCGCCGGCATTCCTACGAGGCCACGCTCAACTACGTGATCGGCTCCGTCGGCCTGCAGGTGACGCCGATTCCGGAGGTCCCGGTCTACCTGAAGGCGATGGGAACCATCGGACACATCCCCGGCACCGCCTGGCATCGACAGACCGAGGAGATCCTTTCGCCGCAGGGGGTGGTCTATCCCGAGACCAATGCCACGACCCGCGAAGTCTCGAGCGGCCCGGTGACCGGTACCGGCACCACGTTCGGCCTGGCCGGCGCCATCGGCGTGCGGCTGCCGCTCGGCAAGCACCTGACGGCATCGCCGGAGATCGGCTACTACTATCCGCTCAACGATGTCACCCCCTACTACAAGTGGCGGATCTCGACGCTGCAGGCGGGGGTGATTCTCTCGTGGGGATTCGGCCGCGCCGGCGATCCGGCCTCGCCGGACGCTCCGGAGGTCGCCGAGGAGCGCGAGCCGTCGGATCTCGACGAGCTGATCCTGGCGCAGATCCCGCCGCAGGATATCTCGATCGTCGAGACGATCGTGACCGAGACCTTTCCGCTGCTGCCATACGTGTTCTTCGACAGCGCCAGCGCCGCGATCCCCGCGCGCTACGCGCGTCCGACCGGCGCGGTCCGGGAGGCGTTCGACGAGCGGGAGCTGCCGCACCGGTCGCTCGGTACCTACTACAATGTCCTGAGCATCGTCGGCAGCCGGATGTCGCGCGATCCGAAGATCCGGATCCGTCTGAACGGCACCACCGACCGGAAGGAGGAGACGGTGCCGGGCGTTGTCGACAATCTTGCGCGCTCCCGTGCCCAGGAGGTGAAGAGTTATCTGGTGAAGGAGTGGGGGATCGATCCGGCGCGGATCGCGATCTCCACCACGGCGCAACCGACCTTCCCGTCGAGTATGGAGTACACCGAGGGAGCGCAGGAGAACCGTCGCGTGGAGATCACCTCCGAGAGCGACGACCTGCTCGCGCCGATCATCCACGAGCGCTTCAGCGAGTATTCGGTGGATCCGAAGGAGTTCCACTTCGGCACCGGCGAGGGGATCTCCGACGCGACGAGCTGGCATCTGACGGTCTCGACCGGCGGCAACGTGGTGTGGCGGGATGAGGGGAAGGGGGATCTTCCGTCGGTCCTCTCCTGGCCGCTGACCAAGGATATGATGGCCTCGATCGGCGAGGCATCGCACCGGAAGGATTCGCTCTTCTGCGAGCTGACAGTGACCAAGGGGGAGCGGACGGCGAAGGCGGAGCTGGCGATTCCGAGCAGCAAGACACGCTTCCCGTTCGAGGTGAGCCGCCTGAGCCTGATCGTGTTCGACTTCGACAAATCGGAGATCACGGCGCAGAACAAACGGATGGTGAGCTCCTTCGTCGCGCGCTCGATCACTCCCGCTTCCACCTCCTCGATCACCGGCTCGACCGATCGTCTGGGAGAGCTGGAGCACAACCAGGAGCTGTCGGAGGCGCGCGCCGTGGCCGTGCGCGACCTGATCACGACCGAGCGGCCGTCGGCGACGATCACGAGCGTAAAGGGGGTGGGTCCGGGAAATCTGCTCTACGACAACGACCTGCCGGAAGGGCGCTACTACTGTCGGACGGTGCAGGTGGAGGTGAAGACGCCCGCGCCCGACGTCTCGTCGCAGTAACCGCGAGCGATCGCGGATAACGAACAAGCCCCTCTCGAGCCGCGGCGCGGGAGGGGCTTTGCGTTTGGAAGCGTCACGGAGTAGATCCGTGTTAGCGCAAGGGTAGGCGCACGTCTTCAGCGTGCGCTCTTCGCCGGGAGGGGCGGCCACGGGGGCCGCCCTAGGGATTTCGGTAACCCCACGTCTTCAGCGTGCGCCATGGCTGACACGGAGGGGTCGCCCGTGTGGGTCCCGTGCGCATACCGGCGCAGCCTGAAGAGCTGCGCTTACCATGTGCGCTCCACCTGCCACCTCTGTCCCAGATAGCCACGCGCCGATTGGCTCCCCTGGTACCCGCACGTCTTCAGCGTGCGCTGGAATGCCGGGAGGTCGGCGCTCTTCATCTTCATTCCCTGGTACTCGGGAGCTCCTGCAAGCCGCCAGCCTGATCCACCTGAATGCGAACCTCCGCCTCGCCGCCATCGCCGCCGATATGAACGATCGTGTAGATCGAGCCGGGGACGAGCGGGATCATCCCCACGGTATCGGCTCCATCGCTGACGATCACATATTCCGGGTTCGGCTGGCGCAGATAGAACATGCGAGAGCCATCGCCACCTCTGCCCTCGACCATGTACTGATCCCCGGAGCTTCCGGTAACGATGAGGTGGCTGATCGGCGTGTCATCCGCCTCGATCGCCATCTTCTCCGGAACGAAGTGAATGCCGTTGCCGGCGCAGCCGGGGAGGAGAAGGGAAGCGGCGACCATGAGGCCCCAGCAGCCATATCGCAGTCGCTTCGCATTCATGAATCGTCTCATCGCCCGCGCCAGAAGTTGATGGATATCGGTTTCCACGGACTTCTGGTCAGCAAGGAGAGTGCCCATCGGAGCCGCTCCACCCGGCATTCCCGCTACGGGATCGCCGTCAGTGCAGGACGACGAAGGTTCCCGTTCTGATCGCGCCGCCGATCGTTGCCTGGTAATGATAGATGCCGGATGGAAGATCCCTGACATCCTGCTTCAGCTCATGCACGCCGGCATCGAGACGGACATCGGCGACCTCGGCCACCGGCGTACCGAGCTGGTCGGTCACGACGAGGTGCACGGCCGCCATCCGCGGCAGCGAGACGTTGAACGTCATGGAGGAGCGCGCAGGATTGGGATAGGCCGACACCGCAACGCCCGATCCCGTTTCAGCACCGTACGCCACGGCGGCCGAGGTCGTATCCACGCCGTTGCCGATCACCGTAACGCTCGACGTATCGAACGGGGAGGTAATCTTCACGTGCGCGCGGCGGAGTCCCGGACGAGTCGGCTTGAAGCGGAAGGTGACATCGGTGCTTTCCCCGGCCTGAAGCGTCAGCGGCGCCGGCGACTCCATGATCTCGAAGTCATCGGTATCGCCGTCGGTGATCGTCAGCGAGCTGAGTAGGAGCGGCCCCTTGGCGCCGTTGCGGATGAAGGCGGTCACGTTGGAATCCTTCTTCGCGCCGACCGCGGCCGAGCGCAGATCGAGATCCGACGCCGACAACGTCCCCATCAGAATCGACCACTCGCGGTCGGAGACGTCGGAAGGGAGAAGGGTAAACTGATAAGCCTCGAGCACATCCTGAACGACGATGAGCTTGGTCCCGTCGGGAGACAACTCAAGATCGGAGAATTGCCCCGGCTCCTTCAGGCGCATAAACTCATCTCCGGTTGCCACATCTACAATGCTTCCACAATCATAATAGAAGCTTACAAGATATCTTGAATCGTCATCTGAGAATCGGAAACGCTTTATTTGAACCGGGGCACGCAAGTTATTCCAGGTAACGGCAGAAATTGAATCGCCCGACGCAATGTCATACAGGACGATTTTGCCATACTGGCCAATGGCTACCATACGACCATCATGGCTCATCACGGCGTTCATCGTCGCAGTAGGTGAGATCTTGTCAATCCTTTGTACGAGTGACGCATTTGCAGCGTCCCAGATGGAAACCGCTCGATCCGTGGCTGTAACAACGAAGCGGCCATCCGGACTGAAGTAGCCCGAGCGCAATGCCCTGACACTATCATCAAAGAATCGCAATTCCGCCCCAGTAGCCATGTCATACATTTCAGCCACTCCATAGCTACTAAAGAACAGTCGGCGGGAATCCCTCGAGAATGACAGTGCCGCGGCGTCTATCGGCGTGGAAGGTAGGGTGTAGCGCACACTCCAATCCGTGGTATTCCATACACGCACACCAGATTCCACACTGGCCGTGGCCAGAAGGCTACCATCAGGGCTATAAGCAATGGCATTACAGTACTTGCCCGGTCCAGTAAGGGTTTTGATGTGCTTGAGGCTGTCGGTCTGATAGATCCAGACAATGCCATCCTCCAACCCCAGAGCAAAGTTCTCACCATCCGGGCTGAAGGCAATCGACCGGTTGTGCCACGCGGCGAACTTGACCGAATCCTTATAGGGTTTAGAACCGGCCTTCACCTGGACCGCGCGCAGTAGGCAATGCCTGCTGTTCAGCGCCGGAACCGTCCAGTTATAGCTCGTGCCGCCGACCTGCCGGGCAATCCGCTGCCACGTTCGCCCGGAGTTGGTCGAGTACTCGAGCCGGACCGAATCGGTCTTGCCCGTGCCGGACCAGGTAATCGTATGCACGGACCCCGGCGGCAGCTCCTCGCTCCCGTTGGGGGAGAGGAGCTTCAGGGGGGATTGGGCATGAGCGATGGTTGTAACCATCAGGACAGCAATGTATCCAGCAACAATCCTGAGTAGAGCTGATACGGCTCTCATACTATCTCCACGAGTCGATCCTATAACGCATTTCGCTCCACTACCCACTCGACGCCGCGTTCATCGACGAATCCGACGACCCCATCATCAAAGCAAAACGTAAACCCCTTGATATCAATCAACATCCACAAGCCACTAAACTTGGCTCGGCGAGCATCAAAATAAACGCAGCCGACGGAATCGCGAACGCTATCAACCACATCCTCATCGAACAACAGCCCAAGGAATGAGAGCTCATGGGTACGGAAAGCCGGGCCGAAGTCCAACATATTAAACAACGGATGATAAGCGCTATCCGCTGGGCTTTCGAATCGTTTATGGTAGCTACCCCAGCTCAATCTGTAGTCGACAGCAACAGTCACCTCATCATAGGAGCCCAGCTCAAAGCTCTTCACCTTCCTAAAGGTGCGCCTGAACGGCCGAAAGAAGAATGTATCTCGCTCACCCTTTGAAGAAACGAAGACAACCGTCTTCTCGACCGCGAACGGCTTCACCCATTTCACTGGCGGAACCGCTCCTCCATATGAGACTTGCATCTCGGACGAAGAGTCCATTTCGCAACCCATGAAGGCGGCTGCAACAACTGTGGTAAGAGTCCAACAAACCAGCACCAATCGGCATTCGACAAAGACCGCGATCACATCATCCAAAGGTTTTTCGCTCCACCTCCGGCTCGTACCCGACACGATGCCCGGCCTTCGCTCATGTTGCCTCCCCATTTCGCTAGTTGGCTTATGTACACCGGCAAAAGCACCATCCTCGCGGAGCCTCCGCGCAGGGAATGCTCGAAGCATTGAACCCGTAGCGCCCCCTGCCAACACTCGCTTACCGCACGATCTCCATCCTCCGCACCAGCCGCTCGGTCGGCGTCTGGAGGATGTAGAGGTAGGGGCCAGCGGAGAGCTGCTCGGCATCGAACGGTTCTTGATGTCTTCCGGATTCCAGATTTCCCTCGATGACCGTGGCCACGCGCTGGCCGAGCAAGTCGACGATGTAGAGCTGTGTCGGTCCGTCCTCAGAGAGCGTGAACTCGAACTGCATCGCCCCTCGAGCCGGGTTCGGCATGATTTGTTTTAGACTGTACCCGCAATAGTCTCCATACCCCTTGCGAGGGCAGATAATGTCTCGTAATTTGCGTTCTCATGTTACTTGGCGTTACGCATAATGCTACCCACGAATCGGATTCACCATGTCAACTTCGAAGTCACATTCTATTGGGCGATTCATTTTAGCCTGTTCCGTTTTTCTCAGCTTACTCAGCGCCTGTGTAGGAGGTGGGACACGTGGTCATATCAAGTACTACACCTTCCCGGTGGCTCTCCCTCAACTCATGCAGAAAATTGACAGTCTAATCAGAAGCGATTCAACGATCAGAATCAAAGACTACGATCAAATGCGCAAGGATTTCAGCAATGACTTCACCATCATGCTTAAGGATAGATCGGGGGCAGAATACTACACAATTGGCATGTACATTGACAGCACGTTCCATGCTACGCATCCAAATACTGGCCGTTTTGCACTGATTCAAGTAACCAACCGCAGCAACTCCCTCGGCACGCGAAAGACTCTTACAGATGATGAAGTAGAGAGGTACACCTCTAAGTTTGAGCTGCTGTTTTTAGACCGCCTAGATATGAATTATACTAGTCAATACGATCTTAACTAGCTACCTGAGCGGCCATGATTCATTACCATCCGCAACTTGGTTCCTTAACGAACCGTTGAAATTTTCATTTCAAGATTGAAGCACGATGCCGCTTCCTACCGCACGATCTCCATCCTCCGCACCAGCCGCTCGGTCGGCGTCTGGAGGATGTAGAGGTAGGGGCCAGCGGAGAGCTGCTCGGCATCGAACGGTTCTTGATGTCTTCCGGATTCCAGATTTCCCTCGATGACCGTGGCCACGCGCTGGCCGAGCAAGTCGACGATGTAGAGCTGTGTCGGTCCGTCCTCAGAGAGCGTGAACTCGAACTGCATCGCCCCGCGAGCCGGGTTCGGCGTGATCTGCTTCAGCGCCGTCGCATCCACACCTCGGACAATGCGGTCTCCGCCGGCATTGCAGGTGATCAGATGGAGCGCGCCCGGCGCGGTGGCCAGACCCACCTTGCCACCAATGGCGCTCATCCCGGTCCACACCAACGACGTCACCGTGTCGTTGCCGAGCGCCGCCACGAAGCGCAAACGCGCCACCACTGTATCTGGCGAATCCACCAGCGGAAGCATCAACGGGATGGTCCGGTTCTCCGAGTCGACAGTGCCGGCCGGGGTGCCCGCCAAGGGCACCAGTAACGTCCGGTTGAACGTCAGGCTCGCACTCAGATGCGTGGCTCCGGATGCCGCGATGCCCCGTGTCTTGCGTAGCGCGATCGGTATCTCCACCAGATCCCCCGGCGCCGCCCAGATGTCCGGCAGCGCGACGACCGCGGTCGCCGCCGCCACTTCCGCCGATGCTGCGATCGGTGTCGACGCACCGCAGAGCTCATCGGCCAGGGTAATCGTGGCGGTTCGGATCCCTTCCTCTGCCTGTGGCTCCAGACGTACAGTTACCCGCGCCGAGCTCCCGGGAGGTACCGGCATCGGCACGATGCCGGTTACCGTGTAGGGGCCGAAGCTCATCGGCAGCGCCCAGGTCAACGGAATGGTCCCTGTATTCCGGATGCTGATCACCGTATCGATCGCGGCATTCGGCGCCACGAGACCGAAGTCGACCGACGAGGCGGACAGCGAATAGCCGACCGAGTCCTTGGTTCCGCGAAGAGGGATGGTCCAGGTACTGTCCGTCAGGCCTATGCCATCGGAGATCAGTGTGAGCGTCGCCTGTTTGCTTCCGGAAGATGTCGGCACGAAGCGCGCGATCAGGCGGTCCGAAGAGCCAGGCTGAATCACGTGCGGCAGTGCGAATCCCGGCGTGCTGAATTCCGACGCATTCGTCCCCGCGATCGCCATCCGCGTGATCGTCAGCGGCGTCTCACCGGTATTGCCGATCGTGAGCGTGTCATCCACCATCGAGCCTGGACAGAGCGTTGACATGACCGGCGCGGCGTCCGGAGCCGCCAGGCGGGGGAGAGTGCCGAAGCCGATCAGGACCGTCGAAGCGGGGGAGCCGGGACCGGCGTAGTCGAACGCAAGACCATCCCGGCGCGGGCCGCTCCTGGTCGGCTTGAACCGGATGGTCATGGCGCGGACGGCATCCTGCGTCAGGGTGAAGGTCCCGCCGCCGCTGATAATCTCGAAGTCGGTGCTGTCCGGCCCAAGATGGCGCACGTCCGAGATGGAGATGGGCGCGGGGTTGAGGTTCTTCAGCAGAAGGACGTTCACCGAATCCCTGGAGTAGCCGACCCAGACCGGACCGAAGTCGACCGGGGTGGAGAGCACCGCCAGCGGGCTGAGCACCCCTTCGCCACGGATCGTCTGGCGGAGCGTGTCAGCCTGCGTATAGATCTCAACGGTCGCGGTGAAGATGCGCGCGGCATCCGGCGTGAACTGGAACTCGACGGCGCGATCGGCACTCGCCGTCAGATCGAACGGCACGGTGCCGCTCACCACACGGAAGTACTTCCCGTCGGCACCGGTCACGCGGATGGAATCGACCCTGAACGGCCATTGCCCGACGTTCCTGACGAACGCGCTCACGGTCGAATCCTTGGTGCTCGAGACCGGCTGCTGCTTCAGGTCGACATCGCTGCTCGCCGTCCGCGGAAGCACGATGGACCAGAAGGCATCGGAGGTGTCGGATTGGGGAATGGCAGACTCAAGATCCCAGATGCGGGCGGTGTGATCCAGATTGGCACTGACAAGCTTTTTGTCATCGGGAGAGAACTGGACGATAAACGTTCGGTAGTCCTTGTGCCCTCGAAGCACCAAGAGCAACTGCCCTGTTGCGACGCTCCAAATGCGTATCGTACTATCGATTCCAGCAGTGGCCACCTTCGAATAATCGCTACTGAAGACAGCAAGTGGCGTGGCATCTCCAACCCCATTGAAGTTCTGCAAAACAGCGCCAGTCGCAATATCTAACAGTGGCACCTGCCCTGTGCCAAAGCCTGGGCTAGCACCATTGCTTACCAGAACTGCCGTACCATCGCCATTGAAGCATGCATTTGCGACATGATCCGGAAAGGGAAACGGGAACGCTCTCACAAGCTCCAGGCTCCTTGCATTCCAGACTTTGACGGAATCATCGGACAGCGTAAGAAATAATCTCCCATCCTTGCTGAATTCAGCATATCGTGCTCGGACCGGTAATCTCTTCAGCTCCTTTCCACTTACAATATCCCAGGCAATCACCGCACCGCTCTCCTGTACGGAGAGAATACATGAGCTATCGGGGCTGATGCGCAGGTAAAAGAGCCGCGACTCCCTATCGGGCATGACCATATTCTGAACGGTTGCGCCACTCGCCATATCAACGACGTTAACCGTATCACCCATTCCAGGAACGCCGGCGGGGATTGTGAGCGCGGCCATGGACTCGCCTTTCGAAAGCTCGAAATATGGAATGACGGTCCATCGACGGTCGATCCACCGTTTCAAAGCTCCAGTGGCGGTATCGCGGTACTCGATCCCCCGCCTCGGCACGATGAGGTCTGTACCGTTGATACTGAAGATCGGCGGCGAGTCCGTGTAGTTGGAGTTCCCTTGCCGCGAAGGAAAGAGGCGGAGGAACCCACCAGTTTTCGCATCCCAAAGCCACAAGCTATCATCCGCAGCCCGCGTAAGGACACGGGATCCGCCCCTATCGAACTTGGCGGAGTACATCCCTTGCTGCTTCGTCCTGATCTCAACGTACGAGGCACTTCCCTCTTCCTCTTGCACACGGAGCAGGCAGCGACTGCTGGGCGTGCGAGGGACCTTCCAAGAGTATCTTTGCCCCACAACATTGTTGACGACAGGGTTCCAGGTAAGCCCACCGTCGCAACTATAGTCGATCGCGGTCGTTTTGGACACCCCGTCACCGGACCACGTGATATTCACTTGAGCTCCGGCGACAAGAGACTCACCCCCGTTAGGGAAAACGACAGTCAGCGGCAACTCTGGAGCTCGCTGATCAAGCGCAACAGTCTGCGCTAAAAGGCTCCATGGAATAAAAATACACATTAACACGAACGCGCCATAAAGACTCGCGATGCGCGACAACATGTGCCAAGCTGACTGCCAGTACGTGGCTGGCATTTAAGTATCCCTCCAGACAACCAATTCTTACAAAACACTGCGCACTATTAGATGCTACAGCCTCTGGCTAAACAACGACGATACACTCCAGTTTCATATCGAAAACGGATCAACGCCCCTTACCACATTCAGTCAAAAAAAAGTACCACAAACAAGCACTCAGCCACGTCAACATTACGCAACGAACGGAAATCAATAGTACTCGTATTCATACTCAGACAAGTCCTCGTGGAACCCGAATGCGCGCACTGGCTTTCCACTATCAAGAATAAATGTACGATCCACGCGCGCATCATAGACACAACTATCAATAGATCTTACAGACAAGTCGCCGCATTGAATATTCGGGAGCAAGTAAGCAGACCTACGCACAACTCTTTCACTAGTTGAATCATAATCATACAGACAGACGTTCGGCTCAAAAGAGCCGCTAGCAACATCACACGAAGCCACAAGACGTCCCCCATCATACATAGAACATTGGCTCACTTTCAGCCCGAAGGACTTCGGTGTCACGACGTCAGAGCTCACAAGTCTCAGATGACGATCATAACAATACCTCTCTACGACCTCTTCTGATAACCGGACCTCAAACACAGCCCCGTAATCGTCATACCTACATTTCAGATAATTGCGAACATCTCCAGTATCACCGGACTTCAACTTAACGCAAATTATTCGCCCAAGATCATCGTAAGAATAAAAATACCGCCCAATCAGTGTCGAATCAGCAGTCGCGTACAAATCCCGTTCAACGACAAATCCACGAGTATCAACACGGCGCACGCAATATCGATTAGGCCATCCGTTGGCACGAACGTTACGCAACCCAACAATTAGACCAGCCCTATCAAAGTCAGCCACAATGCGATCTAAAGTATCCAGGGCGACCAAGCCGGCTCGACGTTGAACACGAGACCATGTTATCTGCATACGTTTGACGCCACTTTCTCGGATAACGGAAGGCTGCAAGAATCGTTCCCAGCCAAAAATTTCAAGCCATCTCCACATATCAGCATCAGCATAGAACGATCCGAGAGCTCGTTCAACACTCAGGGTTGAGAGCGGAGATTGTGAACGGACCTGGGGAGAGATCGTCGCAAAGACAGCCACCACTATCAGGCACAGAAACATCAGTCGAGACATATCACCCTCCTTACGGATCTATTGCGCCGCGTCATTTACTCCACTGACCGAAACGCCGGCTGCGGGGTCAAACTTCACCCCTTCGGGAAAGGGCCCGTAGTACTCCAAATAATAGCGCCTAACGGATTCAAAATACTTCCGATCAATTGCATTTATCTGATCCCATATCAAGTCGTATGGAGTGCCCGCGTTAGGATGAATTGGTATCTCGCCATTACCCCCATAATAGTATTCATGGTGATCCTGATAGCTATTGGACCCACGCCGGTTATCTATATGTGAAAAAATTTCATGGTAAAGAGTCTCAAGATTATCTCCGCTCACCCCTTCCTCCTTGTTGAACAATTCAGGATTCACGAAAATCACACTATGAACACCATCGCCGCCGCACATCAACGACACACCCTGCAAGTCCGAAGCCATATAAATTTCTCGCTGATCTTGCGCTTTAGTCGGATCGTCTTTTCGCGTCCACCTCCACGCGGAGAAATCAAAATTCCCATCGACAACCAACCCTGCCATTCTCCCCGCACCCCAAATGCCGTACAGAGTTACAGCCAAATAACCATCCACCGAAGCCGCATCGGAAATATAAATATGCCTATCGGTTGACGAAATAAATTTATCCAGAAGTTCCTTCCCTAGTGGCGTGGCATACAATAAGTCTAGAGCGGCCAGAACCCTCCTGTTGCTCGTATACAGTATCACCGAATCCCCCCCAGCGTCGCCAGTCACGATCGGCGAATTAAGACCGTACGCGTACGGAGAAACGGAAGGATATTTCTCCCGCAGCCGGTCGGCGGACATCCACCTTGCGAGCCTCACGTCATACAAACGTGCACCGAAGTCACTATACGTATTCTTCGCATTTGACAACTCATCAACGTGTTCCGTTCCAGCGAATCCGAACCTGGGCACCAGAGGACCATTGTACGACCGTTGAGGTTGTTCCATTCCGAAGGCATAGTGATTCGACAAACGCTGAATATCAGCCTTATATGGCGCTTGCCCAGGCCCAGAAGGATCGGCAATCTTCATATCACTTGCAATGGCTCTGACGCTCCCGAGATGGTCTTTCAGCTCATACCCTTTCTCTCGCAATATTCGCGAATAGACCATTGCAGGTGTCAGCAACCCTCGATACACTCCGCTCGGATCAACAGTCGCGATACGGTCCTGCGAAGCGTTCCCATAGATGAGCCACGATGCAACTCTGGGCAAGCATTGCGGAAGCTCCGGAATTCCATCGATCAATGGCGCGGCACCATCCGGCTGATTCAATCCAGGAGGTGGTGGAGGCAGAGAGTTATCAGAGCAGGAACGCTCATAGATGGCGAGCACCTTACCCGTGGCATCGTAGACGTACCAAGTCGTCGCGGTACTCTGGGAAGGAGGCACCTGGAAGGAGTTGAGGGTCGTCACCTCCTTCTTCACCTTGTTGCCTCTGCCATCGTACGTATAGACAATCGTTCGTGTCGTCGTACCCGACGGGCGTGAGACCAGCTTCACCTTGTTATAGAGTGACCAGTTCAACAGTGCCGGCTCAGCAGGATCATTGTCCGCGATCATCTGGCCAATGGCATCGTACTGATACCGGCCTGGGGCCTGATTATCGATATCGGAACTGTAGGCAGCTGCCGGCACAACATCATGGACCCAATCCAACTGATGGGTGCCGGGGAGATAATGATACTCCAGGCTATCCATGTCAACGTTTCCGAGATTACCATTTCTCAGGACCCGCTGAATGCTACCATCCGGATCATAGCGGAACCAGCTTCTGTAATCGTCCACGACAGATCCACTCAGTCCATGAGCGGGAATGGAGTTAGCATGAAAGAAATCTTCCTGAATCAGCCGGCCGAGCTCATCATATCGATATTGATTCGCCGATATCCCCGGATAGGCCATTGTTGGAACGCCTGGCCCTGGCGTGACGGTCTGCATGTTCGTGGTCCAGTTCGCAATGTTTCCATCGTACAGATCACGCCCGGTCTTCTGATAATACCACGAGGGTCCATCTGAGGATATCGAGTCGTAGGGGGAGTCCGCGCCCCCGCTGCGGTGCTGGAAGTCGCGCCAGTAATAGTTGAGAATCATGCCGAATGCATCCGCCGCGTACGAGTTGCCGGTGCCGTCCGATCCGGGATCGAACGCTGGCTTATCCCCCAGCGCCGGGTGGTTGATGGCCTTCAGCCAGCCCTGGATCGTATAGACGTAGTCCATGCCCTGCACGCTGTCTTCTCCGTACATAGCTCGTTTCAACGGACCATGGTCGAAGTACCGGTTGGCCAGGTCGCGGTCCCAGATCACCTGATCCCGGGAGGTCTTCACCACCACCATCCGGCCGTCGGCGTCATACTCGTACTTGTGGAAGAACTGATCGGCGAAGCCCTCGTTGTAGCGGATCATCAGCGGCCGCAGACCGATCAGGTCGTAGTCGTATGCCACCGTCGTCTTGCCGAGGCCTGGAAGCCCCTGCTCGATCCAGGCCACGTTCCCATGAGCATCGTAGCTGTAGTGAGTGTGGACCGAATCGTCGGTGAAGATATGACTGATCCGGTTCTGTAAAAACCGCTGCGGGCGGCCATTCAGCGTCGAGCCGGAAGACGACGTGTACACGGTCATCACCTTCTCGGTCCCGCTGGCCGTGGTCGGGAAGCCGGAAGCGTTGTTGACGTTGGCCGAGGAGAGCGTCGCCGGGTTTCCGGTGACCTTCCCGGTCTCGATCACCCTTCCCAAACGGTCGTACTTCACGTAGGCATAGTTGCTGTCGACCGCCTGCTTGGCGTTCTTCGAGAAACGGACCTCTCCCTTGTCGTCGTAGTAGGTCCAGGCGTCTCCCGCGTCGGGGCTCCGCTTGTGGACCTGCTGATGCAGTGAGTTGAACTCGTAGCCGGAGGCAAGCTGATGCGCCGGATGCTGCGAACGGCTCCGGGCACTCAACGTCACCCCAGCCGGAGGGACCGTCTTCACCAGATTCCCGGCCCGGTCGTGATAGAAGAGGGTAAAGTGATACTCCTGCAGCTTGTAGCCGACCCGGAACAGGTCCTGGATCGAGCTCGGCGCCGTGCACGTGGTCCGATAGTCCCGCTGGAGACGATCGAGATGTCCCTGGATCAGCTCCCGGACCTGCTTGTCGATGTACTCCCGCAGATACGCGCCGGTGGTCTCCTCACAGGTGAGATCCCGGAGAAGCAGGGTGGTATCACGCACGGTCGGGTCGAGCCAACGGAAGCAGATCTGCGTGGAGCAGGACTGGGCACAGACGTTCGTGCAGACCACCATCGTATATGTATCCTCCGGAAGCAGCGTATCCGGCATCACGCTCAGCGGCGAGGGAGGGAGCAGATTGAAGCGCGAGCAGTACCTGGTATAGTAGAGCTTGCAGGAGTCGGCTCCGGTACCGAGCGAGAACTCCCCATGAATGTCCACCGCCTGAATGAACAGGTACTGGAGCAGGTTGGGAGGACATCCCGAGCTGGCGCGATCCCAGGTAACCGAAGTGGTCGGCGTGATGGGAGGACCGAAGATGCAGCTCAGACCGAAGGAGCCGAGAAGCTCACTTACGCGGTTCCACTCGTACGTGCAGGTTGGGTCATCGAATCCCATGACGCCGGCTTCATCCCGCAGCTTCTTCAACTCCCGATTCAGGTAGTTGACGAGCATCCGGTTGCGATTCCGGCCGGTCGCGCTCACCAGCGAAAAACCGGTGGGGCAGTTGCCGCTTCCATCGGGCACATGTGCCTCGAAGGCACAGTACATCGACTTGGTCATCGCCACCCTCTCGGCCCCCGTCCCCAACCCTTTGATGTGACCGCCGCCATCGCGGACGATCGACAACGCGCATCCTTCCTGGCACTTGTCGACGAGCGCCCACGCCGCGCACTCCACCTGGGTGAGAGGAATGTCGTAGCCAATGCCACCCGGCCCATAGCCGGCGGGAATGTCCGATCCATCCGGCAGGGTCTGATCACCCTGCACCACCTTACCGGCCTTGTGGTATGCGTCGATCACCGCCAGGCGGAACCCGAGCAGCTTCTGCTCGCACTTCGACTTGCAGGTATCCTGAATCCGCGACCGGATCGTGGTGATCGCCGTCTCGCTGGTGTCGTTACCCCATCCGGCCGGCTGGTACTTCTTCAGGCTGTCCGGAATGGAACTGCCTGATGCATTCACGCAGTCGGCAAGCAGAGCCCACTGAGCCGTGCTGTCCTTCGTCCAGCCCGAGCCGCTGGCCGCGTATCTGGAATAGTGCTCGCAGACCGTGTCGGTCCCCGCCTGGTAATGGAAGTACCAGTACGGATGGCTGATATAGCCCTTTTTGCCTCCTCCGCAATCACCGGACTTGCAGTTCGAGAAACCGCGGAGCTTTCGTCCGGCCATCCGCATGAACATGTCCAGCAGATCGAAGCTCCTATTCAACTTGGAGGGATTTCCGGAGCCATCGGTCGTTGCCAGCATCGGATAGGCCTCCATCAGCACGCGCCACACATTGAAGAGATAGGTGCAGTCGTATCCGGCCGAATCGATCATGCGATCGATCATGCGGTCGAACGTTCCGGCAAGGCTGTCGGTCGGGACGTACTGATAGGTCGGCAGGCTGTCGGTAAAGAAGAAGTCGTTCAACGTGACGCCGGTGCGCCCCTTATCCCACATATCATGGAGAAGCGCCTCGAAGCTCGGATGGCCGAACCGACAGGCGTTCGCCTCGCAGGTTCTCTTCGGAATGTCGATCAGACCGCAGCCGATCGGCACGTTGACATGGTAGTACCCGGCGCTATCCTCGGCTAGGTGGAGCGTATCCTCCAGGTACCGGTAGAGTCCCGTGAGATCATTGCGGCCCAGATGCTCATTCACATGGCTCAACGATGCATTGACGGAGCCGGCCACGCTGGCGCGCACGGTCGTCAGATGCTCATCCAGGTACGTGCGGCCGGACGGGCTCTCGGTCGTGACCGTGAGGGGGTCGGTGTTCCCGGTCTCGATGATGCGCTCGACGATATAGCTGCCCGGGTCGGGGAGCGCAACGGTCGTGTCGAACGTGGGAGGGAAGGGGGAAAGGCAGTCCCCGCCGGAGAACGTCATCCGGTACTTCCAGCTCTTGGTCGGATCGTCGACGTGATGGACCTTCAGTGTCACGACATAGTCGCACCGCACGCAGAAGCTCGCGCAGGCGTTCTGGATGGTCTTCGGCGTGATCTCGTAATGGAGATAGAGCGTCGTCGGTTGCGGCACCACGATCGTCTTGCTGGCCACAAGCCCACGCTCGCCGAACGGGACATTGTCGGAGATGACATCCGAAGCGATGGTATCGAGCACCACCGGCTCGTCGAGCTTGTCCAGGATAGTGGAGTCGATGCCGCGCGCCATGCAGGTGGCGATGGTAAGCCCGGCATTGTCGACATAGGCGACGTGGACCATGTTGTTCGGGTCGACGGAGAACACCTTCTGCACGGTGGACGCGGCCGGCGCCTCGTCACCGAAGAGGCGGATCAGCTCGTAATCGGTCGGCGTGCCGTAATACGTCCTCGCGGTTCTGTTCTTGCCGCCACCGATCGTGCTGCCGATCCGATGCACAGTGCCCGGCCCGCCGACTTCGCGGGGGCGGTCGAGACCATCCTCCAGGTAGAGCGTCCGGGTGAAGGCATATCCACCCGCGCTCGGAATGGTCTTGTCATGGTTCTTGTCGGAGTAGTAATCGGTGATGCCGAGATTCACCGGATCGGGAGAACGGAAGTTGACATCCTTGTCGAAGTTGTCGGCCGTGTACAGCTTCGGAATGGTGAGCATGTCGTAGTAGGTGAGGGCCGTGGCGATATAGCCGAAGCCCGCCTTGTCGTAGACAGGGGAGGGGAGCGATGTCATCGCCGGACGGCCGCTGTAGTCGTACACGGTCTGCGTCGTCACATACGCATCACTCGATGCCAGGTAGCGCTGGTGCTGTTTTCCCTGCATCAGCCCGGTCGCATACGTCATCTCCTCGGCGATCTTCGTTCCATCCTCCGACTCGCTGAACTGGCGATGGTAGATCCAGTTCAGGTTTTCGTCGAACTGACGGAAGAAGAAGACGCCGCCACCGGAAAGATCGGTCGGCAAGTCAATCAGTGTTCCTTGGGCCGGAGCATTCGTCCACTCACCCCAGTTTCGTTCGTCGCCGGCGCCACCGGGATAGAGATTTCCGATCGCGCGAACGCGAAAGGCGTAGTATCCGGATCCCTCGGCCAGTGTGAGGGTGATGCTTCGCTTGCCGCTGCCGGTTTCGAGCGTCATCGCCTGCGACCAGTCGATGCGCGCCTTCACGCTCCGCTCGTCGGTCGTGCGACTCGGATCGACGTTGTAAAGTCGCATGAGCTGGACCTGGTAGTTTCCGACCGAATCATCGCAGTCGGACCGCCCAGGAGTCCAAGTAATCTCCACGCGAGGCGCGTCCGTGCTATCCCCCTCGGTGGTGGCCTGGGCATTGATGTATGGGAGCGGTGGCAACGTGTAATTGTTGAACGGACTCAGGTTCCACTCTTCGGTGTAGCGGACCTCGAGCTTCGCGGCTTTCGACAGGGGAGAAGGAGCACCGAGGTTGTCGGACCAGGAGTCGATGGATACCGCGAGCGAATCGATGCCCGGATATTCCGCCGTGAAATCGTGCATGAAGACCTGCTCCGGAATGATCTTGTTCAAGGGAGCGGTCTTTGACTGGATCGTGAGGGTGCAGGGATAATCCGCACCCGGCACGAGTACACCGGACGAGTTATATCCCTTGACACGAACGCCGAGCGTCATGATAAACGACGTCGTGTCGAACGTGTAGTCGTTCTCTCCCATCTTCAACGTCACGAAAAGCGTGGCTTTCCGAATCGATCGCGTCGGCTCCGTACAGCTGTAGGTAAGGGGGTTGGGAACTATGCGCAAACCACGCACGAACCCGAAGGCAAGCGAATCGTACTTGATCAGAGTCTTTGTGACCTTGGGCAGGTATACATAGGGCGAAACCGAAGAGAGGGGATTATCCGGTTCTCCCCCCGATATCACCTGGGCCCCGCAACGGATCGTGAGGAACAGGGCGATGATGCTCAGCATCAGGAATCGCGCAACGGAACTGATCTTCTTCATGACGGCCGATTACTGGTGGTTGCGTCTGTTCTTTCGATAATCCACGACCTGGTATCCTTCATACCTGGCCCGCAGCGGCGCGATAATGTCGGCATGCTCCTCACGGTCGAGCTTCTCGATCTCGGTGTTCTCCACGCCATAGCTGATGAAATCGAAAGTCAGCGTGACCGAGAATATCGGAGATGGCTCGGTGTAGCCGATCGTCACTGTGTGGAGTACATGCATGGCCGGATCATACAGGAGCGTTATCCGCTCGACGCCGGTTCCACGTCGGATCCCGATGGGAGCTCCCACCACAACCCGCCTGAGGGATTCCCCTTTCTCACCTGCCACGTCACGGCATTCGATGACCGTGCCTCGCATGAGGAGCGAATCCCGGAGCATCGCGAACGGATCGTTATCGGCCCCATCATGATTCGGGGGCGAGTCCATCACATAGATGGAACGGGTGGCATGGATGGCCGTTGCCGCTGATATGGTATCCCGGATCGATTCGAACTCCGGCGATGTAACGTGAAGCAGCGTTCGCGACATCCTCGCCGTCACGGACGATTCCGACGCGGGGACATGCGCCGAATCCCGCATCGTCGTATGCACAGTGTAGCGCATGTCGATGTAACGACTGGAGCTGCTCAAAGCGCTCATCGCGGCGTAGATCGAACGAGCCTCCTCCAGACACTCTGGCTCCTGCGCTTCCGCGAACGATGGGCCGCAGAAGAGAAGGGTAAGCACACCAATCAGGCATGCCGTGAAGCTGCCGCCGTGCGCACCGACATAAGACCGAATGGGAATGGCCCTCCTCATCGTTCATCCTCCTTCCCCGTTTCGGTGGCTTGATTGATGTCCATCGAGTCGTATGCATCGATCAGGTCCCGCAGCATTTCTCGCGAGAGCCCCGTTCGCCCTTCGATCTCACGCGCGATCGATTCAATTCGCTCACGCAGCTCGGCCTTGCCGGCCTGCGTGGCGCTATCGGCCGCCGACGCATCCATGGCCAGGAAGCGCTCACGAGCATCACGAAGCTGTCCGAGCAATCCGAGGCTGGTGGAGTCGGCGCTGAGTTGCTTCAGCATCTCTATCGCCTTGCTGATTCGTAAAGAGACAGCGCGAACCGAATCGACTACCGGAGCGCCGTAGGAGACGCCGGACGTATCGACCGTCACGTTGAGCAGATCCGCCTTCATACCGGCACCCGCGCCGGAATCCGGCGGCATCACGGGATTAACCGAATAGCTCTGGCCGCTCGAACGACGTATCGAGCTGGAGGGCGAGATGCCACTCGTTATACCGCCGGAACCGCCTCCGCTTCCCCGCGCAATGGAAGGACGGTTGTACTGCGTTTCCTCGATCGTCTTCATGCCGCGCTCCGTCTCACGCATCTTCCGAACGAGACGTCCCTCACCATTGTACTGATAGTAGACACCGAAGTGGTTGTCATCGAAATTCGCGACGAGGCGGAACGCATCCTGGTCATAGACCGATGCCGCCATCTGGGCCTCGATCGGCTGGATGCGAACATCATCGACCCACACGGTATCGTCCGACGTTAAACTCGCCGAATCGTGCCGCTCGATCGTCAGGCGCACGGAGCTGCTGCTGGTACAGGTGACCTGATAGAGCGACCAATCACCGGATCTGGCAATGAACTCCGGCGTCACGAGCGGATCGGGACTTCCGCTGCCGAACCTCACCATCACGGGATAATAGATATCCGACAACGGCATCGACCGCTTCACCCAGAACTTCGCGACCATCTTCCGCTCGCTGCTGTCGACACCCGAGGGAAGCGCGCTGACACTGGCAAGATTCGTCAGCGGACCATTCGTTGCCCCGCTCTTCGAGATAAAGAGGGAGCGTTTCCCGCTGTGTACATGAGCCATGGTGACGCGCGAATACGCGATACTGTCCTCGAAACTGTCGAACGAGATTCTGCCGTATCGGGCGTTCTTGGCGGCGGCAACCGTGAGTTGCTGCCCGTATCCGAGCTTCATCGCCGACGGAATCCCCAGGATATCAGCATCCTCGACCGGCAGGCCGTTCGGGGAGTATTTGACGACGGTGTCAGACCTCAGCCACTTGGTGGCATCGTTTCCACTGGGCCAGCGATAGTTATAGAGCACGAAATCGAAGGTACCGGCATTCGCGTGAATCCGCTCGGCGGGATTCGAGGAGATTGCCGCGCCTCCCTGGATAGCCGATCGGTAGGCGTAGTGAGCACTTGGCCTCCACTCTCCTCGTACCGCCGTCTCATAGTCGTTGCTCCCGGGAAAGGCGGCTCCCAGTCCCGTGGTGTCGTACGACCACGCATCGGCGTACTGCACGGCCGTGGCGCTTACGACGTTCGAAAGCTTCTCGCGATACCTGAGGCCGATGGTGTCGCAGAACTGGATGCAGAGATCGGGCGTCTGCGCGTCGACACCACACGTCGACGGCTGCGATGCCTGGTAATAGATCTCCCCGCTGTATTGGTCAACGACAAACGCGCCGGGCAGACAGAACTCTTCATAACAGGAGTCCGCCTGGATTTGCGTGTCGGTGATCTTGATCGGTTTGAATGTCGTTACGGCACAGAAGCTGGGGAGCCCCGCATATTTCAGCCTCCCCTCGACGTCAACGCTGAACGTGCCTGGCATCCCGAAGCCGAACAGCACCGCATTCTCCGAGTCGATCTGTGCGGTCGTCGACGTCCCGGTTCCACGAAACGAGTCGTAGCACCAGCTTGTATCGGAGTGAGGCACACCGGAGGCCGTCGTGGTCGTAACGAACATTGCCTCGAAGAACGGCGTGGTCCGTGGTCCTGAATAGGTTGCCTCGCAGGCAACGGCGTTGCTGGGATAGGCACGAGTCCAGAGGTTGGCATCGATCTCGAAACGGATCGTCGTGTCAGCCGACACCTGTTGGGTGATGGCCAGATAGACCGATGAGAGCTTCGCCGTGGCGAACGAGCCGTACGCACCACCTCCGGATGGATTACGATCACCCAAATACCTGAACGTGTTCCCGGTTCCGGTCCTCTCGAATGTCAGGAAGTCGCTCCCCTTCTTGTACTGTCCGTTGATGTTGTAGGTCGTGTTTTTGATACGATCTACCCCCTGCGCGGTCCGTACGGCGCCCCACCACGAAGCATCAGTGACCGTCCTTGAGAAATACCTGTTGAATGGACCCGAGACGCCACAGGTAAAGAGATCGCTGAGATTGCCGCTGATCGGGCTCAGGTTCTGAATCTCCATTCCGAGGCTCGCCAGGTAGCTGTTGAGATCGGAGACCAGCAGCGACGGCGTGCCGTCCACGGTCGCGGTCCCGGCGTGCTCTGTCATGATCGTCAGCGCGAACCGGGATGGGTTGGTGAAATACTGGATATGGATGCGTGATGGTTCCAATGAATTGCACGCACCATTCTCATCCACAACCATGATATCCGAGCAGTCACCGGAAATCCCCGTCGAATGACTTGTCAATGCCGCGTTGAGCATGTCGACCAGCTTCTGGCGCTTGGCGAGAACGGGATTGAGCGACTGAGCGAAGAGCTCCTGCCCGGAAACGAGCAGAAGAAGAAAGGTGACATACAGAGCAAGCTTCCTCAGCCCGATGCGACCCACGGCCGCGGATCGCGAAAGATGTTGCCGAGTCCGGCATGTGTGAGGTGAACGGATCATCATGGCAACGCCTCCTTGGTCGGCTTCGTGGTGAGCGGCAGCCCGTAGGTCGTAACATTCTGCGAGGGGAGCTGCAGCTCGTTGGACTTGCCGGACGAGATAATGTCCACCGTCACTCCCTGTTCGAATGCCTGATTGCTACGCGGCGCCTCGATCGACGTGGGGATCAGATTCACTCGGTATCGGTCAATGCTCGACACGGTGAACACGCCGATCGTGTCGCGGCCTGAGCTGGATGGCTTCGTGAGCCGGATAAAATCTCCTGGGGTGAACCGGCCCAGCACCTCTTTATACGCGGCGGGCGCTCTGAGCCTGAACGTCAGCCAGGTGCCCGCGTTGTTGCTCCGCTTGTCGATATCCGCGCCGCATTCACCCGAGATGAAGCGGGTATGTTCCGAGCCCGCCTTCTGCCCCAGCGACTTGAAGGGCCAACTGGCCGGCAGCGAATAGGCCGTATAGCTGCCATCGTGCGGAGTCGATGATCCGCCAAGCAGCAGCTGATTGAACCCGTCGTAGGTCCGCGTGGCGATCGGCTGCCCCGTCTCGGGGTTGAATCCGACGTTCTCGACCGTGCTCTTGATGCCGTCCTTCAACGTGGTCACACTGCGGACAACGACCGGATAGCGGACTACTTTCGTCGTCACATAGGTTCGCAACTCCTTCTGATCGAAGGAGATGTTCTTCGGGGCGATCGAGGCGCCGAAGGTGGGAGGGAACACGAGCCCGATGGTGACATCCCCCTCGACCGTGCCTCGCACGAGCTCGTCCGATACCGTGCGGCCTTCCGATGTGATCTCCATCTCTCTTCCCGGATACTCCATCCGAATATCCCCGATGCCGTACATGACGGGGATCTTCTGGCCGGGCTCGAAGTAGTTGTACGTGGTGGATGCGCTGGCGTACCAGGTGGTGGAATCCGCGTAGTCGCCCCCATAGGTCAGCGTTCCCTTCGGCTGCCCATGCATGCCGTTGAGAATGAACCGATATCCCTGACTCATCCACAGATTCGAAACGAAGAAATTGGCGAAACCAAGGGGGAGCGAGACCGGAAAGCCCTTCTGCTCAATTCCGGTCGCTTCCACGCCCCTACCGCCGATGGTGGCATCGACATCCGAACCATTATCCGAATAGAACCGATCGTAGGGGTAGTCCTTGGCCGTGAAGAACTCGTTGACAACGAAACCTTTCCCGGTCTTTCCGCCATTGATTCCCTTCACGACGACACGCGAGTACCCGATGGTGGGTGCGGGGAGGAACGACTCTCCGAACGGTCCTTCGAACTGCTCACGATCCCGGCCCGCGATTGCTCTGTCGAGCCATGCCTGCTCATCGCGCTTTTCGATGCAGGTTACAAGGGCATTCTCCTCACGCCCCGTGGATGGCTCGTTGGTTGCAACCCCACTGCTCACGCCGCCTTCCGTCTGGTAGATGTACTCGGATCCGTAGAGATTATCGTCATCATCCTCGATTCCGGAGTCGTACATCACCAGGCGCTTTACACGTATACCGCCGCCGAGCTTGGCTCTGGTCATCGGCACGCGCAGGTAGCAATTGGCCGTGTCCATCAACGCGCAGCCAACCCCACTCCCGATCAGCGAGCTCCCGATCCGCGCCAGCAATTGAGCAACGGCGTCAAGCCCACCTCCCGATTCGATCGCATCTCCTCCTTCACAGGAAACATTGTAGCGCAGCGATTGCACGCCGGATGCGTGGACGTAATCCAGGCATATCTGATGCGGATTGGTGATATTCCCCGTGGCGTCCGGCTTGAGAACGACATATGGCCTGCAGAGATTGTCGATCCCCACGGAGTCCAACAGTACATAGCCGCTGATGAAGTCCGAGCCGCAGCTTTTCAGGCTCGGAGCATATCCCATCAGATCATACAGGAATTTGAAGTAGACCGGAACCTTCGGGCGGTTCAGCGGAAGGAATGTCTGTCTGATTCGGTCCACGAAATATCGCAGCTCCGCCGAAGGGGTTCCCCCGGAACAGGTGGAGGTAATGCCGAGATCGGCCGCGTCCAGATAGACCCTATTGGAGAGTCCCGTCGTTCCGGCAGGCGTGAGCTTCACCATGGCGAGTGCCGGACGATCCTGCACGGTCATGTAATCGTTCTGTTCATATTGGACATGGATTTCCCCTCCCGATGGAAGCCGAATCCACTTGAGCTGCCACGCGGCGGGGTCGAACGCGTGTCCGTATGTGGCAACGTTCTGCGCGACCCAATCCTGACGGTGGTCGTGACGGCTTGCGCCGTTGTACTGGTAGTATCCCCAGCGATCGGTCTGGTGATAGGAGTATGCGGGATTCTGTGGATCGGATCCGCTCACGACGAAGTTGTTACCATAATCGGTGACGGCCGGATACCGGGCCGTGGTCTTCGTGCCGAACGAAGTACGATAGGAATAGCCGAAGATATAAGGGCTGATCTTGACGGCATGTGTTCCCTCGTACTCCGTCCAGAGCTTCTTCAGCGTCAG
Organism: Bacteroidota bacterium; assembly: GCA_048498995.1. Taxonomy (GTDB): domain Bacteria; phylum Bacteroidota; class Ignavibacteria; order OLB7; family OLB7; genus JBEHWX01. The sequence goes on from JBEHWX010000017.1 coordinate 31,482, forward strand.
TTTGCCGGCGCGCGTGCCGCCATCGAGCGCGGCGTTCGGCATCCCTCGCGAAAGCTCGTAGGAGTAGTCCAGGTAGGTCGTCTGCAGGAGCTTGCCACGCTTCCCAGACGAGGTTTTCGACCAGAGCTCTATCCGCTCCAGCTTCTCCGACGGGTTCGAACCAGAGGGTGTATAGGCACTGTTCTCGGACGCCGCCCCTTCATCCACCTGCGCCGGGTAAGCATCCTTGCGCTCTTCTCCCGAGCCGACGAACGTCGTGTCCTGCACGGTCATTCCCTTGTTGGTCACGAAGTACGCGACGTGCGTCTTCGTCTCGATCGACTCGAGGTAGTACACCTCGCGCTCACCCATCATGACCATGCCCATGTCGTCACGCGGATCCCAGCCGGCATTCTTCTGCAGCAGCATGCCTCGGTACGGAACGCGCCACTTGTACCAGGAGCCGTTTGCGATCTTGTTGGTGGTACCGGAGACCCTGCGATAGTTGAACTTCGTGTACCCTCCGAAGTCATCCTTGCTCGGACCATCCCCGGTACGATCGACGTAATCGGGGGTGGTGATCTGCGTCAGCAGGTAGGTTGTTGCATAAGGAGCGTTTCGCTCTTCTCCCACGACCTTTCGCGCGAACTCCGGACCGGAGAAGTGCTTGTAGGCGATGTACTCGCTGTCGATGACTGCTCCCTCGCGATACAGGCCATACTGCAGGTTCTTCTCATTCCGCGCATAGACCGGCAGCCCATAGACGTATCTATTGCCATTGGCGGCCGTTACGCCGAACTCTCCGACACCATCGGGAACGGATTTCCTGTCGATGAACTTCTCGACGTCGGGATCCTTGCTGTAGGCGCTGTAGGCGACTTTCCTCGTTTTTCCAGCCGGTCCGCTGGCCCCCGTGACCAGCATTTCACGGTTCGTGTGATAGCCGATGTAGGAGGATCGGCCCACTCGACTACCGCGATTGACCGTCTGGCCGACACCACTCAGGTTGGGAAAGTACACTTCAAGACCGGGAATCGGGCCTGAGATAGCGGCACGGACCGGTTTGTCATCAGATGCATGCGTCATCGTCCCGCCGGGATCGCTGTAATACCGAAAGAAGCATCCGGCATCTCCAAGCCCGGGATCACTGAATGGAAGAGTGTTCGATATACTTGGCCACCCACTTACTGAGAGGCTGTGCCGGCCGAGGCCGAAATCGCCCCCCAGCCCAACCGTCCACCCAATATTGATGTCCCCCTCAAAGGTCGAGATGAGCGTTTTGCTGGTGACGGCATTCGGATGAAAGTCCCCCAGCTTGGTGTGATAGGCACGAAACCCTCCGCTCACACCTTCACCAGATACTGTGTAGTTATCGGGCTGGCTATAGGGAATCGCGAGGAAGCGGTCGCGTTTGGTGAAGGTAGCTTCCTTCTCCACGGCATAGTCCATCGCGGCATTGACATCCCCCTTTCCAGTTGCCGAATAGATGTAGCCATACGAAGAAATGTCGGCCGATGCGACGGGGGTCTGTTCCGAATAGCTGCCGCTGACGATAAACTCGGGACCAGCCTGGATCGGGACCGGGTTGTTTTCCGTACCCGTTCCGATATCCACGTGAACCCCGTTATACCCCATGACGGTGCTGCTTCTGCGATCGTCGCCGAAGTTGACAATCGGATAAGTCAACGCGCTTCCGAGCGCCCCCAGCATGGAGATGGAGGCCGGCTTGAACTTGCGCGATTCATTGACACCTGCTCCGGGCGAGGTGACCGTGAACCTCATGGATTCACGGTTGATATCGGACTTGCCGATATTAGTGTAGTGGTTGATGATTGCTCCCACGTTGATCTTCGGATCGAATGATCCGACACCATCGCTGACACTGTAGTTGAGAGATCCGAGCTGGCTGCTCTGATCCGCCAGGGAGACGCTCGTGCCAGCCGAGTACCCGAACCCCCGCTGGCTGTTGTACGAAATCGAGTTGAGGCCGATCGTTCCGCTGACGCCCAGCGACGTATCCAGCCCGGTGGCCGTATCGATTGCACCGAGGACGGAATCCGCGAGGTTGTTGAAGCTGAAAATCTCGAATGGCTTCATCGGGCGCGCCGTCAGCGTCCAGTTCGTTTCCGTCTTATTCCAATGTTTGACGGTACTCCCGTTATAGTCGTCGGGCAGGCCTCGCTTCTGGCGCGTGATGGCTCCCGGGCTCAGCGTCCATCCGTAGCCGACCCAGCTTGCTTCCTCTTCCGGTGAAGTTCCGCTGTGATAGGAGAGGGACAACGAATAACCGCTGCCGGTCGGCCCCGGGATGGAAACGACAGGGAGGTTGTAGGTAAATGCGCCGGTAAACTCGTCGACCATATTATTGGTGGTCACCGACTCGAACTTGGAGAACTCCGGCTGCGCCGGCCCGCCCGTCAACGCGTAGGTGGCGACGGGCGCGACGATTTCGTACGTGAGCGCCGTGAGAACCACCGCGCCGATCACCCTGAAGGCTCTCGAACGTCTGAATACCATGGCTGTATCTGAGATATGAGTGTATCGGTCGTAACGTCTTTTCCTGATCACGGCGCGTCTGGGCCCGGGCTCGCAATGCTTTCCATTGAGGTTCCGGCCCCGAGCTTCGTGGCGGCTCTATCGCGTCAATACGATGCTTCCCGATCGCTTTATGCTTCCACCGGAGAATCGGTAGATATAGGTGCCTTGCGGCACCTTATTCCCTGCCTCGTCCTTGCCATCCCAGCTGATATCATGCGCTCCGGCGTCCTGGCGGCTGTCGACGAGCGTTGCGATTGCACGCCCCTCCACGGTGTACACCTCAAGGCGAACATCCATCGTGCTCGAGAGCTCATACGTGAAATGAACGCGGGAGGTAAATGGATTAGGCGCCGCGTGGATCGCGATATCGGAGTTTGCTGCTAGTTCAGATCCATCATCCGCGGAGAGCGTCGAGATCCGATTTGCGGGAATGGTATTGAACAGCATCATGCGTCCTTCCGCCCCCACAACCACCACCGAATCCACCTTCGTGGCGGCGGCGATGCCGAAGTGGAGGCGGGCGGGGGGGCCCATCAGCAGGCCGCGGCCGCTGGTCACCTGCTGCGTGTACTTCCCGTTGCCGGCGTAGACCGTCACCCGCGAGCCGATGCTCTGCCCGGCCAGGTCCAGCTCCACCCAGTTCCCCGTCTCGCCCACACCCGTGTTCCGGTACAGCCGCAACTTCCCTCCCGAGATCGTCGCAAGGTCCAGACGGCCGTCGTTGTCCCAGTCGACCCACACCGCGTCGGGTCCGGCGACCACCCCACGCAGCCCCACCTCCGTTGTCGCGTCCTCGAACCGGTGGTCCGGCCGCTGACGGTAGAGCCCGGCGTACCGGCAGTCGCAGCCGGTGGTCACCACGGCATCCAGAAGCCCATCGTTGTTCACGTCACCCCAGGTGCCCCCCGACTGCTGATCGACGTACTCGATGGCCGAGCCGGCGCCGCGATCCCGCAGACTGTACTCCGGCGCCCCCTCGTTCTCCACGATCATCGATCCTCCGGCGCGCGCGCCCATGCGCTTGCCGTCGGCATCGGCCGAGGCCAGCAGACGTCGCGGCGCGATCGAGGCCGGCAGCAGCAGGTCGGCATCGCCGTCGTTGTCGTAGTCGGCCCAGTCGCAGCCGGCGCGGCGCGCTCCGGCAATCCCCGCCGCGCCGATATCGACGCGCGCGAAGCCGGAATCTCCCTGACGGCGCCAGAGCTGGTCGGCGCCATGTGCGGAGGCGATGAACAGGTCCAGATGCCCGTCGTTGTCCAAATCCACCCACTGAGCACCGCGGCAATCGGCCGGTGAGCCGGAGCCACCAATGAGGAGCGAGCTGCCATCGGCGAAGCCATGGTGGCGATTGTTGATCAGCAGGTAGTTGCGCAGCGTATCTCCTCGCACGCTCTGCTGGCCGACGAAGACGTCCAGGTAGCCGTCACCGTCGGCATCGGCGATGCCGTAGCTGGTGGGGTTTGCCAGCCTCGGCATCGCCGGATCGCCGCTGGTGAAGGTCCCGTCGCCGTGGTTCAGAAACAGAAGGGAAGTCCCGGAGCTTGATGTCGCGGTATCCACCAGGCCCAGGAAGAGGATATCAGGCCGCGCGTCGTTGTCGACGTCAATGAACGCGTTGGCCCGCGGAGCTCCGGTGAGCCCGGCCTGGCTGGTGATCTCCTCGAAGCTGCCGTCGGCGTCGTTGTGGTAGAGCCGTCCGTCGACCAGCAGGTCGAGCCGGCTGTCGTTGTCGATATCGGCCCAGGCGATCGAGGCGTTCGTGCGGAGCGAATCGGTGATGCCGACCTCGGCGGTAACGTCCTTGAAGCCCCCCTTGGCGTCCTTGACGGTATAGTCGACGACGGCCTCGACGGCGAAGGCATAGACGCCGGAGCGCCAGGAGCCGTCGCGGAGCTTGAGGAACTGGTGATGGAACTCCTCCAGCCCGTTGACGCAGGCCGGGCGCTTCTTCTGATTGTCCGACAGCAGGAGCACGCCGGGGGAGATGCTCTCGACGACGAGGAAGAACTGGGTACCGTCGACATGGACCGGATCGGGGAGCTTCATGGTGACGCGCTCGAGACCGGGATGCGACTTCGAGATCCTGATAGGCTGTATGAGATCGCGCTCGAGGATCGGGACGGGGAGCCCACCTTCCTGGCCGAAGACGCGGATGGTGACGTCACCGGTGGGAGCATCGCCGCCGAGGGTGAGGGTGATGGCGGTGATATCCAGGGGCTTGGGTGCCTCGAAGCGGGTGGCCTGGGCAACGATGGCCGGATCGCGGTAGTAGACGAGCTTGCTCTTCGGGTTGTAGAACCTGAGCGTGTCGGCGGCATGGAGCCTGGGGGCATCGACGAGCTGTGACGCTCCGAGCATCAGGAGTGTCACCACGAAGGAAGCGGGAGAAATCGCTCGCATAATATCCTCGAATAATCGCAACGGCAATAAGGATCCTGTCACCGGGAATCGAGCAATAATTCCCGTGAAGCGTCTGGGCGACGAAATATTCGACACGACCGAGACGCGATACTCTCACCACGTCCAGCGCGTTGAACGACGTTATGGTCGTAATAGTACTACACCGGAGCAACCTGGAGGGTTACTCCGAAGAAACAGGCCGATATGTAGAGTGAACGGGATGATCATGACACGTTTCACGCGTCGATGATTGATATTCATCGGTCATCGATCACATAGTTCGCGCGGAATGCGCGCAATTCTCCCGGGCCGATCATCCGGAGCAACCGGATGCGGCAATCACCGACGACACGACGATGTCATCAGAAAGCGCTGTCGATATGCGTGATTATGAAGACATGAAGAAGCTCGGATCTTCTCAGTGTTCGGATATATTCGCCCGACATCCGGTCGAGACAATAGGATCCACTGCCCGCAATGCGGGATTCGTCATCATGATCGATAGATATCGATATATGTGTGGCGCAGCGACGGATGAGGCTCGTCGGCCATATTCCGATGGCAAGCGAGCATCACCGCCACATGGCGACGGATTCATGAACGATGCGAGCGGGGCAAGCGCTCGGGAGTGTTCGTATCAATATTGAATGCGTCGCAATGAAGGCGAACGGGGAAGTATTCCGGTGGGATTCCTGTTCTACTTCGGTTGCGATAGTGATATCCGGGGCGACGGCTGACAGAGCCGCAGCGCCGAGCTCGAGATCGTACTCTCCGTGTTTGATTCGGGGCAACTCGACGCGGTGCAAGTATAACTAGTTCGCGTATTTCCAGTCAAGAGCGCCACAACTTTTTCTTCATCCAACGCTCATCTCGGCCGAGGAGAGCCCACCCGCCAATCATCAGACTCTCCAACGGATACCATCATCATCTCCACCAGTCATGGCGCAGGATGTTTCACGCTAATGTTCCATGCCGACGCACCTCCCGTCGCGTAATTAATCCCGGAATTAATTTCCAGCATCACCCTTCCCCGGGAATTACATAATTCCACTCACGCGCGGCCTGACCTCCAACCCTCCCGCGCTCCAATTCCCGACACCGACAACTATGGCTCCGATATATCACGCGGCGTCGAACAGCAACAGACTTCGAGCATGATGGCGCTTCACATGAGGAACGATGCTGAACAGTCCCATCACTCACGGCCCGGGTACAAGGCCGATCCGGATAGGCTCCCGCATATCACGTTGCCAGGCGCTCGGCGGTCCGCGCCCGTTCCTCGGCATCATCCACCGCCTCTCAGCATCCCCCGCTCAATGGAAGCGGCAAGAGATTTGGTACCTTTTTACCCTCCCGTGCGTCCGATCCGTCCCCCCATAGTCACGCGATCGGCGATCATCATTTGCTGGGCAGGCTCCAGACATGAACAAGGAGAGAACCGATGCTTGACGCCCGACTTCCTGCACTCATCCGCTTCCGGCCGCGATCGATCCGCCGGTCCGCGTCGATATCCGCGCTGATGCTGCTGCTCACGGCCTGCGGCCTGGCGCAGGTGCCCGATTCGGTGAAGATGACGCCGCACCGGGATCTCGGCCTCCAGCCGCGGACCGTCCGCGTCCCGGACAAGTTCACCGGCAAGTTCGACGCAACGCACGTGGTCTGGCTTCCCGAGGGATACACGGCGCAGCTCTACTGGATCGGTGGTCTCGCCGCCCCGAGGTTCATCACCTGGGGACCGGACAGCGTTCTCTACGTCGCAAGCTCCCAGAACGGACGAGTCTTCGCCCTGCCTGACAAGGACCACGACGGCGTGGCCGATACCGCGATCCTCGCCGCGGAGAATGCCTTCGGTCACGATGTGAAGTTCTTCAACGGCGCCATGTATGTCGCCACGCAGCGGCAGGTGCTCAAGTTCCAGGATCTGAACGGCGATGGTTACTACGAGACCCGCACGGTCTTCATCGACAACATCGCCGGCACCTCGACCAATCCGAACGGCGGCCACGTTACCCGCACCATCGTCTTCGATTCGACCAACGGAAAGCTCTACCTCTCGGTCGGCTCCTCCTGCAATGTCTGCCGTGAGACCGGACGGGGCATTATCGAGCAATACGATATCGACGGCACCAACCGCCGCGTGTATGCCACCGGCGTCCGGAACGCCGTCGGCATGACGCTCCATCCGCGCACCGGCCGCCTCTGGGCGGACAACAACGGAAGCGATCTGCAGGGGAACGACATCCCGCCGGAGTGGGTCGATCTGGTCCGTGAGAACGGCTTCTACGGCTGGCCGATCGCCTACGCCGACGGCGATTACTTCGACTACCGCATTCAGGATTACGGCGCGCTGCTGCCGCTCACCGCCGCCGACAGCGCGATGGTCCGCTCGATGGTGCAGCCGGCCGTGCTCTTCCAGGCGCACACCGCGCCGATGGCGATCGAGTTCACCAATGCCTCCTTCCCGGATCAGTTCCGCCGCGGCGCGTTCGTGGCCCGGCACGGCTCCTGGAATCGCGATCCCGCCGCCGGCGCCGACGTGGTCTACATCGACTTCGACAACGACGCGGATACCATCGCCAACTACGTCGGCGAGTTTCTCACCGGATTCACGCTCGATTCGGTCCATACGACCAATCGTTGGGCACGTCCGGTGGGACTGGAGACCGACAATCGCGGGCGGCTCTACGTCACCAGCGACGAGGGGAATCAGGTGTTCGTCGTGATGCCGGCCGGACAGTCCAGCGTGCGCCGCGAGCTTTCCGACGCCTCGACCGAGCTTCGCGGCGCGTCGCCGAATCCGTTCCGGGGATCGACCTCGATCGAGTTCGGCCTGGCCGAGCGCGCGCAGGTACGGCTGTCGATCGTCGACGCGATGGGGAGGAGGGTGCGAACGCTGGTGGATCGGGTGATGGAACCGGGATCGCACACGGCCGTGCTCGATGCCGAGGGTCTGGCCGAGGGGGTCTATTTCTGCCGTCTCGATACCCCCGCCGGGAGCAAGGTTCGCTCGATGGTGCTGATGAAATGAGCACGCCCCCCGCTACGTCACTGGTGTGTCCGGAGTCGCGAGGGATGACGGCCCTATCGGGATGTCCCTGATCGGGTCGTCGGAGGCCGGGAACCCGATCGGGAATGCCGTCTCTAATGTCGTCGGTCGCCCGGCGACTCCAAATCAACGCGAAATCACGATAGTACGCACCCCGCCGACTTCGGTCGGCCCAATTGCTCAGAGGGTATGAAGATGACCAAGACGACGTTCATGGCGCTCGGCGCCACGATTCTCCTCACGGCCGGCATCACGGTCGCCGTGGCACAGAAGCCGGATCGGACTCCGAATCCAGAGCGCCAGGCAGCCCGGCACGAGCTGATGGAGAAGCTGCATTCCTTCGCCAAGGCGGAAGTTCTTCCGGAGCTCGGACGCTGGAAGGCGCAGCTCGACAACGCGATGAGCCCGGCCGATCTGGCCAAGCTGAATTCGCTTCGCTCCCGTTCGGCCGAGCTGCGGCGCAAGATGATGGAGAATGGCCTCGGCATGGCCAAGGCGTGGAAGAGCGAGGATTACGACGCGCTCAAGAAGAACCGCGACGCGATGAAGGATCTGGCCACCGAGCGCAAGGCGATCATGACCGAGCTGAAGCCGCTGGCGCTGGCCTACGCGCCGACGCTCAAGACGATCGGCGATCAGGCAAAGCCGAAGGTCGACGCCTGGAAGGAGAAGGCCAAGGGGATCGTGGAGGAGTGGTCCAAGACGCACAACATGGAAGGGAAGGGGATGGGCATGCGTGGATTCCACGGGCTCGGCCACTTCGGGATGATGTTCGGCGGCATGGACAAGGGTGACAAGATGAAGGCGGTGGTCGCTCACTTCATGCTCTGGGACGGCACCGATCTCGCCGACGACGCGCAGAAGATGATGGACGCTCCGGGATTCCCGGAGGGCGGCATGGATCTGAAGTAATCGTCGGGAGCTCCCGAATCATGGATCGCGCGGCGCCGGCTGGGATATCGCTCCCGGCCGGCGCCGTCGTTTCCGGGATCGCGCAACGATTGATGCCGTACAGCGAGCGGGAGCCGCGGAGCATGCATGACTCCACGACGCATGCGTTTCCTCTCACGAGGATGTCGTGTCCGCGATCTCGTCCGAGCACCCCCGAGGGGGCGGGGCGGCGCCCGGAGCGGGGGATCAGCGCATCAATCCGAGCAGCTTCATCTCGTAGGCAAGCGTCTCCTGCAACCCCTCCTCGAGCGAGCGCATCCGCAGGCCGAGCTCACGCTGTGCCTTCTCGCTGGTACCGAGATAGGTGACACCGGCCAGCACCCGCAGACTCTCGGCCGTGTAAGCGTCCGGGAGCGGGGCCACGGAGCCGACCACGTTCATCACCCCCGACATCGCCTTCATCACGCCCGGGCTGGGATGCAGCTTCGGCGCGGGGATCCCGGTGATCCGCTCGGCTATCGCCATCGCCTCGACGATGGTGTGCGGCGGCCCGGCGATGATATAGCTCTCCCCGACGCGCCCCGACTCCATCGCCAACAGATGGCCGCGCGCCGTGTCCCCCACATGCCCCCAGCAGAAGGCCGTATCGCGCGGGATCATCGGCAGGCGCCCGCGGAGATACGTCCGCCAGGTCTCGCGGAGCGTGCTCGTATCCCCCGGCCCGTAGACAAGGCCGGGCTGCACGATCACCAGCGGCAACCCCTCCTTCATCATCGGGAGCGCCACTTCGTAGTGCGCCTTCCACTTCGTCCGGTCGTACTCGCTCAGCCACGGCCCGGCATGGTACCAGCTCTCGTCTGCCATGCGGCCGTGCGTGTCGGAGAAGACGGCGAGAGTACTGGTGTAGACTCCCTTCGGCACGCCGAGCTCCCGCATCAGCCGGAGCACGTTGCGCGTCCCCTCCACGTTGATCCGCTCGGCCATCTCGCTGTTGCGCGTCCCCACCTTGTACCACGCGGCCACGTGGAAGACGCCGTCGGCGCCGGTCATCGGCGCGCGCATGCTCTCCGGCTCGGTGATGTCGCCGGTATGCAGCTCGATGCCGAGCGCGGCCAGCTCGGTGGCGCGGGCCGGATCGCGCACGAGCGCGACCACCTGATGCCCGGCATTGTGCAGCTGCCGGACCAGCTGTCCGCCGATGAAGCCGGTCGCGCCGGTGACGAAGTATCGCATCGCAGTCCCCTCGTATGATGATGATGCATGCCGCCGGAGCCATGCGCCGAGGCGCTCTCCGGCCTATCCCAGCTCGAAGGTCGTGACCCCGTAGGTCCTGTCGAGCGGAAGCTCGGGGAAGGGGCCGGTATACATTCTCGCCGTCTCGAATACCATGCGCATGCCGTAGCGCCCCGCGAGCCGGACCGCCGAAGGGTTCACCTCCGGGACGTCCAGATAAAGAGGGCCGCCGCCGGCTGCGGCCGAAAGCCCGAGAAAGATTCTCTCGGCCAGATCCTCCCTGTCGGCGAAGAGTGGGCCGATCTTCCATCCCTTTCTGCAGGGACGAGCCACGCCGTAGCCGGCGAGCGCTCCCCGCTCGACGAGGCCGAGCGCCGAGGCGCCGGGCTGCGCGATCCAGCGGGAGAGGAACGACCCGCGCGGCGCCGGAAAGAACTGGCTGTCGTATGCCTCGACGTGATCGAAGGGGAGCGACGCCAGATCGACCAGTCCATCGGGACGATCCCCCCCGCCGCTTCCCTCGTAGCGGACGTTCCGGTAGGCGAGGCGGAATCCCGAGCGACGATACTTCTCCTGCTGTTCCACCACGCCGTCGAGTCCCACGTTCCGATCCTCCATGTACGCCATTCCCCGCCGCCAGAGCCGGAGCCCGTAACCGCGCCCACGAAACTCCGGACGGACGATGTAGAGTCCGAGGAATCCGAACGTATCCCCATAGGCGACGGTGGAGATGCAGCCGACCGGCTCCCCCTCGAGCTCGCCGATGAAGAAGCCGTGGGGATCGGCGTGATAGAAGATCTCGGCATCGTTGCGACCGGGGTTCCATCCCTCCCTGGCGGCCCACTCGATGGCCAGCTCGAGATCGGCCGGCGTCATCGTCCGGACCACGTATGCCTTCGCGCCATCGTTCGCCTTCGCGCTGTCGTTCGGTTCCATGAGATTCGTGCGTGCGTTGGTTCGAGTCGGAGTGCCGATGTTCATGACGGCGCTCCATGGGGTGCAGAGACCGGGCCAAGTTACGTCGCGCGGATTATCTCACGATCAACGTCCGGAGATCCGCCGCTCCAGGCCGGCGCCCAGGATCGGAGCAGGCCACGAGCGCGGGAACCGTTTCCCGGAACGGGTCTCTATCGGCAATGCGTGGCGCCCGACTCCACGGGCACTTCCGCGAGAGTACGACCCCAAGGGTACTCTCATGCGAGCTCTCCCCGGATGTAACCGGTGATGCTCCCATGTGTTCAACGAACACCGGCGCCCTGGAGTGCGACACGCCAGAAATCGGCACCCCGTCCCATCTCGCATGCTCTGGCCGGACGGCCGGGAGAACGTACCATGCATCGAAGAGACCTTCTGACCATCGCTCGCCCGGGAAATCGGACTCCCGGCCGACGGAGCGCTCCGGATGGAGCCGCCCCCCGACTGGCCGACGGAATCAGGCAGACGCCGCCGTCCTTCCTCAAGCGGACGAGCGCCGGCCTGGAGCCGTTCGTTCCCTCCTCGCAGGATCCCTGGGATTACGCCAGGGCCGCCCATCTGCTCCGCAGGACCATGGTCGGCCCGAGCGAGACCGAGATCCAGACCGCGGTGAGCGAGGGACTGGAGAAGACGGTCGATCGGCTGATGAACTCCTTTGCCCCGACGCTCGACGAGATCCAGGAGTGGGCGGGACAGGATCCGCAGACCCGCCCAGCCACGTCGGACGATGCCGCGGCGTTTCAGACGCAGATCGCCAAGAAGAAGGACGAGCTCGGCAGATGGTCGCTCCGCGTGATCGCCACCTCCCCGGTCTCCATCCAGGAGCGGATGACGCTCCTGTGGCACAACCACTTCACCAGCGAGCTTCAGGTGGTGCGGATCGCCGAGTTCATGTATGGCCAGGACCAGCTCCTCCGCTCGCGCGCGCTCGGCAACGTGAAGCAGCTTGCCAAGGATGTCACCAAGGACATGGCGATGCTGATCTATCTGGACGGCATCAAGAACTTCAAGTCCGGCCAGAAGGACAACATCAACGAGAATTACGGCCGGGAGCTCCAGGAGCTCTTCACGATGGGAGTCGTCGACTGGAACGGCGCGGCCAACTACACGCAGAGCGACGTGCACGAGGCGGCCCGCGCGCTCAGCGGCTATACCGGCACCACCAGCGCGAAGGGGACCAACTACGCGGGGCTCGCCAGCCAGTTCGTTCCCTCGCGGTGGGACTCCGGCACCAAGACCTTTCTCGGCAGGACCGGCGCTTGGAAGGCCGACGACGTGATCGACATCATCTTCAGCGAGCGCGCCGATCAGACGGCGAAGTTCATCTGCGAGAAGATCTATCGCGCCTTCGTCTTCGACATTCCCGACCGGACGATCGTGGCCGAGATGGCCACGACGCTCCGGAGCAACGACTGGGAGATCAAGCCGGTGATGCTTCAGCTCCTGAAGAGCGCGCACTTCTTCGACCCGACCAACATCGGCGCGATGGAGAAGAGCCCGATCGATTTCCTGATCGGCATGATCCGCCAGCTCGGCCTGGCCGGCGTTCCGGACTTCACGCTGCAGACCGGCGCGCGCTTCGGCCGCGATCTGACCGGACGCCTGACCACGCTCGGGCAGACGGTGCTCGATCCGCCGAACGTGAAGGGATGGCCCGGCGGGCGCACCTGGATCAGCACCGCCACCGTTCCGACGCGGGTGAAGTTCGGGCTCGACGTGATGGATCAGAAGATCAAGGGAGCCGGCTCGACGCTCTTCTACACGTTCGACGCGATCGCCTTCGCGCGGCGCTTCCCCTCGCCGAACAGAATACAGGATCTGAGCGCGGACATGGCGCGGCACCTGCTGCCGACGCCCCCATCGACGGCCGAGGCGAAGATGCTTCTGGACACGATCATGGACGGCGGCGCCAGTTACGACTGGAATCTCGACGATCCGAGCTACAAGGCCGACGCGCGCATCAGGAAATATCTGAAGGCGCTCTTCCAGCTCGCCAAGTTTCAGATGTACTGACGTACAGTCGAGTCGAGCCGACCCCACGGCCATGCGCCCCACGCGCATCGGGCCGATCCGGAAGCGCGCCGGTCATACGCGCGCCGGGTGGTTATCCGAAGCATGCAGCTCCCAGGATCGTGAAGCGATCCGCATCGGAGATAGATCAATGAACCGCAGATCATTCATCGGACGGCTGGCTTCCACCGGCATCGTCCTTCCGCTGGCGATGGGCTTCCCCCGCGTGCGCGCCTTCGCGCAGTCGCCGGCGGGCTCTCCATTCATGGGGATCTCCTCGGCCGGCAACGACAACATCCTCGTGCTGATTCGCCTTGCCGGCGGCAACGACGGGCTGAACACGGTGGTCCCCTTCGCCGATCCCCTCTACAAGAGCGCGCGCGACGCCGACGGGCTGGCGCTGAAAGAAGAGGAAGTGGTGAAGCTCCCCGACCACGAGACGCTGGGCCTGCACGCGAGCCTTGCCCCGCTGGCCACGCTCTACGCCGAGAAGAAGGTGGCCATCGTTCAGAACGTCGGCTATCCGAACCAGAATCTTTCCCACTTCCGCTCCACCGACATCTGGCTGAGCGCGTCCGATCCGGACGTGTTTCTCAACTCCGGCTGGTACGGGCGCTATCTGGAATCGAAATATCCGGAGTATCCGGATGTACTTCCGTCGGATCCCTTCGCGATCGAGCTCGGCACCTATCTGAGCACGACGCTGATCGGCGACCGGAACAACATGGGGGTGGCCTTCGCCGACGCCGGCTACATCCCCGGCCAGCCGGGGAGCGATCCGCTCCCGGCGACGCACGCCGGGGAGGAGGAGGAATACGTGAAGAGCATCCTCCTTCAGTCGAATCTCTTCACCAACTCGATCGTCGGCGCCCTGGCGCGTCAGACGACGAACAAGGCGACCTATCCGACCGGCAACACGCTCGGCACCTCGCTTTCGCTGATCGCGCGGACCATCGCCGGCGGGCTGGCGACGCAGTTCTACATCGTCAACGTCGGCAGCTACGACACGCACTCCAATCAGCTGACGCAGCAGGCGAGCCTGCACGCGCTCCTTGCCGACGCGGTGCTGGCGTTCCAACGCGATCTGGAGGCCTTCGGTCTGGACCGTCGGGTATCGATGATGACGATCAGCGAGTTCGGGCGGCGGGTGGTCTCCAACGGCACCGGCACCGATCACGGGTCGGCCGCGCCGATGTTCGTGATCGGATCGAGCGTCAACGGCGGCGTCTACGGCCACGACCCGAACCTTTCCGATCTGGAGGGGCCGGGGAATCTGAAGCTGGAATACGACTTCCGTCAGATCTACGCATCGGTGCTCGGCGGGTGGTTCGGCGCGGCCGAGAGCGAGATCCAGCCGTCGGCGCTGCCGCGGCACTTCGAGCAGTTGCCGCTGTTCCGCGCCCTGGCAAGCGGCCTCGGCATGACCGGAAGCGACGGGACCACGCTCATGCTCGGCCAGAATTATCCGAATCCGGCGAGCACCGCGACCACGATTCCGTTGGAGGGAATCCCGGCGAACGCGACCGGCACGCTGACTCTTGCGACGACCGACGGGAGGGAAGTGCTGACGCGAAGGGTGATGCCGGGGGAGCGGGGAGTAACGATAGATACGCGGGATCTCCCCTCGGGAGCGTACATTTATACACTGAACATCGGATCTGTCCGCCGCACGCGCACGATGCGAATCGCGCGCTGATAATCCATCGCAGCATGGCGGGCATGCAAGGCCCTTCCGGGATCCCACTCTCGGAGGGGCTTGCTGTTTTTGCAGAGCATCGGGATGGCACGCTGAAAGCGCCCGGTACGAGTGCCCCGTGACCGCCCCGCCATCCGCGAATGCGCGCACGCTGAAGGGGTGCGGCTACCCGATCGCTTGGCACCGACCGGATCTACCTGCCCGTACTGTCTCACGCCAAGCCTTGTTGCCTCTGGCCCAGCAACGACAAGGCCCATCAGGGATTCTTCTCCCGGACGGGCCCACGGTTGTCGGCAATATCGATTCGTAGATGCGGTGATGCCGCGTGGCCCGCGGCGATCACTCTCCCTGCTTCACCTCGTAGACCGCCACCCGCCTGGCCTCGACGGCGTAGATCTTGCCGTCGCGCAGCCGGATCGACGCGGCGGGCGCCTCCAGCCTGAGCGAGCCGGCCGCCGATCTGGTCCGCAGATCGAAGAGGAGCGCCGTCGAGGAGTCGGAGAGAATCAGCGTGTCGCGCTCGATGGACATCGCCATGGCGCGCGCGCCGAGCGGGTTCGGGAAGTCGCTCACGTAACTGCCGAACGGATCGTAGATCAGCGTGCGCCCCTGATCCAGAACGTAGATGTTGTCCTCGTCGTCCACCTCGATGGCGCGGGGATCGACCAGGCGTCCGGCGCCGGCGGAGATGTCGCCGAAGGAGAGCTCGGGGGCGCCGAACGGGTTGATCTTGACGATCCTCCGGTTCTCACCGTCGAGAACGAAGAGATCTCCCTGGCGGGAGAGGGCCAGATCGCGCGGATAGCCGAAGCGCTTCCGCTCGTCCTGGTCCTCGCGCGTGTAGATGGTGCCGACGTAATCCAGCGCCCGATCGAAGCGCTCGATCCGGTGGTTGTTGTAGTCGGCCACGTAGATGTCGTTGCCGCGGCGGGCGCAGCAGGCCACCGGCGTGTCGAACTGGAGCTGCCCCTGCCCCCGGCCACCGACCGAGCGGATCGAATCGCCGCGCGGCGAATACTTCACCACCAGATCCCCGGTGCGATCCACGACGTAAAGATTTCCCTGGATGTCGTAATCGAGCGCGGCCGCTCCGAGAAAGCGGCCGAACGTGGCGACGAGTATCAGAAGCTGTAGGTATCCCATGGATCTGCGGTCAGAGGCGGGCCGCCGGCCGGATGCCGGCGCGCGATCACTCGGCGCTGCCGGCTCCTCCCTTGGAAGCCTGCTGGAGAAGGGTCCGGATCATGGGACGGTTGTCCGTCAGCTCGGCATAGGCGCGCCCCTTGGCGATCAGATCGTCGACGAGCTTGGTCCGATATCTCTTGGTATACTCGGCGGTGTAGCTGTCGCGATCCCGCTGGTAATCGGCCTCGGAAGGGCCGTTCCGCTCCTGCACGCGGAGGAAGTAGTATCCATGGGTTCCCCGCACCGGTCCGCTGACCGCGCCGTGCGGCGTCACCATCACCAGGCTGTCGAGGATCGTCGGCGACTCGTCCGGGGGCTCGTTGACGATCTGGTTGTTGACCAGGAACACTTCGGCCATCGGCGCGATCTCCCGCATCGGCCCGATCAGCATGTCCGTCGTGAGCACGTGCGCCATCCGATCGATCCGCGGCTTGAGCATGTCGAGCTGCTTGGCGCGTCGCGCGTGGGAGATCGGATAGATCGGAATCTCCTCGTACTTCGGAATGCCGGCCGGCCAGCTCTTCAGCACCTGCAGCACCGCGACTCGATGGTATGGAAGGGGAATCACGCCGACGTCGCCGATCCCGGCGTTGAAGGCGAACTCCGTGGTCGCCAGGGCATCTCCGTAGGGATCGAGCCGCCTGACCAGGGAGGTATCGAACACCACGCCGGTGAACTTGGCGCGAAGCGAGGCGACGGCCGAATCGCGATCCCCATGCTTCTTGAGCACCTCCGCGTAGCCCTGTGCCTCGCGCTCGGCGCGGACCTCGGCATCGCGGGAGGGGACCAGCGGGAACCGAAGCTCCCGCAGACGATAGGCGTTGGTCAGCTTGTCGGTAATCCTGATCAGGTGATAGCCGAAGCGGGTACGGACCGGACCGACGATCTCGCCGACGTTGCCGGCGAAGGCGGCGCTGTCGAACTCGCGAAACATCTTTCCCCGGCCGAAATACCCGAGATCGCCTCCCTTGCTCGCCGAGCCGTCCTGCCCGTAGACCCGGGCCGCCTCGGCGAACTGCTCCGAGGATTTGATGGCTCCTTTCAGCGCCATCATCAGCTCGTAGGTCACCGAATCGTTCGCCCTGTCGGTACCGTCGGCGCGCATCAGCACATGGCTCGCGCGGACCACGGTGTCGGTTGCCGGAACAACTTCGTCGACATAGAAGTAGACCGATTCATCCTGGAACTGCACCGGCCCCACCAGATCTCCGGCCTTGGCATCCCGCATCATCGGGATCGCCTCCTCGGGGAGCTGGCGCGCCATGATCGGGGAACTCGGGAAGCGGTTCGGCAACATGCCGCGCAACACCTTGCCGACCATCGCGCCGCGCGAGGCCAGCGGCGCCATCCGCACCAGGCCGGCCACCGAATCGATCATCTTCCGCTGCGTGGCCGAATCGGCGGCGGTGGGATTGACCGTCAGGATCGCGGTGCTCACCCAGCGCGCGGCCGGAACCCGATACTCTTCCTTGTGCTGCGCGTACCAAGCGCGCGATTCCGCCTCGCTCACCGGCGCCAGACTGTCGGGGATCGTCGAGTGAAGGACGCGGACGAACGAGCCGGTGATATGCGTGCTCTCGGCGAAGTAGCGGGCCTTGATCTCCTCCGCGGTGAGCGGCTTCTCCTTGTAGAGCGTTTCCTCGAGGCGGCGACGATTCTCGTCGTTCTGCACGAAGCGGATCACCTTGTCCAGATCCTCACGCCACCGCGCCACGGTGCTGTCCGGCGAGAGCCCGGGCAGGGCATACTGCGCCATCTGCGAGGGATCGCGGACCACCCGCGTGAAGAAATCCTTCTGGAAGACCCCCTTGTCGTCGACGAAGTTGTCCCGCATGAAGGCGGGGGGATGCTCGATGATGAGCTTCACCGCTTCGTCGCGGCTCGCCGCAATGCCCCGCTTGGCGGCTTCCTGGCGGATGATCTCGGCATCGACGAGCTGGAGGAAGAGCTGATCGTCGGTCTGCTGATCGATCTGCTCGGCGCGCCCGCCACGGCGCTGGAAGCTCAGCTGATCGCCGCGGAGATCATCGTAATAGCGATAGTCGATCGGCACGCCGTTGACGACCGCGATCTGGCGCGAGCCGGCGGCCGCCGGTTTCGCCGATCCGTCGCCGCCGCGCTTGCCGCCACGCTGATCGGCTCCGTGCCGCTCCTCCCGGCGCTCATCGACGGCGCGATCTCCCGATGGGTGCGCGAGAACTCCGGGGAGCAGAAGCAGGGAACAGAAAAATGCTGACGGAAGCAGTCGGTAGATGCGAGACATGGGACGGGATACTCCGGCGAATGAAACGGTCATGACGATGGATATACGGCAACGTCGGGCGCCGTCAAACATAAAAATTCCGTCGGGGGAGGCGCATCCGAAAATGGGGGGATGGCCGGCTTCCGGCGCCGGCCCGGCTATCCCGGGCGCCGGAAACGGCCGGAAACGGCGACGGGGCTGAAGAGATCTTCAGCCCCGTCTATGCACTTGCCTGTCCGGCCGGACGCCTCAGCCGCGCGTCTTGGCGGCGGCCACGGGAGCGGAGCGGCCGGAGGCCTTCTCCTGGTAGCGCTCCATGATCCGCTTCACGTAATCCCGGGTTTCGGCGAAGGGGGGAACGCCGCGATACTTCTCCACGTTGCCGGGGCCGGCGTTGTAGGCGGCCAGCGCCAGCACCACATCCCCCTTGAAGCGCTCGAGCATTCTCTTGAGATAGCGCATGCCGCCATCGAGCGACTGCCGCGGGTTGGACGGATCGGTCACCCCCATCAGCGCCGCGGTCCCCGGAATCATCTGCGTGAGGCCGATCGCGCTGTCGCACGACATCGCCGTGGCATTGAATCCGGACTCCTGCTGCACCAGGGCGGCGATCAGATAGGGATCGAGCTGGTACTTCGAGCTGACCTGCTGGATCAGATCCCGATAGGGGACCTTCCAGTTGAACTCCACCACCGCGTCCGGTCCCTCCGGCACGAGGAGGTCGCGCGGGCGGAAGCTCCGCTCCTGCACCTCGACGCTCGTCTTCTGCGTGGCGCCTCCCTTGCTCCCCTTGCGGGTCCGCCCGGCCTGGGTCGGATTCCAGACCATCACCGAGACGATCGAGTTGCCGATCTTCTTGACGGCGCGGGCCACCGCGAGGGTATCGGAGCCGGAGCCGCCGGCGATCGGCGTGCGGCGGATCTTGAACTCGAGCTGGTATTCACGCGAATACCAGTCGACCACCGATTCGAGCGACTCGTCGCAGATATAGAGGCGGCCGAGCGTCGGCGTGGAGACGCCCCGCACCGAGAGGGTGGAGGAGGCGTTCTGCGCGCGAAGCTTCCGGCCGAACGGGGCCCGGATCTGCGACTGACGTCCCGCCGTGGAGAGGATCCGGAGATACTCGTCCGAGGACATCATGTCGAGATAGGAGGCGGTAACGTATCCGAGGGTCTGGCGCTCCCGGCTGATGGCCGAGGAGAGCTCCTTGCGGGTATCGATCGTCGGAGCGACCGGGGCGACGGGAGCCGCCGGAACGGCCGGCTGAATGCCGGTGGTCGGTACATCGACGGCCGCGGCGGGCGCCACGGCGGAAGTCTGCGGTATGCTCTCGTTCGTCTGCGCCGAGGCTCCCCCGAAGAGGGCCAGACCGGCGGCGACGATGCTCAATGTTGCCTTGAGTGCTTTGATCATGCAGTCCTGTACGTGTCTCTGTCTAAGTATCTCGACTCGCCTGAACATCTCCCCGCCGGAGCGGGGAACCATCCGGAGGGAGCCCGCATCGCTGCGAGCCCTTCCCACTGCGTCTTCTCAATCCATCCCGGCCTCGCGGCCGGCATCCACGCTTCGTTCTGCAATCCACCCCGATCGGGGCCGACGCCGTCCGACGCGCTAATGACGCCTCCGACGGCCGCTTAGTGGAACAATGCATCCTGCATGCTCCCCCTGATCGGGTAGGGGGACTCGGAACTTACGTCGTCCCGTCGCAACGGGGAAAATCAACACGCTTAATTTTTGTTCATGCTGAGAGGGAACCGGGCGCTCGTCGGCTCCCACGGCCACGTCTTGTCCGGGGGAGCGGGCGGGGCGTATCTTCCCCCGAGCTCCCCCGCGAAGGCCGATTCCTCGCGGCCTCCGGACCAACATGCCCCTGCACGATCAGCCGATACCGCGTGCGACGGACGGCGCGCTTCCCAGCCCGCCGCCGGAGGCATTGCGGGTACCGTCACGGGTACCCCCCCGCTCGCCGGATCGTCCGAGTTCGCCGGTCACGGCGCTCACGGTCTTCACTTTTCCTCCGGGGGAGCGACTCTGGGCATTCGCCCAGATGGGGCTGGCGCGTCCACTTCTGCGCGGCGCGGACCCCGGAGGGTTTCGAAAATTGATGGGGACCGGACGGGGCCTCGGCTTCACCGCCGAGCCGGACTGGGGACGCTACGCGCTGTTGAGCGTCTGGCCGGACGAGGCGAGCGCGCGGGAATTCCATGCAACTTCCCCCCTGGCGCGCCGGTACCAACGACACGCGGCCCGCTTCTCGACCGTCCTTCTTGCCACGCTGACCAGCCACGGAGGCTGGAACGGCCGCAACCCCTTTCTCCCGGCCGATCCCTCGGCGGGGGAGCGCTCCGGGCCGGTCGCCGTGCTGACGCGGGCCACGATCCGCCCGGCGCGGCTGCTCCGGTTCTGGAGCCAGGTGGCGCCGGTGAGCCGGCGGCTTCGGGAGGCGCCCGGTCTGCTGGCCTCGATCGGCATCGGCGAGGCCCCGTTCCTCCGGCAGGCCACGTTCTCCCTCTGGCAGAGCATCGACGCAATGAAGGAATTCGCCTACGGCACGCACGAGCATCGGACAGCCGTGGAGCGTACCCGCCGGGAGGCGTGGTACGGCGAGGATCTGTTCGCGCGCTTCGCCGTCATCGACATCATCGGAGATTTCCCATGAGCATGCCCCGATATTCCATGACCGACACCGTCTCCCACACCGACGTGGTCCTCTCCGCCTCCACGCTGGATATCGGCTCGCTCCTCGAGCTGAGCCGCATCCTGAACGACGCGGAGGAGGCCGAGGCGATCTACAACAACGTTCTGCTGGCGCTGATGGGAAAGCTCGGCTTCGGCCGCGCCGGCGTGGCCGAAAGCCAGGGGGATGATCTGTTCAGGATCACGATCGGCAAGGGGCCGGCCCGTTCGCTCCGCGACCGGGTGATCGGCTGGGATCCGCGGCTCGGCAAGGGACTCTTCCCGGTCGAGGGGCTTCCCCGCCCGGAGGATCGGGAGCTGCTGGCCGAGGCCGGCATCCGCTACGTGATGCCGATCAACGTGGCGCGCGAGACCACCGCGATGATCCTTCTCGGCGGCATGCTCGCGCACCGGGAGCTGACGCCGGCCGAGGTGAGCTACGCGCTGCTCGGCGGGGCGATCGCCTCGATGGCGCTGGAGGGATCGCGCAACCGCCTCTCGCTCCAGGAATCGAACCGCCGCCTGGCCCGCCGCGTTCACCGCCTCCGCTCCCTGTTCGACGCCGGCCGCGAGTTCAACCTTCTGTTCGATCGCCACGCGATTCTCCGGCTGCTCGGCTACACGCTGATGGGGGAGATGGCGATCGCGCGCTTCGCGATGGTGTTCTGCGAGACCGAGTGCTGGAACGTGGAGGTCAACCGCTTCAAGGAGGAGCTGCCGCTGGAGTCGCTTCTGGCGCTGCCGCAGGACGAGCCGATCGATCTCGAGCAGATCGACGGGCTGTCGCCGGAGCTGGCGCGCCTCCACGATCTCGGCGTGAACGCGTCGATCCCGTTGCAGCTGCAGGGGAAGATCCGCGGGCTGCTGCTGGTGGGGCGCCGGATGAACTTCTCGCTCGACGAGGAGGATATCGAGTATCTCGGCCTGCTCGGCAACCTGGCGATGATCTCGCTGGAGAACAGCAGGCTTCTGGAGGAGATTCTGGAGAAGCAGCGGCTGGAGGAGGATCTCCGGATCGCCGCGAAGATCCAGCAGGGGCTGCTGCCGAAATCGCTCCCGAAGCCGGCGGGCTTCGAGATCGCCGCCGAAACCATCCCCTCGCAGCAGGTCGGCGGCGACTGCTACGACGTGATCGACCTCGGCCAGGGCAGAATCCTGATCTCGGTGGCCGACGTCTCCGGCAAGGGAACGCCCGCCTCGCTCCTGATGGCCAACGTGCAGGCGGCCCTGCGCGCCCTCTCCCGGCTCGATCTGGCGCTTCCGGATCTGACCGCCCGGATCAACGACGTGATCTACGAGAATACCTCCTCGGACAAGTTCATCACCGCCTTCTTCGGCGTGCTCGACACGGTGACCGGCGCCTTCTCCTTCGTCAACGCCGGACACAATCCTCCCTATCATTTCTCCCCCTCCGGCGTCGCCGCGCTGGATGCCGGGGGGCTGATCCTCGGCGTGATGCCCACGCTCATCCCCTATGAGGAAGGGTCCATCGTGATGGCGCCGGGGGATCTGCTGGTGCTCTACACCGACGGCGTCAGCGAGGCGCTCGATCCGGAGCGCCAGGAGTACGGCGTCGAGCGCCTCTGCGCGCTCTTCACCGACGGCGGGGAAGTGGGGGCCGAGCAGGCGATCGACATCGCGAAGCGGGATATCGCCCGCTTCACGCGCGGGGCCAGCCAGTCCGATGACATCACGATGGTGGTGGTGCGCAGGGCGCCGGTGGTGGCGACCGGCGGGAAAGAGGAGCCGAACGCCGCGACGCTCGACGCGGCGATGGACGCGACGCTCGACGCGACGCTCGATACGGCGCGCCAGGCCGGTTGAGCCGGACGATCAGGTGACGAGGCTCGGGATGCGATCAAATAATTCTCGCCGCGCTCCCCCCGGCTTGGTATTGTCTGGCGCACCGTCGTAGCTTCTGCGAACGTCCTTCCGGTTCCGACTCCACGCAATCCACCCTGTGCAGATGACCATCGGCGAGCGACTTCGCGCCGCGCGCGAAGAACATGGGATGTCCATCGGCGAGATTGCCCGCCGAACCTGCATCCAGCCCAAGTTTCTCCAGGCGATCGATGACGACAACTTCGGCGTGCTGCCGGAGTCGCACCGTCGTCTCTTCGTCCGCGAATACGCCAAGGCGGTCGAGGTGGACCCGAACGAGGTTCTCTCGCTCCTGCCGGATCACGTGCCGGCGCCCCCTCCATCGGTCGCCGAGACCGCGTCGAACTCCGGCACGCGCAGCTATGCTCCCCCGGCCCCTGCCCACACCGAGCATGACCGGCGCGAGTACCGCGAGATCCTTCAGCGGCTCTCCGAGAGCGGACGCCGCCCCTTCGCCCGCTCCAACGCCGCGCTCTGGCTGATCGTGACGGCCTGCCTTCTGCTGGTCGCCGGCGGACTCTACTATTTCTTCGTCCACACCAGCGAGCCAGACGCGGCCGATGCCGCGGCCGCCCCGGCCGACTCCTCCTCGATAACCACCCCGGTCGATCAGACCACCGGACGGACCGATTCCGCGGCGGCGCCGGTCGCCGCATCGGGGGACAGCCTGACATTGGAGGGGGTGGCGACGGCGCCGGTATGGTACAACATCGTGATGGATGGCAAGCGGACCGAGACCGACAAGATCGACAGCGGAGCCACGCGCGTCTGGCGCGCCTCCGAGACTTTCCGGGTCTCCCTCGGCAACGCCGGCGGACTCACCCTCACCCTCAACGGCAAGCCGCTCGGCACGCTCGGCCAGAAGAAGACGATCGTCAAGAATCAGATGATCGATGCCACCGGCATCGTGAAGAAGGGAACGCCCCGCAAGGGGGGATCGCAGCGCAGGGCCGCGGCGGCCCCGGCGCGCCAGATCAGCTCCACGCCGCTCCGCACGGCCGATGGCGCGGCCAGCCCGCGGCGCTGATTCCAGCGGATGTTTCGTCGATGTTTCATGCCCGTCGGCCTTCCGCCGGCGGGCATGTTCGTTTCCGATCAGCTTCCCAGAAATCCCTCGATCTCGGCGCGCATCGCCTCATCCTCCGGCCGAAGCGCCATCAGCTCGTGGCCATAGCGGCGGGCGGCATCGAGGTCGCCCCGTTCGGCGGCAAGGAACAGCAGCGCCTGACGCGCGGCGGTCATCTCCGGCGCCGCCCCGGCGATCCGCTCCAGCTGCAGCGCGGCCGCATCGCGGTCGATTGCCCCGGCCTCCATCGCCTCGATCACGAATCCCACCGCCGACGCCTCGATCCCCTCGGCCTCCGGATCCCGCTTCAGCGATTCGACGTAGGCGCTCATCGGCAGCGCGTAGTCGAGCGGCGGAACGCCGATGGCCAGCCCGTAGCGATCGTCCTCGGCCAGCAGATAGTAGAGGAAGGATTCCCAGCTCGTGGTCTCCCGCCGGAACAGCCGCACCCGCTCCCGCTTGTCGAGCTCCACGCCGATCGCCTGCGCGGTCCTGACGCTGATCTCGTCGAAGACATCGAAGGTGTAGGCCGCGTAGGTTTCGAACGCCTTCCGGAAAATCTCGGTCCGGCGCCGAGCGTCATACAGATGTACCTCCATCCTGATCCGCTCCCCGACCCCGAACTTCCCGTAGAGGACGTAGCGTATGCCATGATGTCCGGCGATCTCGTCGAGCGCGTCGTGCTCCGGGAGATGCGTCGAGTTGATGAACACCTCCTCGCCGATCACCTTGTCGCGGAAGGAGAGGAAGCGCGCGTCGAAGCGCTCGGTCAGGTTCAGCTTCCGGCCGACGTAGCGGGGGATCTGCCGGGCGAGCTTCGCCTCCGCCTCCTCGTTGACGTGCTGCGTGGAGAACTGAAGGATCAGCAGGGAGATGGGACCGTCGGTCCCGGGAAGGTCGATTGCGATCGGATCGGACACGGCTCTGAGCGGATTGCATGGAACGGAGAGCTCCGGCCGCGGCGCCGCGGAGAAGGAGCGATCGAGCCGTGCAAAGTAGTGAGCCGGCGGAGACGGCGCGGCGATAATTGGTATCGCTCATCGACTGAGCGACCGAGGCATGCCGGCACGCCGGGCCGGGGAGCGCGCGAAGCGTGGGAGGGTCAGTAGCGTGGGGTGGCCAGCCAGAGCTGCGGGATCGTCATCAGCTTCCGATGGAGCGGCACCGCGGCGCGGCGGGTGAACACGTCGTGCCGATTTCGCCGGATGGCGTCCAGGATGCGGCGGTAGTTGTGGCTCATCAGCGTCACGGTCAGGCGGCTGTCCGGCTCCAGCATCTGGATGCCGAGATCGGCGCTGTCGTAGTAGCGATGGGCGCGCTCGATCTGAAACTCCATCATCTCCACGAAATGCCCGGTGACCTGTCCGCGGGCGATCTCCTCCTGGCGCACCCCGAAGCGCTCCAGTTCCACGGTCGGGAGGTAGATCCGTCCGCCCCGGTAATCCTCCCCGATATCGCGGAGGATATTGGTCAGCTGCATCGCGATGCCGAGGTCGATCGCGTGGGGAAGCGCGCCGGGATCGGCATAGCCGAAGATCTCGCTCGTCATCAGCCCGACCACCGAGGCCACCTTGTAGCAGTACTCCCGGAGCTGGTCGAAGGTCTCGAAGCGGACCGTCGGGCGCAGATCGGTCATCACCCCCTCGATCAACTCCTCCGGCAGATTCCGGGGGATCGAGTAGCGGCCGAGCGTATCGGCCCAGGCGATCATCACCGGCGTGTCGGCGGCATCGCCGTCGTAGACCCGGTCGAGCGCGGCGCGCCACTGGCAGATGGCCCGCTCGACGGCGCCGGCATCGACCACGCCGCCGTTCCCCCTGACGTGGGAGTCCACCAGGTCGTCCACGTAGCGGCAGAAGGCATAGACCGCGTAGCAGGCATTCCGCTTCGGCTTCGGCAGAAAGATCGAGGCGAAGTAGAACGTCTTGGCGAAGGTGAGGGTCACCTTGCGACAGGTGGCGTAGGCTTCGTCGATGGCTCCGACCGTCGCGGGCATATGCATCATGACCGTATCGAGAAGAATGCGGCATGCCGTTCGGGCCGCGGAGCATCCGGGCCGTTCCCGCACGCGTGACGGATCGGGACGAGGGCGAGCTCGCCGGTCCGGACGTCGTTCCACAATACTAACCCCAGGCGTCGGCCGAAAGGTTCCGCGCCGAGATCGTAGATTCAGACCATGGCAAAGACGAAAGCGAAATATGTCTGTCAGCAGTGCGGCGCCGCTTCCCCCCGCTGGGTGGGACGCTGCCCGAGCTGCGGCGCGTGGGAAAGTTATGTCGAGGAGATCACCGCCGCGCCGACGACGGCCAAGACCCGGGGTCCCCGCTCGGCGGCGACATCCGTGCAGGTGATCCCGCTGAAGGAAGTTACGGTGACCAAGGAGCCGCGGATCAAGACCGGCATCGACGAGCTGGACCGCGTGCTCGGCGGCGGCATCATGCCCGGCTCGATCATCCTGGTCGGCGGCGATCCGGGCGTGGGGAAGTCCACGCTGATGGCGCAGCTCTGCGCGCGGCTGACCAGCGAGCCGATCCTCTACGTCACCGGCGAGGAATCGCTCCGTCAGATAAAGATCCGCGCCGACCGCCTCGGCGTCGATCACGACCGGCTCTACCTGCTGGCCGAGACGAACCTGTCGCTGATCATCGAGGCGATCCGCGCCCAGGCGCCGACGCTGGCGATCGTCGACTCGATCCAGACGGTGTACGATCCGGAGGTGGAGTCGGCGCCGGGATCGGTCGGGCAGGTGCGCGAGTGCGCCGCGGAGCTGATGCAGCTGGCCAAGCGGGAGGGAACCTCCATCATCATCGTCGGCCACGTCACCAAGGAGGGCTCGATCGCCGGCCCGAAGGTGCTCGAGCACATGGTCGACACCGTGCTCCAGTTCGAGGGGGAGAAGACGCATCTGTACCGGATACTCCGGACCACGAAGAACCGCTACGGCTCGACCAACGAGATCGGCGTCTTCGAGATGGGGGAGTCGGGGCTGGAGGAGGTGGCCAATCCGAGCGCCCTCTTCCTGTCGGAGCGGAGCTACGGCGCCAGCGGCTCGGTGATCACCGCGACACTTGAGGGAACGCGGCCGATCCTGGTGGAGGCCCAGGCGCTGGTGACCCCGTCGAGCTACGGCGTGCCGCAGCGCTCGGCCACCGGATTCGACTACAAGCGGCTGCAGATGCTGGTGGCGGTGATCGAGAAACGGCTCGGCATGGGGCTCGGGCAGTACGACATCTTCGTCAACATCGCCGGCGGCGTCCGCGTGGACGATCCGGCGGTGGACCTGGCGGTGGCCGGCGCGATCATCTCATCGTTCCGCGATATACCGGGGGACTCCCAGACGGTGGTGGTCGGGGAGATCGGACTGGGCGGGGAGATCAGGACCGTCTCGCAGGCCGAGCAGCGGATCGCCGAGGCGGCCAAGCTCGGGTTCACGACGTTCGTGCTCCCCTCGGCCAACCTGAAGCGGACCGCCCCGAAGCCGGGCATCGAGGTGCGCGGCGTCGGCCGGATCACCGACGCGGTGAACGCCATCCTCTGAGCGCCATCTTCCGAGCGCCATCTTCCGAGCGCCATCTTCCGAGCGGCGGCGCCACGGTGCCGGACGCGCCATGCCCGTTCTCGCGCGCGGCGCGCTCCCGAGCGGGAGGTCGTTTTCGAGTTTCATCCGGGGAGAGATATAGGAAATGGATCTACGATTCGGCCACATCGAGCTGTTCGTGCGGGACGCGCGGGCATCCGCCAGGTTCTATACCGATATCCTCGGCTTCGAGCTCGAAGCCGACCAGGGGGAATTCATCTGGGTGAAGAGCGGCGCGATGTCGATCCTGCTCCGGCCGGGAGGGGAGGGGGAGGATGCGGGGAGGTACAATCGCGCGGCGGCGGGACTCGTCATCTACGCATCGGACCTTCCCGGCACGATGCGCGAGCTCCAGGAGCGAGGCCTCGTGTTCCGGGGGGACGACGGCCCCGATTGCCCGACTTTCACGGATCCCGACGGTCACTGGTTTCAGCTCGCCGACCCGACTTCCTGAGCTTCGCGCGACAACGCCATTCGGCGAAATCCGGCCCCCTTGCCTGATTCGGATGGTGTACGTAATATTGCAAACCTTTACAACCTCTCTCTGGCTCATCAACGGTGATGTTGCCCCTCGTATCGAGTCCTCGTCGGTCGGCGGCTTTGGGATAGCTTAGAGAAGGCCTTTCAACTTATCAGGAAGCCGCTCGCAGTTGAGCACCGGACATACGACTTCGCTGCCACCGTTTCGTCGAAGCCTTCCCGTTCACGCTTCTCGTTTCATATCTCCTCGGACAGAGGATAGGAGTCTCGTTTCATGTCTATCAAGATTTATGTGGGAAACCTCTCATACCAGACGTCGAGCGACGATCTGGCGGAGCTCTTCTCGTCGGTCGGCCAGGTAGAATCGGCCACGGTCGTCGAGGATCGGGAGACGGGCCGTTCCCGTGGATTCGGTTTCGTGGAAATGGCGTCGCGTGAGGAGGGCCTTGCCGCAATCGAGCAGTTCAACGGCCAGGATTACAACGGCCGCAACCTGACGGTCAATGAGGCCCGTCCGCGCGAGGAGCGTGGCGGCGGCGGTCGTGGTGGATTCGGCGGCGGCGGTGGTCGCGGCGGAAGTGGCGGCGGCTATGGCGGCGGCGGCGGTCGTGGCGGCTACGGCGGTGGCGGTGGTCGCGGCGGAAGTGGCGGCGGCTACGGTGGTGGATACGGCGGCGGCGGTCGCGACAACAACCGCTGGTAAACGCCCGTCGAGAGAGAAGAACTCTCCGAAGAGAAGCCCTTCCGGACATCGATCCGGGAGGGCTTTCTCGTTCCTTGGGGGTCACCCGGCCGAAGCCGGGTGCGGGGGATCACCCGGCTGAAGCCGGGTGGTCAGCCGGTCGGCCAGGCGGATCACCAGCTTCAACCCGGACCAGACCTCGTCCACCGCGCAGACCTTCACGTCGACGACGCCGGAGGCGAGCGCGAACTCCCGGATCAGGTTCTCGTTCAGATCGGTGGCGACGCCGGAGGATTTCTTCGGCCAGCAGACCCAGATCATCCCGGCCGGCGCCAGCCGCTCGATCAGGCCGGCCAGCTTCCCCTGAAACCGGCTCCGACTCGTGACGAAGAGAAGGACCACGTCCAGCGGCGCGCGCGCCGAGGGGAGGAGCGTCACGCCGGGAGGAAGCTCGCGGAGATCGGCGGGAAGAGGATCGGGAGGATCGACGATGTGCAGCCGATGCCCCTCCTTGATCCCGAGCTTCTTCAGCAGCGGCGTGTCCGAGTAGCCAGCCATGCGTAGTTCGGAAGATGAGATGTCGAGATATCCGGACCGGATGCCCGCAATGGGCGATGGCGCGGAGCGATTCGGGGAAATTCCCGATGTTCCGGGATGTCCGCAACCGCAATTCGTCTGATCGAGCCGGAGGATGCCGAGTCGCTGCTCGACTACCTGGTGCGCAACCGGGAGTTCCATCGTCCCTTCGTCCCGATTCCACCGGAAGGGTACTACACGATCGCGTTTCAGCGCCAGGCCCTGCTCGCCGGGCTGAACCGACGGCTTGAGGGAATGCAGTACCGCTTCGCGATCACGCCGACCGAGACGCCGGAGCGGATCATCGGGATAACCGCCATCACCGCCATCGAGTACGGCGCGTTCCGCAACGGCAGGATCAGCTACATGATGGATGGAGAGTGGACCGGCCACGGCGTGGCCACGCGAAGCGTGGAGCAGTTGGTCGAGTTCGCCTTCACCCGACTCTACCTCCATCGCCTGGAGGCGCACATCATGCCGCGCAACGCGGCCTCGCGGCGCGTGGTCGAGAAGTGCCGCTTCATCGAGATCGGCACCGGGGAGAGGATGGTCAAGATCAACGACGTCTGGGAAGATCACGTGATCTACGCCAGGACCGCCGACGAGCAGGAGGGAGCCAAGTAGCTCCCACGGCGGCGAGCGCGTGGCCGCGTGGACCGGAGCTCGCCGTCGCCGTCAGATACTGTACTTCTCGACGATCCAGTCGGGGATCTCGGCGGCGCGGCCGGTCTCCAGACGGATCATCGTGTAGTCGAACCACCCGTCGCAGCAGAGCTTTCCGTTATCGGCGCGGAGGATCGAGAATGCCACCCGCACGCCGGTCTTCTCGATCGTGTCGATGCCGGTCCTAACGACGAACCGGTCGCCGAGGCCGAGCGGACGCTTGTATTCGACGTGCGCCACCCGCACCACCCATCCGTAGCCGAGCTCGATGAACTGCTCCATCGGCATCCCGTAGCAGCGCGCCATCTGATCGTAGCGCGCGGCCAGCACGTAATCGAAGTAGCGGCTGTTGTGCACGTGCCGGTTCATGTCGATGTCATCGGGACGTACCGGCATCTCGGTTTCGAAGGTCGATCGCGTGGCAGCCATGATTCCTCGGGGATGTGGTTCGCGGGGCGGAAGATGAACAGATCGAGCTCCTCGACAACCGGCAGCGCGGCATGCGCCGGACGCGGGCAGTACTCGCGCATCAGCCGGCCCCCGCGGCGCCACCCGCTCGGCGTGCTCGACACGGCTCGCCGCGGTCACCTGCCGGATGACGCGATGCGCGCGCGCCGCGCGAGCGCGCCGGTGAAACGTCCGGTGCCGCAGCCGATATCGACCACGAGCCGGGGGGGAGGGCCGGGAAGATCCTCGGCGATCGCGTCGAGCCAGAGCGCGATCATCTCCGGCGCCAGGTGTCGGGATCGATCGTGGACCGCGTGGATGTCGGTCAGATCATATAGATGGAGGCGGTCATGCTTCCTCCGATCGGCGGAGCGACTGCGCGCGCGGAAGGTGATGCCTCCCGCGCGCGTGATCGCGGCCAATATAGGCCCGACTCCGTGAACCACATCGGGGCTCCGGCGGAGCCATCCCATCTCGCGGCTCATGTCGCCATGCGGCCCGTCTCACCGCGCGGAGCGCATCTCCCCGGAGATCACTTCTCCAGATCGAGCTTCCGGTTCTCGCCGGCGTCATAGGTCTGGCCGGTGACGATCGCCTTGGCGAATCCGAAGAGCTTCACCATGCCGCTCTTCGGCGAATCCCAGTACTCGGCCTCCTGGACGCTCACCTTCAGAAGCACCAGATCGGGATCCTCCAGGCCATCGGGGAACCATGCCTTGTAGGCGGGATTCCAGAGCTCCTTCATCTTCGCGCGATCCTCGACCACCTCGGCCATGCCGGAGACCGAGACGTAGCGATCGTCGCCGGGATCGGCATAGCTGACATTGACCCGGTGCTCGCGCGCGATCTCATCGACCTTCGGCGTGCTCTTGTCGGTGAAGAACCAGAGATCGCCATCGAACTCACTCTGCTGGGTGGTCATCGGGCGGCTGTGAAGGCTCCCGTGATCATCGACGGAGGTCATCATGGCGAACTTGATATCCTTGATCATCTCGCGGAGCTTGGCGATCGCCTCGGTCCGATCCTTCTGCTGCTGCATCACTGTTTCCTCGTAGCTTGTTCGTGACTGTACGATTCGAGAGGAGGGAACGGTCAAGCCACATGCCACCGGGCGTCGGACATTACCACTCGCTACCCTCCGTTACGATCGAAGTCCCGATCTTTGCGGCGCTCGCGGCACGGGCCGTAACGATCCGTTCATTATTGAACTCACTATTGAACGGAAGCCAACCAAAGAATCGACATTGACATGACCGGAGAACTGCAGCAACGGATCGAGCGCCTCTACGCGCTCCCGGCATCGGAGCTTCCGCTGGAGGAGGCGAACAGGACGTTCGAGGAGCTCCGCGGGGCGCTCAACCGCGGGGAGGTGCGCTCGGCCGAGCGTAACGACGATGGGAAATGGCGCGTGAATGGTTGGGTCAAGCAGGGCATTCTCGTCGGGTTCCGCGCCGGAAAGCTCGCCGACGCGTCATTCGGCGGATTCTCCTTCTTCGACAAGGAGAACCTTCCGGTCAGAAAGCTCGAGCTCGCCAACAACGTCCGACTGGTTCCCGGTGGCTCGACGATCCGCGACGGCGCCTACGTGGCGCCCGGGGTGATCTGCATGCCGCCGATGTACATCAACATCGGCGCGTATGTCGACGAGGGGAGCATGGTGGATTCCCATGCCCTGGTCGGCACCTGCGCGCAGGTCGGCAAGCGGGTGCACGTCAGCGCCGCGGCGCAGATCGGCGGGGTGCTCGAACCGGTCGGCGCCAATCCGGTGATCATCGAGGACGATGTGCTGATCGGCGGCAACTGCGGCGTCTACGAGGGAACCATCGTCAAACGGCGCGCGGTGCTGGCCGCCGGCGTGGTGCTGACCGCATCCAGCCGCGTCTACGACGTCGTCAACGGGCGGATCATCTCCGGCTCGGCCGACCGGCCGCTGGAGATCCCGGAAGGGGCGGTGCTCATCGCCGGCTCCAGAACATTGAAAGGGGAGTTCGCCGCCGAGCACGGACTGGCGATCTCCACGCCGATCATCGTCAAATACCGCGACGAGCGGACCGACGCCCGGACGGCGATCGAGGAGGCTCTCCGCTGATCGGAGAGCTCCAACAGGGTACAGGTATCCGGCAGGATACAGGGTAATCGACACGTGGAACCGATGAACGGCAACAACGCGAACGACAGACAATCAGAATCTCCATTCGGAGTCCGGCGCTCCCATCTCCGTTCGGCCGCGGGGGTCACCCTCGTGGTGGCGGCGTTCGTGGTGATCGCTCTGGTGGTCTACTTCATCGAGATCGCCAGCGGCCTCCCGTCGCTCGAGGAGCTCGAGAATCCCCGTCCGGATCTGGCCACGCGCATCTACAGCTCCGACGGACAGCAGATCGACCAGTTCTTCGTCCATCACCGCACCTACATCCGCTACGACTCGATCCCGAAGGCGTTCGTCAAGGGATTGATCGCGACCGAGGATCAGAAGTTCTACGATCACTGGGGAGTGAACCTGGAGCGCATCCTGAAGGCGGCGATCAAGAACGTGGTGGCGATGAACCTGACCAAGGAGGGAGCCAGCACGATCACGCAGCAGCTGGCGCGCAACCTCTACCTGTCGCAGGAGACCACGATCACCCGTAAGCTCCGCGAGCAGCTTACCGCCGTGCAGATCGAGCGGACCTACACGAAGAACGAGATCCTGGAGATGTACGCCAACACGGTCTACTTCGGCCGGGGCGCCTACGGCATCCAGGTGGCCAGCGAGATCTACTTCAACAAGGGGGCGATCAACCTGACGACCGACGAGTGCGCCTACCTCGTCGGCCTGCTCAAGGGGCCGGAGAACTACAACGCCGACGAGCATCCGGATCGCGCGCTGGAGCGCCGCAACACGGTGCTCGCGCTGATGCGCGAGGTGGGCTATATCGGCGACAACGATTTCGACGTCTACTCGAAGAAGCCGATCGTCCTGGCAAAGCTGGAGCGCCGCACCTCGAACTCCATCGCCTCCCATTTCATCGAGGCGGTCCGCCAGGTGCTCTCGCGCGAGCCGAAGCTCCAGGGCTACAACCTCTACCGGGACGGGCTGGTGATCTACACCACGCTCGACAGCCGGATGCAGCGCGAGGCCAACGACGCGGTGCGCGAGCATCTGGAGGATTTCCAGCCGCAGTTTGACAAGACCTGGAGCTGGAAGGGGAAGCAGGATCTGCTGAAATCGCTGGTCGAGCGCGCCGCGCGCGAGAGCGATCAGTACAAGTCGGCGATCTCCGACGATCAGAAGACCGAGGTGATGCGGGAGCTGACGACCCGCTCCTCCTTCATCGACTCGGTCAAGCGGGGGGCCACGCAGATCGAGGTGGGATTCATCGCGATCGAGGCACACACCGGCTACGTGAAGGCGATGGTCGGGGGAAGCGATCTGACCTCCGGACGCGGACTCAACCACGTGACGCAGATCCGGCGCCAGCCGGGCTCGGCCTTCAAGCCGTTCGTCTATGCCTCGGCGCTCGAACAGGGGATGACCCCGAACTCGAGCATCTCCGCCTCCTCCTTCAGCTACCGCACCGCGACCGGCGAGGTCTGGAGCCCGAAAGGCTCCGGCACCGGCGGCGTGGTCAACCTCCGCACCGGCCTGAAGTTCTCGATCAATACCGTCGCCGCGCGACTGATCACCGAGAAGACGTCGCCGGCCAAGGTGATCAAGCTCGCCAAGTCGCTCGGCATCAAGTCGCCGATCCCGGAGTTCCCGTCGATCGCGCTCGGCACCGCCGAGGTGACCCCGTACGAGCTGACCGCCGCCTACACCGCCTTCCCGAACGACGGCGTCTTCATCGAGCCGACGATGATCCTGAAGGTGGAGGACCGCTGGGGGCACGTGATCTACCAGGCGCCCCGCGTGATGCACGACGCGCTCTCCCCGAAGGTCGCCAGCGACATGGTCTCGATGATGCGCGGCGTGGTCGACGGCGGCACCGCCAGCTCGATCCGCCAGTGGTTCGATTATCCGGCGGCCGGCAAGACCGGCACCACGCAGGATTTCGCCGACGCATGGTTCATCGGCTACACGCCGGAGGTGGTGGCCGGCGCCTGGATCGGCTTCGACGATCACCGGATCAAGTTCACCGGCTGGTACGGACAGGGAGGCAAGGCGGCCGCGCCGATCTGGGGACGCTTCATGGCGAAGGTCTATCAGGACGATCGCCTGCCCTACGACGAGCGGGACTTCGGCCCGGCGCAGGAGCGCTCCTTCAGCCGGATGCCCTACAACGTGCGCGATATCCCGCTGGAGAACAGCGAGCCCCCGAGCGACGTGATGGAGAACACCAACGACGAGGGGACGAGCCCGGACAATTCGAACCAGAACAGCAGCGCGCCGCCGCCGGACAAGCCGTCGTCGCCGACCGATCTGGAAGGGAAGGGGGATGTGGTGGGGCCGATCCGCCCGGCCGAGAAGAACCCGGAATCCTCGTCGAAGAAGTTCGAGGACAAGCCGAAATAATCGCCGGTCTCCGGGCATCCCCGCGACGCGGTCGATACGGCATGAATGCGACAGGGGCATGATGGATCTCCATCATGCCCCTGTGTCGTTTCACGGCGAAGCGTCTCGGGCCGCGCCTCAGGCGACGTCGCTCGCCTCGCCGACCGGCGCGGCGTGGCCGGCCAGCCAGGACTGCCAGAGCGGCTCCTCGCGGCCGGCGACGGCCGCGGCCTGATCGCCGTAGAGAAAGAGGTGGACGCGGAGATGGGTCTTTCCTCCCATCGGCATGGCGAACAGGTGGGCCACGCCGGAGGTCGGCTGATCCAGACGGATCAGCAGCTCCGGCCACTCCGGTGCTCCGACCCGCTCGATCACCCCGGCAAGCGCCGGCACGCCATCGGCGGTGCTCACCCGATCACCAACCCCGGCTCCATCGATGCCGAGCGCGCCGAGGAGCGCCGGCCATGCCTCGGCGACGGGAGTGGCGGTATTCTCCGCCATCTGCAGCGTCGTGCCGGTCTGGCCGCGGAAGTAGGTGAGATAGAGGTTGAGGATCCGGAAGAACGCACCCCAGCCGTGGACGGTCCCCGCGAACTGGTTGTCCCAGTCGTCGGTCTCGGCAAACCAGCTGTGCACGACGCGGACCACGCAGGTTCCCCCGGAGCGCGCCTCGACGATCCATTCGGTCCCCATCGCCGGACTGCCGGGCCCCATTCCACCCTCGTTCTCGGCGGTGAACCGGCGCGGCGGGTCCCAGGTCCTGACCGTCGAATGCGACACCATGCCGGGGCCGAAGTTCGCGGTGATGTCGCCGCCGGGGCGCCCGTCGATCTCGGTCGGGACGAACCAGGATGTCACCCCCGGCCCGGTCGCGATGGCCTGCCAGACTTCTTCCGGCGTACCCGGTACTTCGACTTCGGCCTGGACGTATCGGCGTCCGGACTCGTCTTTCTGCACACTCATGATTGCTCCTTGGTTGAAGATTCGTGCGGAACGGGGTGCGCCATGATCATCACGCGATGAGGCCGCCCGCCCGGCGCGGACGGGTCGTGGTAGCGCGCCACGAGGGAGGTCATGGCCCTGGTCAGCTCCTCGGCGAAGGCGGCGCGCTCGGCGGCGGACCGGAATCGGATTTCGGTGTCCATCGAGAGCGTGGCCAGATCCTTCTTCTGCTCCCTCGACCTGCGGATCAGGTCCCCGACCTCCCGGACCACGCGTGCGGCCAGGGCGATCAGGAAGGTGGCCGACAGCCGGTCCGATCCCTGCCGGGGCTCGGCGGCGATCGGTCCGAGCGCCTTGGGGGAAACGACGTAGGATCGGGAGGTGGCCACCAGCAACCGCTCGGTGAGCCCTCCCCACCGCCGCTCCTCGGCCACCCGGACCAGCCCGCTCGCCTCCAGCGCGCGCAGATGGTAATTCACCTTCTGCCGCGGAATACCGACCCGCATCGCCAGCGCCGCGGCCGAGGCCGGAACGGCAAGCTCCGAGAGGAGGCGGTTCCTGAGCGGCTCCAGCGCCACCGTCGCCACCGCCGGGTCATCGATGATCTCGACGTCGAACATGGGCGCAATATAGCCCTTGACAAAAATATTTGTCAAGAGGCGGCGGGGTTATCTCCGCATAATGGATGATATCGTCGGGCGGGAACGTCGCCGATGAAGGTTGTGGTGATCGGGCCCGCGCCGCCGCGTCCGATCGAGGCCGCGCCGCTTCCGGAGCGCGATGGCGTTCAGAGGATGGCACTCGTGGAAACGACAAGCTCCATGGGACCGGCCCGCCATCCCCGATCGGGGGAGGAAGGGCGCGCTCCCATGGAGCTTCGTTCGAACAGAGCCTTCCGGCGCCGCCAATGGCCCGATGCTCCGAGCTCCGGTATCGGCGCGGCGGCGTTCGCGCGCACCGTCGGCGATCATGGCGCCGGCCGAATCGCGCGCCGCTCCTACACCACCTCCTCCCGTCCCAGCAGGCACGCCCCCTCGATCCAGTAGGGGCACTCCGGGCAGTGCGGCGTCCGGAGCGGAAGCCGTCCACCGGTTCCGTAGGTCAGATCCCGGATCTCGGCCAGATCCCGCGCGATATCCTCCTCGATCCGCTCCATGTCCGCGCGGGTGAAGAGCGTGCGCCGCGGCAGCTCCGGCGCGCAGGCGAAGATGAGCGTGGCCGCCACCCGCTCGAGCCGCCCGTCCATCCGCATCAGCAGATAGGCGTACACCCGGAGCTGCGGCAGATAGCTCTCGGCCAGCCGGTCCAGCTCTCCGGGCTCGGTGTCGATGGTCTTGAAGTGGACGATGGATGTCTCCCCGCCGGGCCCCCTGAGCACGCGATCGGCCACGCCGATCAGCAGCTCCTCGCCGAACGGCAGCGTCAGCTCGTACTCCACCTGGGGGCGCGCGCCGCCGGGGAAGAGGGTGGCCACCACCTCCTCCGAGGTGAACATCCGGAGGAAGGGCTCCAGCAGACGGAGCCGGAGCCGGTCCTGCCGCTCCGAGGTGAGCGGGTGGGTGGCCAGCGCCTGCTCCACCAGCGCGCCGAGCCGCTCAGGGTCGATGCCGTCGGCGCCGGCCACCGTATCGAGCCGGTAGGCCACGTAGCGGAACAGACGGGCATAGATGGTCCCCTCCTCGGTATCGCGACGATCGGGATCGATCATGTACGCCTCGCCGATCTCCTCCGGCATGCCGAGGCGGAAGGCCAGGTAATACTTGGTCGGACACTGATGATGGACCAGGATCTGCGTGGCCGAATAGGTCTCGCCGGTGGCGCGCGGCACGATCGCCTCGGCGCGGACCAGCCCGGCGCGGAACGGGACCGGCGGCCGGGTAAGGGGCACGTGCCGCGGCAGGTCGGCCACGCTCCGGAAGCACCGGATCGGCAGCCTCCAGCGCGCCGTGACGCGCGTGGCGCCGTCGGGCGCCAGAAAGGGGAGATCCTCCACCTCCAGCACCCGCTCCTCGTCCTCCTCCGGCACCGAGCCGAGCGGCGCCAGGGCCCAGTCGAGCATCGTGTCGGTCGTGGGGTGATCCGGATCGTGGATACCGGAGAGGATCAGGTGATCGCGCGCGCGGGTGGCGGCCACGTAGAAGAGGCGCGCCTCCTCGGCGCGGTTGCGCGCCCCCTCGCGAATCGCCATCAGCACCGTCGCCGCCGGACGGTGCTCCCGCCGGTTGAACTTCCAGTTCCAGCCGAAGCCGAGCTTCTTGTCGAAATAGGGCTCCGACGGCGGCCGCACGCGGGAGTGGAGCGAGGGGAGTATCACGATCGGGAACTCGAGCCCCTTGGCCCCGTGCATCGTCATCAGGCGCACCGCGTCGCGTCCGCTGGTGACCACCGCCTCCCCCTCCAGCTCCTCCCGCTCGACCAGCTCGGTGATCCGCTCGACGAAATCGAACAGGTTGGTGAAGCCCCGCCCCTCGAACTCCCGCGCGATCTCGATCAGCTTCTCGACGTTGGCGAGGTTCTGCTCCCCCCGCTCGGCGCCGATCACCGCGCCGCGCCAGCCGGTCCGCTCCACGATCCGCCGGATCAGCATCGAGATCGGGACCCGTCCGGCCATGCTCCGGTCGTCGGCGATCATCTCCACCGCGCGGCGCAGGGCCGGCTCGGCCGCGTCGGAGCCGGCGCGACGCGCGGCGCGATCCCACAGTCCGGCCGCTTCCTCGCCTCGGCGCGGAGGACGGAGCCGGAAGAGCTCGGCGTCCGAGACGCAGAAGTAGGGGGAGCGGAACAGCCCGATCAGCGCAATCTCGTCGTGCGGATCGATCAGCGCGCGGAGGTAGTTCAGGAGGTCGTAGATCTCCTGCGTCCGGTAGAACCCGACGCCGCCGAACGTGATGAACGGGATACCGTAGCCGCGGAGCGCCCGCTCGATCGCCGGGAACTGGGAGCGCTTGCGGCAGAGAATCGCCACGTCGGTGAAGCGGGGAGCACGGGGCGCCTCGACGCCGTCCGGACCGGGCTCCCAGACCACGCCATCCCCCTCGACGAGGGAAAGGATCCGCCGGGCGATCATCTCCGCCTCGGTCGGGGGGGGCTCCGCGGGAAGAAGCTCGAGCCCCGGCTCAGGAGCATTCCGCTCCGGAGCATTCCGCTCCGCCTCCCGGGGAGGATCGGTCAGCAGCATCTCCACCCGTCCTTCCCCCTCGGAGACGCGGGCGCAGACGAGCGGCTCGTAGATCACGCCATCCCCTGCGCTCCCCTCGATCAGGGGGGCACAGGCGGCGTTGACATAGGCGCAGATGGAGGGGAGGAGGCGGAAGGAGGCGTCGAGCCCGATCATGCCGAGCGATTCCTCCAGGGTACGGGGGGGAACCGGCTCGCCGCGGAACAGAAGATCGGTGCCGCCGAAGCCGCCGGCCGCGTTGGCCTCGAGGATCTCCCGGTTGGCCTGCTCGAAGACCGCCACGTCCGCGTTGCGGAAGCCGTAGATCGACTGTTTCCGGTCGCCGACGATGCAGAGGTTCCCGAAGCGGAGATCGGCCAGCATGTGGCGCGCGATCGCCAGCTGCAGCTCGTTGGTATCCTGGAACTCGTCGATCATCAGGTAGCGGAACCGGCGGGCCACGCGCGCGGCCGCCTCCGGACGCTCGAGCGCGGCCAGAAGCCGGAGCTGAAGATCCTCGAAGTCGAGCGCGCCGACGGCGTTCTTCCGGGCATCGTAGCCGCGGAGGATCTCGTCGTAGAGCGCCAGGAGGATCCGCGCGTCCCAGAGGAGCTGCGGATCGTGCTCCGGCTCGGCCTCCCCGGAGAAGAGGCGTGGCGCCCGCCGCCACGAGGCCATCACGCGGGTGATCGGCTCCTCGAGGAGGGGAAATTCATCCTTGGTGATCGCGTAGCTCCCCTTCCTGATCCCCTTTGCCTCCTTGGTGCAGAGGATTTCGGTGACCAGATCGCGGGCATCGGCGATGACGCGGCGGATATCGCCGGAGCCGCGGATCCCCCGGAGCAGCCCGAGGGCCCGCTCCCGCTCGGCCGGCTTGAGCACCGAGACGAGCCGGTCGATCGCCGAGGAGGTCCGATCGTCCAGAAGGATCTCCCGGACCGCGCTCTCCAGCTCGCGGCGCCAGAGCTCGAGGGTGACCTCGCGATCGAGCGCCAGCACGCCGTGGCGGCGGCTGTACTCGATCACCTCACGCTTTCCGAGCATCATCCGGAGGATCTCCTCCATCTTCTCGCGGCCGATCCGGCGCGCCACCTGGTAGGCGGCGCTCGCCGGGCCGGAGGCACCACCGCCGGAAGCCTCGGAGCCGCCATCTCCATCGTCGAGTCCCCGCTCGATCGTCTCGGCGATCGACTCCTCCAGCAGTCGGCTTCGCTCGTAGCCGCTCAGGACGGTGAAGTTCGGGGGGACGTCGGTCTCGATCGGGAATTCGCGGAGAAGCTGGGCGCAGAACCCATGGATGGTGGCCACGACGGCGCTGGTGAGGTCCTCGCGGGCGCTCTTGAGCCGCTCCCATCGCTCCCGCCGGTCGGGATCGCCGAGGCGCTCCTCGAAGGCGGCGGCGATACGGCTCCGGAGCTCCGCGGCCGCCTTCTCGGTGAAGGTGATCGCGGCGATGTCGCGGGGCATCACCCCGCCGAACTCCACCAGGTCGCAGTAGCGGTTGACCAGCACCCGGGTCTTGCCGGAGCCGGCGTTGGCGGTTACCGAAAGATGTCGGAGCGGATCATGGGCTTTCCGCTGATCGAGCGTGAAGCTGGGCATAGGGAGCGTTCGGAGGGAAGGAATCGGCCAAAGGTACGGCGATTTTCTCCCCCCTCGCCGGAGCGCCCCGACCCCCGGCCGGGAAAAAGAGGCTCGCCGGCTGGCCGCCACCTGTTAACTTTGCGTGCTATGGCAGAACGCAAATGTGTCTACGACCCGCTGGTGGAGATCATGGCCTACTACCAGGGGAAGACCGGTACCAAGGAAAAGGCCGATACGTCGAATCTTCCCGTCGAGGAGCGGCTCAAGCAGCGGATCATCGACGGCGATCAGATCGGGCTGGACAATGATCTGGCCGAGGCGCTCAAGAGCCACCCGCCCCTGACGATCATCAACACCTTCCTCCTGGACGGCATGAAGGTCGTCGGCGAGCTCTTCGGCTCCGGCCAGATGCAGCTCCCGTTCGTCCTCCAGTCGGCCGAGACGATGAAATCCGCCGTCGCCTACCTCGAGCCCTACATGGAGAAGAGCGAGGGGACGGCCAAGGGGATCATGGTGCTGGCGACGGTGAAGGGGGATGTCCACGACATCGGCAAGAACCTGGTGGATATCATCCTGACCAACAACGGCTACCGGGTGATCAACCTCGGCATCAAGGTGCCGGTGGAGACGATGCTCGAGCGCGCCACCGAGCACAAGGCCGACGCGATCGGCATGAGCGGCCTGCTGGTCAAGAGCACACTGATCATGAAGGAGAACCTGCAGCTGATGCAGGGACGCGGCATCGACATCCCGGTGGTGCTCGGCGGCGCGGCCCTGACGCGGCGCTACGTCGAGCAGGATCTCCGCGGGATCTACGGCCCGAACGTGGCCTACGCCGAGGATGCCTTCGCCGGCCTCCGCTACATGGAGCGGATCGTCGGCGGCACGCCGCTCGACGGCCCGGCCCCGACCTCCGGCGCGGCCGCCGGAACGGCTTCCGGCGCCGCGCGCGCCGACGGCTCCGGCGAGCAGGATGGCCAGGCGCGTCCCCAGCGTCGGATCGTGGAGCGCGAGGCGATCCACATTCGCCACCCGTACGAGGAGGAGCTGGAGATGCTCGGCGACATCATGGGGGTGGAGGCGGAGGATCTGATCGAGGCCGACCTGAACGAGCTCTACGTGGCCGAGCTGCACGAGCAGGTGATCGGCGGCGGACGTCTGCTCCGGACCAGCGAGGAGAGCTCGATCTACGAGCTGACGAACATCGCCATGCTCCCGGAGCAGTGGACCGCCGGGGCCGGCATGGAGCTGGTGCGCGCCATGCGGCGCGATGCCCGCGCCGCCGACCAGGAGGCGGAGATCTACGTGACCTGCGACCCTGACGACGCCGAGCTCGGACGCTTCTATCGTACCCTCGGCTTCGAGCTCGTTCCGCTGGACAACCCGCGCTCCCTGATGGCGCGCGAGAAGGTGAACTACTGCGTGGAGACGTACGGCCGCGCGCCGGCGCTCTACTTCTCGAAGCCGGCCGCCGCCATCTCCGACGGCCCGGCCCGCGAGATCTCCCGCCACCTCCAGCAGGAGCAGGAGCGGGACGCCGATTTCCCGGTGGCGACCGAGGAATACGAGACCGATCTGAACGTCCACCGTCGCCGCGTCACCTCCGATGTCGACCGGAGCGCGCCGGTGCCGACCCCGCCGTTCTACGGCTCCCGGATCATCGAGAACATCCACCTGGAGAAGGTGTTCGAGTACATCAACGAGGTGGCGCTGGTGCGCGGGCAGTGGCAGGTGAAGAAGGGGAAGCGATCGGCCGAGGAGTACCGCCGCGAGCTGGAGCAGATCGTGATGCCGAAGCTGGAGGAGATGAAGCTCCGCGCCAAGCGGGAGAAGCTCCTCGAGCCGAAGGTGATCTACGGCTACTTCCCCTGCAAGGCGGACTACAACACGCTGATCGTCTACAAGCCGAAGGGACTCGAGGGGAGCGAGCTCCACGGCGAGTGGCCCGACGTGAAGCTCGACCAGGAGCATCTGGAGGAGTGGCAGCGCTTCGAGTTCCCCCGCCAGTCGCACGGACGGCATCTCTGCATCTCCGACTTCTTCCGTCCGGTCGAGAGCCCGGAGTTCGACGTGGTCCCCTTCCAGATCGTGACCATGGGGGAGAAGGCGACCGAGTATTCGGCCAGGCTTTTCGCGGCCAACGATTACGCGGACTATCTCTACTTCCACGGCCTTTCGGTGGAGTCGGCCGAGGCGCTGGCCGAGTACTGGCACAAGTCGATCCGGACCGAGCTGGGGATCGCCGGCAACGACGCCGCGGATATCCGCCGGCTCTTCTCGCAGGGCTATCAGGGGAGCCGTTACTCCTTCGGCTACTCGGCCTGCCCGAACCTGGAGGATCAGACGCAGCTGTTCGCCATTCTGGACCCGGAGCGGATCGGCGTGCACCTGACCGAGGAGTTCATGCTCGATCCCGAGCAGTCGACCAGCGCGATCGTGATCCATCATCCGGCCGCCAAGTACTTCAACATCCGCGACTGACGCGGCGGCGAAGGCGGAGGCATTGCCGGAGGCATTGCCGGGCCGGAACCGACTTCGACATTCCAGACCGACGCGCGCCATCCGGGCGTGTGATGCGACCCCTTCCTCCTGTGTCAAGAGGAAGGGGTTTCATTTTACCCCGATTCGCGGCATCCGGTCCAGGCTCATACCGCCCCACGCCGGAGATCTCCATGGCGGC
This sequence comes from Bacteroidota bacterium, assembly GCA_048498995.1. Taxonomy (GTDB): domain Bacteria; phylum Bacteroidota; class Ignavibacteria; order OLB7; family OLB7; genus JBEHWX01. The sequence continues at coordinate 74,556 of JBEHWX010000017.1, forward strand.
CAGCTCACTCCCCGAAACCGGGGAACGCCGACGCGGAGAACGAGATCGCGCACGACACATCGTGCTTCCCAGCTCGGTACCAATCAGGCTTCAATCTCCTAATCTCTATCTCTCAACCAACGTGGAGGTGGTTCCACCATGAGTATCCGCTCACCATTGCAAGTGTTCCTGGGGCTCGTCGCCGCCCTGCTGCTGTTCGTCACGCCGGAGGCGGGAACGCGGCGGGCGATGGCCCAGGTCCGGTCGGTCTGCGACTCGATGTCCGTGACGGCGCAGAGCGCCGGCGAGTGCTGTTTCCGATTCTCGATGACCCGCCTGGACGGCAGGAGCATCACCAGGATCGTTCTTCGCCCGTACGGCGGCACCATTACCGGCGCCACCGCGGGGAACACCGCGGGCACCGCCGGCGCCAGCTACACGGCCGATTCGTCCCAGGTCCGGTACAACTTCCCGAACGGGATGCCGCGGCGCTTCGACAGCGCCACGATCTGCTTCAACTCCCCGCAGGGAGTCATCACCCTGCTGGTCACCTGGTGGGCCGGCGACGCGCTGCTGTGCACCGACACGCTGACGCTCCGCTGCCAGACCACGCCGCCGCCGCCGCGCTGCCTGCAGATCTTCAGCGACACGGCGCGCTGCCTCCAGAACGGCACCTACAGCTACACCTATCGGGTGTCCAATCTGTCGAGCTTCAACATCGCCACGATGACGACGCAGGTGAAGGCGCCGGGGAACAACGTTCCGCTCACCTCCCGCTCCACGCAGCTCAACCCGCTGGTGCAGCCGGGACAGGCCACCCCGGCACAGTCGCTCACCTTCACGCTCCCGCAGGGCTCGAACGCCCAGACGGTGACCGTGATCGTGCAGATCTGCTCCCCGGTGCAGATCAAGCGTGACAGCTCCGGCCGCGTCGACAGCACGCGCCAGTGCTGCACCGATTCGGTCGTGATCAAGCTGCCGGCTTGCCAGCCGACGAATAACTGCGGCACGGTCGACAGCTCGAACATCACCTGCACGGCCAACGGCTACCAGTGGTGCTTCACCTTCCGGAACAACGCCGCATACCCGATCAACCAGCTCACGATCGTTTCCGGCGTCAACGGCGGCAGCCAGACCGTGAACTTCTCGCCGGCGGTGAATCCGGGCGGCGTCAAGTCGCTCTGCGTGCCGCTCGGCGCCGGCAAGACCGGTGGCGTGACCAACTCGCTGACCTTCTGCTACAACGTCGTCCGCTTCGACACGATCCGCCGCGGCGACTCGATCATCACGGTGCGTGACACGGTGGTCCGCCGCGAGTGCTGCACCACGCAGGTCCAGGTGAAGCTGCCGGAGTGCAACTCCACCGGCTGCCTCACGATGCTCGATCCGCGCGTGGAGTGCGACTCCTCCGGACGCGGCTACAACATCTGCTTCGCCATCCGGAACAACGCCTCCTGGAAAGCCTGGCGTCTGGCGATGACGCCGATCTCACCGGTCGACGTCCTGATCCAGCCGGGAGAGACGGGGCTTCCGGGAGTGGCTCCGAACGGGACCGCCACCGTCTGCTTCACGCTACAGACGAAGAATCTGAGCGGCGGCGTGCTGGTGCTCCGGCTCCGGATGTGCGACAGCACCGGACGGAACTGCTGCTACGATTCGGTGACGATCCAGCTTCCGCCGTGCGGCCATGAGCCGTCGAACGACTGCTGCGCCAACTTCCGGAAGGTCTTCTCCGGCGTGGTCGCCAGCGGCTCCTCCAGCGGCTTCGGCGCGGTCAACGGCTTCCTGCAGGCCGGCCCGCAGTCGATCAAGTCGGTCTCGGCCACGCTCGTCTCGGCGACGGTCAACGGTCAGCCGGCCTACGGCTACTTCAACTTCGGGCTCCTGTACAACGCCTTCGGCGTCGGCACGGTCACTCCGCCGCCGTACGGCTCGGAGGTCGTCTGGACGATGCCGGGCGGCGTGAACATGAACGGCGCCACGCAGTTCTTCCTGTCGACGAAGTTCCCGCCGCTGGCGACGAACCTCAAGCGCGACACGGTCCGCTTCTGCGTCAAGTTCCGCTACACCGACATCAACTGCGTCACCTGCGACACGACCCTCTGCTTCACCACGGTCCGGTACCGCTTCGGCGGCAACAACGGCAATGGCAAGAAGACGGAGCGGAAGGATGAGGGTGGCCTGCTCGGCGCCGCCGGCGCGACCGTCAGCGGCAGCATCACCGGCGCCAACACCTCCTCGATGAAGGTGGTCTTCCCGCAGCCGCCGGCCGAGCTCGGCACCGTCAACTACGTCGGACTCCGGATCATGCCGGGAACCGACGGGGTGACGATCACCTCGGTGAACTCCAAGGAGGCCGGACGGACCTTCACCATCGCCAACGGCTGGGCACTCTCCAGCTTCAAGGCCAACGCCGGTGACGAGGCCAACCTCGACATCACCTACGCCAACCTCGGCAACCGCGCCTCGGTGGAGCATCGCGTGGCGCTCCTGTACACCAGCTCCAACTCGCAGGGGGGTATCCTCGAGGAAGAGATGGTGGTGACGCTCACGAAGTCCGGCCAGGTCACGAAGGATACCCTCATCTCGACCCACGCGGGTCTGACCGAGGCGTACACCTTCGCCGTGCACCTGTCGAACGCCAACGATGCCAAGGAGCCGATCAGCCGGATGGTGATCACCACCGATGATCCGACCAAGATCATCGCCGTAGGCCCGACCGCCAGCGACTCCCGCGCCACGCTCTCCTTCGGCACCCTGCAGGATGGCAGCAGCCGGAACTTCGTCGGCGAGATCGTCGACGGCGGCCAGGTGGCGATCGCCCCGGCCAAGGAGTACGGCCCGATCTACCTGACCCTCGTCGGCCAGGTCGGCGAGACCTTCAACCCGACGGTCCACTTCACGACGCTCAACGCCAACGGCCAGGTGCTCTCCGAGGGATCGGTGACGCTGACCGATCCGGCCGCGGGAGTCACGCGTGGCGCCGACGGCCAGGTCACGACCGGCGCGATGCTCCGTCAGAGCTTCCCGAATCCGGCCACCGGATCGGCGACGATCCAGTTCCGCCTCTCCTCCAACGAGCGGGGCGTGAGCCTGGTGGTGACCGACATGAAGGGAGCCCAGGTGGCCACGCTGATCGACGGTGAGTCGCTCACCGCCGGCGAGCATGCCGCCTACTTCGACACCTCGTCGCTCCCGGCCGGAACGTACTACTATACGCTCCGCGTCGGCGGCCGTGTCGAGACCAAGTCGATGCAGATCATCCGCTGACGACGGATACCATCGGCGATGCCCGCGCATCCCGATGCCGTGAACGAGCGAGCCCTTCCACCGGATGGTGGAAGGGCTCGCGTGTTTTCGAGAAGATCGTGTGAGATCACGCCGCCGCGACTCCGCTGCGCACATGCCCGTGACGGCCGTGGGTCGGCGTGGCCGGAGCGCTCCGGATCACGCTCCGCCGACGTACGGGTTGGAGATCCGCTCCTCGCCGATCGTGGTCGACGGACCATGCCCCGGATAGACCGAGGTCTCGTCCGGCAGGGGGAGAAGATGATCGGTGATCGAGGAGATCAGCGTTCCCCAGTCGCCGCCGGGGAGATCGGTTCTCCCGACCGAGCCGGCGAAGAGCGTGTCGCCGACGAAGATCACGCCGTGGGCGCGGTCGTACAGACAGATTCCCCCCTCGGTGTGGCCGGGGGTGTGAAGCACGTCGAAGCGGATGTCTCCGAGATGGAACGTATCCCCCTGATGCAGGTGTCCGTCCGGCGCGGTTCCCTCGATCGTGAAGGGGAGCTTCCAGATCGTGTGCGCCATCGGATCCACGAGACGATACTCGTCGTCCGGATGGACGTAGATCCGCATCTCCGGGAAGCGCTGCTTCAGCGGCACCACGTCGCCGGTGTGATCCCAGTGGGAGTGGGTGAGAATCAGGGCGCGCGGGGTGGCGCCGGCCGCGTCGAGCGCGGCGACGAACCGATCGGCGGAGTCGACCGGCGCGTCGATGATCACCGCGTCGCCGGTGGCGTCGTCGATCACCAGGTAGCCGATGGTCGCCACCGGACCGGCCTCGAAGGCATGTATCTGAAGTGACATCTGAAAGCTCGTGTTCGTTCCCCTTCCGGAAGGCCGCTCCCCGGCGCGCGCGACGCACGGAACGCGGCACGCGACGCGGGACGCGCGGAGGGTCCGGACGCGGCTCCATGGCTCGGAGCGGCGCGGGGGAAAAGGAGTAAGTTACGAACGGCCCCAGCTCCGTTCAGAATCAACTCACCTCGGGTGCACCATGATGAGGCAACCAGCAGTACCGACTTCACCACGCCGCGCGCGCGCCGCGATGCTCCTGATCGCCGCGGCGGCCGCCACGCTCCTGGCCACGACGGCGGCCCCGGCGCAGACCCCGACCGCGCGCACCGTGATCGCCAACCTCGACACGCCGTGGGAGATTCTCTGGGGCCCCGACGGCTGGATCTGGGTTACCGAGCGGCGGGGAGCCGTCAGCCGTGTCAACCCGACCACCGGCCAGCGGCTCGAGCTTCTTCGCATCGGCGACGTCTATCAGTCCGGCGAGTCCGGCCTGCTCGGCATGGCGCTCCATCCGGACTTCGCCGACACGCCTCACGTCTTCCTGGTCTACACCTATCGGGAGAACAACGCGATCCTGGAGAAGCTGGTCCGCTACAGCTACGACGGCACGTCGCTGGCCTCGCCGGTCACGCTCCTGAGCGGCATTCCCGGCAACACGACCCACGACGGCAGCCGGATCATCATCACGCCGGACCGGAAGCTCTTCATGACCGTGGGGGACGCGCAGAACCAGCCGGCCGCGCAGAGCCACCTGGCGATCAACGGCAAGATCCTCCGGATGAACCTCGACGGCGGCGCCCCGGCCGATAATCCCTGGGCCGCCGGCGCGACGCCGGAGAAGCTCCTCTGGTCCACCGGCCACCGGAACCCGCAGGGACTGGTCCTGGCGCCGAACGGCATCCTCTACTCCTCCGAGCACGGCCCGAACAACGACGACGAGATCAACATCATCCGCAAGGGACGGAACTTCGGCTGGCCGACCGTGCAGGGATTCTGCGACACGCAGTCCGAGAAATCCTTCTGCGCGGACTCCAACGTCGTCGAGCCGCTCACCGCCTGGACGCCGACGATCGCCACCTGCGGCCTCGACTACTACGATCATCCCTCGGCCCCGGCGTGGCGCAACTCGCTGCTGCTGACGAACCTGAAGGGGAGCTCCCTGATGCGCCTCTCGCTGAGCCCGGGGGGCGACTCGATCACCTCGATCGCCACCTTCCTCCAGGGGACCTACGGCCGGCTCCGCGATCTCTGCGTGTCGCCGGCCGGCCGGATCTACATCGCCACCAGCAATCGCGACGGCCGCGGCAGCCCGAAGGCGGATGACGACAAGATCATCGAACTCTCCTTCCCCTCGGCCGGACCGGATCTCGTCTCCGCCTCGGTCGACAGGAGCGAATACCGGCCGGGGGATACGATCAGGATCTCCTACACGACCACCGGCACGTTCCCCTCGCTCAACAGCTTCCTGGCCGAGCTTTCGAGCGTCACCGGCAGCTTCGCCGATCCCCGAGTCCTGGCGCCGATCGGGCTCCCGCCGGGAGAGATCACCAGCATCATCCCCTGCGACGCGGTGCCGGGCAACGGCTACTATGTGCGCGTCCGCTCCACGGCGCCCCCCGACACGGCGATCGCCTTCCTTCAGGTGATCGTGCTCGCGCCGGCGCCGGTCGCGATAACGCCGTCGGACTCGGCCGCCTACTGCGAGGGGGATTCGGTGACCCTGACGGCGCCGGCGGGATATCGCTCCTACCGCTGGACGATGGAGGGGAGCCAGGATCGCCCGACCACGCGGACCATCCGGGTCGGCGTCGGGGGCAACGTGACGGTGGAGGTGACCGACGAGCTCGGCTGCACCCGCCGCTCCGCGCCGGTGATGATCAGCCAGCGGGATCGTCCCACGCCCCACATCCTCACCAGCGGCGATAACGGCAACCGGCTCGACGCCGGAGCCGGCTACGTCGCCTACCGCTGGTCGACCGGCGAGACCACGCGGATGATCGCGCCGGCCGCGGCGGGGGAGTACTGGGTGGAGGTGACCGATTCGGCCGGCTGCACCGGCATCTCCCCCCGTTTCAGCTTCACCCCGTCGGCGGTGCCCCCCCTGGCCGGCGACGCGCCGGCGGCCGTCGTGCGTCTGCGGCCGAGCCCGGCCACATCGCGCCTGGAAGTGGAGATCGACCTGCGTGCCCCGGCGCCCCTCTCCGGCATCGTGACCGACACGCGTGGAGCGGTACTCCGCCGGATCGCCGTCGCGGCGCCGCTGCGGCATCACCGGCTCACGCTGAACACCGAGGATCTTCCCCCGGGAGTCTATCTGCTCCGAATCGAATCGACGGAGGGGAGCTGGAGCGGATCGTTCGTGAGGGAGTGATCGGCGCGGGAGCGAGCGAATCGGGCACGGGATCTGTGCCTGCTCGGGATGGTCTCCCCGGCGCCGCGCGGCGCCGGGGAGGATCGATCACACTTCCGGCAGGAGAACCTCCATGCGTCGTTGCTTCCCGTTGCACCTCGGGCCGGCCGTGGCCGCGCTCTGGCTGATCGCGACCGCGCCATCGCACGCCCGGCGTCCGCTCCCGGCTCCGGCGGCGGATATCACCTCGGTCACGCTCGCCCCCACGTCGGCCGCCGCCGGCGATATCGTCAACGTCACCTTCACCACCTCCGGCACCTTCTCGCTCGGCAACGATTTCATCGTCCAGCTTTCCTCCTCCTCCGGAAGCTTCGCCTCGCCGACCACGCTGCCCACGCTGCAGACCGGCGAGGGGGCGCTGCAGGTACGGGTCCCGTGCGACCTCGGCGCCGGAGGCGGCTACAGGATCAGGCTGCTGTCGACCGCGCCCCCCGACACAGCGCTCGCCCCGACGCCGCTGACGGTAACCCCGCGACAGGCGCCGGCGATCACCCCGTCCGGAAGCACGACCCTCTGCGAGGGGAGCTCGGTGACGCTGGCGGCGCCGGCCGGGTTCAGCTCCTACGCATGGTCCAACGGCGCCACCAGCAGCTCGATCACGGTGGGGGCCCCCGGGAGCTACAGCGTGACCGTTACCGATGGCGGCGGATGCTCGCTCACCTCCGCGCCGGTGGAGGTCACCGTGCGTCCCGCGCCGACGCCGACGGTGCGCCAGCAGGGGAATGTGCTGATCGCTTCCCCCGGCTTCGCCAGCTACCGCTGGTCGACCGGGGCCACCGGCGACCGGATCACCATCACCCAGCCGGGGAGCTACATGGTGACGGTCACCGACGCCAACGGCTGCATCGGCACCTACAGCTACACCGCCATCTCGGCCGCCGTGCCCGGCGCGCTCGGAATGGAAGGGGATGGGAAGATCGGCTTCACGGCGAGGGAGGATGGACTGATGCCGACGTGGCGCTCCGATCGCTCACGGCGCCTGGCGGTCACGATCGCCGATGTCGGCGGGCGGATCGTGGCGCGGCGCGCGATGACGCTCGAGCCGGGGGATGCGCTGGTGCCGCTTCCGATGGCGGAGCTGGCCGCGGGGATCTACCTGATCTCGGTCGAATCGGATGGGGAAGGGTGGAGTGGCGCGCTCGTCCACGCGCGGTGAAGCGCCGGAGGAGAAGGAGAAACGGGCGTGAAGAGGTGAGATGATGGTGTTCGGCGGCGGCGGGGCATCGGGAGGCTGGTAATGGCGAAGCTCAACATCGACCACGGCCGCATCAACGCGGCCATCGCGCGGGCCGAGGTCAACACC
>JBEHWX010000018.1:0-81275 GCA_048498995.1 Bacteroidota bacterium
GCGACGTTGAGGTCGTCTGCGATTGTTGTGTTGTGTGTTGTGTTGTGTGTTGTCTTGTGTGTTGTGTTGTGTTGTGTGTTGTGTGTTGTGTGTTGTGTTGTGTGTTGTGTTGTGTGTTGTGTTGTGTGTTGTGTTGTGTGTTGTGTTGTGTTGCGCGTTGCAGGCGTATGAGGAGATGCTGAGCGACGAAATTCTGGAGATCTGCATCCACGCGCATATGCTCGGGTTCGACTGTGCGTCGGCGCCGATGGCGGACGGCGGGCCAGCGGGTACGATGGGCCCGAACGGGCCGACGGGTCGTATCGTGATCGATCCGTTTTTGGTTCGGTTTCTGGTTCACGACGCAGTGGCGCTTTCGCGTGCGCGCAACGCCGGATGGCAGGCCGACAGCGGGCTCAACGACCGTCACCGCTCGGCCAAACGCGATCTGTTCCGCGATCTGATGGTACATGAGCTGCTGATGGTCGAGCACCAGTTCGGCGAGTGGTTGCGGTGGCGCGGATATCCGATGTTCTTTGACGCCCCTGCAACGCGCGCGGTGACGGTCAACCACACGATCATGGACCTGAGCTCCACGGCGCCGGCCCCGAATCTGCTGCAGCGCATGTACGGCTACAGTTTGCTTTGTTACCCGCGCAACCGCACGACCCTCTTCGACCCCGCCACGGCCTTCAACATGGAGTGGCAGGTCGACGAGACCTGCGACCGCGAGTACAACCGACATCTCTCGCTGGCTCGCGCTCGCGCCGTGGGGGAAGCGCTCGGCACCGGCACCATCAGCGTGGAGGGGGCCGGCGGCACCAGCTCCATCTACCCGAACGACTCGCCGGCCGGACGCTTCTACTCCCGCTCGGTCCGCGTCGTCGTCGACGCCGGCCCGACGCTCTGAGCATGCTCCGAGCCGGACGCTCCGGACACGCACCTTCCGCTTGCAACGAGAACGGCCCCGGCGATCGAGATCGCCGGGGCCGTTCCATGTCGAGCCGCCACGAACAGGCGGAGCGGATTACTTCTTCAGAGCCTTGATCGCGCGGACGATGTTGTTGTCGATCCTGCTCTGGTTGCGCGGATCGCGCGGGTCGAGCACCAGGGTGCCATCCTTGAAGGCGATCCTCGGATCGAGCTGCAGCAGCACGGTGGCACCGCCGCCGGCATCGAGCTGCGCCGGAACATCCAGCGGGAGCGTCAGGTTGGCGGTCGCGTCGCTCCTGTAGGTGAAGTCGACCGGCGCGCCGTTCACGTAGACCTGACCATCGACCAGGAAGGAGTAGCGCTCGCCGGTAACGAACGCGCCGAAGGCCGAATCGTTCAGATAGGTGCCGATCTCGCTCGAGCTGAACCGATGGAACTCGAACTTCACCTTGTCATACGTTCCCGCCGGAACCGCCGCGGTGGTGAAGACCTTCGCCCCCGACGCATCGATCGTCAGAAGGAACGGCCCCACCTTCACGTCGCGATCGCCGGAGACGGTATCCTCCTTGTCGCGGTGCAGCTTCATCCTGGAGATCAGGATTCTGACCCTCGTGATCCTGAGAGAGTCGGCCTCCGACCCGCCGGCGACCTTTCCCGCGCCGGGCGTCACCATCGAGCTCGTCAGCCCGGACTGCATCTGCACGGTTGCCTGGTCGTCGCCGGCGGGATTGTCCGAGCAGCCGGCCCAGAGAAGGGCCGCCGCGCCGAGTGCCAGCATGGCGCGTCCAGCGCCGATCATGGAGCTCCTGTTCATCACGTACCTCATTCGATTGTATTCCATAGTACCAGACGCCACGCGGGCTCCCATCGGGGGGGGGACGTGACGTCGGGGTCTTCGACCGGATGAAGCCGGCGCGGTTGAATCGCGTCGCGAGATTCTACGTTCCCCGGCGCTTCATTTCAACTGAAGGTAGCTTCCGCGCTGGAGCACGCGCCGCGGGAGCTTGTCGGAGAACTGCTTGAGCGCCTCGGCCAGATATGAGGCCTGCGCCGGATCGACCGCGTAGAAGGAGACGGTGGTTCCGCCGGCGATGACGTTGTCGGAGATCGTCCACTCCCCCACCTTGCTCCAGGAGCGGGGCAGGCCGCCGTACTCGGCGTACCACTCGTCGTAGACGACGGCGATATCGATCTTCTTCCGGCGGGCCAGCTGTTCGATCTCGGCGGTGCCGTAGCTCCCCCGCATCTTGGCCCGCGCCACGTCGATGCTGCCGAGCCCCCAGAGGTCGAGGCAGCGGATATCGGCCAGGAAGTTGATCGCGCCGATATCGTTGGCGGCCACGCCACGTCCCTCGAAGAACTTCCGGAGGAAGAGCCCCATCTGATACTGCTGCTCGTAGATGTTCCCGGAGGCACGCGGCGCCTCGGCATAGGCGCGGACCGAGCGCTCCACCAGCGGCGCCATCCCGAGCACCGGTATCGCCGCGGCCAGCACCATCGAGAGCCGTCCACGCCCGAGCACCGGCATCAGCGCGCGCCCCAGATCCGGCAGCGCGGCGCCGATCGCCACCATCCACATCACCATCAGATATGCCTCGTAGCGATAGAACCACCCGGTGCGCGCGAACTGCAGATGGAGCACGGTGGTGAACAGGGTCACGAGGAGCATCGTCGAGACCGTGTCGCGCAGGTTGCCGATGCGGGCGTAGCGAAGGTAGAGTATCGCCAACCCGGCGACGGTCAGCACGAGCAGGTGGGGCGAGAGCGCGAAGGCCTTCAGCGCCTGCAGGCCGACGAGCTTGGCGATGCCGGTAAGGGTGGCGTGCGGCACGTTCCCCTTGAGCAGGAGGGAGTTCGGCAGGAACTCCCAGCCATGCGAGGTGGAGAAGAGCCCGTAGGCGATCACCGGCAGCAGGCCGGCCACGACGAGCAGCACCGCGTAGAGCCGCTTCCGACGGAAGAAGAGAAGCAGCGCGGCCGAGGCGATCAGGAACATCCCCTCGTAGCGCGCCGCCGTCAGAATCGGCGCCATCGCCAGCAGGGCGATCTCCGGGAGCGAGATCCTGGAGCCGCCGTCGGCGCCGGCGATGATATCGGACGCCAGATAGAGAAAGGCGAGCGCGACCGTGGCGTGCAGCAGATGCTCGAGCCCGGTCATTGCCACCGGCACCAGCGGCGTCAGCACGATGATCGCCAGGAGCACCAGCGCCACCGTGACGGAGCGGCCGAGGAAGCGACGGAGCACGCCGTGACAGAGCAGCAGCAGGAGCGCGCCGAAGAGAAGGTTGAGCACCAGCGGCGCCATCTCGCTCACCCCGCCGATGATGTACCACGCGGTGATCATCATCAGCCAGAGAGGCGAGGAGGAGGAGTTCGAGAACTCGAACGGCGTAACGCCCCACGCCCCGTGGCGGGCGATGTTCCTGGCCATCGCCATGTGGATGTAGGGATCGTCCAGCACGTAGACGAAGTGCCCGCCGGTGGCCCCGAGCGCGGAGCGGATCTCCAGCAAGGAGATCGCCGCCATCACGGCCAGCCCTGCCGCAAGCGGCCAGTGTCTGCGAAGAAAGTTCACGGGTCGTTCTCGATATCGGATTGTAGAACAGGCCTTCAGCTCCCGCGGCCGGGGTCGCGACGGACGATCGGCGACGGCCAGGCCGCGACGGCCGGTCAGCGGGAGATCCGGACCAGGCGGAGGCCACGGAGATGGGCCGACTCCGCCGCAAGCGGCCAGAGCCGGATATCGTACCGGTCGGTTGTCGGAAGCCGGAGAGCGCTTCCCGTCGCGTCGGAGGTCACCACGGTGGCGACCGTCGCATCGCTCCGCGATCCATCGATCCGGGAGAGCCGGAGCGTGACGCGCAGCGGAGCCGACGCATCGCTTTCCAGGCGCCACTCTCCGGCCGGAAGCGTGATGCCGGTGAGCAGGCCGGGAGCCGCGCGGGCAATCGCGCAGCCGAACACGCCATGCTGGTCCAGACAGGCGGCCGTTCCCGGCTCGCCGGCGAAGAGATAGCCGGGGATCGCGATGCCGGCCGCGTCACTCCTCACGCCGATGCGCGGGCTGACCAGCCGTGCCCATATCCGCGCCTGGAACGGGTGCGGATCCCTCCCCTCGAACGTCAGCAGCCGGTACTCCCGGTGAAACGCCGGCTCGGCAAGCAGCTCCCGCTCGCCGACGAAGCAGGCGGTATCGCCGCCGACGTGATCGCACAGCAGCACCAGATCGGGACGGCGCGCTAGCACGTAGCGCCCGTCGCCGAGCTCGTGCCCGATCTTCCCCCGTCCGAACTCCGCCGTCCGATGTCGCGCGATATGCGCGTCGTTGAGGCCGAGCATGTCGATGGCAGGAAGCTCCGACCAGTACGGGATGCACCCGGCCGCGGCCACCGCGATCACCGGCTGCTGATTCGCGAAGGCATGCTTCAGCAGAAGGCCCACCACCTGCCCGTCCCACTCCCACCGCTCGGCCCGCGCCGGCCGATTGGCCGGATCGAGCCACTGAAGCGGAGCGTAGAGCGTGAGCGCCGCGAGCACGACCGCCAGCGCCATCGGCCGCGAGCGCGCCGCGAGCATGCGCGCCCCCTCGACCGTGCCGAGCGCCACCATCACCGTGGCGACCAGCATGTGCCGGCGTCCGGGAAAGATGTCGCCGCCGACAAAGAGAACGTACAGACACCAGAGCGCGAGCGGCGCGGCCAACAGAAGCAGCCGGCGGCGGCTCCGGGGAATCGGCTCGCCAAAGAGCAGTCCGGCACCGATCACGACGAGGAGCGGGAGCACCGAGCCGCACCACTTCAGCACGTAGTTGGCGCCGCCGGCGAGGCGCTCCGGCGTGAGCGCGAGCTTGGCGTGCGCGGTGTTCGGCAGCAGCTCGCCGTAGTAGGCGATCCTGAAGACGACCTGGCCGAGCGCGAACAGCGCGGCGATCGCGGCCACGCCGAGCGCGTTACGCCACGCGACTCCCGACATCCTTCGATCGGCGCGACACGCGGCGATGAGCCCGACAAGGCTTCCCACCAGGAGCACCGGCGCATCCGGACGCGTGAGCGCGAGCAGGCCGAAGAGTGTGCCGATGCCCAGCACTCGGCCGCGCGTGAACCGCGTTCCATCCATCCCGGAATAGAGCAGAACGAGTCCCCAGGCGAGCAGACCAGCCAGCAACGGCTGTTCCAGGCCGCCGACCGCCCAGATGGCGGCCGGACCGGAGAGCGCCAGCGCGAGCATGCCGGTCATGGCCGGGATCCACGATGCCGTGCGGCCTCCATCGGCGCGTGCGCCGGGGCGTGCGCCGGGGCGTGCGCCGGCGGCATATGCGATGGCGACGATGGCCGCGCCGAGGCCGGCCATGCCGAGGATCCGCGCGGCTACCACGAGATCGACGCCGAGGGCTCCGAGGGCCGCGGCCAGAAGAACCCAGAGAAGATTCGAATATCCCTCCACCGGCGATCCCGGACTCCAGGTGAGGCCATGGCCGGCAACCAGGCGCGCCGCGTAGCGAAGCGAGATCAATGCGTCATCGGCGATGAACGGGAGATAGAGCTCGGCGTGCAGCCAGAGCAGCGGAAGCGCGACGAGCGCGAAGGCGGACGCGACGGGATCGATCCCCAGCCCACGGCGCGGCGCATCGGCCGAGCCGTCGACGGAGATGCGAGGCTGATCGGTTGTCGACGGAGGGATCGTCCGGAGCATGGTTACTGCGAAGCGTCGTCGGGAAGGAGCGCCGGGCCGCGCCGGAAGCGTCCGGTGAAGCCGCCAAGTTAGTCAATCCACCGTAGTTCCGGGTCGCGCGCCGCAGCCGGCCGCCGCGCCCGATCACGGCCGCATGATCGGGCATCGACAATTGGACATCGACGCGAGCACGATCCTTCCTATGTTGCGTCCCCTTCGGAACAACGACGCCCGCGGGGCGTGAGCCTGGTCCGCGGGCATTACTGTTCCGATCATCGATCCTGTATTCTTCCACGAATCCGCCATGACGCCGCGATGAGATGTCACCCGAACGCGACCCGATGCCTCTACTGCGGGCGGATCACGACGCTGGTCTGGGTGCACGGCCATGGCCAGTGCTCATTCTGCGGCGTGAACGTGGATGAGTGCTGTCGCGGCGAGCAGGCGCCGAGCGCGCGCGGAGATATCGGGACGGATATCGGAACCGATACTCCCGGCGAGGGAGCCGCCCGGCTTCGTCCGGCGCCGAAGGGGATCGCCGGAGCGCGCATCAGGCCGGTGGATGCTCCGGAGCTCCCGGACCAGGCGCCGGGCCGCCGGCGACGTTGAATCCGAGGAGCCGCAGGCGCGCGGCGAGCGCGGCATCCTCCGTCATCGCCACATGCGCCGGAAACTCCCGCCGCATCGGATATTCCTTCCGCATCCGGTCGAACGCGACGCGACGCGCGTCGGCATCGAGCGGCAGCGCCGCGCGGAGGCGCCGGTCGTCGGCCGCGATATCGTACGCGGCGCGGACCGCCGCGGCCACCGCGAGCCGCGGATCAGCCATGGCGCGGAGGTCGATCGGGGTCTCCACCGGCGGCAGCGCCTCACGCGCGGACCATCCTTCATCGCTCCCGAGCGCCCGCGCGAGCGCGGTGGCCATCATCTCCGTTCCCCTCACCTTTCCATCGTACGAGTACCCGGCGATGTGCGGCGTTGCCAGCGCGCATCGCTCCAGCAGCTCCCGCGGCATGGCCGGCTCCTCCCGCCAGACGTCGAGCACCGCCGTTGCCGGACGCTTCCGGTCGAGCGCGGCCATGAGTGCCGCGGAGTCCGCCACGCCCCCCCGCGCCGTGTTCAGCAGCACCCCGTCCGGACGCATCCGGGAGAGGAAGCGCGCGTCGACGAGGCCGCGCGTCGGATACGGGCCCGCGCTTTCGAGCGGGACGTGGAGCGTCACGATCCGGCAGGCGAGCGCTTCCTCCAGCGACGCGCTCCGGAAGCCCGGCTCCCTGGCCGCGCGCGGCGGATCGTGGAGCACGGGTCGCAGCCCGAGCGCCGGCGCCATCGCCGCCACCAGCGAGCCCACGTTCCCCACGCCGATGATGCCGATCTCCTCACCGTCGAGGGAGGCCAGGCCCCGCGCCTCGAGCTCCAGGAGCGCCGCGGTCACGTACTCGGCCACCGAGCGCGCGTTGGAGCCGGCCGCGTCCGCGAAGGCGATCCCACGCGCGGCCAGATAGTCGAGGTCGATGTGATCGGTGCCGATGGTGGCGGTGCCGACGAAGCGGACGGCCGTCCCCTCCAGCAGCGCGCGGTCGACGCGCGTCACCGAGCGGACCACCAGCGCCTCGGCGTCGCGGAGATCCTCCGGGGTGATGCTCCGCCCCGGCAGCGCGCGCAGCCGGCCGAAGCGAGCGAGCGCCCGCGCCGCCAGCGGAATGTTCTCGTCGACGACGATCGTCATCCCCCCTTCTCCTCCTGGTGCTTCCGGTCGCGCAGGTATGCGCCGAGCAGCCCATGGCGGCGGATGCCGTCGAGCGAATCGAGGTAATGGTTCTTCAGAAACCGGTTCTGCTGCGCCATCGACCGGTAGGCGGCGATCATGCTTCGGAGGCCGGCCTCGGCCGTCCGGAGGCAGAGGGAATCCCGCGCGGCCCCCCCGACGGAGCCCCCGACGGAATCATCGTCCCGCATCGTGGCGGCCGCGCCGGCGGCGCCGAGCATGTACTGCGCGGAGAGCTCATCGCGATACGGATGCTCCCGGCGCTCGAGCTGCCGCTCCACCTCCTCGATGTAGGTGGCGTCGACGCCGCAGGAGCCGAGCCGGGCCGTGGCCATCCAGGTCAGCAGACGGCGACGCAGCCCCTGCGCCGAGCGGTCGAGCGGGTCGCGCTCCAGACGATGGATCAGTTCCGGGATGGAATCGTTCGGGATCGATATCGGCGGCCCCTCCCGTCCGCTTCCGGCGCGGGGAGCGGGCAGCACCGCGAGGATCAGCAGCAGCGGAAGGATGCGGAGATAGTCAGGAGAGGGCATGAGGATCGACGTGCCCCACGGCGGCGAAGGCCGGGGCGGACCGGTCACGGAAGGAAAGAGTACCCATCCTCCGGGACGTGATTCGTGATGTAGAGGGACCAGCCGGGGAATACTTCGTAGCGGTCGCCGAAGGCGAAGGCCACGCCGGGAAAGCGGATCGTGTCGCCGGAGACGACGTAGGGGTGGGTCTCCTCCGGAAGAGCGTTGTTCCCCTGCACCGACCAGGTGGCGTGGCCATCGGCGAAGCTGAGGAAATATCGGCTGCCGCTGATCTCCATGTCGGCCGCGTCGGTGCTCCAGGAGCCGGCAAGCGCGGCGTTGGCGCCGAGGAAGCGCATCCCGCGATAATAGAAGAGCCGCCCGCCCCGCCTGAAGAAGTACCAGTAGCGGAGGAGGGTATCCCCCTTCTCGCGGTCGATCTCGAGGGTCCGGAGATAGCCGTCGCCGACGCTCTCGAACTGGAGCGTCACGTCGCTGACGGTGACCAGGGACCAGCCGCCGGCGTCCTCGACGAAGACGCTGTCGCGCATCCGGCCGGTCGTCTGCGACGTCAGGTCGAGCCGGCTCCGGATCTGGGAAGGGCCCGATCCTCCGGATGCCTGATAGGTCCTGACCAGCGACCAGCGTCCGAGCGGGACGAGCGGGTTGGAGGAAACGGAGGTCGGCGTCTCGGAGCAACCGGCAATGGCCAGCAGCAGGAGCAGCGGAAGAAGGCGATATGTCGGATGGGAGAACAACATAGCGACGTGAGGTCCGAAGGGGTGCGGGTCGCGGATTATCGCGCGGAGTCCGATTCCAGGGCGAGGCTGCGTGCCCGCTCCAGTTGCTCCGGCTTGCCGATATCCACCCAGACCGAGCCATCGACGCGATGGGCGGCCACGCGATGGCCGGCGGCGATCAGTCTCACGTAAAGATCGATGATCGAGAACGGACCTGACTCGGTAATCAGCTCGAAGATACGGGGGGAGATCACATGAATACCACAGAAGCCGAGCTCCACCGTCGGCCCGATCGGCTCGCGTCCCTTGCGAAGAAGACCCGTAGCGCGATTTCCGTAACCGCACAGGCTCCCCTCCCCGTCGAACAGAAGATAGCGGGAGGTGTCCCGCTCCATCACCGCGAGGGTCGCCAGGCTCCGGCTCTCGTCGTGTGCCCGGTAGAGCGCGGCCAGATCGATCTCCGAATAGATGTCCCCGTTGTGGAGCAGGAACGGCTCGCTCCCCCGGAACAGGGGCGCCGCCTTCTTCAGGCCGCCGCCGGTCTCCAGCAGGTGATCCGATTCATCGGAGATCGCGATCTCCGCCCCCAGGTCGAGCCCCTCGAGAAACGCGTTCATCTGCCCGGCATGGTGATGAACGTTGACGATGATCCGGTCGGCGCCGACGGCCACGAGGCGACGCGCCACCAGCTCGAGCATCGGACGGCCGCCGACCTCGATCAGCGCTTTCGGCGTCGTGTCGGTATAGGGACGGAGCCGGGTGCCGAGTCCGGCGGCAAAGATCATCGCATCCATCGGGGGAGGGAAATATGAATCGGAACGGATCGGGAAGATTTCATGAGGGTGAGCGGACGAGCACCATCCGGCCGGATCGAGCGTCCGGCGAGGCGCATCGGATCAGGGAAGGGTCCGGACCCAGCGATCCCGCTCGCGATGCTCGAGCTCCACGCTCACACCGGGAAAGCGATCCCGGAGATGACGGGAAAGGCGCTCGGCGAAATAGACCGAGCGATGCTGGCCACCGGTGCAGCCGAAGGAGACGCTCAGGTGGGCGAATCCCCGTTCCAGATAGGCCTCGACCGCGTTGTCGATCAGAAGGCTCACGCCGGTCCAGAAGATCTCCACCCCCTTCTCCTTCTCGAGGAACTCGATCACGGGACGATCGCAGCCGCAGAGGATTTTGTACTGATCGTAGCGCCCGGGATTATGGATGGCGCGGCAGTCGAAGACGAAGCCCCCTCCATGCTCGGAGCCCTCGGCCGGATAGCCGCGCCGGTAGCTGAAGCTCCGGACCAGCACCCGGAGCGGGCTCGCTTCGGTCGCATCCTCCCCGGCGGGCGAGGCCGGCTCGGGAGCGGCCGCCGCGGACGCGGATTCGGCGGCGGCATCGGGCTGGGTCTTCATCCGATCACCGGAGGCGAAGCGCTCGTCGGCGATGATCCGCTCGAAGACGGCGCGCAGCTCCGGCAGCTCGACCGGCATCGGCCCGCGGCTCAGGATGCCGGCGATATTCGCCACCGCGTAGGGAACGCTCGCCAGGAAATGCTCCTTCCGCTCGAAGAAGCCCCGATAGCCGTAGGCCCCCATCGCCTGCATGATCCGGATCAGCACGAATCCCCGGTAGAGCTCGACGAAGCGCTCCCGGTCCACCGGCATCAGCCGCTCCAGCTCATCGAGGTAGAGCTCCAGGAAGCGTTCGCGGAGGTGATCCGGGATCGCCGCCTTCGCGTCGTAGAGGAGCGATGCGATATCGTAGTGGAGCGCGCCGAGGCGTCCCCCCTGGTAATCGATCAGCCAGGGGTTGCCGTCGCGCGCCATGATGTTCCGCGACTGGAAATCCCGATAGAGGAACGTGGTCCGATCGGCCTCCAGGAGCAGATCGCAGAGCCGGCGGAAATCCTCCTCGAGCCGCTCCTCATGGAACGGGATATGGGCGAGCTTGAGGAAGTGATACTTGAAGTAGTTGAGATCCCACATCATCGACCGGCGGTCGAACTCGCGGCAGGGATAGGCCACCGAGAAGTCGATGGCGCGCCCCCCCTCGATCTGCAGACGGGGAAGGAGCGATATCACCTTCCGGTAGAGCTCGATCACCTCCTCGGGGAACTCCCCCTCTCCCCTCCCCTTCATCAGAAGGTCGAAGAGCGTGGTATCGCCGAGATCCTCCTCCAGGTAGATCCCCGCCTCCTCATCGGCGGCATGGATCTCCGGGACCGGGAAGTCGAGGGAGCGAAAGGTGCGGGAGAAGGAGAGGAAGGCGGTGTTCTCCTCCCGATCGGGGCCATGAACGCCGATCACGGAGGAGCCGTCCGGGCCGGTGAGGCGATAGATCCGTCGGTTCGATCCATCGGGACGCAGGGGCGTCACCGAGGCGGGCTCGGCGCCGAAGCGCCGGATATACAGGGAGCGGAGTGCGTCGATCACGCGGAAAGTTTACGCAAATCCGCCGGACCGTCGGTAACGAATCGTCCCGGCGCCCCGGGCCGCGGCAACGGTGATCGGGCGAAGCCCTCTTACGTACCACCGCGGCGGCGTGGCAATGGGCTCGCCAATATGAGATGAGAAGGTGGTCGGCGTACTCAGGTAGCCGCACGTCGTCAGCGTGCGTGCATTGGCAACCGGCGGGGCGGCCACGGGGGGCCGCCCGTACGGAGAGCAAAACGGATCGACACTCTCGAGTAGGCACTCTTTGGTAGGCGCACGTCTTCAGCGTGCGCACAGCGGGCCATCGCTCACCCACCCATCGAGGAGCTACGTAAGGCCGCCGCGAAGACCCGGAACAGCGGTAACCGCGCCAAAGGGAAATCGGGATAGCCCCGCGAAGCCCGCCTCAATCCTCGCCGTCGGGGCCGGGGATGCTCTGCTCCACCGTCACGCTGACGCCGCGGGAAAGGCCGCGTCCCTCCGGCAGGGAGTTGTCGAAGCGCTCCCGCTCGATGCCGGCGCCCGACCAGCGCACCCGCACATCCTCCAGCCCGAGCGCGTCGATCATCGTCTTCAGCAGCGAGGCCACCTTCTCGGCCCGCTGATGGGAGAGCCCCACGTTGTAGCGCTCGTCGCCGATGCGGTCGGTGAAGCCGGTGATCGTCACCTCGGCGCCGTCGCGGAGCACGCGGGCTATCTCGCGGACCTCCAGCTCATGGGGGCGTTTCAGGTTGGCCACGTTGTAATCGAAGTTCACCAGCCCGAAGGAGATCCGCTCCCGGTCTCCATGCACCTCGATCCGCTTGTCGATCACCCGCGTCTTCCGGTCGAGCACCAGCGGCACCTCGGCGTGCGCCACGGCCACCGCGCCGGTGGAGTCGACCACCGTCAGGGTCGCCAGCAGCGGGCTGAGGCCGGAATCGATCCGATCCTTGACGATGTTCCAGACCAGCTCGCGACGCGTCAGATCCCCCGTGTCGCGGCTGCTGTAGCGCGCCACCTCCGATCCTCCCTGCGTTACCGCGAGCGTCCACTCCCGCACCCCCGCCTCCGCCTCGAACATCGGGCTCATGCTGATCATCGGCGGGTTGAAATCGCGCACCACCTCATCGGTCACCACCTGCTCGAGGAGCGCCGGCGGCGTGCCTATCAGCTCCACGCGGCGGTTGTCCTGCCGGCCATCCTCGGTCGCCTCGTTCGAGCGCTGCATCGCCCCCTCCCCGTCGCGGATCACCACACGGCTCCGATCGATCCCCCAGACGCCGGTCAGATAGGAGCGGACCGCCTCGGCGCGGGCGCCGGCCAGATCCGGAGCCTCGTCGCTGGAGGTGGAGGCAAGGAGCGTCAGGCGCGCCGAGCGGTTCCTGCGCATCCGCTCGCCGACCACGTTCAGCAGATGATGCTGGATGCCGAGCAGATCGAGTCCGACCAGATCCTCCATCAGGAACGTGTCGGCCGCCGAGCGGGCCAGCGCCGGATAGCGCGGCGCGATGACCGCGGAATCGCGATCGAAGTAGACCACCGGAAGCAGCGGCGCGTGCTGACGATAGAGGATCTCGTGCGCGCGCACCATCACGGCCGGCAGACGATGATGCGCCTCGTCCACGCCGTAGAGCTCCACCGACGCCGACAGGCGCGGCGCCTTCGGCAGCGGGATCAGCGCCGTCGGAGGGGCAACCTCCGGCTCCGGCACCACGCCGCGCGGCGGAGCGGAGAGCTCCCCTCCCTGTCCGGCCAGCGGCTCGCGTGCCGGCGTCGCGTCGAACAGGAGCGAGAGATGGCCGCCGAGCGAAACGGAGCGCGCGTTGAAGCCGGCGTAATGAGGGGTGATGTCGCCGGAAAGCTCGATCTCCGGCAGAAGCCAGGTCGAGCGGCCCACCGGCAGCGAATAGCCGAGCCGGATGGCGCCGCCGAGCTGGAGCAGATGCGTCTTCATCCGCTCTCCCCCCTCGGTGGTCTGCTCGGTCTGCCCTCCCAGGAACGCGAAGTCGTCGGGCCCCAGGATCTTGTCCGACTGGATCGCCTCGCCGAGCGACTGCACGCCGAAGATCGGGCCGGCGCTCAGCACCAGGCGGGAATCGACCTCCCACCGGAGGAGCATGCCGAGGCAGCCGCGCAGGAAGCTCGAGTGCAGCCGCGCCTCGTGATCGAGATAGTAGAGATGCTCCGCCTCGGCGTCGGTGATGGTGCGGGGCTCGCTCCAGGCGCCGTGAAGATCGGTGGTCATCATCGTGACCGTGGCGTCGATCGTCAGCCCGACGCCGCGCGAGAAGAAGGAGGGGATCGCCACGCTCCCGCCGAGCGGGATCATCCGCCCGCTGCCGTCGGTGATCACGCCGCACTCCGGATCGTTCCACTTGATCGGAATGGAGCTGACCACGCGCGAGACGCTCATGCCGACGGTGGGACCGAACAGCAGCTCGCGACCGCTCCCCTGCTGCGCGCGGGCAACGGCGACCGTCCCCACGGCAAGCAGGAGCCGGAGGCTCCACTCGATGACGCGATGTCTGCTGGGTCTCATCTCTGATCGGCATTCACGGTCCGGCAACGCGCCGGACCCGAGGAAAATCACATCGACTATTTCTGGATCACGATCGGCATGGCGCTCATCTCGGCGCGGTCCCTGAGCTCCAGCCGGTAGACGCCGCTCGGCACCGTCGCGACGTGAAGCTCCGCGCTCTGCTCCTGGTCGGTGCCGGGAGCAAGGCGCTGCGAGAGCACCTCGCGTCCCACGATGTCGAGCAGCCGCAGCTCCGGCTCCACCCCGACCGGGGCGCGATAGATGATCGTGGCCTCACCGGCGATCGGGTTCGGACGGACCGAGCTGATCCGAACGCGGCGGCCGTACTGGAAGCCGCTGCCGATGTCGCAGCCGTTGAGGAGCACCATGCCGTCGGCGGTCATCTTCGGCATCCCGCGCCCGAGGAGCGTCACGCTCTCCACCTGTACATCATTGACCGGAACGCCGGTGGAAAGCCCCTCCATCTCCAGTTCGAAGAGCATGCTTCCGGTGATGAACGCGCCGGTCCCGACGCGCTCCACGGTCACCATCCCATCCCTCCCGCGCGACATCGCCGCGCCGGTCTCCCCGACGCGCGCCGTGTGGTCGATCACGCCATGGAGGAAGAGGGAATGGGGATCGATCCGCAGCCGGACCGAATATCCGGTGACGCTGTCCTCCGGCGTCAGCGCCGGACGCGCCTTGAAGGCCAGGCGGAAGCGCTTGCCGACATCGGCCGTCACCGTGTCGAGCCACATCGCCGGCTGCGCCAGCAGGTGGAAGGGAGCCGACGTCGCGGTGCACTCCTCCCCGACCGTGAGCGTGTAGCCTCCGGGCTCGCCGAGCCTGATGGCGCGCCCGGTCCCGCCGGAGATCGGCACGCCGTTGCGGCTCCACTGGTAGCGGGAGGCCGGCTCCGCGGCGCTGAGCGTATCGCCGGTCACCACGATCACCGGCGTGGCCGGCCTCGGCAGCACGATCACCTCCACCGGCGTCGACGTTGCCGTGCAGCCATCCGAGCTCGCGGCCGTCACCGTGTAGCTTCCGGCCGATCGGACCACGATCACGGGGGTACCCGCGCCGGTGGACCACCGGTAGAAGGGGGCTCCGGCCGCCGCGCTCAACGTCACCGAATCTCCCTCGCAGATGATGATCGGGCCGGCCGGCGAGATCTCCGCGACCGGCAGCGGCAGCACCTCCACCGTCACCGGCTGCGAGACGCCGCCGCAGCCGTTGGCGTCGACCACCGTCACCGTGAACGTGCCCGGCTTCTCCACCAGGATCGTCCGCGACGAGTCTCCGTTCGACCAGCGGTAGGAGTCGTAGCCGGCGCCGGCATCGAGCAGGGCGCGCTCGCCGGCGCAGATCTTCGTGCCGCCGACCGCCCTGATGCTCGGCTCCAGCCGGTCCCCGATCGTCACCTCGAGCGACGTGGTGGCCACGCAGCCGTCGAGCGAGCGGACCGTCAGGAGCACGCGGCCGATGCCGTCCCCCTGCCAGGTCACGGTGGCGTCGGTTCCTCCCTGGCCGGCAACGAGATCGCCGCCGGTCACCCGCCAGTCGTAGGCCACGCCGGGGCTGGCCGCGGCGCTGTAGACGATGGTGGAGCGGCGGCAGACGATCCGCGGCCCGTAGATCGTGGCGTCCGGAGCGGGGCGCACCACCACGCGCACCGGCTGCGAGACGCCGACGCATCCCTCGCGGCTGGTGACGGTCACCTGGTAGACGCCGGAATCGCGCACCTCGATGGTACGGCCGGTTCTCCCGTCGGACCAGAGGTAGCTGGCGTAGCCGGGCCCGGCGTCGAGCACGGTCCTGTCGCCGGCGCAGATCGCGGTGCCGTTGGAGGCGGTCACCACCGGCGGCTTCTCGAGTCCCTCCAGCACGTTGACCACGCCGGAGCGGCCGCTGCAGCCGAAGTTGTCGGACACGTCGACCCAGTACGCCCCCGGCGTCCGCGCGAGAATGGTCCGCGTGGTCTCTCCGGTCGACCAGCGATAGCTGGCGTAGCCGGGCCCCGCGTCCAGCGTGAGCGAGTCGACGCCGCAGAGGCGGAGCGGACGATCGCCGATCACCACCGGCACCAGGCCGTTGCCGATCGAGACCTTCAGCGCCGCCGACGACGCGCAGCCGCTGGGGTCGACATGCGCGCTGACGCGCACGGTCCCCTCGCCGACGGCGCCCCATCTGATCGTCACGGTCGAGGCGTTGGCCGGGCCGATGATCTGCCCCCCTCCTCCCTCCACCGACCACTCGACGACATATCCCGGCGGGACATCGTAGCGCTGCTCGGCGCCGGCGCAGACCGCGCTCGGCCCCTGTATCGCGATCACCGGCAACGGGTCGACCACGACGGCGATCGAGTCCGACGTGGCAAGGCAGCCGATGTCGTTGGCGACCGTCACCGCGAAGCGGCCGGTGCGGCGCGCCACGATCTGACGGGTCCGCTCGCCGCTGGACCAGAGGTAGCTCCGATAGGTCCCCCCGGCATCGAGGATGATGCTGTCCCCCTCGCAGAACCGGAGCGGACGATCCGGAACGATCACCGGATGCGGGCGCGGCTCGGCGCGGACGGTAACCGCCGGGGAGAGTGCGCCGCAGCCGTTGGAGTCGGTGACGGTGACGCTGTAGCTGCCGGAGCTCGTCACCTCGATCGTGCGCGTGGTCTCTCCGGTCGACCAGAGGTAGCTCCTGGCGCCGGCCGGTGCCTGCAGCGGCAGACGATCCCCCTCGCAGAACAGCGTCGGCCCGAGCGGCGTGACGCGCGCGGCCGGGCGCGGATGCACCGTTATCGTAATCGGATCGGAGGTGGCCGGGCAGCCGAAGGAGTTCATCACGGTGACCGTATAGGTGCCGGGAGCGCGCACCACGATGCGCTGCGACGTGCCGCCGGATGACCAGACATAGTTCATGAAGCCGGGATCGGCCTCGAGCACGGCGGAGTCGCCGTCGCAGATCACCAGCGGACCGCCGGTGATCCTCGGCTTGGTGCGGGGCTTGACGATCACCTCGGAGGTGACGCTGGCGATGCAGTCGTTCTCGTTCGTGACGGTCACCGTGTAGCGGCCGGAGCGGCCCACGGTGATCCGGCGCGTGCTCTGCCCGCTCGACCAGCGGTAGGAGGCGTAGCCGGCGGTGGCCTCGAGCGTCACGCTGTCCCCCTCGCAGATCGTGGCGATCGCCCCCGGCAGAATCGTGACGGTCGGCCGCGGAAACAGCGTGGTCGTGACCGTATCGGAATATCCGGTGCAGAGCCCATCATCCACCCAGACCCAGAAGCGATCGCCGGTCTTGGCCACGATGCTCGGGCTGGTGGCGCCGGTGGACCAGCGGTAGGCGCGGTAGCCGTTCGGCACGCTCAGCGTGATGCTGTCGCCGTCGCAGAACCGGAGCGATGCCGAGGCGACGACCATCGGGTGGAGATCGCAGAGGGTGGCCAGGAAAAGATCGGTCCCGCCGCCGAGGCGCCCCTGCGTGGCTCCCTGCGTGATCGGGAAATCGCTGCTGGCGGTGACGCCGTAGACCACGATGGCGCTGCCGGAGATGCCGCCGCCGATCGCGCTCTCCGCGCCGGTGCCGCCGAGATAAGTGCTCCAGATGGGCCGGCCGAGCGTGTCGAGCTTGGCGATCACCGCGTCGCGCACGCCGCTCCTGG
This sequence comes from Bacteroidota bacterium, assembly GCA_048498995.1. Classification (GTDB taxonomy): domain Bacteria; phylum Bacteroidota; class Ignavibacteria; order OLB7; family OLB7; genus JBEHWX01. The sequence continues at coordinate 17,182 of JBEHWX010000018.1, forward strand.
TCCGGACCAGCGCGTCGGCGGTGACCGGAAAGTTCGTGCTCTCGGAATAGCCGAGCACCACCGAGCGTCCGGAGGTGTCGACCACCACGCCGAGGAGATTGTCGGCCGAGGAGCCGCCGAGATAGGTGGACCACTTGAGGGCGCCGGCCGTGCTGAAGCGGGCCACGAAGCCGTCATCCCCCCCCGGCGCGCTCCGGAGATACGCCCCGGCCGTGGTCGGGAATGTGTTCGAGGCGGTGACGCCGCAGAGGACCGCGTCGCCGTTCGGCGCCGTGGCGATCGACTGCACCCGATCCCCCCCGCCTCCACCGAAATAGGTGGACCATGTGGCGGCGCCCGAGGCCGACAGCTGCATCAGGAACCCGCAGCCGCCGTTCGGCGCGGTCCGCCGGTAGGCGCCGGGGCTCACCGGAAAATCGCTGCTGGCGGTCTCGCCGGCCAGGAGGACGCTTCCAGCGGCGTCGAGCGCCACAGCGCGCGCCACGTCGTCGGAGGTGCCGCCGGCGTAGGTGGCCCAGAGGCGCGACCCGCCGGAGGTGAAGAGGGCCACGAACGCATCGGCCGAGCCGCCGCCGCGCAGGGTCTGAAACACGCCGGGCGTGGCGATGCCGTTGCTCCGGGTGCTCCCGGCCAGCACCACGCTCCCGGCCGAATCGACCGCCACCGCGCCGACCTGCTCCTCGGCCGTTCCGCCGAAATAGGTGGCCCAGCGCCGCGCGCCGGCCGCGTCCAGGGAGACGAGGAAGCAGTCGCCGCTCCCCTGGTATCTCGACTGGAAGCTCGGCGAGGTGACCGGGAAGTCGCTGCTCCGGGTGGTTCCGCCGACAACGACGTTCCCGGCGCCATCGACCCCGACGCCCCCGGGGATATCCTCGGCGGTCCCGCCGTAGTAGGTTGCCCAGAGGAGGCGTCCGTTCCGGTCGAGCTTGGAGATCGCCACGTCGCTGGCGCCGGCGGCGGCGATGCTCCCCTGAAACGCGCCGACCGTCGCCGGAAAGTTGAGGCTGAAGGTGGAGGTCGCCACCAGGATGTTGCCGCCGCGATCGACCGCCATCGTGGCCCCCGCCCCGGTCGGCCCCGATTCGTCGAGGCTTCCGCCGAGGTAGGTGCTCCAGGTCAGGAGCGGATCGATCACCAGCGGACGCGTGCGGTCGAAGTCGTCGACATCGAAGCCGATCATCTCGTCGGTGACGATGTAGTCGCTGCGGACGGTCACGTCATCCCAACCGCGCTGCTCGCCGTGCGGCCCCACCCGCTGTGCCTGCGGGCCTTGATAGCTGTACGGCTTCCCCTCCTCGACCCAGCCGAGGGGAGTGGCGATCCGGACCCCGCGATCCGACGTCGGCGCGAGCGACGTGGCGCCGCGGTAACGGAGCAGGATGCGGGAGGGATCGCCGCCGGGATTGACCACGAACTCGTACTTCAGCCGGGAGCCGTCGCCACGGACCACGAAGTCGATGTGAGGATAGATGTCGTGGTAGACGAGCTCGCCGAAGCTCCTGACGCCGGTGACGGCGCCGGTGACGGTGCCGGCGGGCGCCGGGCGGTAGAAGGTGACCGCCGGACCGGTCTGCCCCGAGGGGACGATGGATGTGAGGGGCGTGGGATCGACGAACTCCATGTCCATCCGGTAGAGGAGGACGGAGTCGCCGCCGGCGGCGGGGCGCCGGAAGACGTAGCTGAAGCCGGAGGCACGGAGGAAGATGGTGGCGCCGTTGGCGCTGGCCGTATAGAGGATATCGGGGCGGAGCGCGCCGCGGGTATCCCTGATCTGACCGCGGTTCTCGAGGAAGGCGACCTGGGAGCTGGCCTGGGGAGCATCGAGCCCATCCGGGAGCACGCCCGACGCGCGTTGCGCCTGAATGCGCAGCGGAAGCATCAGGAGCGTGAGCACCACCACGATGAGACAGCCCCCCCGAACCATCATGACACCTCGACGTAACCGTTGTCGTTCGCTTTCATCGACTCGAATCGAAGGAGCATCCGACCGAACCGGCCGACTCCTGATGCATGGAACTGGAGGAGGAAGTCCCGACGCACAACCGGCCGCGTTCTCCCAAAACAGCCGATCGAAACTATCGAGACTTCCTCTCCATGATCGTGGCCCGGACATCCGGACTCGAGCCGCTCCACTCGGGGGAAACGGGCTCGGCCAACGCCGGGGGCAAGCAGCAGGAACCGCCGGTAGAAGACGCCCCTCCTCATGGCCGTTGAATGTCGCCGTAGGGGTGTGGCCTGCGACAATCGCGACGCGCGCGTGTCCTTCATCGAGGAGCCGGCCGGGCCGGCGCGCGATACTTCCCGGTGAGGGAAGCGCGTCGAGGGCGAGGATCTCCCGGATCGAAGCCGGGAGCGAAGGGGTGAATCGAGGCACCAGCCACGGCGGTCCCACTCGTGGTCGACCGCCGTTCAGAGCAACAACGCCAGAGGGATTCGAAACATCACACCGGGTTGAAAATTCCCCGGTTTTCCCTCGGCCAGGCCCCGAGCCCGACGGCCTCGGACCGTCCCGGCCGGCTGCCGGCGGAACGACCCTCACCCTATAGACACGAAAATCGAAATCATGTCGCGCCGGTGGCGATGTGATGTTCGGGCGGACTTCCGCGTTATCTCCGGAAACAACGATCCCAGAGCGCTATGAGCTGGTACAGACAGATCGTCTCCCCACAGACCGTCACCAGACGGAAGAAGGATCCTCCTCAGGGAGGGCCCGAGGCGGATTCGCGGCTGATGGCCCGCTTCCTCGACGGAGAGGACGCGGCGCTGGTCGAGCTGTTCGACCGGCACAACCACCGGCTCTTTCTCTACGCGATGCAGTTCGTCCACGCGCAGGAGCGCGCCGAGGACCTTACCCAGGAGCTCTGGGAGCGGGTGATCCGCCTCCGCTCCGAGGGGCGCACCACGCCGGAGAACCCGCTCGGATTGTTCCTGACCATTCTGCGCAACCTTTGTCTCGACTCCATTCGCCGTGACCGACACCATTCGACCATCGAGGAGCTGCCGGAGGGGAACCATCCAACCTCCACCCTCCCCGAGCTTTCGCACATGGAGGAGCTGGTGATACTGGCACTCCCCCATCTGCCGGTGCAGCAGCGCGAGGTGCTGGTGCTCAATGCCTACTCCGGCTACCGGTTCGACGAGATCGCCGAAATGACCGGCGAGCCGGTCGGCGCCATCCGGACACGCGCCTGGCGCGCCCGCGCCCACCTCGGACGCATCATCTCGGCGATGATCGGCATCGACGAGGATCATCAACTCGACGCTCCCCACGCCACAGGAGGTGAGGAATGACCCGCAGCGAGCATGAGCATCTGGTGGAGCGCTACCTGAGCGGCCGGATGTCACCGGCCGATGAACAGGAGTTCTTTATCCAGGTCGCCGTCGACTCCAACCTCCGGCAGACCCTGAAAGCATATCGCGTGGTCGAGAGCGCCATGCAGAAGCATCGCGACTCTCTCCCCGCGCAGCATCTTGCCTCGCGCGCCAAGCTGATCTCCCGGCTGGAGGGAGCCCGTGCCGGCGAATCGGCGATGGAGACCGGCGGACGTGCTCTGACCGGCTCCGGCGCGGCGGGCATGGGCGTCCGGTGGTCGATGGCCGCCGTGGCCGCGGCCGCGCTCACGGTCGGCGCGCTGGTGATCGGTCCGCTGATCAATCGCGACGCCGCTCCGCGCGTTGCCACGCCGGCATCCTCCGGCGCGAGCGCCCCGGCGATGACACGCCCCTCCACCCCGACCATGCCGCGACAGAACGCCCCGGTCGAGCATCACGCCACCGCGTCGGATGCCGCGACTTCGGGCGCCGTCGAGACCATCGCTCCCGACGCGGTACGGGGAGCGGCACAAAGCTCCGCGGAGCCCCGCGCCGCCGGTGAGCACGCCATGCCCCGCGAGCGCCATCGCTCGCCGGTCGAGGAAGCGGGCACGCGCGCGGCCTCGCGACGCGCCTCGTCGCCGGCGTCGGTCGAGACATCCAATGGAGCGGCCACGAGCGTCAGCGAGGGGAGCACCGAGCCGCAGGAGTGGGTGAGCACCAGGCACACCCGCACCGCGAAGCCCCGGTACACCTCGCAGGACACGATCCGGATTCCGGTCCAGATCAACCTTCCGAATAGTCCGAAATAACGGAATCACACTTCCGTTCAGGTTATCATCGGGCTGCGTACCACCTCCGCGGCCCGATACCAAGAAGGCCCGACGGCCAACAACGTCGGGCCTCGCCTGTTTATGGACCGGCCGTGATACGATGGTATCTCCCATGGCGACTCACGCGCTCATCGCGGAGCCCCATCCGGATCGGTGTGGCGGATCGAGGAGAGCGGACGGATCGATTCCTGAAGAGATCGAGAGGGAAGTCTAGGATCGGCTTCCGGCGAATGCGTTCGCGTGGTGGTGACCTGATCTCGTCGAAGCTGAATGTCGACAGGCTCGCGGATACACTCGACTCGGATGGGATGTCGAATCTCCTCCATGTCCCGTTCCCTCAGCTGCACGAGGCAGGTGGCGCCGGTATCGGCGGCAAGCCTCACCCGCATCCTCTCCTTGCGAAACCCGGTCGCCGCGACCTCGATCTCGTAATCGCCAGCACGGATGCCGCGCACCTGGAACTCTCCGTTCGGCGTGCTCAGGGCTCCCAGCCTGGTGTCGACAATCCGAATCGTCGCGCGCGGGATCGGCTCCCCCGCCGCGTCGACGATCCTCCCGCGCAGATGCGATGTCGGGTGCGGGGCAATGGCATCCGACGGCACGCGCGGAGGGATCGTATCGAGCGGCAGGGTTGCGTTCAAACGTCCGGAGGCGCGCCGCAGGAGAACATATCCCGGCCCGTACCCCGGCAGCGATGCCGTGATCCGGATCGGGGCGCTGTCGCGCGGAACCGCCAGCAGCACGGCCCCCTCGCGCGATGTCCTGCCGCAGCCGCCGCTATCGACGAGACAGACGCAGGCATCGGCCAGCGGCCGTTTCCGGGGATCGACGACCGTGAGAAGCACCGTCGGCTCGGCGAAGGGAACCGGAGGAGGTGACACCACGATGAGGCGGGGATGGCGCACCACATCGATCTTCGGAAGCGGGCCGCCGCCGCCCGGCAACAGTGGCCGCGGTATGTCGTCGGTCGAGGCACAGCCGGCAACCCAGAGCAGGAGCAGTGAGAGCAGCAGCGGGATCGGCTCCATGCGTGATGCGTCTGGGCCAGCGTTCCTCACGCGACCTGCATGGCATCGAAAGGTCATTGGCAACCTCCCATTATCTGGCTGGTTCGGTTTTCCCAGGGTGCGGGATGCTATTGGGAACGGGGCTCCTGGAGTTCATGGCAACGGCATCGGAAGCAGCCGGCCTCAAGAGCGGTGACCGATCGCACCCGGCCGATTGATGAATATTCCGCAGGTCACGCATGCCTTTGAAACGGCATATTGGACACGGGACCTCCCAGATCACGAGCCGAAGCAGTACGAGGCAAGAGACCGGACTTTCCTCGGCAAAATCGATGCTCATCGATTGAGGCTGGTACCCGACCATCGAGAATTTGACGTCGTGTATTCCCGCTGTCATTCCATGCACAAGGAACTCCCCATCGGGAACGCGCGCGAATGCCCCCAGTTCAGTTCCAACCAGCCTGATTACCGCGTGTGGAAGCGGCTCCCCGTTCGCGTCGATGAGACGTCCACGAAGTCGTGTGCTTTCATGCGCCTCGGATTCCGATGCTTCAGAACGCCCCGAGAGGGATTTGATAAGCGTGTCGAGCGGTAGCTCCAACATCGGGTAGCTCGCACCACGATCAAGGAGCAGCAGCCCCCGCTCATGCCCCGACAGTCTCACCTCAATGATGATCGGTCCGGTACTGGCGACGGGGGTGAAAAACGCGATTCCGTCAATGCCGGTTTCCGTCGATAAGTCGCCACCGAGCTGGCGCGCACAGGCTCCAGGCAGCGGAGTGCCACCCCGGTCCACGACCCGAAGAAGGATGTTTGGAGGAACAGCATTGCGCGTCGACGCGCAGCCAATGACGAGGGGCAGGAGCAGTGAGATCAGCAGCCGAAGCGCCACGCGATCAGAGGCTCCGGCGCGGGGCATGTGGAATGCATTCATCGCGGGCCTCCGTCGGGATCGTCGTAGCGGATCGAGCCCATCGAGCGGACCGTCTCCTGAAGTGAGCGCGTGGGGCGATCGGAGATCTCATCCACGTTCTGGTCGCGAACCGTGGCCGCGCGGTCGCGTATGATGTACGCGATGTGCGGATCCCATAGGGGTAGGCAGCGGCCGCGCACCGTGTCATCCCGCAGTTGTATGAGCCAGTACACCGCGCTGTCGGCCGCCACGTTGAATGTCACCCGAACGCGCATGGATCCGATCACCGAGATCTCGGCTTCGTATGATCCCGGAGCAACGCTCCTCAGGTTGAACTCCCCCGCCGGCGGCTTCGAATATGCCCTTCGCTTCTCGCCGACGAGTTTTATCGTGCCACCGAGAACCGGCTTTCCATCCTCATCGATCAACTGTCCACGCAATGAGCCCATACCCCGCGGAGCCGTGGTATCATCAGGGGCCAGCTCGTCGATGCGCGCCAGCGCGAGCGTCAGGTGCAGCCGCGCCGAAGTCTTCGTCAGATAGAGGAAGCCATGTTCATACCCGGGCTTGTACACGGAGATCCGGATCGGCTCGCCATCTGCACAGCCGAGTACATGCACACCGCCATCAACCGCCGTGCAATTGTCGTCGACATCATCGTCCAGCGCGACGACGCGGACATCAGGCAATGGAACGCCGGCGCGGTCAGTGACACGAAGAGCGACACCGGGTAAGGGAAGGACCGTTGAAACGGCCTCGCGCATCGCTCCGCAGCCGGTGAAAGAGAAAGCAGCGAGAAGCACGACGGCGCGGATGCCATTCAACCCGCGAGACCGGACATTGTGCGCAAGCGGCGTAACGCGTGACGATCTCATCGCGGGCCTCCGTCGGGATCGTCGTAGCGGATCGAGCCCATCGAGCAGACCGTTTCCAGGAGTGCGCGCGTGGGGCGATCGGCGATCTCATCCGGACTCTGCTCGCGAACCGTGCCCGCGCGGTCGCGTGTGAGGCAGTTGGGGCAAGAAAGTCCACAGGATACACTCAGACCATGTGCCGGACCATCCCGCAGTTGTATGAGGCAAGACATCGCGCTGTCGGCCGCGGCATTGAATGGCACCCGAATGCGCAGGAATCCGACCGCCGAAAACTCGACATCGTACCGCCCGGGCCGGATGTTCCACATTCGGAACTCCCCCCCGGGCGCTTTCGAGTAGCTTCCCTGCCTGGTGCCAACGAGATGAATCGTACAACCGACCACCGGGTTTCCATCCTTATCGATCAGTCGTCCATGCAACGATCCCATCGTCGTCGGCACGTCTGGGCGCTCCCGGGACAACTCATCCAGGCATGACAGAGGGAGCGTGAGCTGAAAGCCGGCCGGGATGTTCGTCAGCTTAACGAAGCCTCGCTCATACCCGGGTTTGTTCACATAGATCCGGAGCGGCTCTTCGGCGGAGCTGATGATCCGCACACTGCCATCAGCCGCTGTTCTCATGGTGACGATGCCATTCACGTACACCTCGGCATCCGAAATCGGCGCGCCCGCACGGTCGGTGACATGAAGGGCCAAGTCGTGGCGCGCGTCGGGGCAGGCGCTACGGACAATTCCCGGCATGCCGGTATCGGATAGTAGAGGCGCTGGAGCAGCGCCGAGTCGTGGCGGCAATCGAGCAATCGTCTCCCGTGCGGCAACCCCGAGCTCCGCGGAGATCATCCGGCAGAGCATCATCACCATCATCCATCGTATCGCGAGCATCTCATCACCTCCATCACCTGGAGAAACAGAGCCTGTCCGCTTCAACCTACACGGCAACGCGCGCGAAGGTTACTGAGGAGAATTGAGAATGATGAATGCAGAATGATGAAATCGTTGCCAGCCTGGGATGAAGCGCCATGATGCCCCACCGCAAGACCTGCTCGGCGCATTGGTAGCAGCACGTCTTCAGCGTGCGCTGTTCGCGGTATCACGGCGCAGCCTGAAGAGCTGCGCCTACGCCTGAGACGGGGAGCCTTGTTCGTCCGGTAGCCGCACGTCTTCAGCGTGCGCCATGTTGTGGATACACTGGCAAGGTGGCCCCGGCACGGAGCGTTCATCGCTCACACCATGCGTTGCCGGGAGCGCATATGTACGCCGCCGATGGCGGGCGGGGAATGTTCAACGATCGGTATACGATACGAGACCACAATGTCACTGACGATGGGTCGAGAGAGCTATGATGCATGCGTGGGGCAAACCGCGCACGCTGAAGACGTGCGCCTACCTTGGGGTGCCGTGGGCGTTGGGAGCGTTCGGTGACGGGCATCACAACTGAATAGTTCAAACGACACCTCCGCGCCCGCTCACGATCGCAATTCCCGGCGCGCTATCCGGCCGAGCGTCGTCACGGCCTGTTCGATCCGGTCGGACCAGGGGAAGCCGCAGTTCAGGCGGATGAAATTCCGGTAGCGTCCCTTGGCCGAGAAGATCGTCCCGGGCGCAATCCCGATCTTCTTCTCCAGGCCGCGCCGGTGCAGCTCCAGCGCGTCCAGCTCCGGCGGCAGCTCCACCCAGAGCACGAACCCGCCCTGCGGCCGCGTCACCTTCGTCCCCTCCGGAAAGGAGGCGGCCACCGCCTGCGCCATCAGCTTCGTCTGCACGCTGAAGGCCTGCCGCAGTCCGCGCAGGTGGCGGTCGTAGCCGCCGTCGGCCAGGAGCCGGGCCACCACCATCTGCTGCAGGGTCGGCGTGGCGACGCTCGTCATCAGCTTCAAACGCTCAACCTGCTCACGGTAGCGTCCCGGCGCCGTCCACCCGACGCGGTAGCCGGGGGCGAGCGTCTTCGAGAAGGAGGAGCAGAGAAGCACCAGTCCATCCTTATCGTACGACTTCACCGTCCGCGGGCGGGCGGTGCCGAAGTGGAGATCGCCGTAGAGATCATCCTCGATCAGCGGTATCTCCCGCTCGGCGAGCATCGCGGCCAGACGCTCCTTCTTGTCGTCCGGCATCAGGCTGCCGAGCGGCTGATTGAAGTTCGGGATCACCAGACACGCGGCCACCTTCCGCCGCGAGAGCGCTTCCTCCAGCGCGTCCAGGCAGAGGCCGGTGCGCGGATCGGTGGCGACCTCGAGCGCCTTCAGGCCGAGGCTCTGCATCGCCTGCAGGACGCCGAAGTAGGTGGGAGATTCGATCGCGATCGTATCGCCGGGACGCGCCACCGCGCGCAGGCAGAGATTGAGCGCCTCCATGCAGCCGACGGTGGTGACGATATCCTCGGCCCCCAGCGAGCATCCCCAGTCGATCGAGCGGCGCGCGATCTGGCGACGGAGCGGCGCGTGGCCGGGCGGAAGATCGTACGTCACCGCCTCGTCGGGATGCTCGCGGAGCACCTCGATCATCAGCTTCCTCAGCTTCGTCACCGGCAGAAGCTCCGGGCTCGGCGAGGCGGCGCCGAGCGGGGCGAACGTGGGATCGGCCGCGGCGGTGAACACGCGCGCCACCTGCTCGTCGACACCGACATCGGTCGCCGCCAGCGACGGTCGCGAGGTGGTCGGCTCCGGTGGTAGCTCGCGGGTACGATACGCCACGTAGAACCCGGAGCGGGGACGCGACTCGATCAGCCCACGGCTCTCCAGCAGGAAGTACGCCTGGAACGCCGTCGACATGCTCACCCGCTGCCGCTGGCTCACCTGCCGCACCGAGGGTATCCGCTCCCCCGGCTTGAGCACTCCCTGCTCGATCATCTTCTCCACCCTCGCGGCCACCTGCTCGTAGAGGAGGCCATCTCTTCCGTTGTTCTCCCGACGTGTCGCCATCACCCGTTTCTCTTTGTATCGATGCCTGAAATCCGCGCTGGATCGACGAATCTAAACTGATCTGGTCGTGAAAGCAATCAACTGAATCTGTTCCGGTCGTCTCCGATCGGATAGCTTGCGTTCGTACTCATGATTGCGAGGGAAATGACGATGAACACGAAAGCAATGCGGCACGATGGGGAAGTCGCCTCGGGAAGAGCGGTGTATCCCGACCTGATCGATCTGGCATCCGGAAGTGTGCGGGCCTGGTCGCCGGACGGGAAGCAGATCGTGATCGTGGCGGTGGAGGGAGCTGTATGGATAACGCAGACCGCGGGGACGCGTGATCTGATTCTCAGACGCGGAGAAACGTTCCGATCGCGCGGCGAGGGACGGGTGGTCGTGGAGACGCTGACGCCGAGGGCACGGGTGGCGATCAGGTGGAGCGCGCCGGCGGCGACGACGGCGCGCGGATCGATGATGAGCAGAATCAGGGGGTATCTCGGCGTGCTCTTCGCCGGGCGTCGCGCGGCGACCGGACGCGTCCCGGGCGGACGCGCTCCGATGGGATGCTGAAGCATGGAGGGCGCATCGCGAGCGCCATATCGCGGAGCGCCGAACGGCTCGAAGCCGGGCCGGTCTGAAGGCGACTAAGTCACACGGGACTACGAGGGGCCGCCTTCTTCCGGTACCGGCTTCGGCCGGGGCAATCATCCCGCCGTATCGCCGGCCACGCGCCGGCGATACGATCGTAGAGCGCCTCCGCGCGTCAGCCTGCCGACGTGGTCCGGTGCTCGCGCGCACGCGCGCGGACCTGCTCCAGCGTGTGCTCGACCAGCAGATCTCCGTTTTCGAAGACGGTCACGAGCTCCGAGGCAAGTCCCCGCTCCCGCGCCTCGCTCTCGTGCAGCGTGATCAGCTTCCCTTCCCCATCCCGCACCAGATCGAGGCGGCCCCGCTTGGAGCGCTTGCCGTGATCGGTCACCGGATCCTTGAAGATCTCCACGCTCTTCCCCTCGATCACCGCGTGGCTCGCCTTCATCGCGAACTTCTGCGTGTCGCGATTCACCTGCTGCAACAGCCCGCCCCCCATGCCGAAGTTGATGTTCGAGATGCTGTAGCCGTTCTCCAGCAGGATCGAGAGGATGGCCGCGATCGAGCTCTCGTCGATGCCGTCTCCCTGAATCACCCGAACGTGGTTGAGCACCTTGTAGCCCTTGGTGTTGACCACGCTGCCGAAGGCCTCCTCCAGCAGCTGCACGCAGGCGAGCACGATCGAGGAGGGATCTCCCGAATCGGGGCGGACCACCAGCGTGGCGCCGGAGGCAATCACCTCGTCGCGCAGCTCCTTCCCCCAGATGTTCGAGATGGCGTTGAAGATGTCGTAGCTGTCGGAGACACAGGCGACGATCGAGCCCGGCCGCGCGAACTGCCGGAGCATGTTCCGGTAGGCATCGGCCTCGTGCTCGCGTCCCCACGCGGTGATCGTGGAATGCTCGGCGGCGGGGATCGAGAAGCCGGCCATTCCGGCGCCGTAATACTCGTTGGCGAGCATCACCCCCATCACCGTATCCGAGCCGAGGAAGTTCACCAGGTGCGAGGCGCCGCCGATCGCCGCGGTCTCGCGCGAGGAAACGCCGCGCGCGCCGAAGTCATGCAGCTTGAAGGAGATCTCCCCCTCCGGATCGTCGGCGCTCCGCTCGAGCGCGTCGAGGATCATGCCGCGGATGGTGAAGCTCCGCGTGGCCACCCCGATCGGATACCAGACGCGCATCAGCATCGTCTCCAACCAGCTGGTGAGCCACGGCAGCTCCGGATCGGTGTTCTCCACGGTGACCAGCACGTTGTGCGTATCGACCACCATCCCCTCCGGCACCGCCTTGATCCTGACCGGGATACGTCCACCATGTTCGGTCACGATCCGCATCCATCCGGCCTCGTTGAACGGCTCGCCGTGCGCCGCGAAGAACTCGCGCGCCTCGGCCACCATCTCCTCGGTGACGACCGCGCCGGCCAGATACCGCTTCAGGATGTACTGGAGTCCGAAGAAGAGCGTGTGGGGGTAGCGGCCGCCGCGCGACTCGATGTAGGAATAGACCTGCGTGGTGCCGGCCGGATACTGCAGGTAATGCGACGCCTTGTAGGAGTCGACGTCGAGGATCAGATTTTCAATACCCTTCATGATGACATCTCCTGTCGATTCGGGTCTTCCCCACTCTCCGTGGGGGTGAATGTGGAATTACGATGCGCGATGGCCTGACTGAAGAAAGTGCATGACGATGTGGAGATGGTCCTCGAACCACTCCTCCTCGCGCGCGATCGCCTCGAAGAAGGGGAGCCAGAGCGCTCGCTCGGCATCGTCGGAGCCCTTCACGCGGGGAAGCTCTCCCTCGCCGAGATCGATGTAGTAGGCGTGCGTGATAGTGCGCCCGCGCAGCGAGCGGTTGGGATAGTCGAAGACCTTCACCGAGGCCACCCGCTCGCGGAGCTCGGCGACCTTCACCTGAATCTTCGTCTCCTCCCGGAGCTCGCGGAGCGCTCCCTTCAGCAGCGTCTCGTTCGGCCGGACGAACCCGCCGGGGAGGGCCAGCAGCCCCTTGCCCGGATAGGAGCGGCGGCGCACCGCCAGCACATGTCCGGAGCGGACCACCACCGAGTCGGTGGTCACGAAGGTCGGCTCGTAGGGAGCTCCTTCCCAGAGCTTCCGATAGTCGCGCAGGTAGCGATACTCCTCGACGAGCGCGGCGAAGTGCCGGCTCGATCGGAACGTCTCCATGTGCGACGCGATCGGCGGCGGGACCAGCTTGGTCCAGTCGGATCCTCCCTCGAAATAATCGCGGCGGATCTCGGTGGCGCTCACCCGCTGCAGCGATCCCGGCTGCTGATCCTGCCATTGCGGAAACGAGCGGAGATAGCTCGTGGACTCATCCTTCGCGTTGCCGAACAGGCAGATCTCCTCCTCCGGATCCTCGACGATCTCCTTCACCTTCCCCTGGACCTCGGAGAGCCAGAGGTTGTCGTTGTTGAAGTAGTCGCGGACATGGACCACGTCGAGCCGCTCCTGATGCTCGGGACGAAGCGCCGCGCGGATCATCTCCTCCCGCTCCTCGGCGCGCCACGGGTTCTTGACGGTCCTGGCGCCACGGGCGCTGCCGATCACGATGATCACCCGGTCCGACTGCGCGAAGGCGGCGTTGACCAGGGAAAGGTGTCCGTCGTGGAACGGCTGGAAGCGGCCGATGACCACGCCATAGGCATAACGTGCATCGTTCATCGTGCCGTCTCCTGAAATGTCGCGAGGAAGAGGGAAGGAAGTGCGTGTGGGATGTGCCGCTCCGGGCACCGATGGAACGGCGAGGCCGCCGTCCGGCAGAGGTCGTACCGCATGATGTCTCCCGCTGGTTGATGGCCGTTCTCCACGGCCGTTTCAGTATCTCCAGCGATCGGGCGGAACCGACTCCCTGTCGGTTGTTCCCCGTCCGATCCGGATGTGATGCAAACATAGCCAGGCGGATCCGGACGATGCAACCGGGAAGCGTCAGAATTTCTCACGCGCCCCCGTCACGCGCCCCCTCACGCTCCGACGTCAGCCGCGAGCCGGCTCGGGCAAGCACCGCTCCCGAGAGCTCCGTCACAGATGCAGGGCAACGCCGATCAGCAGACCGCTCGTGGAGGGATCGATCTCGTGCGCGGCGAGCGTGAGCGATCCATTCGGAACGCCCGCCCCGGCGATATGCCTGGCGCCGATCTCCACCGGCAGCACCTGCATCGCCTGAAGCTGCACGAAGAGGGAGAGCATCCGGGTGACGCGCGAGCCCACCTCGAGCTGGACCCGCCCGGCCGGCGCGCCGACCACCTGACGGAACATCCTGGTGTCGCCGGCGAGGGAGAGCGCGGCGTGCTCGTCGACGATCGTATATCCGAGGCCGAGCCCTCCGGAGAAGTACAACCGGGCCCCACGCGCGGGATCCGGAGCGGTGATCAGATAGCTCGCCGTCACCGCGACGTCATGCCCGTTGAACCACTCCCACTTCCGACGCGCGTCCACGCTCGCCGGCGCCATCGTGTAGGTGAGCTCGAGATTCCATCGGTCGGCCGCGGCATATCCGACCGCGATATGTCGGAGCACTCCAGCGAATCCGAGGCGTATCTCGTCATCGCCGATCCAGCCCGTGGCCGAAGGGGCACGATTGATCGGCGCCAGCAGTGGCACGCCGGAAGCGTATCCGATCGAGAATCTGGGGAGCGTGTATCGGGAGGCAACTTCCTCGACGGTCGCGGCCGGCATGTTCTCCGTCGCGCCGATGCGCTCCCACCTTCCGGCCAGGAAGCGCGCGGCCTCGGGGGGCATGCCGCTCCGGAACAGCGCGTCGTCACGCATCGTCGGCGCGACCTCGCCGAAGAGGAGCGGGTTGCCGCCGATCGCGCGGTCGAGGCCGGTCCGCTCGAGGGTGCCGATCCCGGCCGTGATGCCGAAGGCGGCTCCCGTGGCCAACCGCTCCTGGCGCGACACGTTCTCCGCTATCGGATTGTAGAACGCAAGATTCGATCCGGCCGCGCAGAGCGCGCCGACCACCAGCGCCATCACATTGTTCCCCTCGTGCTCGATCCGGTCGATCATCGCAACGGGGATCATCCGAGCCGCCGTTGCGATCGTTCGCCAGTCATAGGGGACATCCTCCGGCCAGAGAAGCACCGCGTCGTCCGTGGCCGCCAGCAGCGTGCCCTGAAGCGTGGCGCCGCTCCGCGTGGTGATGGTGTAGATCGCGAGCGAGGATGAACGGGCGCCCCCCGGTCCGACCAGGTCGCCAAGCGCGTCGAGGTGCGACGCAAGCCGTCCCGGGGATAGGCGCTCGTAACCATCGACGTAGGCGCGCAGCGCCGCGAGCCGCTTGGGAGCCACGCTCACGCTCGTGTCGATCTCGCCTCCGGCGACCCGCCGCGTCACCATCAGGGCCGGCGGCGTGCCGACCAGTCGGACGCGCACGACCGATGGGATGCGGGGGAACAGGCCGAAGTAGGCGACCGCCGAGGAATCGAGCTCATCGGCCCGATCGCTGATGCCGGCCGCGCGTGACGCCTCCTGCGCCGAGGCCAGGCAGGTGGCCGCGCAGAGGATCGAAAGAAGTTGGAGGAATCGCGTGAGTGTCCGATGGAGCATGGGTCTCTCTCGTTTCGCCGTGACTGGTGTACGAGCATCCCGCGCGAAGAGGTGGCGCGCATGCAACCGCGCGGCCCGGCACCGGGATCGATGAGAGTGGCCGTCGATGAACGGCGACGAACATCGTCAACCGGCGAACGTGGGCAAGTGCAAAAAGCGGGTGCCGTGGTGGAACCGAGGGCGACCGGCGCCTACAGGTGCGCGCGAACGCCGATCACGAGGCTCGCCGACGAGAAGGTGAGGGTGTGCTCGGGAGATCCGGCCTGCACCGTGGGGCTGTTCGGCTCGCTCGCATCGTATACCTGCTGGAACGACCACCCCGGCAGGGTAACGCCGAACGAGTGCGTGGCGTCGACCGCGGCGAAGATCGACAGGTTGCGAATGGCCTGATATCCGATCTCCAGCATCGCATGCGCGCTGGCCGCGCCGAGCTCGTTCGAGACGGCGCGCGTGACGCGCAGCATCCGGAGATTGTCGTTCGACTCCGTGTGCACGGCCGTCACGACGTTGACGGGGGAATAGCCGGCGCCGACGCCGACGGTGAGCACGAGATGCTGGCCGTTGAACGGGCTCGGGGCCAGTATCCGGTACAGCGTGGTGGCGCGCAGCGTGCTCAGCTCGAACCATTCGTTCGAATTTCCACCATACTCGGAGAGGGCGGCTCCCGTGGGAATCCAGACATACTCGGCGGTCCAGCCGAGATGAGCGTTCAGATCATAGCCGAGGCCGACTCGGCGGAAGGAAACGATGGTGTTGACTCCGACATAGCCGGACCGCTTCCGAAGGTAATCGGTGACCGGCATCCGATTCTCGGAGATATACAATGGCATCCCTGAAGCGTAGTGCGCCGAGAAGTGCGTGATACGCTCCCGCCCCGCCACGGCCTCGATGGATTCCGGAGGTGGAGGAATCGTGGGAGCCGGCTGGTGCATCATGGCGGTGACCTCCGGCGGCAGATCGTCGCCGAAGAGCGCGGCACGCCGCATCTCCGGAAGAACCCGGGCATAGAGCATCGGATTTCCCCCGATGGCCTGGTCGGTCGCGCTGCGATCGTAGGCTCCGATGGAAGCGATCCCCCCCCAGGTGATGCCGGCCACCATCTCCTCGGTGGAGTTCCGCCCCACCAGTCCGTCGTAGAACAGTCCCGCCGCCGCCGTCGACGCCAGCAGCCCGGCGCTGAATCCGATGATCAGGCTTCCGCTGGACTCGATCCTGTCGATACCGGCACTACGCAGCACCGTCACCGAGGAGGAAGCTCCACGCCAGTCGTACTGCTCACGGTCGGTGGAGATCACCAGCGTCGAATCGTCCGCATGGAGCACGCTCCCCTCGTGCACGGCCCCATCCCGGCCGGTGACGCGAACGTGGCCGCCAGGTCCGGTGAACGGACGAGCCGGCCTGATCAACGCGCGGATGGAATCGACCTGGATGCGCCCCGGATCGCGAAAGAGAGATTCGAACTCCGAGATATAGAGGCGAAGGCGCTCGGCCTGATGCGCGCTCAGCATCAGCGTCGTGTCGGCATGGGTGCCGCCGACGCGACGTGTCACGACAAGCCGCGCTCCCCCGGGCCCCCTGTCATCGATGCGTGCCTCGGACACCCCCTCGAACGCGGGAAAGAGTCCGAAGTACCGGCACTGCGTCGAGTCCAGACGCGCTCCGATGCGCGCTCCGAACGCGGAGCCGTTGTCCGTCTGGGCCGATGCGGCGGCGGCCACGAGCAGGGCCGTCGCGATGCTGGATATGACCGCGCGCATAGTATTCACGAGCAATAATGAATGGTTGGTGTCGTCGTCTCGAATCGGCACGTTACCGTCGGCTGTCGGCGCGCGCCATTCCGCGCCCTCAGTCGCGCGGCACCGACCGCATCAGCATGCTGGCCGCGCCGGTATCCTGCCAGATCACCTCGATCCCCTTCTGGCCGAGACGGCAGTCGAGCATCAGCGCGGAGGATCCGGAGCGGCGCGCCCAGATGTCGTAGAGCCACTTCCCCGACGTCGCCATCGCGCTCACGAGCTCGGCGTCGCTCATCCCGACGCGATAGCCGGGAACGGCGGAGGGGAGGCGCGATGCCTGCGACCGTCCGTGGCGCGACTCCAGCACCTGCTTCACCACCGAGTATCCCTTCACCACCTCTTCGGCCGTCATCGGCCCCACGCCGAGCTGGAGCGTCGCCATCGCGAGCTTCCCCTGATCGAAGAGAAACATCCATTCCCGCACGGCGCAGAGCGAGTTGGGAACTTCGACGAGCATGCCCCCACGGTACCTGAGGATGGTGATCGCGCCACTGGTCGAGTCGGTCACGGGAAGAGCGTCCGGTATATCCCTCATCACCAGGCGCACCTCGGCCGGCGACGCGCCGATCGGGATGCCGAGGAGCGAGTCGAGCCCCTCCGCGCGCAGACCGGAGGCGACGGCGAGGAACAGGATGACGAGCAGCGAGACGGAGCGCATGGCGATGGGAATCGGCGTGGAATGATCTGTCGGATCGGGTCAAGATACGGCGTCCGGGGAACCTGGCATGGCGCGAGGCGTTCTTCGGCGAGGTGGAGGCTGGCGGAAATGGCAGAGCGGGCACGGGCCGGAGATCCGTTCCGGTCACGGACATGTTCGAATACCGGAGTAGTCGATCGGGAGTCCGATAGCGTCGCTGGCTCGACGATATCGGGGGACACACCCGCCGATGGATCCTCCGACCCGGCCCGATCTGCAACAGTTGCTCGCGTTGCCAGTGACCTGCTTCACGGATGTTCCACGTCATCGACGCCGAACATCACCAACGCCCATCATCGACGGCACGCATGCGCGAATCGCTCCGGGGGGGACGCTTCAACAGCAGGTGGGGAGGACACGGAGGCCGTCGGAGGCGGGGATCGCTACGGAGGTTGCTGGTAGCGGCCCTCGCCGGGACCGAGGCATGTCGGCGGAAGATGGAGCTCTCCGGGGGGAGACGTGTACGAATCTCCCGGTGGTGGTCCCGGAGGTTTACGAGCGCTCCATGTGCGAAAGTAGATCCATTGGGTGTACGATAGTAGTACATCATCATGTATTTCGATCGGATTCCGACGCCCGCGATTGGTGATGGGAACAGAGTCGGGATGGGAAATTGTACCGTGGGATACGCATCGAATTCAATCGACGTATCCACCGCATCCAATCCGTGTTGACACGCACAACCGGGACGCCTCTCTCCCTTCCGAACCGATCGGTCGCGATGATGCCTACCAACGATGATGCCTACCAACGGAGAGTCCTACCGTCATTCTCCGCCATCGCCTCCATCCATCGACCGGGGTCACCCCATACCGACCGGCCGGTCGCGGGGGGCGGTCATCGCCGGTTTCTCCGACGGGGCCTTCCCTGTGCTCGCTCCGGACCGGCGGCCGGGACGATGTGGGAGATCCCCGCGCTCTCACGACCGGAGCGCTTCACGTATCGAGGCGGCGGTGATCAGAAATTTCCATCGCCTCTCTCGGACGGATCATCCCCGGCGCAACCAACGCTCACAGAAGTTCGCGGGAAGGGGAAGCGGAAGTTCACGTCGCGACGTGCTATATTCGAGCCCTCGTCTTCTCACGCGACGCTCTCCATGCAATGATCGACCGGGCACGACAGATCGTTCTCTGGCTCATGATCCTCCTCTTCACGATGCACGTGGAGGGGGGCGTCGTCGCATGGGGTCTCTACGGCATCTTCGCCGATCAGATCGCCGCCGTCTACTGCGTCAACCCGACCAATCCCTGCTGCCACGGCAAGTGCCACATGGTGAGCTCCACCGAAAAGGAGCGGAAGCAGGGGGGCGCCACGCTCGAAGCGGCATTCCCGAAGGTGGAGGCATTCGTGGCCGACCGGCACGTTCCTCCCCCGCTGGTCACGAGCGCGGAGCCGTTCCCGCAGATCGAGCGTCAGTTCACCTCCACGGGCTTTCCCCGCTCGCTCGACCATCCTCCCTCGATCCTTCTCTGATTCCGGAACCAGCCCGGCCATGTCGGCACATCCGGCGCCATCGGCGTCGTCGATGAGCCAGCGCGCGCGCACGGCTTCACGTCCGAGAGCATGCTCCGGCCGATAGCCGCGCGTCGACGGCGGCGCCGATGGCCATTCGCCGGCCTACTACTCGTCCGGCGAGCGCTTTCCGTTCCCGGCGCGAGCGCCAGGGACCTCCCGTGCGGGAGATCCGGCGTTCCCCGCGCTCCGTATCAGTCATTCATTCCGGATCGATATTCCATGGTCACGCGATCGTCGATCGCTCTCCTCGTGCTGCTCCTGATCGGAGCCGGGGAGGCGAAGGCCTGCGATTTCTGCAACTGCCTCTACGGCATCAATCCCTACTATACCGGCTCGAACTCCTTCGCGCTCCACTTCCTGCTGCAGCGCTCCGGCAGCCCCGGTGCCGGCGTCGGCTGGTTCGGCTCCAAGCTCGCCGCCGGCCCGCTCCGCCAGCCGTACCATTCGATACCCGGCGCCGACGGCGCCACGAACGTGCCGACGCGCGAGAGCCGGGCAACGCTCGAGCTCTCCTATCAGCACCACGTCTCCGAGCGGGTGATGCTCACGCTGCTCGTGCCGATGACCCGCATGGAGCATCGCTCGGCGACCGATCTCACGATCTCCGGCCTGGGGGATCCCTCCCTGCTGGCGCACTGGGTGATGACCGATCCGATCGGCGTCCGCTCCACCCTTCTCCTCGGAGGGGGCGTGAAGCTGCCGCTGGCCGATCATCGCCTGCGCGACGCCTCCGGCGCCATGCTCGATCCCAGGCTTCAGCCGGGCTCCGGCGTCCCCTCCCTGCTGCTGACCGGCACGATGACCGTCGGCCTGGGACGCTGGACCGTGGCGCTCGATGCCTTCGGCGCGATGCCGACCGGGAGCATCGATGGGAACCGGCTCGGAAGCTCGCTCTCGGCCACCGCGACGGTGAACCACGACCTGATCCGGAACGACGCCACGGCGCTGGCGCTGGTCGGCCTGGCGGGAATCCGCGGAGAGGTGGCCGGCGTCGATCGCGTCGCCGGCGAGATCGATCATCACTCCGGCTTCTCGACCGCCTACGCCAATCTCGGCGCCGAGCTCGTCTGGCATTCGCTCCGGTTCGACCTCACCGTGCTGGCCCCGATCGCCCAGATGCGTCGGGACGAGGTGAGCGAGGGACCGCGCATCCTCTCCGGCATCCGCGTCGAGATCTGAGCGATGCCACCGCCGACGGCATCGGCCTCCCGATGGCGGCCTGCCCGGCAACGATCACCCGGCGCGACATTGCCGGGGATCGCCGATTCGATCTTTTGTTCAATCAGGAACCATGATCTTCCCATTCATACATACATCGGAGATACCGTATATGCTGAGATCCTCTCGACATGCTCTCCTGGCGATCCCGCTGCTGCTCGCGGTGGCCGGATGCTCCAAGGTCGAGGACTCCCCCGTGGCTCCCACCTCCACCGTGACGGTGAGCGCGGTCTCGCTTCCCCGCATCGACGGCGATGCGCATTACGCTGTCTGGTTCAGCCACGCCGAGGGGAAACCGAGCCTCGGCGGCAAGCCGGCCCACGGCGATCATCACTACGTCAAGATCGGCGCGTTCAAGCTGGGTCCGAACGGCGAGGTGGTGGGCGTCAACGGCGGGGCCGCGAGCTTCGCGGTCCCCTCGGATATCAACGCGCAGCTGCTGATCGACGCGATCGTGACGGTCGAGAAGGATGGCGGCCTCGAGCTGGAGCCCACGGCCCGGCTGGCCTCCGGAGTCTTCACCGGCACCTCCTCGAAGGGGGTGGCGCGGCTGACCTTCTCCGACGATGAGTCCTTCGGCGATGTCTTCGCGGATGCCGAGGGGAGCGTGGTGCTCGACGCGCCGACCAGCGCCGACACGCTGGACTTCGCGCGGGGGATCTGGCTTGCCAAGCCGAACGGCACCTCGGTCGACGCGGCCAGCAACCTGCCGGTGATGCCGATCTCCGACGAGACCGACGAGTGGCGCTACGAGATGTGGCTGACGCACAAGACCGGGGCCGGCGGCACCGAGTACATCTCCCTCGGCCGCTTCCTCAACCCGGCCGCCAAGGATCTCAACGGCGCCGGCGCCACCGCCGGCCCCGATGCCGCGGCCGCCTACCCGTTCCCCGGACAGGACTTCCTCGCGACGGGGAGCGAGCGGACGCTCAACGACGGCAGCTACGGCGTGGCGATCTCGATCGAGCCGTACGGCGCGCAGCTCCGGAGCCCCTATCTGACGCTCCTGAAGCTGGAGACGATCCCCACGTCGCTGACGCGCCTCGTGCCGCAGGCGCTCACCCGGGTGACCCCGGCTCCCTATGGGATGACGGTGACCGTGGACCGCTGAGCCGCGTCGACGCACGCATCGATACGACGAAGGGGAGCCTCCCGCCGGGAAGCTCCCCTTCTCATTGTTGCGCGCCGGTATCGGCGATGCCGTCACGATCGATGCGGGCCGGCATCCGGATCCGCCGATCATTCCTCCTCGACCTCGACGCGCACGCCGAGCAGGTGCACCAGATCCACCGCCTGCATCGGGTCGATGATCGTGCCGCGGATCTCCGAGGCGCCGATCCTGAGGCCGACGATCGAGGAGCCGCGAAAATCCGTTCCCTCGAGCTTCGTGTTCCGGAAGTCGGCGCCGGTAAGGTCGCAGCCGCGGAAGATGGCGCCGGCAAGATCCGCCCCCTCGAACGACGCCCCCCGCAGCAGACAACGCTCGAAGCGGACGCCACGGAAGCGCGCGTTCCAGAAGATCCCCATCTCCAGGTTGCTCTCGGTCGCCACCAGATCATCCACCGTCGCATCGATCATCCGCGCGCCGGTGAGGCGGCAGCCGACAAGCTCCACCCTGGTCAGGCGCGCCTTCTCCCATTCGGCGCCGGCCAGATCGCACGCCTCCAGGCGGGCATCGATCACCTCCGGCGCGGAGAGATGGCCGCGGGAAAGAAGCACGCGGGTAAACCGGATCTGGTCGAGCAGAAGCCCGGTGACCTCGATATCGCTCAGGTCTCCATCGAGCAGCGCGGTCCGCTCGATGGCCGCGTGATCCTCGACCGGCGCGCCGAGCGCCCCCTCGAACGTCTCGTCGATCTTCAGCTTCGGCGGCGCGATCGTCCGCCTGGTTGGCTCGTTCTTCCGTTTCATCGATGGCTGGGAGGAATGCTGAATCGGTCGGCTTCCGCGTCTACATTCGGATGCGCGGAGCGCGACGGGATCGGGAGCATAGACAGGAATCGGGACGCGATGGGAGCCCGCGCCGGCCCTGACGACCGGGCGGGCATCCGTCGCGATGCGATATATCGGGCGCGATGCGGCGCCGTCAGTTCTTCTCGTCGGCGGTCGGGCCGTAGATCGAGGGGAGCGGCACGTCGTTCATCCGGAGATAGACATCGAGCTGGCCGCGATGATGGATGATGTGGCTCAGCACGAACGTGCGGAGCACGGCCGCGCGCGGGAGGGTGAAGATGGCATGGCCACCGCTCTTGAGGGTCCACGGCTTCATCATCTCCTCGTCGGAGGTCGCGGCGATGATCTCGCGCGCCTCGGCGACGAAGCGGTCGAACGTCTCCAGCGTCTTCTCGCGCGACTCGTAGGCCGGCGGGATCCAGACCGGACCGCTGGGGGGATTCAGATCGAGCTCATCCTCGGTGAGCGTCATCTTCGCCCAGCTCGGAAGATTCGCCAGATGAAGCGCGAGTCCGGAGATGGTGCTCGACTTCGGGTGCGGCTTCCAGGTCGGATTGTCGGTCGGAACGATCTCCAGGAGCTTTCTGGTCGAGGCCATCTCGTGCTCGAACTCCGGGAGGAATACCTCTGCGATTGCCATGGTCGTGTCGTCTGAAGTGAAGTGTTGAGATGAGGATACCGGGCGTCCGGCAATCGCGATCGCGCGCGTGAACGTAAGCGCGGCCGCGTCCGGGCATCGGCGCCAAGCTACGGCAATTCGCCGACCCGTCGCAGCGCGCTCATCGCGTGATACCGGATCGTGACCGGCCACCTCCCGGAGACTCGCGCGCTCGAATCGCTCGCTCGAACCGCTCGCGCGCTCGAACCGGGGAGGGCGCTATCTTACAGGATGCCGAAAGCGGCGGAGCATCGAGACGGACAATCAACGACCGGAGCCGGGCAATGAGCGGATCGACCGAATGGATTCAACGACAGTTCCAGTTGAAGGAGCGCCGGCGCGGGTTCCATCTGGTGACGCGCGACGTGCTGGATCGGATGCCGGAGATCGCGGAGATCGAGACCGGCATGCTTCATCTGTTCATCCAGCATACATCCGCCTCCCTCACCATCAACGAGAACGCCAGCCCTGACGTGCGCGGCGACATGGAGCGGCACTTCAACGAGATGGTGCCGGAGAAAGCTCCCTACTACGAGCACACGCTGGAAGGTCCGGACGACATGCCGGCGCATATCAAGGCGTCGCTGCTCGGAAGCTCCGTCACCATCCCGATCGGCCACGGACGGCTGCTGCTCGGCACCTGGCAGGGGATCTACCTCTGCGAGCACCGGAACGACGGCGGCCCGCGCGGCCTGGTGGGAACCATCTGGGGATGCCGACGTTAAGAACGCCGGCCACGAGGCTGGACCCCGAGGCTGGACCCCGAGGCACGGGCTCGAGCGCCGCGCCGATCAGCCTCCGGAGCGTTTGACGCTCCACCCCTTCTTCTTCAGCTCCTCGACCACCAGGTCGCGGTGATCTCCCTGAATCTCTATCACGCCATCCTTGACCGTGCCGCCGGAGCCGCAGCGGCGCTTGAGCTGCGTGGCCAGTTCGGCCAGCTCCGTCGGCGGCAGCGGAACGCCGGTGATCACCGTCACGCCGCTCCCCTTGCGTCCCTTCGTCTCCCGTCCAACGCGCACCACGCCGTCGCGCACGGCGCCGGAGCGTCCCTTCGGACACGCGCATTCGCTCTTCGGCCTGCCGCAGTCGGAGCACATCTCCCCATGCTCCGACGAATAGACGAGCCCTCCCCCGTCAACGATCCTCCGCGATTTCATCTGTACTTCTCCATGATCCGGCCGCGGCCGGTGAATGACGACACTCGGAAATCCGGACCGCGATCCCAGGGAGGATAGCGCGCCGGTGGGCCAAAGATAGTACCGGCGGGGCAGCGGCGCTCCGCCGTCGGCGTGGCCGAACGCTCTGTTGCGCTTGGCGCCGAATCGGGCTAATATTGGCCCGCGTCTCCCGCCCTCACCCAGGGATCGAGGTTCGATGGACGATCCGAACGACCTGCGCGCGCGGCTCGACTCCACCCGGAGCCCTTCCGAGCGCATCGAGCTCCACTACCGTCTCTGCCGCATTCTCGCCGAAAGCGATCCTTCCGGCGCGCTTCTCCATGGCCGCCACGCGCTACGACTGATGAACCAGCACCACGACCAGCATCTCCGCCTCGATATCCTGATCGCCACTTCACGCTGCCGGCTGGAGATGGGAGATATCCCCGGCGCCGAGCGGGAGGTCGCCGAGGCGCTGGCGCTCCTTCATGGCCTTCCGGAGGAATCGCGCCACGGGATCGCATTCTCCCTGGCCGGCGTGATCCATCTGCGCAAGGGGGAGCTCGAGAGCGCCCGCTCCCGGTTCGAGAAGGCACTGCTTCACTTCTCGAAGAAGGATGATGCGCGCGAGATGGCGCTGGCGCACAACCGGCTCGGCCTGATCGCCCACGCCGAGGGGGATTTCCCCGGCGCGCTGGTGGAGCTTCGGATGGCGCTCGACCGGCTCGGCGGCAGCGAGGATGCGCGCCTGAGGGCGACCATCCTGACGAGCATGGCCGCGATTCATCAACGCGCCGGACGCGTTTCCGACGCTCTCCGGGAATACCGTGGCGCGCTCGACCTGCGACGCCGCATGAACGATCCGGACGGCACGGCGACGACACTCTCCTGCATCGCCGAGCTGCTCGCGGCCACCGGCAACACCGCCGAGGCGGCCGCCGCCGTCGAGGAAGCGCTCGGGCTGCGGCGCGAGCTCGGCGATGATGCGCGCGTCCGGCTTCTGACCGGACGCCTCGGCCTGCTGCTGGCCGAGCTTGGCGATGACGCGAACGGCGCGCGACACCTGCGCGCGGCGCTTCCGGACGCGGAAGACACGGTGAACGCGACGGAGCGGCTTCGGCTGCTGACGGCGCTGGCGCGCCTGGAGCTTCGTGCATCCCGGCCGGGAGACGCGCGCGAGATCTGCCTGGACGCGCTGCGCGTGTCCGAGAAGCTCGACCTGCGCCGCGAGCGGATGGCGATGCTCGAGCTGCTGATGGCGTGTGATGAGATGGGATCGGACGCGGAGACCGATCTCCATCGGAACATGGTGGCGACCGCGCACGCGGAAATGGCGGAGTCCGACGCGCGCCGCGAACGGACGCGCGCCGGACTCGACGCGGAGATCGACGAGATCGAGCGGAACTGGGATGCGCTCCAGACGGCGCTGCTCCGGCTGGAGGAACGGACGGAGG
The DNA here is from genome assembly GCA_048498995.1 of Bacteroidota bacterium. Lineage (GTDB taxonomy): Bacteria > Bacteroidota > Ignavibacteria > OLB7 > OLB7 > JBEHWX01. The sequence goes on from JBEHWX010000018.1 coordinate 42,630, forward strand.
CGGCCCGCGATCGGCTTGCCGCCATCATCGCCGAGGCTGGCGATCCCGACGTGATGCTCCTCCGGCTGCGGCGGGAGCTCGGCGAGCTTCTACCACATGACCCCGATGCGGACGCCGGTCTCGGAGAGCGGCTGAACGAGGTCTACGATCGTGCACGACGACACGACGAGGACCGCATGCTCCGGACGCTCGGAGCCTCGATTCCCAACGGCGTGCTGGAGCGTCCGCTCGAGGGCGCTCCACGGCTCACACGGCCGGAGCTCAGGGTCGCGACGCTGTTGAGAGCGGGCTTCAGAGCCCATCAGATCGCCGCGCTTCTCGGGATGAAGCCGCGGACGGTCGAGACCCACAGGTGGCACATCAATGTGCGCCTCGGTCGCCGATAGCCGGACCTTCATCTCCTCGTGCCGCCAGCCGCTACGCCTTCACCCCCGCGATCACGCGATCCCAGTCGAACGCCGGACCGATATCCCATTTGCCGCTCGGGCGATAGTTGACGTGGCTGGTGATGCCATGGAAGCCGGCGATCTGCTGCACCACATCGTAACGGGCCGGAGCGTCCAGGAAGGCGCGTGGGATACCGTACTTGGCCGTGAGGAAGCGGAGCAGGGCGATGATACTTTCGTACTGCTGGCCGGTGAACGTGGCGAAATACTGCTTGCCGCGGAAGGGCTTCACCTTCTGGTAGTAGGCGGCCTCCGCCTCCGTGCAGTAGACGTCCGAGGAGCTGTACTGCGTCACCAGTCCCGAGGCTCCCTTCTCGAGGATGCCGATGTTCGAGATCTCGATGGCCAGGCTGCTACGGCTCATCTCGGAGTTCCCTCCCTGCGCTCCCGGGCCGAGATGGTACGACCAGTACTTCGATGTCCAGAGGTTGTAGATCGTTCCGTCGCGCGCTATCACGAACGGCACCGAGACCTGATTCCCCGGCGTGGTGAGCGTGGCGATATCTCCCTTCAGATAGCCGGCGGTGAAGTGCAGCACGATCCGCTTCTTCTCGAACACCTCCTTCATGTAGAAGCTCGCGTCGCCGTTCTCCCTGGTGCATTCGATCATGGCGACCTTTTCGGCGGCGCCGGGGATCTTCACCTCGAACGGTTTCAGGATATGCTTCTTCCCCGCCGAATCGATCCCCGAATCCCTGAAGCTCTTCTCGTGTCCCGGAATGCTGGTGGCCTTCATGGCTGCGTCTCCTCGAACTGGATGGATGTGGCGCGCCGGCTGGATATGCCGTACCCGATGGATCGGATGCGATGTAGCGGATACGATGCGCCGGGCGCGAGGCGGAAGAGCCGGCCCGTGGAGTCTGGTGGAAGGGAGGCCAGCCGTCGGATATTCGTGATGGATCGGCGACGGAGGCTCGACCGGCTCGGGCGGAGCCTCCATCGCGATGCGATACATACTCGCGCGGGCGGGCGTGGCCGCCGCGGAGCTCAGAAGGGGTCGAAGCAGTCGTAGTTCCGCTGCGCGCGGATCCGGCCGTCGCGCAGCTCGAAGAAGACGCCGAAGCGCGCCCGCATGGCTTCTCCCGCCTTCAGCGCGCCGAGATCCACGGTGAGCACGCCAGTCCAGATCACCTCGAGGGCCACCTTGTCGCCGGCGGCGATCGCGCTCGTGATCTCGTAGGATTCCGAGGCGATCACGACCCGGCCACGACGGGAAGCCTCGGCCAGCCCGGCAAGATCCCGCCGGGCGCCGTTCGGCACCAGACGGTTCGGAAACTCCACCTGGAGGACGTCCTCGGCATAGAACGCCAGGATCTCCTCGACCGGAGCACGGACGCTGATCGCCTCCAGGTAGCGGCGCACCGTCGCCAGATTGAGCTCTTCGGTCGTCATGATATCGGCTTCCATGTCGTGCTTGTCTCCGGCGTTGCGTGATGACGGTCGGCGAGCGCCCGGCTCATTTCACCTTGATGTCGGCCGCGTAGATGTGCCAGTTCTTCATTTCGCCGGCGCCATCGACCACCGCGCGGTGCAGCACGTAGCTCCCGACGAAATGCTGTGGGGTGCCGTTCTTCTTGGTGGCGTTGATCGTCACCGGAATCATCACGTAGCGCGATCCGGCCGCGGGCTCGATCCGTCCCGGCGTTCCCGGCACCACCGACACCGCGCGGGTCTCGGCGAAGCCCGCCTTGAACTGCGCGAACGTCTGACCGCTGGCCAGTCCGTTCCGCTCCCAGTAGTGATAGGCGCGCTCGTAATCCTTCTTGGCGATCGCGTCGTAATAGTCGCGCACCACGCCGAGCGCCCCTTCCACTCCCTCGGCTCCGGTCTCGTTCATGTTCACATCCGAGGGGACCTTGCCGCCGGCCGTATCGGCCGAGCCATGCGACTCGGACGAGCTTCCGTTGGCATGCTCCGAGCCGGAGGCGCCGGCCGCGCCGGAGCCGTTCGAGGGAGAGGCCGGCTTCGTATCCCGCGTTCCGGATGTTCCGGTCGTGGTCTCCGTTCCGGCCGCGCCGGACGCGCCGGAGGTCATGGCCGAGTCGCCGCGGGGATGATCCCCACCGGCATCGGACGAGCAGCCGGTCAGAAGAAGGATCGGCAGAAGAAGCGTGGAGAGCGCGAGAAAGGTTCGATGTGCTGACATCTCGTTGACACGTTCGTGAATATCATTCCGGCCGATGCGGATCACCGCGAAACGGACCACCGCAAAGATGCCATATCCGCGCGTGATGACGATGGATCGGAGATCCCGCGGCTTCACGCGCGACGCAGTACATGCGACGCATCGTGCGCGACGCATGTACTGCGTCGCTCGGCGACATCAGGGCCGCGCCACTCAGACAGGCTGCTCGAAGCGCGCCAGGAATGCGCCACCGGCATCGTACAGCTCCAGCGCGCCATCGACAACCTTCCAGCTCGCCGCGTCGCGCAGCACCGCGAGGAACGCCGTCTCCTGCTCCATCACCCCCATGCACGCCATCTTCGTCGAGATGAGCTCGCCGAAGGAGACCTTCCCCCGTTCGGCCACGTACGTTCCGGAGATCCGGTTGCAGCCGGTCGAGCCCTGCACGCGCCTGGTGCGGGAATCGAGACGGAAGAACGCCTCGCGCTCACCGGAGGTCGTCACCGGCGTGTTGCCGAGGCGGGTCAGCTTCCAGTAGGCATCCTCAAGTCCCGGCGGTGCCTGCTTGTCGTTGCAGGACATCCCGGGCAACGCGCTCACGAAACGATCGACGATCAGCGTCGGCGCGGCGCCGGAGGTGATCCGCCCCTCGAGATCGACCAGCACCGGAGCCTCCGCGCCGGCGCGTGCCTTGGCGTACGCGGCCCGGAGCGCGGCGGTATCTCCCCCGCCGACAACCCGCATCGTCATGCCGGTCGTGCACTCGGTCACCATCCCTCCCTCGGCCGTCTCGCGGTAGCTGCCGCGGAGCTGCAGCTTCGGATCGATCCGGCTGTAGCTCGCTGCGCGGCGCAACTCGCGCGCGGCGCCGGCGGAGTCCGGCCGGCCGACCTGACGGAGCGTCCCATCCGGCAGCGGGATGAACCCGACTGTCACATCCCGATGCCGCAGCGTGATCGCGCCGGTATCGGAGGTTCGGGACCATCGCCCAATCTCGTCGAATCCCGGACCTCCCGCCGACGTCCGGCCGAGAAAGCTCGTGCGAAGGATGAAGATGCTGTCCGGACGGAGATCGAGCTGGTGGACCATGCCGTCGCAGTCGGGACAGGGAACGGTATCGGTATAGAGCGCCGGAAGCCGCAAGGCCGAGGAATCGCGCGCCGACTGGCATCCGGCGGCCATGAAGCTCGCGCTCATCAGGCACGCGGCCATCGCCGCGGCCACGCTCGAAGCGAATGATCGTTCCATCTCACGGTTCTCCCTGATATCTCCATGGGCTTCCGTCGTCCCGACTTCCCACTGAAGGGAATCCACCGTTCCATGGAATCAACAAGCATACCGACTCCATCCGACGGGAGATCCGGAAGACCCGCGCCCGCCTCGAAGGTCACTCCCTGAGCAAGCGGACCATGCGGGGGAAGGGCTCCACGCCGAGCTCCTCCGCCTTCTTCTCGTCGTGCGTCAATCCCATCCATTGCAGCAGCGGCACGCCGACGTAATGCCCCGCGGAGAAATTCTCGATGAAGGCCTGGGATGATCCGCGATATCCGTTGGAATGAAACACCACGTCAGGAGGAATGCCGAGATGCGAGAGCGCGGCCCACGACCAGGCGATCGCGCCGATCTCCAGTCCGAGATCCTGGCCGACATCGGAGCCCATGCTCCGGCGCTCCTCGGCGGTGAGGACCGCGATGTGCCCCGCCTCGTGAAGGAGATCTCCGGGATAGAGAAGCTTCTCCTGATCGATGTAGATCCGCCCGTCCTCGATCAGGATGCCGGGAAGGAACGTCGTGGCGTCGATCCGGCGAGGCTCGACCGGGATGCCGATCTCCTCGAGAAAGCCGGTGATGCGCCGCGTGAGCGGATCGGCGAACGGGGCCTCGGTGAACTGAACGTCGTGCATGTCCATGCTCTGCATCAGGTATCTGCTGGGGGATGTGACGGCCGCTCCGGGAGGATGACGCCGCGTGGGGCATCAGGCCGCGTGGGGCATCAGGCCTCGATAGGCGAGGCGTGAAAGACTCTCTCTTCGTACATCGTGATGATCTCCTCGGCCGAGAAGCTCCGTCGCTCCTCGACCGCCATCCGCTTCACCGTCTCCCGCATGTGGGCGTAGGTCTCCTCCGTCTGAGGAAGCCCGACGACGCGCTCGAAGAGCCAGCGGAAATTGCTTCGGCCGCTGTACTTGCCGAACCAGATCTCCGGGGCGATGCCGTGGAAGATCGAGTAGGCCATCGGATCGCGCAGCATCGCGTGGACGTGCAGTCCGGTCTCGCTTCTGAAGGCATCCGGCGACAGCGGCGGCGCCGGGGTGGCGCCGGAGTAGGAGCGCACCTTCTCGGCGATCGTCTCCAGCTCCTCGTAATCGGTCCCCGGGCGCACCAGGCCATGCTCGTCCCGGAGCCGGAGCAGCACCTGCTCGGTGGCCGCGTTGCCGGCCCGCTCGCCGATGCCGGTCATCGTGGTCGAGATGAGCGTGGCGCCGGCCAGCACCGCGACGATGGTGTTGTCCACGGCCAGCCCGAGATCATTGTGACAATGGATGCCGACCTTCACCCCGGTCCGCCGGATCACCTCCCTGACCCAGATGCCGGTCATCGCCGGCTGAAGGCATCCGACGGTATCGCAGAGGATCAGGTGATCGATCCGCGGAGCAAGCGCGCCGGCCAGTTCGATCACGAAGTCCACGTCGGCGCGCGAGGCATCCTCCAGCGCGACATCGACGGCCATCCCCACGTCGTGGGCATGGCCGACCAGCTCGACGAGCCGCCCCAGAATCTCCAGGCGCGAGGTTCCCCTGGCGGCCAGAAGGATATCGGAGACGGAAGCGAAGAGGGTGATTCTGCCGGCGCCGATCCGATGCGCCATGTCGACGTACGCGGCGCGGGCCGGCACGTCCGGAGCCACCGGGACGCCGGCGGCCAGGAGATCGCGCGCCAGCTCCTCCTCGTCCCTCCCGACCGAGGGCATCAGTGCCACGAAGTCGACGCCGACGGCGGCCAGATCGCGCGCCAGCTCCTCCTTTTCCTCACGGGAAAAGACGACGCCGACCTGCTGCTCGCCATCGCGCAGCGTTTCATCCGACAGTATCAACGGAATCGTCATGGCCTGCCTCCGACCGGACCGGATCGAGTTCTGGGAGATCGCGCAACGGACGCGTGGCGAATATAGGAGACGGCCGCTCATTCTGGAATCGGCGGGGAACGGAGTGGAGGATAAGCCGTCCGGCTACGTGGATCTCGCGTGACGAGGGGGAGGCGCGCGCGAAGAGCGCGCGCCCGTCGGATACGCTCTCTCCGATGCGTCATCATCCGGCGGCATCACGTTCCGGGATCGACGCGTTACGCCGCGGGAAGCCCGTGGCCGGCCATCGCGCGGCGATGCTTCCCGCGAGGAGGAGCCGGCGGGGGAGGACCGGGGTTATCGATCGCATCGAAGGCAGTACGGCTCCGCCGACGGAAGCGCCTGGACACCGCTCCGGAGGGGGTACACAAAGTAGGACTTGCAGGACCCTCACCCGGCAAGTATACTTGTGTACCAAAGGCACCGATAGTTGTCACATCAGAACAACAACATCCTCCCGACGATGAGGCCGCCGAAGCATATCATCCTGGCCGCGGCCGGGATTCTTCTCATGTGCTCCCCACCACCACGCGCGCGGGCACAGGAACATGACCTGATTCTCCACCCCGAGAACTGGACGGAAGTTCAGGATCAGGTCTATATCCGCACGCGGCGTCCCGATGGGACCACGCGGAACGACTCGTCGATCATATCTGCCGCATACCGTTTCGAATATGTCTACGATTCGACATGCCGTGGTCAGTATCTCTTCAGCGAGTGCATGCACAACGGCAGCCGCCCGCGTCTGCTGGCCTGGATGGATGGCCACATCCACTCCTCTGATGAGGCGATGATGACCGACAGCAGCCGGACGGCGAGCTTTCCGATCGCCCCCGGAGACATGGTGAGATTCTATCGGGAGTTCAAGTGGTATGATCCGAAACTGGGCCGGCAGGACACCAACAATTTCCGCTCGCTCGACACTGTCGACTATGCCGTGGAGCTTGCTCGCGCGACAACGGGCGAGCGGATCGCGCTGCTCGACAGTTTCGGTGTTCTCCCCTCCCCCATCGCCGGGTCTCCGATCTTCTATGGCACGCGACCGATCATGTCCCGGATATCCTATCGCGTTCCCGTCGAGGTCGGACACGACTCCGCCTTCGTGAGGGTACGGTTGTATTCACGTGGCGAGGGCCCCTATCTGCCGATTCGAAAGGATGACATCACCTTTGGCTTGTCTCATGCGCTGGACCGGGGCCTGTTCGATTACTATCTGAGTCTGTTCGGCGGTGCCCTGAACAAACGGAGCGTGGAGGATCTCACCACTCGAATATCACGGGGCGGATCACTTCTCGCGGTATCGCCGATGGCTTCCGGCCGGATCGAGATTCACGTGGCCGCTCTCCTGGAGCATGAGCCGGTGGAGATCGCCATCTACGATGCCGGCGGAGCCTGCGTCTCGGTCCCCTATGCCGGCATGCCGGCCGCGGGCGGAACCGTCACGGCCGACCTCGGAGCGGCGGGAGTCTACTTCGTCGCCCTTCTACGCGGCGGACGGATCCTCGATGTCGCGACAATCACCACGGCCCGATAGGAGGTACGATGCGACGAACGAACTGCATGCGCTGGTCGATGGCACTGATACTCGTGCTGTCGCACGCCGTTGCCACCGCCCGCAATGAGCGCAAACCTCCTCCTCCCGTTCTGATCTCCGGTGGAGGGCTGCCGGGGGATGGTGTCGACGTCTGGACGCCGGACGATCCGGGTGGTGGCGGAGGCTCCGGTGGCGGGGGATGCGGCGACGGCGGGGGAGGATCCAACCACAACCTCTGCAACTACGGCTTCCCTCCGGAGGGGCCTCCGATCGGAGGCGGCGGACACACGACCTCGGGTGACGGTGGATGGGACTGGTGGAACAGCGGCGGCTTCTGGGGATGGGGCTCCGGCTGGTGGCGCTATCCCGATCCGCAGTAGCCCGGCGACGGAAGCGGAAGTAGCGGAGGCGAAGGAGGCTCGGGGGGGAGCATCGGTTGCGGTCTAGATCCCGATAGAGCGGCCAATAGCGGTTGCCGGATCATCGTCACCGGCGGCAACGACAACGTCTGCGGCTGCATCATGAAGGTGAAGAGGAATTCGAAGGGTGACCTCGTCTGGCTCGACGACTGCGCGATCTGTGTATACGATCCCGACTATGCCAGCCCGGACTGCGCCGGGAAGCACCAGGGAGATGAATGCCCCGGCTACCACTAGCCGAGGGCATCCCGGACGATCTCCGTCCATCAATCGAGAACGGCCTCTTCCGCGCGGGAAGAGGCCGTTCTCATGCTGTCTCCAGCATCTCCACAACGCCCTCAGATCCAGACCGAGGACTCCTCGCGCCAGGTGGGGAACATCGCGATATACTGAACGATCCTCGGAACGGTGGTCCGGTTCGGACGGCTGCCGTGCGGAAGCGCGTGATGCCAGATGATCAGATCTCCCGCCCGCCCCGCGACCGGCATCGAGCCGAGCGCGTGCAGATCCTCGCGCCGCGGATCGCTCCCCGGCGCGAGCGCGTCGAGCCACGCGTCGATCCGATGGTGAAAGCCGGGAACCAACGTGAATGCTCCCTGCTCCGGCGCCGTGTCGGTCAGGTAGAGTATCCCCTGCAGCCCGAACGGGATCGGCCTGTGCAGGCTCACGTCCCAGTGAAGATCGGGACCACGGAACATGTTGTCGGGACGCTCCGGCGCGTTGAAGCCGACCCTGTCGGTCGTGACCCAGAGATCGGAGGTTCCCCAGAGCTGCGCGAAGGCCTTGTGGATGCGCGCGGAGCGGCGGTTGGCATCGAACGCCGGATGCTGGAAATACTGCACCATGATCCCGTGATCGTTCGGCGCATACCATGTGTCCGGATCTTCCGGACGCGCGCCGAGATGCTCCCAGATCGCCCGCTCGGCCGCGACGCGATCCGCCTCCGGCACCGCGTCGCGCAGAATCACGTAGCCATGCTCCTCCCAGAACGCAAGATCCTCCTCCGAGAGCACCGGCTCCATCGCGTCGATCGCGGCAAGAGCGTGACGCGTGGCTTCCGGCATCGGCTCGCCGAGCAGCGTGGCGTTGAGCCGGGCCACCAGCTCCGGCGCGGGAGCCCCGGCGGTCTCGACGATCCACGCCTCCAGCTCCTCGAACGAGGGACGACGCTGAAGGATGTGAATGAACGTCTGCTCGAGCCCGAGGCCGAGCGCGTGGATCACCAGCTTGTCGGTCAGGTTCTCGTCTTCGTAGAGGCCGGCGACGTCGCGTCGTCGCGTGGTCATCCGCGTCCACATGCGCTTCAGATGGCGGACGCCGAGCGAGCCGGTCTCGCTCGACGGAGGATAGGGATCGATGTCGATCATGGCGGGATCGGTGTATTCGCGAGCGCCGCGGCGCCGCCGTCCATCATCGAAGCGCTGGACGACGGCGCGACGCGCTCATCGTGGTTCAGGAATCATGACGCGAAGGTGAGCGCGGCGACTCAGGCGGAGGCGCTTGCCGAGTCGGCGCTCGAAGTAGCGGCTTCCGCCGGCTGCGCGATCCGGGTGGCGATCCACCAGTAGTTGCCGCAGAGGTCGCGCACGCCGGCGCCGCGATCGCCGTAGGGATGATCGGCCGGCTCGTAGATCTTCTCGGCTCCCCCCTCGATCGCGCGCGCGTAGACGGCGTCGACATCCTCCACGTAATGATAGAGGCATCCCGGCATCGCCGGCCATTCCTCATTGGCGCCGCTGAGCATGATCGGGGCGCCGTCGATGGCGATCTCGGCGTGCTGGATGGATCCGTCGGGACGGAGCGAGCGGAGACGCTCGACCGCGCCGAAGGCGAAGATGGCGAAGTCGATCAGCCCGGCCGGGTTGTCGACGATCAGATACGGGGTGATGGCGGAATATCCTTCGGGAAGCTGTCCGGTTGCCATTGCTGTTCTCCTGATTCGGCTGGGTGTCATCGGAAGAGGGACGCGTCACGTGGCGCAATGCCGGGCGATGCCGGGGCGATGCCGGGCGATGCCCCGCGTTGGCGCGTCCGATGGAGGGGGAAGATACGATGCCGAGACACCTTCCGGCACGCGACGGAGCGTGATCATCACGGAACGGGCCGATCGCGATTCAGGGGAGGCCGGGTCGCGCCGCCGGTTGATTCCGGCAACCAACTACTTGCCTCAGTCAACGAGATTCCATTACCTTCGCGGCGAGGCAGGAGAAATCATCCCATGGCAAAGAACGACATCCCGCGGACCGTCGAGGCGGTGCGGCGCTTCAACCGATTCTACACGCGGCAGATCGGCGTGCTCGACGAGGAGCTGCTGAAAAGCCCCTTCTCGCTGACCGAGGCGCGCGTCCTCTACGAGCTGGCGCATCGCGAGCAGTGCACGGCCACCGACCTGGTGATAGAACTGGGGCTGAACCCGGGGTACCTGAGCAGGATCATCCGGAGCTTCGAGTCGCGGGGGCTCATCGCCCGGCAGCAGTCGGAGACGGACGGGCGGCAGAGCATTCTGTCGCTCACCGACAAGGGAGCCGAGGCATTCTCCGTGGTCAACAGCCGCACCCGCGCGCAGATCGAGCGGATGCTCGTCCGGCTCAGCGACCGGCAGCAGAAGCAGCTCGTGGAGGCCGCCGGCACCATCGAGCGGCTCCTCGGAGCGCCGCGGGAGTCCGCCGTCCACTACGTTCTCCGGCTGCACGAGCCGGGGGATCTCGGCTGGATCGTCCATCGCCACGGCGTGGTCTACGCCGCCGAGTACGGGTGGAACGAGGAGTTCGAGGGGCTGGTGGCGGAGGTGGCCGCGCGCTTCCTGAAGCATCACGACCCGAAGCGGGAGCGCTGCTGGATCGCCGAGATGGATGGCAAGATCGTCGGCTCGATCATGCTCGTGCGGCAGTCGGCAAAGGTGGCCAAGCTCCGGCTTCTGCTGGTGGAGCCGGAGGCACGCGGCCTCGGCCTGGGAAAGCGCCTGGTGAACGAGTGCATCCGTTTCGCGCGCCAGGCCGGCTACAGGAAGATCACGCTCTGGACCAACAACGTGCTGGTGGCCGCTCGCCATATCTACGAGCAGAGCGGCTTTCAGCTCACCGGCGAGGAGCGGCATCACAGCTTCGGCCACGATCTGGTCTCGGAGACCTGGGATCTGGATCTGTAGACCTCCCGAGCGCATTCCCCTCTCCCCCCTGAAACCACGAACGGCGGCCGTCACCGGCCGCCGTTTCGCGTTGAGACCGTCGCCGCGCCGCATGGGATGAGCGCGGACGCCGGCTCCATCAATGGTTCCCGATCACTTCACCCGCTCGAATCGGATGTTCCTGCTGCGGCCGAGCGTGGCCAGCATCGCCGCCACGACGCCATCTTTCCCTTTCTCGAAGGAGACCCTGGCAAGATAGGCGTGATCCCCCTGAAACATCATGACCGACTTCGTCACCGGAGGGGTGAACGTCACCGTATCGACCCGCGCGTTGGCGGCCACCAGCTTTCCCTCCTTCACCGAGAGTGTATACTCGGTCTCCAGCTCCGGACTGTAGTAGCGTCCGGCGTAGGAGGCCAGCTCCTCGGCCGGTATCGTCCATGGCTCGATCCGTTTGCCCGGATGCGGTCCGTCCTGATCGAAGGTGATCGCGGAGACTCCGCCGCCGGCATCCCGGTGAAACGTTACCAACGCGTCGACATCGGTCGTGAAGAACGTGGAGTCCGAGGAGGGGAACATCTCGCTCCGCGACTGCCCCGTCGCCTGAACATAGTAATGGCCGCTCTCACGACTGAACGTCATCACGAATCCCGGTATCTCGGTCATCTCGTATTGTCCGGCATACGCCGCGAAGCGCGTGGAGTCGAACTTCACGGCCGCGCGCGTCGGAACGGAGCCACTCCCCGAAGCATCCCCGGCGGCCCGCGCCACCGCTCCCTTCGGCAGCTTGTCGGCCATGAGCACCTCCATCACCTTCTCGGCGAGGCCGTCGGCGTCGATCTCCGACGAGTTGGCGAGCACGGCGACCGACAGATGCTCCGACGGAATGCGCAACAGCTGCGCGCGGTAACCCGCCCAGGCCCCGCCATGCTCCACCTTCGGAATCCCGTGGAAGTCGCTGAACATCAGCCCCTCGCCGTAGTCCAGCGTATCGCCGCCGTTGAGAATGCCGCGACGTCCGAGTTCGGCCAGCAGCGCCCTGCCGCCGACCTTCGGCGTGTAGAAATTCTCATCCCACTTGAGAAGATCCTCCACCGTCGTGTTCACCCCGCCGTCGCCGTTCTGTTCCCAGTTCGACATGTTCCTGATGAAGGTCCCGGGGCCGGAGCTCTCGTAGCCCATCGCGCGGTTCGGAACGATCATCGTGTGATCGTTCACGTAGACGGTATGCGTCATGCCGAGCGGCGTGAAGATCCGCTCCGCGGCGAACTCCCGAAGGCTCTTGCCGCTGACCCGCTCGACGATGACGGAGGCGAGGAAATATCCGGTGTTGCAGTAGGCGAACTTCACCCCCGGGTCCGAGACGAGCCCCTTCTGGCGCACCACCAGACGGAGCGCGTCGGCCGTGGTGGTGACGTCGTCCATGTCGTGGCCGGCCATCGCCATCAGTCCGAGATAATCGCGCAATCCGCTGGTGTGATTCAGCAGATGTCGGATCGTGATCGTGTGTCCGTAGTCCGGCATTTCCGGCAGGTACTTCCTGATGTCGTCATCCAGCGAGAGCTTTCCATCCTCCTGCAGAAGCACGAGCGAGGCGGCGGTGAACTGCTTTGAGGTGGAGCCGATGTCGAAGACCGTTCCAGGCCCGATCGGCACGCCATGCTCGAGGTCGGCCGAGCCGTATCCTTTCGCGTAGATCAGGCGGCCGCCGCGATAGACGCCGAGAGCGCATCCCGGCATCGCGCGCGAGGAGTAGTCGGAGAAGACGGCGTCGACCTTTTTCGCGAGCGCCGAGGAGAGCATCTGCGCGGATGCGGCGCCGGAGGAAAGCTGGAAGAGCACGAGGAGGAGCGGAAGACCGAATACAGGTTTCATACGCGATCCGCGGATTGGATGAATCGATACGCCGTGAAGGAGCGCGACGGGAGGCACGCGGGCTCGCGCGAGAGAGAGTATGCGAGCCGAAGCGAAAACGTCGCACGACGACTAGACGGAACAATCTCCCGGGAGTTCCACTCCGCCGACATCGATCGCCATCCGGTCGTGATCCCATCCCGCAAACGGTATCCGTACGCTCGCCCAGATCGACGCGACCACGCACCGTGCCCCATGGATTCGCGGGTCATGGCGAGGGAGGCTCACCACGCCACGACTCCTTCAGCCGGGCCATCCGCTCGATGACGACCGCCGAGGCGGTATCGGGCGCATCGCCCCCGCTCCTTCCCGACGCCAGCCAGATGCTGACGCGATATCCGACGCGGAGCTGGCCGGCACTCGCGCGATGCCCGACACGCTGCATCACCAGCGCGCTGGAGGGGACCACGATACGCCCGCTCCCTTCCCGCCGCGCCCCGCCCGCCCCGAGACGCCGCCTCGCAACGGTTGCCCGGAGTTCACATGTTTTTATTTGGATCTAATCCAAATAGCTCCAATATTCGCGCCCGCCATTCGAAACTGACTGGGTTTGACGGCGGCAAACAAGGCACGCACTGCCGGCGAGCGGGCGCGGTTCTACGATTCGCGCCCGCTGAATGAATCGGCCGGTCATAACAGCGGCAAACAAGGCACGCACTGCCGGCTGGCGGGCGCGGTTCTGCGATTCGCGCCCGCTGAATGAATCGGCCGGTCACAACAGCGGCAAACACGGCGCTCACCGCCAGCGAGCGGGCGCGGTTCCGCGATGCGCGCCGATGCGAGCATCGACCTCGATCACATCCTTCATCTCATCTCACGCGGGCATCGCCGAGACGGCATGCACGCTCCCTGACGACGGATCTTCAACATTCTCTTACTCGATACCCCGATATGCGAGCGAATCTCTCTCTCCTTCTTCTCGGCCTCCTGCTGACCGCGGGCGCCGGACAGCTTGCCGCCCAATCGACCGGCAGCGTGCAGGGCACCGTCACCACGTCCGACGGCGTCCCGGTGGAGGCCGCCACGGTCACCGCTGCCGGCACCGGCCGCGGCGCCGTGACCCGGCGTGACGGATCCTTCCTGGTCAAGGATCTTCCGGCCGGACGCTACACGATCGCCGTCACGCGGATCGGCCTGGCGCGCCAGGAGCGGGAGGTCACGATCACGGCCGGAGAGCGGGCACGCCTCGACTTCGCGATGGCCGAGACCGGGCTGGAGCTTCAGGGAATCACCGTCAACTCGAGCCGCAGCGTCAACTCGGTGCCGGTGGCGATCGGGAAGGTGGCGATACCGCCGATGGATCTGCCGCAGAGCGTGGCGGTGGTCGATCACGACGTGCTCGAGCGCCAGCAGGTGCTCCACCTCGGCGACGCGCTGAAGAACGTCAACGGCGTCTACGTGATGGGAACCTCCGGAGGAACGCAGGAGGAGCTGGCCGGACGCGGGTTCGCCCTCGGCAGCACCAGCACCTTCAAGAACGGCGTCCGCTTCAACAACGCCGTGATGCCGGAGATGAGCTCGCTCGAGCGCCTGGAGGTGCTGAAGGGGAGCAGCGCGATCCTGTTCGGGAACGTGTCGGCCGGTGGCGTGATCAACATGGTCACCAAGAAGCCGCGGTTCGAGCAGGGGGGCGAGATCTCGATGCGCGTCGGGAGCTATGATCTCTACAAGCCGACGATCGACGTCTACGGTCCGCTCCTCGGCAGCACGGAAGTGGCCTATCGTCTCGGCGCCACCTATGAGCGGGGCAACAGCTTCCGCCAGAGCGTCGGTTCCGAGCGGGTCTACATCAATCCCTCTTTCCTGGCCGAGATCGACGGGGAGACCTCGATCCTCGTCGAAGCCGATTACCTGAAGGACGACCGGACGCTCGACTACGGCACCGGCGCCATCAACTACGCGATCGCCGACGTGCCGCGCGACCGTTTCCTCGGCGCCGGCTGGTCCTATTCCCACATCGCGCAGAGCAGCGCCATGCTCACCGCCACGCGCGGGCTCGGCCAGGAGTGGGAGCTCCGCGGCGTGGCCGGCTATCAGAGCTACGGCAGCGATCTGTTCGGCACCACCCGCCCCAACGCGGGCACGCTCGTGCAGTCCGACGGGAAGTGGATCCGCGGCGTGCAGCGCTCCCAGGTCAACGAACAGTACGCGCTCGGCCAGATCGATCTCAGCGGCCACATCACCACCGGCTTCCTCGATCATCGCGTGCTCGTCGGCTTCGACGCCGATCGCTACCGGACCGAGACGATCGCCTACGAGAACATCGCCAAGTACGATTCGATCAACATCCTCAATCCGGACATGTACCAGCGGCGGGGTGACATCCCGGATCTGAAGCCGCGCACCACGACCACCAGCCCGGTCTACCGCGCCGGTCTCTACGTGCAGGATCTGATCGGCATCGCCGACCAGGTGAAGCTGCTGGCCGGCGTCCGCTGGAGCTACCAGGAGACCGGCAGCAACGTCGTCACCAACGCGACCGGCGCCACGACCTACCAGACGTCGTTCGACGACGCGATCACGCCCCGCCTCGGCCTGGTCTATCAGCCGCTCCGGAGCGTCTCCCTCTTCGCCAGCTACGCCAACTCCTTCACGCTCAACACCGGCGTCGACATCAACGGCGACGCGCTTCCCCCCTCGTTCATCGATCAGTACGAAGTGGGAGTCAAGAGCGACTGGCTCGACGGGCTCTTCTCCACGAACGTCACCCTCTACCAGATCGTCAACAGCAACCTGGCGCAGACCAGCCTGGCCAACGGCAACACGAGCTCGAACATCAAGGAGCTGGCCGGCGAAGTGACCAGCAAGGGAGTCGAGGTGGATCTTTCCACGCGCCGGTGGAGCGGCGTGGCGCTCCTGGCCGGCTACAGCTACAATCGTACTACCTACACCGCGAGCAATACCTACGAGGTCGGCAGCGAGCTCCGCTACAACCCGGTGCACACGGCCAACGCGAGCATCTCCTACGAGATCGGCAGCGACGGCATCCTCCGCGGCCTGGAGCTCGGCGCCGGCGCGCTCTACATCGGCGACCGCGTGGCCGGCCGCTCCACCCGCCTGACGGTGAAGAACGACGCCTACAAGCTGATGCCGATCCCGAGCTTCACCCAGTTCGACCTCTCGGCCAGCTACCAGTGGAGCGATCTGGCCGTGAGCCTCAAGGTCTCCAATCTCTTCGACGTCCTCAGCTACTACGTCCACGACGACAACAGCGTCAACCCGATCGCGCCGCGCACCTACTCGGTCACGACGAAGATCCGCCTGTGAGGGAGCGGCCACGCATGAAAAAGCTCTACAGAACGATCCATCTCTATCTGGGCCTGGCCTGCGGTCTGGTGATCGCGGTGGTCTGCTTCACCGGCGCCACGCTCGTCTTCGAGAAGGAGCTGGAGGGGATGATCTATCCGGAGCGGCGCCACGTGCCGGTCGGCGCCGAGCGGGTCGCCGTCGAGACGATGATGGCCGCGGTGAAGGCCCGCGCCCCACGCGGCAAGGTGACGATGGTGAAGGTCTATGGAGACCGGGAGCGTCCGGTCGAGATCGGCTACCGGCTCGGCGGGGAGAAGGGGGAGAACAGCAGGGCGTTCGTCGATCCGTATACCGGGCGGGTGATCGCCCTGTCGGGAGCGCGCGGCCCCTTCTTCGCCACGATGTTCTCGCTCCATCGCTGGCTGCTGGCCGGCGACGTGGGGAAGCGGATCGTCGGGGTGAGCACGCTGGTCTTTCTGGTCATCCTCATCACCGGCATCATCCTCTGGTGGCCGCGGACGATGCGGTTCCTCCGCCAGCGGCTGGTGCCGAAGCTGACGACCGGATGGAAGCGGACCAATCACGACCTGCACGTGGTGATCGGCTTCTGGACGGCGCTGCCCCTCTTCATCTGCGCGTTCACCGGGCTTGCCTGGTCGTTCACCTGGTTCAACGACGGCATCTACACGGTCACCGGCTCGCCGCTGAAGCCGCCCCCTCCTCCCCGCTCCGTGGCGGTCGAAGGGGCGAAGCCGATCGAGCTGGACCGCGCGCTGGCGCTGGCCGCCGCGCGGATGCCGGGGGCCGAGAGCTACACGATCGCGCCGGCCTCCAAGCCGACCGACGCGATCCGCGTAACCGTGATGCCGGCCGACGCCCCGCACGAGCGGGCCTCGCATCAGATCTTCGTGGACCGGTACTCCGGAGCGGAGCTGGCGCTGCGCCGCTATGAGCAGCAGAGCCTGGGACAGCGGGCGCGGAGCATCTTCTACCCGATCCACGTCGGGTCGATCGCCGGATTGCCGGGACGGATCATCGCGCTGGTGGCCTGCGTCGCCGGGTTCACCTTTCCGTTCACGGGGGTGATCCTCTGGATCAACCGTCTCCGGAGAAAGCGCGCCAAGGGAGCCGGCACGCAACCCGCCGAGGCTCGGCCGAGCCGGATACGCCGGGTGCCGCGGCGTCCGGAGCGTCCACGCGCCGAGGCGCACGGCTGAGCGGAACGACAATGCAGCCCGCGACAACCCGATGGATGAACCAACACGGGCCGCGTCATCGAGACGCGGCCCGTGTTGGTTTGAGCATCGATATCCGCGTGTATATCCACGCCTCGGCAGGCAACGGCTTCAACGTGCGAGCATTCGCGGACGGCGATGCGGCCACGGGGGGGGCCGGCCGTACGAGGTGGCTTCAGCGGCGCTGGGACGGCGACGGGAGGCCATCCGCGCGAAATACTCGGATCTCACACCAGGCATCATCGGCGTGCGCTGATGCTCCACCGCGCGGAGCGCTCCTCCGGCACACCGGGCGTGATCAGCCCAGCTTCGCGTGGAGAAACGCGAGCGTCCGCTCCCAGGCGCCCTTGGCGGCGGCCGCGTCGTAGCGCTCGCCGGTATCGTTGAAGAACGCGTGGCCGGCGGCCCGATAGATCTTGTACTCGTACTGCTTGCCGAGGCGCGTCATCTCCGCGGCCACCTCCGGCACCTTGGACGTGATCCGCTCGTCGGTCTCGCCGTAGAGGCCGAGGACGGGAGCCTTGATCCGGGCCAGCTTCTCCTCCTCGGGAGCGCTGCCGTAGAATACCACCGCGGCGCGGAGCCGGTCGCTCTCGGTCGCCAGCAGAAACGACCGCGCGCCACCCCAGCAGAATCCCACCGAGCCGAGCTTGTCCGGATCGACCTTCGCGTGCCGCGCCAGCGCGGTGAGCGCCGCCTTCAGATCGCCGCTCGCGGTCTCGGCCGGGAGCGCCATGATCGCGTCGCGCGCCGCGTCCGGGGAGCTCATCGAGGCGGTGCCTCCCTTGCGCGCCAGCAGATCGGGCGCGAGTGCCACGAACCCGGCCGCGGCGAAGCGGCGGGCCACGTCGCGGATGTGATCGTTCAGGCCGCGGTTCTCATGGATCACGATCACGCCGGGAAATGGCCCCTTTGCGTCCGGCTCGCTCAGGTAGCCGGTCAGCGTCTGCCCGTCGTCGGCCGGATAGAAGATCGGCCGCGAGGCCACCTTCATGTTCCCCGACTCCCGATCCGAGACGAGCGTCGCGGCAAGCCCGGTCGACTCCAGGAGCAGGTGCGCGGCGGCCATGCTTCCGGTGATCCCGACGAGCTTCGCGATAAATCCCCTCCGATCGATCGTTCCCTCCTCGTACGCGCCGAGGATCGATGCCATCTGTTCCTTCATCGAACAACCTGCTGAGAAGTGAGATTGCCGCATGCGCGACGTCACGTTGATCGCGCGTCGAAACGGTGCGCGGCGCCGGATTCCCGGCGATGCGCCTGACGGTTCCCGCGTCGATCGCGGCTTGCGCGCGTGTCGCGTCCGTTGCTTCGGCGCGAAATATAGCGTGCGCGTGCTTCAGGGCTCCTCCATGGCACAAGCGACATCGGCGAGCCCGACGAGCGCCGAGGCGCATGAAGCATCCATATCGTGCGTGCGTATTCCGGGTGAAGCTGGCGCCACGGATGCCCGCACAGCGAAGAAGCCGCTGCCGTTCGTCGGCAGCGGCTTCTTCCACATTTTCACGATCGAAGCTCATCGAATATTCACGCGACGATCGCGCGCTCACTCCGGCATGGTGCCGACGAGCGCCCGTAGCTTCTTCGGCGCCACCATGCAGTAGGCCTGCGCCGCCAACGCTTCCAATTCCTCATCGTCGCAGCGATCGAGGCAGACGCCGATCCAGCCGCTCGGCCCCATGTAGGGAGGAATGAAGAAGAGCTCGGGATCGTGCTCCACCAGCATCTCCTGCGTCCCCTCCGGCGCGTGCAGCCAGACCGCGATGCGGCCATCGCCGTGATGGTTGTCGGCGAACATGGCGAACAGGCGATCCCTGATGCGGAACGTGGGACGTCCCCAGGCCTGCTTTTCGGTCGCCTCCGGAAGCGCGAGGCAGATGCGGCGGAGCCGTTCGAACTGGCTCATCGCGGCATGACTGATTGGAATGTTTGCATGAATGGCCATATCAGAGCGCTCGATCATCGGCGTGGGGAATCTCCTCTATACCGTTGTAGACCGGACGTCCACGCGCGACGAGGAGATCGCGCTCCCTGTTGGCGCCGGGAGATTCGGCCACCATCACGATCGCGTCGCAACGCTCGACCAGCGCCAGCGATATCGCCATGATCGCCTCGTAGCGATCTCCACCATCGAGCGCATCGACGACCGGAAGCGCGGCATTGACGCCGATCATCGGAATGTGTCCGCGGCGGAGCACTTCGGCGGCCGCGCGGTTGAGCGTGTCCAGGTTGGCCTGGCGTCCCTCCAGCGTCGGCGCCGAATAGGGTCCGGCCACGGCAATGAGCATGCGTTCGGTCATCAAGAGCTCTCCATCATGGATGTATCGGTTCGATCGAATGCAGCTCCGCCCAACGGATGTCATTCGTCCCCCCATTCGACCAATCGGGACCAGAAGCGGATCCTCCGGATCGGATGATTCAGGCGTCGCGCCGTCACGTTCGGGAGGAGATCCTTCGCGAGATATTCGACCAGATTGGCGCCGTAGTAGATAATGTCCGTCTGATACACGGACAACACCGGATTGCCGGCGGCATGCGGCTCCGCGGGTATGTAGCGATGGCCACAGATCGGAATGAGCCGCGGCGCGTCATCGACCGCCCGGCGCGCAATGGCGATGGCATCGTCCAGGGCAGCCGGACGCGGCCCCCATTCCGGCAACCAGAAGGAATCGTGCTTGATATCGAAGCGGATCCCCTCGAATGGCCATGCGAGGCGCTCGCGAATCATCTCATCACTTCCGCGCCTCCAGTCGATACACTTGTGCGAGACCGGGAGCCACCGATGGAGCAAGTCCCGGTAATCGGGAGGGAAGCGAAATCCGAAGCGCTCCTCGATGCGAGCGATCTCGAGATCGGAAAGTCCCGGCTCGAGCACAACGCCGGCGCGCTCGAAGATCTCCTCGATGCGCGCCAGGTCAGCCGTTGTGAACGGCGCCGACATCGCGTCATGATGTTCCATGTGCACGCAACGCTCCTACCGCAACAGTCCGGCGATCTTCATCATCGCCTCCGCCTTCTTGTATTCCTCGCCTCCCCCCTCGACCAGGCCGGGGAGGATGATCAGCCGTTTCCTCGTTTTCCCTCCCTCGTCGAAGAGCAGCGTGAAGTAGCCGCGCGTCGCCGGCGGCCTGGGCGGGTGCGCGGTTACCGAGCGGATCGCCGGGCGCTCGATCACCGGCGCGGCGGAATTGTTCCGGCTGGCGATCACGTTCACCAGGAAGTAGAGCCCCATCAGCAGAAAGAGCACTCCCGCGAGCGTCTCCCCCGCCATGAACGAGCGGAAGCCGAACCCGACGGCGCCGAGTCCGATCAGCGAGTAGAGGATCAGTGTCCGGTTGATCGATCCGCCGCGACCATGGAGCGCCTGCGCCGCCGCGCCGCGTGGTCCCTCGCGGGTGAGGATGATGCTCTCGGACGTGATCGTGCAGGTGCCGGTCTTCGTCCGGAACTGGTGTCCGATGGTTTCGTCGGTCGATGGCTCGCTCATAAGTGATGCTCCGTTGTCGCTGGGGATGCCCACGTCCGGAAAGATAGAGAACAGCGCCGATCATGCCGCGAGGTCGGTATCCACGCGGCGCGCCCAGCGGAGAAATCACTCGGCGTCGCGGAGCGCGTCGAGATCGGCGGCGACGATCGTTTCCAGGTTGCGGGTGATCTTCCCGATATCCCAGTTCCACCACGCCAACTCCAGCAGCGCGGCGATCGTCTCCTCATCGAAGCGGCGCTTCAGCACCTTCGCGGGGTTGCCGCCGACCACGGCATATGGCGGCACGTCGGCCACGACCACGGAACGGGATGCGATGATGGCGCCGTCGCCGATGGTCACCCCCGGCATCACCAGCACATCGTACCCGATCCAGACGTCGTTGCCGATCACCGTGTCCCCCTTGTAGGGAAGCTCGGCGAGGCTCGGCATCACCCGCTCCCAGCCGTTGCCGAAGATCTGAAACGGATAGGTCGAGAAGCCGCTCGTCTTGTGATTGGCGCCGTTCATGATGAATTTCACCCCGCGCGCGATCGCGCAGAACCGGCCGATGATCAGCTTGTCGCCGATGAACGGAAAATGGTAGAGAACGTTCCGCTCGAAATTCTCCGAATCCTCGGGGTCGTCGTAGTAGGTGTACTCTCCGATAACGATGTTCGGATTGGTGACGGTGTTCCTGATATAGCAGACCTGCGGGAATCCCCGCATCGGATGCGGATCGGTGGGTGCGGGTCCTGTCATGAGCGTCTTCTCCTGCTTGTGATACGTGGCCGGGATACACGCGCGGCCGATGCGGCGTTACGCGCCGGAGGGAATCACGACGACGCGATCTCGACCGGCCCATCCGTGGCCACGCGGAAGATCGCCAGCGCGCCGACGCGCTCCTCGACGCTCCCGAGGCAGCAGACCGAGGTACGCCGCCCCGAGGGATGAAGGATCGTGCTCCGATACGCCATGTGCATGTGGCCGCAGAGCACCAGCGACGGCTCCAGCAGATCGATCGCCATCCTGACATGCTCGTTGCCGATGCCATCGAAGCGCATGCTCCGCCGCCGCTCCTCGAACGTCGATGCATCCCCCTCCGCGATGATCCCCGACGGCCATTCGTGCAGCAGCAGCACGTCGACGCGGCCGAGATCGAGCAGCCGCGCTATCTCCGCTTCCGTGAACCCGATATACTCCTTGTTGGAGCGGACGCCGATCTCCCCGATCGACGGGCGCGACGCGAAGCTCTCCTCCCGGTAAATGCCGGAGAGTCCGGCGACGCGGAGTCCGCCGAGCTCGACCATGCCGACGCGTCCCAGGTAATGGCAGTCGCGGGCAACGGCGGCGCCCTCCGGAATCAGATCGAGATAGCCGTACGGCTC
Organism: Bacteroidota bacterium; assembly: GCA_048498995.1. Classification (GTDB taxonomy): domain Bacteria; phylum Bacteroidota; class Ignavibacteria; order OLB7; family OLB7; genus JBEHWX01. The sequence continues at coordinate 64,653 of JBEHWX010000018.1, forward strand.
GTGGTTGCCGCCGATGAAGTGGACTGGCCAGGGGAAGAGACGGGCGCCGGAGTGGAACGCCGCGAAGTCCCCGAGCTTCCGATATTTCGCTGGCGCGGCCATCGTCGCAAGATCCCGTTCGTCGCGGTGCGGCTCGAAATCGCCGACCTGCAGCACGAAGGATAGCTCCACTCCCGATCGCCTCTCCCAGCCGGCGACCAGATCGACCATCGCGTCCATGTGGCCGTGAACGTCGCCGACGGCGGCGAAATGGATCGGAGATGCCGTCGGGATGCTCATGATGCGGAGCGGGGTTGTGGAATGCGCGCGGCACTCAGTCCTTGAGCATTCTGCGCACGCGATCGTGGGAGATGATGTAGTGTACCAGCGTGACGACGGCGAAGATCGCCGCGAGCGTCATGTGCCCCATGTCGACCAGCGCCAGAATGCCGGCGGCGAAAAGGACGGTCTCGATCAACAGACGAAGCGGACCGGAGACGGTAACGATGGGGGGGCCGCCATCGTTCGGAATGCGGAAGATTCCCCAGAGGGAGGCGGCCAGCAACGGCGCGCCGACGGCCAGCCCCCAGCGTCCGAGCCCCTCGCCGCGCCACCATCCCCACCATCCGACCGATGCGAGAATCGCGAGCTCCAGCAGAAACCGGAGAAGAAGATTGAAGGGATTGTTGGACATCGCTCACATGCTCGGTTGCGTCGTTCCCCCGCCGCCGGCCGGAAGCCTTCGCCCGGCAAGCAGGAGCATCACCACCCCCTGAAGGGCATAGATCGCCTGCAGCGGATGATACATTCGGATCAGAAGAAGCTGGCCGCAGATCCACCCGATCGTGATCGCGCCGCAGAGCGCCGCGAGCGGATACGCGGCCGGCCGGCGAAGCAGGAGCATGACGGCGGAGGCCACGCCGCTTCCACCGACGACGATCGCGAGGATCATCCCCGGGATCAGAAAGCTCCCGAACGGCGTCCCGTCGAGCATCGCCGGGGTCATCGAGAGCGCCGAGCCGTCCGGCCGGAGGATGAGCGCCATGCCGCTCGGTACGGCGGTGACGGCCAGGAAGAGGGAAAGTACGATGAGAAGGCGTTCGACGCCTCGACGTGATGCCATGATGACGCTCCGGGAAATGCTCCGTCGATCTCGCGTCCCGACGCTGCGCCGAGCCGCGAGGTTCGCGTGGAGCGGAATCTATCCCCGGATGGGATCACCGCGCCATGACGCTGGTCATGGTCGGGAAGCATGGAACGGCATCGCGGGCCGCGCGGGACGTCCACGCCATGCCCGGGGCATCCACGCGGGGCATCCACGATCAGACCAGCATCGCCTCGATCTCCCTCGCTTCATCGTCGGTCAGGCGAAGATCCATGGCGCCGATCATTCCCTCGATCTGGCCGGCGCTGCGCGCGCCGACGATGGCGCCGGTCACCGCCGGATGCCGGAGCGTCCAGGCCACCGCGGTCTCACCGGGCGAGCGTCCATGGCGCGCGCCGATCTCCCGCAGCTTCTCGACCAGCTCGAGATTGCGCGAGAGCCGCGGCTCCTGAAACTCCGGGTTGCGACGTCGCCAGTCGTTCTCCGGCAGCGACCGGGCGCGCTCGCGGGTCATCGCGCCGCTGAGCAGACCGGAGGCCATCGGCGAATAGACGATCACGCCGATTCCCTCCCGCTGGCAGTAGGGGAGAATCTCCTCCTCCACGCCACGATCGATCAGAGAGTATGGCGGCTGCAGCGACGTGATCGGCGCGATCTCCATCGCCATGCGCATCTGTTCGACGCTCCAGTTGGAGAGGCCGATCCACCGGACCTTTCCCTCCCGTTGCAGCTCGGCCATCGTCTCCCATCCCTCGCGATCCTCATCGGCATCATCGGTCGGCCAGTGGATCTGATAGAGATCGATCGCATCGACCTTCAGGCGTCGAAGGCTGGCCTCGCACTCGGTTCTGATCGAGTCGCGGGTAAGCACCTCGCGGACGCTGCCGCCGCCGTTATCCTCCCAGCGGAGTCCGCACTTGGTGAAGACGTAGGGTCTGGCGCCGGACCAGCCGCGGACCGCGCGGGCGACGAGCTCCTCGGAATGTCCGAGGCCGTAAGCGGCGGCGGTATCGATCCAGTTGATGCCGAGATCGAGCGCGCGATGGATCGCCTCGATCGACGCCTGATCGTCCTGCGGTCCCCAGCCGTAATCCCATCCGGGTCCGCCGATGGCCCAGGAGCCGAATCCGATCGGGGTGATCTCCATGTCAGAGTTTCCGAGCCTGCGGGTCTGCATCCGTGTCTATCCTCCGGTTCGTGAAGAAGCTGTCGGCTTCGTGAAGCAATCGTCGTTCCCGCGCTCCGAGGCGCGGGAACCCGAGCGCCGACACGGCCGCGATTTCCGCGCCATGTCGGAACGGATCAGGACATCCTCTCAGACCTTCCTCTCAGGCCATCCGCGAGGCCACGCTTACCCGGCCATCCGCTCCCAGACGAGCGCGCCGACGAGCACCTCGCGTCCTCCCATGAACGGCGGCGTGGTGAGGGTGAGGCGATTCTCCTCGAAGCGCGCGAAGCGTTGATGGGTCTGTCCGACCCAGTTGGGGAACCAGCTCCCCTCGATATGGTGGAGCACGATCTCCCGCGCGGCATCGACATCATAGCGGCCGAAGTAGGCGATATAGCCCTCGAAGGCGCGGCGGATCTCCTCCGGCTCCCCGGCGAACTGATCGTTGCGCCGGAACGCTCCTCGATCGGCGCGCATGATCTGCACCGACATGATCCCCTCCGGCGCGTACTGAAGCAGCCCGACGGCATCGGCGCCGAACGGGTGAAGCACGGAGCCATCCTGACGTCGGAATTCCGAGGCGAGCAGCCGCCACATGCCGACGAAGCGTGAACGAAATGAATCGGAAGATGATGCCTGCGGCGCGATCATGAGCTCGGGTTGGTTGATGGGACGGAAGGTGCAATGATAGGATGATTCGAGCGATCGCGAGGAGATGAGCCGAGGAGATCTGCCGAGGAGATCTGCCGAGGAGATGCGGCGGAGCCTCCGATGCAGCCTTGCCGCCGGGGTCATGCCGCCAGGCCTTGCCGCCGCCGCCAGGTCTTGCCGCCGGGGGTGGTACCCCCGGGTAAAATATCGGTGCCCCGTTGGGGCACCGGGAACGAGCAGCCGTCAATCGAACAGGTAGCGGGGATCGTAGTCGACGTTATGCCGCTCGACGAGGCCGGTGTATTCCGATGTAAAGGTTCGGCGCGCGTGATGCTCCTTCTGTCGGGCGATATATCGTATTACCGTATTCCTGCCGGACTCGCTGACCGCGAATGCTCCGTATCCCCCTTGCCAACGGAAATCCCGCCATTGCTCGCCGCGCAGCTTTATCCATCGCGACGAGCCCCGTTTGATCTGCCCGACGACGACGCTCAGCGACTGGTTCTTCGAGAGGGAGAGGAGCATGTGGATATGGTCCGGCATCCCGTTGATGGCAACGCAGGGCGAGCCCATCTGGCGCGCGATTCCGGCCATGTACCGGTGAAGCTCCGGCTCGATATCGGGCGTGATGAGATGGCGACGAAACCGGGTCGCGAAGACGACGTGGACGAGAAGATTGACGAGGGTCCCGGCCATGACCGACCTCCATGATGTGCGGCTCCAGACGCCGCGTTGGACATGGTGGACGGGGCAACGCCAATGTACACATGCGCGGATACCGACGCGAGCGTATTTCACGCGCCATCATCGCTCCACGCCCATCTTCGTCACGCGTCCTCACCGCGTCCTGAAGGGACGCGTGTCCTTCGAGGCGGGGGTATCACCCTCGCCGCATCGGCCAACAGGCCATCGCTCGCCGGACAATGAATCGGCCCGCCGTCATCAATTGTTCAACAGGCGCACCATGTATTCGCGGCGCCCGATCTATGTCATGCCCGAGACCTGGACGACACGATCAGATCCAGCGGTGACGATGCGCGCGGCCAGGCCGGTCGTGTCCGTGAATCCGTGGCCGCCGTGAAGATGGGCATCGACGATCCTGTATTCCAGCAGGGGCATTCCGGGAACGCGACGATACACCTCGATCTCGGCGCAACGATAATCGGAAGTCGCAACACCGAGCGCGTACGTTGCCACCGTCAGGCCGTGCTCGGTCGGAATACGATAGTCGGGCATCATCTCACCGACAACCATCGCCACGCCGAGAACGCCGAGCGTCGACGCAACCCATCCGGCAACGATGACGAGCCATCCGAAGACACGCACGGGATATTCGATCCAGCGACGATGCCAGCCGGCACACCAGGTGATGAAGCAGCCGGCAACGTACCCGAGCGCTACGGTAGCCGCATTCACGCCATCGTTCGACCATCGGATATGCATGACGAAGCCCACCACCGGTAGAAGCATCCCCGCGGTGGCAATTCATGCCATCCTCCGTCTGGCCGGCACCGACGCGACCCGCATCGCCATGTGGATGATGAACGCCACGACCAGCCCCAACAACAACGCCCCTTCGATCATGAAGAATCCAACGTCGGAATCGATCGCGTACGGATTCATGATATTGAACTGGTCACGCAACGGTGGAACATGCAATCGCCAATGGCCGTGATGCCAACAACCGCGGCGTCGCCGGGTTGTTGCGACCATGGCCCATCCCCCGCATCGTCTCTCTCCCCCCACGCATCATCCGATCCCATCAACGACAAGGCCGGGGAGCTCCGCTCCGCCGGCCTTCGAATATCGCATTCATGCGAGCGCACGCCCACGACGCCGCGCGCATCGGCCCGGCATCGTGATCCGGAGGCTCACCACATCGTCTGCCGCGCGCGCTCGTTCCAGCCGCGGTCGTACTCCTCGCCGCCCACGCGGTCCTGGCTCATCGCCGCCAGGATCTCGCCGGCCGTCGGCAGGCTCGACGGATCTCCCCATGCCTCGGGCTCCCAGAGCCGGGAGCGCACCAGCGCGCGGGCGCATTGGAAGTAGACCGCGTCGGTCTCGATCACGATCACCGAGCGGGGAGCCTTCTCCTCCACGGCGAACGAGGCCAGCAGATCCGGATCGGTCGTCAGATGCGCGCGGCCGTTCAACCGGAGCGTGTTGCCATGCCCGGGGATCATGAACAGCAGCGCCACGCGGGGATCGCGGACGATGTTCCGGAGCGAGTCGGCGCGGTTGTTGCCGCGCCGGTCCGGCATCATCACCGTCCGCTCATCGTGAATGCGGACGAAGCCGGGAAGGTCGCCGCGGGGCGAGCAGTCGAGACCCTCGGGACCGCAGGTAGCCAATGCCACGAACGGCGATGCCTCGATGTAGGCGCGATAGTGCGGCGTGATTCCGTTCGCCTCCTTGACGAGGGAGGTCTCCCCGGGAAGCCCATAGAGCGCTTCCAGTTGTTCAAGCGATGTGATGATCGACATAGTGGAGGAACCAGCGAGTATCTGATCGTAGTATGGCCCGTTGAAGGCCCGCGGCGGATGATACCCACCACGCCCGTGCGCGACAAGGAGGATCACCGCCGGGAACCGATCGAAACATCTTCCCGGCGGCGCCCGCTCATCGCAATGCTCAGTTCTTCATTCTCTCCATCCATTCGGCCCACGCATCGGCGGCGGAGGTTCGCAACGTCTGCCCCGCGTAGTCCATTCTCCGGATCCTCGGCTCATCCATGCTCGCCACGTGGATGATGTGGTTCTCACAGCAGATGCCAAAGTGCGTGAACGGACCCGGGTACTCGTCGGTAGCGAACGAGTCGCGACCGAGGTAGTCCAGGAAATGCGATCGCGTGTATGTCCGGAACTGCCGCCCCTCCCAGACCTGCCGCTCGTCCCAGCAGGTGTACGATTCGTTCAGCACGACGTAAGAGACATAGGAGTCGAACACCACCTCCCAGATTCGGCAGCCCCTGGTGTGCTCGATGGCTCTCATGCCGGAGAGTCTGGCATCGCCGAGCACGATGTCGTCCATCACGCCGCCGACCTTCGCCTCCAGCAGGATCAGGCGGAGGCCGTTCTCCACGTGCTCCTCGATACGTCCCAGGAACAGGGTGTAGCAGGAATCTATCTCATCACGGTATGCTTGCTGTCTCGACATGGCTTCGGTTCCTATGGCGTCGTGCATGGTATCATCGCGTCATTCTCTCTCCGGCGCGGGCAGACGCCGAGAGCGTAGGATAAACGTCCCGCGCGGGAAACCGTTACCGGACAATGGTCGGCAACGGGCGATGTCCGCGGCTCCTGGCTTGCACCGGTTGCCATCCACGCCCGGCGATCTCAAGCCCTCGAGACTCGGTCCATTGAGGCATGTCTCCGGCTAGCCGGCCGCGAGCTCTCTGCGATAGATGGAGCGCTCCGCCTCCGGATTGCTCAGCCAGTGCTCCCCGGCGCGCTGAAATCCCGCGCCGAGAAATCCCCCCGGCAGCCCGGGCCAGATCACCTCGTCCTTGTAGCGCTCTATCGCGCTCTGGTCGAACGGGTATCCCTCGATCGCGCTCCATCCCTGCTCGCGGCCATACTCGCCCAGCGCGCTCAGAATGCCGGACTGCAGCCCCTGGCCACGGAACTTCGGAGCGATGGTGAAGCAGACGATGCCGGCGATCGACCGGGCCGCCTCGCCGACCTGCACGGTACGCTTCCAGGTCCAGTAGAAATCGGTGAGCGGTCCCACCGAGACCCACGCGGCGAGCTCATCGTCCAGATACGCCAGCACGCCGACGTGAAAGCCGGAGCGCATCTTTTCGAAGACGATCCGCCGATTGCGCTCCGGAGTCTCGCGCTTGCAGGTCTCCCAATCCTCCATCGACGTCCATTTCTGGTGCCAGAAGGAGCAGTAGCATCCTCCCTGACTCTGGTCGGCGGTGAGTGCCTCGTAGTCGGCGAAGTTGTGCTCGCCGAGCCGTTCGATTCTGATGTTCATGCATGCTCCGGCAATGAGATCCGTTGGAATCATGATGCCCGATGCTCCCGGGGAAGACCGGAGCGGGGAGATCATATTCGGACTCAACTCGCCGGAGTTGCGCTTCCGCGCGCTCGCGCGGCATGCTCAGCTCTCCGGAGCTTCCTCTTTCTCCCTGACCCCATCCAGGCCGGTGGAGACCACGGAGGCAAGCGTGGCGAGCACTTCGCTAGCCTCGATCGGGAGCTCGTGATTGAAGAACACGGCCATCACGCCGAGCAGCTGGTCCTGAAAGATCAACGGCTGCACCGCCGCGCTCGCGATCCGGTTGGCCGCCAGCCACGACCGGTCGAAATGGACATCGTCGGCCACGTCGTTGCTCACGAAGGGACGGCGATAGCGCGCGACCCACCCGACCTTGTAGGGATGGAGCAGGATCTCGATCTCGCGCTCGAGCGAGGGAGTCGGCGCCGCCTCCATTCCCTTCTCCCCGGCGAGGATCAGCTTCCGTCCGTTGGCGCTGGTAAGCCAGACGGCGCAGATGCTCGCGCGGAAGTCGTTGACGAGCGTGCCGATCAGGGTATCGATGATCGCCGCGGACGACTCCGCCGTGGTCAACCCGGCGGCGGCGCGATTGGTGCCGCGCAGATACCGGACGACGACCGCCTGATGCTCCTGCTGCGCCTGAAGCACGCGGCTGGCGGCGAGGATCTCCTCGTTGGCCCGCGAGAGCTGATCGCGCTGGCGCTCCAGCTCCTCGCGCGCCGACTGCTCCAGCTCCAGCAGGCGCTCCCGCTCCCGCTCGGCGTGCCGGCGATCGGTCAGGTCGATGCCGTGCACGAAGATGCCGTTGACCGCGCCGTCGGCGCCGTGCAGGGGCTGATAGGTGAAATCGAGGTAGCGATCCACCAGCGGTCCGGAACCGCCGGTCTGCAGCATCACCCGCACGTCGGTGCCGACGAACGGACGCCCGGTGGTGTAGACCTCGTTGAGGATCTCGACGAAGCCCTGCTCCACCACTTCCGGAAGCGCCTCGCGCACCGGCCGCCCGACGATCTCCCGCTGTCCGATGATCTGGTAGTACGGCTGGTTGGCCAGCTCGAAGACATGCTCCGGTCCGCTCAACACGGCGATGAAGGCGGGAGCCTGCATGAAGATGTTCGTCAGACGCGTCCGCGCCATCCGGTCCCGCTCGGCATCAGCCACGGCGCGCCGCCGCTCCTCGGCGAACGACTCGGCATCGGCCACGGCGGTCGAGCATTGCGCGCGGATCGATTCGAGGAACTGCGCGTAGTCCTGGTCGATCGGGAGGCGCGGGCTGGTCCCGACGATCAGCATGGCCACCGTCTGCTGCTGGCGTCCCCGAAGCGCGATCGGCAGCAGCATGGCCGTGCGAATCGGCTCCGGCCAGGTCTCCCCGACGATCGCGCCGAACCGCGCGTCGACATCATCGACGCGGCGCGAGGCCCCGTCGGCGACCATCCTTCCGATCCGCCAGCCGCGCTCATCCTCCGCGCCGGAGATGGAGATCGTTTCCGGCGCCGCGGCGCTCCCCGGCTCCAGTCCGGTCGAGGCGATCAGCCGGGCCTCGGCGTGCTCGCCGTCGATCAGGTAGATGAGCGCGAAGGGAACGTCGAGCGGGTTGGTCGCCAGCGCGCCGGCCAGCAGCCGACACGCCTCCTCGACCTCCCTGGCCTCGGCCGAGCGGGCGGCCAGCTCCCGGAGCGTGCGGAGGCGCCGCTCGCCGAAGACGCGGCTCGTGGTCTCGGTGCAGGCGCAGAAGATGCCGCCGACGGCGCCGCTCTCCACGCGCAACGGTCCGTAGGAGAAGGTGAAGTAGGTCTCCTCCGGGTAGCCGTTCCGCTCGAGGATCAACTGGTAGTCCTCCGACCAGGTAGCCTCGCCGGTCTGGCGAACGCTGTCGAGCATCGGGCCGATCTGATCCCAGATCTCTCCCCAGCACTCGCGCCCCGGACGGCCGAGGAACTGCGGGTGCTTGTTGGCGCCGAGGATGGGGCGGTAGGCATCGTTATAGAAACGGACATACTGCGGCCCCCACCAGATCTCGAGCGGATGCCGTGAGCCGAGGCAGATGCTGACCGCGGTCCTGAGGCTCTGCGGCCAGGTCTCCACCGGCCCGACCGGCGTCCGCGACCAGTCGAGCGAGCGCATCAGCGCTCCAAGCTCCCCTCCTCCGGCAAGACATTCCTCGGCACTGAATTCGGCTTCGGTGGTACTCTCACGCTCGGTGCGAGTGCTCATAGGTTGAATCGGAAAGATGAATGCGAAATCGAGATGAACGATGCATGGTCGGATCCCCATCGGACCGCCCGCGTGATCGCCGCGTGACCGGCACGTACCGCCCGTCGGGTGCCGTTTCCGGCCCTGGATGAGGCAACCGATCCGCGCGCGAGCGTCGGCGTGAGCTCGATGGAGCGATGGCAACGGCGTCACGACGCAAAAAACAGGCCATGGCCGCCCTCCGATATCATCGAGCGGCCGTAACTTCCCCTCCATCCCGGGAGCCCGCCGAACGGGATCTCCCCTTCCGCGCCGAGCAACCGGCGCCGAGCAATCGACACACGTTATTCACGATGCCCGACTCACGACCGATGATCACCGTCTTGACCGCGCCCGGCCTCGGCGGCTCGGGTCCCCTCCACTGGCAGTCGGTCTGGGAGCGGGAGTATCCCGGCTTCCGGCGCATCGAACAGGGCGACTGGGAACAGCCGCGCAGGGACGACTGGGTCCGGCGCATCGAGCAGGAGGTCCAGGCCGCCGGTGAAGGGATGGTGATCGCCGCGCACAGCCTGGCCTGCCTGGCGATGGCGCATTGGGGAGCCTCCAGCCGGTCGAGGATTCGGGGAGCCCTGCTGGTGGCCCCGCCCGATCCGGAGAGCCCTCACTTTCCGGCGGAAACGAACGGATTCCTCCCGGTGCCGCTCGCGCCGCTCCCCTTCCCGAGCATCGTCGTCGGCAGCCGGAACGACGAATACATCACCATCGAGCGATGCGCCGAGCTGGCCCGCCGCTGGGGAAGCCGCTTCGTCGACATCGGCGAGAAGGGGCATGTCAACTCCGCCTCGAACCTCGGACTCTGGCCCGAGGGAAAGGCGCTGCTCGATGAGTTGACGATGTTGCCCCGATCTGAGCTGATGCGGCCCGCGTCTTGATGAGGAAGATTCCGCCAATCCTGGCACACGCCCGATAACGCCCTCCACAAAGGAGGTGCTCACATCAACTCGACAGCGTTTGGGAGGTGCCTATCATGATCCACGACCACGAGCTTCTTCAGCCCGAGCCGGACCACATCCCCGTGTCGCGCAGATGGTTCCTGCGCGCCTCCGGCCTGATCGGCGTGACCACGACGGTCGGCGCCGCGACGATCGGCGGCACGATGCTCGCCGGCTGCCGGAAGGAATCCGACAGCCGCGGCAACGGCGGCGACACGTCGGGCGCGAAGACGAAGGAAGCGGAAGGTGAGGGTGAGGAGGTGACGCCGGGCGAGGACCTGATGCGGGAGCACGGCATCCTCAAGCGGATCGTGCTCGTCTATCGTCACTACATCGAGCTGATCGACGCCGGAGGGGAGCTTCCGCCGACGCCGCTCGCCGACGCGGCTCACATCATCCGAAGCTTCATCGAGGATTACCACGAACGGCTGGAGGAGCAGCACCTGTTCCCCCGCTTCCGCTCCGCGCATCAACTGGTGGATCTGGTCGACGTGCTGGACGATCAGCACAAGGCGGGACGCCGCTCGACCGACGCGATCCTGAGCCTGGCGACACCGACGGCGCTCGGCGACGCCACGAATCGCGCGAAGCTGCGGGGCCAGCTCGCCGGCTTCACCCGGATGTACGAGCCGCACGAGGCGCGCGAGGACACGGTCCTCTTCCCCGCCTTCGCGAAGCTGGTATCGCGCCACGAGTACGACGCGCTCGGGGAGGATTTCGAGAAAGAAGAGCACCGGCTCTTCGGCGAGGATGGCTTCGAGCGGATGGTGAGCCAGGTGGAGGTGATCGAGACCGCGCTCGGCATCTACGACCTGAAGCAGTTCACGCCGACATCATAGCCGCGACGCGGCCTCGCGGATGATCTTCCGGGCCGCGCGCCTGGCCGCCGATCCACGCCGCTCACTCCGGATCGAGATCGGCTTCGAGCATGCCGACGATGGCGATCCGGTCGCCGACGGCGATGCGAGGAATCGCGTGGGCCATGGCCGGCGTGATGTCCAGATCGACGCTCAGCGGCATCCCGACGTCGAGCAGCAGAAGCTCCCCGGCGATCTCCCGCACTTCGCCCACGGCGCGATGGATCGCTCCATCCACGCGCCGGAGCGATAACGGCTCGGAGGGATCGGCCGGCTCGACCGTTCCGCTCCGCTCAAGTCGAAGCTCGATCTCCAGGCTCCGGCCGGGAGCATGGCGTCCCCAGCCGTTCGCGTCGGGGAGCAGCACATGACAGCTCACCTCCCGCGATCCGATGAGGCCGATGACGACCCCCTCGTGCTCGTTGAGCTCGAGCCAGCGATGAATTTCCGTGATCGTGAGCGTGACTCTCATGGCGTGTCGATTACTCCGCGCGCCGCTCCGCGCTCCTGCCGATACACGCGGTAGCCGTCCACGCTCCCGATCGGCACCAGACGATGCGTGGCGCCGACGAGCTCCGGCATCGGATCGGGAGCGCGCTCATCGATCCAGAGCTCGTCGATCCGATATTCCATGCCGTGGGCGCCGGTCATCTCGAGGAATCGCCGCCCCTCCAGCTCCAGGAACTTGTCCTCGAAGTATCCCGGCGGCTCCTCGACGATGATGCCGAACGTGGCGTCGCAGGCCTTCGCGAGGCGGCGCAGCAGGGCCCAGTGCCGGTCGCGGATCCATGCGGGATAGTCGCGATAGCGCCACCACGACCAGGCGAACGAGATGAAGGGATTGGCGTATCGCGTCGCGAAGGAGCAGGAGAGGAAGAGATCGCGGCTCCGGCACTCGATGTCGAACTGTTCGCGCGCGGCGAGCCGATCCCGGAGATCATCGTACGGGCTGACGAGTCTGACCCTGCCGCGCGGCTCCAGATGCCCCTCGTCATCGACCGGCACCAGCGGCCAGAGACCATCCTCGAACTGGAACCCCTGCTCCTTCAACACGCCGATGGCGTTGGCCGGAGCCAGCGGGGACGCGCCGCCGGGAAAGAAGTATGCGAACTGCCAGCTGCCCATGATCTCCGGTTCGTGAGAGTGTGGTCCGGCGCGGGGCGGACGCACCGATGACGCATCGTCCAATGACGCATCGTCCGTTGCCACGTAACCGCCATCCGGGTGGCGCGTGTGATCCCTCCGACAACCCGCATCATCTCATCATCCGCCGGCGAACGCCGTGGGCCTGCTCGTCCCCTCCTGTTCTGGCTCGCGCGCGCCACGCCCGCGCATCCTCACATCATCATGATCTCCTTGGACACAACGACCGCGGTCATCGACGCGCTGGAGCGCGCTCCGGATATCGTGCTTCCGCTCATGAGGGAAATCCCCGCCGAGCGTCTCAAGCAGCGTCCCGCTCCGGGACAATGGTCGGCGCACGAGCATTTCTGCCATCTCGCCGTCGTGCACGATCTCTTCTTCGAGCGCCTGGCGACCATACTCGCCAACCCCGCGGCGGTCATCGAGCGGTACGAGCCGGGCACCTCCGAGATGGAGAAGATGCTTCTGGCGATGGATCTGGAGAATGCGATGACGCGCTTCGTGGAGGATCGGCGCGCGCTGGTGGCGCGGCTTCGGGATCTGACGCCGGAGGAATGGGCGCGGACCGCGGAGCATCGAGATTGCAGCCACTATTCGATCTTCATCATGATCCGTCACCTGGCGCTGCACGATTTCCTGCATGCCTACAGGATCGAGAAGATCATGCTGACGAAGTGGTAGAGCCGCGCGGCGAGGCCGGGGAGATATCTCCGGCCTCGCGCGTCATCACCCACGCGCTCCAGTTCCGGTGGGAGCGTCCGGCCGCGCGACTCCAGCCGGCGGCCACGAGCGCCCGCAGCAGCAGACGCCGGAAGGAGCCATGCGTCACCGCGATCACGTCGCCACGCTCGTCGGCCAGCTCGATGAGCCACGCGACCGCCCGATGCGCGCGCTCGCGGGCAGCCTCCTTCGGCTCGACCGACGGAAGGCGTCCACGGCTCCATCCGATGCCGGTCATCATCAGCCAGAAGGTTACCGGCAGCCGCGGGCCGCGCCAGTCGGGGACCGGGAGCGCGGTCTCGCGCAGCAGCGGCGAGAGGATCGGGTCGCGGCCGGGATCGAGCAGCCGCGCGGTGGCGTGGGCGCGGGGCGTGTCGCTGGTCACGATGGCGCCGGCGACGGCGGCCATCCGGCGCAGCTCGCCCGTCGGCGCCTCCCCCGGCGCCAGCTCCGCGGCGTCGTAGGCCGCGATCCACCGCCGGTATCCCTCGACGTCGATACGTCCGGTATGTAGATGGCCCGACCTGCCGTGCCGGACCAGAATGATGCGCCCGCGGGCCGATGATTCCATCATCCTCGATTGATCTCCTTCCCGGCTCGTCCAGCCCGGGAGGGCTCCGATGCATGGCGGGATCTGTTCATACACCGCCATCGCGCGCCGGCCGGACCGCAATGATCCCGCCGGCCGAAGCCGGGGACGAATCTACCACCCCGGAGCGCGCGGCCGACACTCCTGATACAGCGATACATGATTGCGCGGCATCTCCATGCCAGATGCGGGCTACGGATGCCCCACGCGGACGGCATCCCGGAGCCGCCAGCGCAGCGCACGCTGAAGCCGTGCGCCTACCGATGCGGCGCGCGGACGGCATCCCGGAGCCGCCAGCGCAGCGCACGCTGAAGACGTGCGCCTACCGATGCGGCGCGCGGGGTTTTCGCGTTCGACACTTCCGGCGCTTGCACGGCGTCTCTTGTGTTACTAAGTTGGTAACAGATCAGCGGAGCCCCCCTCATGACCAGCAGTCGATTCGTTCTCGCAGTCCATCTGATGACGCTCATTGCCTCGGCCGAAGGCGAGCCGGTGACCTCGGAGTACGCCGCCGGGAGCATCAGCACCAATCCGGCGTTCGTGCGACGGATCGCGATGTCGCTGAAGAAGGCGGGGCTGCTGACGGCGCAGCTCGGCACCGGCGGTGGCTTGCTTCTCGGCCGGGCCGAATCGAAGATCACGCTGTTCGATATCTACCGCGCCGTCGAGAGTCAGGAGCTGTTCGGGATGCACCGCACCGCTCCGAACATCAACTGCCCGGTCGGCGCGCACATTCAACCGGTGCTCGGCGCGGTGCTCAACAACGCCGAGCGGGCCGTGGAGCGGGAGCTGGGCGCCATGACCCTGGCCCACCTGCGACAGAACATCGAGAAGGCGGAGCGGCGGAGAACGGCGAGCAGGTAACGCGCCGATACCTCCCCGTTCGCCGCGGACGCTTCCACGCATGAATATGTTACCGAGTCAGTAACAGACATACCAACGCAAGCGCGCCGCGTCATTCCCGCCGCGCTTCAATTCAATGGAGAGATGAAGATGAACGAAGCAACGATTGCCGTAACGGCCGCCACCGGACATCTCGGACGCCTTGTCGTGGACGCGCTTCTGGAGCGGGGCGTCGAGCCCGGCCGCATCGTCGCCACGACGCGTGACGTGGAGCGGGGCGCGGACATGGCCGCGCGCGGCGTGCAGGTCCGCGAGGCCGATTACGGAGCGCCGGAATCGCTCGAGCGCGCGCTCGAGGGGGTGGAGCGCCTGCTCCTCGTCTCGGCCAGCGAGATCGGGAAGCATCGCATCGGGCTGCACGAGAACGCCGTGCGCGCGGCCGAGCGCGCCGGGGTGCGGCTGCTGGCCTACACGAGCATCGTCAACGCGGACCGGAACGGGATACTGATCGCCGAGGATCACAAGGCGACCGAGGCGATCATCCGGAGCTCGAGCCTCCCGTACGCGATGCTGCGGAACAGCTGGTACTACGAGAACTACGTCGTCACGATCAAGCAGGCGGCCGAGCATGGCGTGATCCTCGGCAGTGCCGGGGAGGGGCGCGTGAGCGGGGCGGCGCGCGCCGATTACGCGGCGGCCGCGGCCGCGGTCCTCACCGGCCAGGGGCACGAGAACAGCATCCACGAGCTCGGCGGCGACACGTCGTTCACGATGAGCGAGATGGCGGCGGAGGTGGCCAGACAGTCGGGACGGGAGGTGATCTACCGTGATCTTCCGATGGAGGCATACGCCGAGGCGCTCGCGGGATTCGGACTTCCGGCGGAGTACGCGCGCGTGCTTGCCAACGCGGATCTCGGCATCGCGCGTGGCGAGCTGGCCACCGACAGCGGCGATCTCGGCCGCCTGATCGGCCGCCCCACGATGACGCTCGCCGAGGCGGTGGCCGCCGCGCTCTGATCTGCCTCACACGATCGCTCTCATGAACGCACGAGGGGATTGCGACGTATCGCAATCCCCTCGTGCGGCTTTCGGAAGATGTACATGCCTCTCATCAGGCGAAGCGCTCATTGCTCCTGCAATACATCGAGCGATGCTCACCACTCCCCGACTCGATCCGGCAAGGAGCGTTCCCGAATATGAAACGACTCCATCGTATCTCAAACCAACAGGCAAACGACTATCTTTCTGAAGTATTCCAATGGGCCGAGCTCGACACTCCCTGCCTGATCGCGCACAATACAATACGGAGCACCAGGAATTGGCCATGCCATAGCACCAATGTGTGGCATGTGAAGCCAAGCGGCCACTCGTGATCCTGTCGCACCACGATGGGGCACGCATTGAAGCTCTCGGGAAAACCACCGAAAACAGCTGAGAGGCGCTTGAACATTGGACCTCAGAGCATATCTAGAAGTACACCTGAAAATTCTAGCAGCGTGGATTCGGACAGGGAAGTATGAGACTTTCCATCACACATCAACCACAATTGGAGATTCGCCATGAGCATTTGGCAAGAGGCAAAGGAGATCAATGCGAAGGCTATGGCAGCGAAGGCGAAGATTGCGTCACCAAATACCCTTACCGCGGGCCGGTATGTTACCGGACATCCAGACATGCCAGCACCAGTCGATGAGGCGTATGTGAGTATTGAGAGTGACCGCGCCATCATCTTTTCTTCCAAACTTCCCGAGATCAGCTCAATCCCGCTAGCTAGCATCACCAATGTGACCGCTGAAGATCACTCCACTCTCTCCTCGCGCGTCACGGCAACCCGCGTCCTGTTGGCTGGACCGCTCGCGCTCTTCATGAAGAAGCAGAAGAAGAATGAATCTCATTACGTGGTGGTCGATTGGAAGGAAGGAAACTTCAAACACAACACGATGTTCGAATTCGAGGGCAAGAAGGCCGTGACCGAATCGAATATTCTCCGAACAGCTCTTCTGAAGGCGGCAAATTCCGCCGCTCCTATGCCCAAGGAGATGGTAGCTCAATCGATACCGAGCAACGACGTCGTAAGCCAGCTTGAACGCCTTGCAAAACTCCGGGACTCAGGGATCCTCACGGATGAAGAGTTCGCGGCCCAAAAGATGAAGATCCTCTCGGCATAACTCTATTCTGTCACGTCTCAGCACCAACTACGCATCCGGCGAGCCCGTCGGGAGAGTTGAGGATCACGGTGTCGGTGCGAGACATCGCCAGGTCGAGGGAAGGGCCATTGGTACTGAACGCCGCTCACGAGGCGTGCACGGTTGAGCATTGATAACGGGCGGACTTCTTGCCAACAAAAAAGCGGGGGGTGCCTTTGGGGCCGGCGCTTT
>JBEHWX010000019.1:0-81092 GCA_048498995.1 Bacteroidota bacterium
GGGAAGACGAGCGCGCTAAAAATCTATGTTCTGTACGTGCGTCCCCCAGTGGCCGCCCCGCCTGGTGCGACGGAAATGCGCGCGCTGAAGATGCGCGCTGTACGGGCGGCCCCCAGTGGCCGCCCCACCCGGTGCAATGGAAGAGCGCACGCTGAAGACGTGCGCCTACCACAAGCGCCTACCACAAGCGCCTACCACAAGCGCCGGCTACGGCTACCTCATCTCCCCCACCGCTCGCGGAGGGAGTGCCAGCCGACCAGGCCGAACCCGAAGGCGAAGCTGAGCTGCAGCGGCAGCGCCGCCAGCTCCACGTGACGGATGGAGGCTACCACCCCCACCATGAAGTAGAGCGCCAGCGCCATCTCCGCCATCGACTGCGCGCCGATGCGCCGCCGCGCCGCCGGGCGCGCGTACGGACTCCGCGTCCAGGCACGATCGCCGCGTCCGCGCACCGCGTACTTCGGCGTCCTCCGGAACTCGCTCCGGTGGCCGAGGAGCGCCTCGATGGCGCCGCGCGTGTTGTTGACGGCCAGTCCGATCGTGCCGGCCACCATCGCCGGATAGAAGAGCATCCGCCGACGCCAGTCGCTCCGGAGATCGCGCTGCGCGAAGAGATGAAAGAGAAACGTGGAGACCGAGGAGATGGCGAAGAGCGAGAGCAGATCGAAGACGCCCCCGAGCTCCGGGTGCCCGATCTTCACGAACAGGACCGGCACGCTGAGAAGCGCGGTCATCAGCGCGCAGGGGAACACGAGGTTCGAGCCGAGGTGGAGCGTTGCATGCAGCTTCACGCGGAGCGGAAGCTCGGCCCGCCAGAGGGAGCCGAGGTGCTTCCTCGCCGTCTCGATCGCCCCCTTGGTCCACCGGAACTGCTGCGACTTCAGGCCGTTGATCTCCACCGGCAGCTCGGCCGGCACCGCCAGCTCGTTCAGGTAGAGGAAGCGCCAGCCGCGGAGCTGCGCCCTGTAGGAGAGATCCAGATCCTCGGTGAGCGTGTCCGACTGCCAGTTGCCCGCCTCCTCGATGCAGCGGCGGCGCCACACGCCGGCCGTGCCGTTGAAGTTGATGAAGAGAGCGCTCCGGTTGCGCACCTGCTGCTCCATGGCGAAGTGCGCGTCGAGCGCCAGCGCCTGGATGCGCGTCAGCAGGCTGTGCTCGTCGTTCAGATGCTCCCAGCGCGCCTGCACCATCCCGATCCCCGCGTCGAGCGCCAGATGCGGCACGGTGCGGAGGAGAAAATCGGGACCGGGAAGGAAGTCAGCGTCGAAGATGGCGATCAGCTCGCCGGTGGCCGACTCCAGCCCCGCCCGGAGCGCGCCGGCCTTGAAGCCGCTCCGCTCCTCGCGGCGCAGATGCTCGATCGGCATGCCCGCCTCGCGCCACGCCGCCACGATCCCGGCCACGAGCTCCGAGGTCTCGTCGGTGGAATCGTCGAGCACCTGGATCTGAAGGCGCTCGCGCGGATAGTCGAGCGCGCAGACCGCGTCGATCAGGCGCCGGGCCACGTGGCGCTCGTTGTAGATCGGAAGCTGAACGGAGACGGCGGGAATCGTCGGGAGCTGGTCGAGAGGAAGTGGAAGCGGGTCGCGGGAGCGGGACCGGAGATAGCCGATAACCATGGCAAGCCCGTACAGCCCCTGCACGAAGAGGACGAGGAGCGGGAGGACATAGAGTGCCAGTAGGAGACCTGCCATGCAGCGCCAAAGACGGAAGAAGTGTCCGGGCTCACCAGTCGGAGGTGACCTCGAGAAGTATCTGCGAGGTCAGCTTGTCGAGCGCGTTGCGGATCGCCTCGACACGTCCGGCCTCCCCCTGATCCACGCGGTAACTGGCGCGGCCGGTCACGTCCCGGCCATTGACGAGTGCCCGCTTCTTCACGTTGTCGGTGAAGGTCACGCGCGCGGAAATCACCATCTCGAGCACGGTCTCGTATTCCGAGGCCGAGACGTTCAGGCGTCCCTTGTCGTTGATGCTCGTGATCGTCACATCGAGTCGGGAATCGGCGCCGGTGGGATCGACCACGCGAAGGCTGTTGTCGTCCCGGAATTTCCTGACGAGCTCGGTGGTCATGTCCTGGCGCACCGTGCCACGTCCATAGCCGCTGTTGTCCTCCACCGGAGGGATGCCGACCGTCTTCAGATGCGCCGGCACCGACTGCCCGCGGAAGGAATAGCACCCGCCGAGCCCCGCGGCCACGATCAGGCCGAGAAGGAGCATGCGTCCGGTGCGATATCGAGCGGGAACAACCATTGAAGAGAATGAAGAATGCTGAATGCTGAGCGTCCGAGTCCGCGCTGCTCCAGGGACGAACCAGATGCCGGGATCGTCTCTCCGGAGCGGAGATCATCTCCGGAGCGGAGATCATCTCCGGAGCGGAGATCATCTCCGGAGCGGAGATCATCTCCGGAGCGGAGATCATCTCCGAAGCTCGGCCCGTCGCTTACTCCTCCTCGTTCAGCTTCCGGTAGAGCGTGCGCTCGCTGATGCCGAGGGCGAGCGCGGCCAGACGCCGGTTGCCGCCGTAGCGCTTCAGCGCCGCGAGAATCATCTTCCGCTCCATCGTCTCCAGGGAGAAATCGTCGAGACGCTCCAGGACGGTGTCGAGGCTGGTCTGCGGCGCCGGGAGCGCGGCACGCGAGGGGACCGGCGCCTCCATCGGGCTCGGTGCCGACATCGGCATCGGCCCCCCGGGAGCGCCGCCGGTGACGATCCGCTTCAGATCGGCCACCTCGTTCCTCAGTTCGATCAGCGCGCGATAGATCAGCTCCCGCTCCGCCTGCTCCGGCGTGCGGCCGGCAACATGGACGATAGCGCCGGGGTTCTCCACCGGCGCGTGGCGATCAACGTCGAGGTACTTGCGGACGGTCGTGGCGTCGATCTGCTCCCCCCGCTCCAGCGTGATCACCAGCTCCACGAAGTTCTTCAGCTCGCGGATGTTGCCGGGCCAGGAGTATTCGATCATCAGGCGCATCGCCTCGGGGGTGAACCCGCGGTACGGGGCCTTGAGGTTGGCGGCCACCTGCGCGCCGAAGGAATCGGCCAGCGCGGGGATGTCGATCCAGCGGTCGCGCAGCGGCGGGATGCGGAGCTGCACCGAGGCGAGGCGGTAATAGAGGTCGCGGCGGAAACTGCCGCGCTCCGACTCCCGCTGAAGGTCGCGGTTGGTCGCGGCGATCACCCTGACGTCGGTCTTCCGGGTATCGGTGCTGCCGACGCGGGTGAACTCGAAGGTCTCGAGGATGCGGAGGAGCTTGGCCTGGGTGGCCAGCGACATCTCCCCGATCTCGTCGAGGAAGATGGTGCCGTGGTCGGCCGCCTCGAACAGCCCCTTGCGCGTCTCGACCGCGCCGGTGAAGGCGCCCCGCTCGTGGCCGAAAAGCTCCGACTCCAGCAGCGCCTCCGGGATCGCCGCGCAGTTGATCGTGATCAGCCGCTGGTCGGCGCGCCGGCTCAGCCGATGAATGGCGCGCGCGAAGACTTCCTTGCCCACGCCGCTCTCGCCGATCAGCAGAACGGTGATGTCGGTGTCGGCGACCTGTCTGATGGTCTCGAAGATCTCGGCGATCTGTGGCGATCGGCCGACGATGCCGAGACCTTCCTGCGAGAGATCCTTCTCCACGGATTGGCGTCGGTGAGATTACGGATGGAGGCCTTCCCCGCCGGGGGGCGCCCCGCCGGGGGCCGGCTCAGTCCTTCCGATGCTCGGCGACCCAGCCGTTGATGTAGCCGGAGATCGCCGTGGTCGGCGCGCCGGGCGTGAACAGCTCGCCGACGCCCAGCTTCCTCAGCTCCTCGATATCCTGATCGGGAATGATGCCGCCGCCGGTCAGCAGTACGTCATCCAGACCGCGCTCGTTCATCAGCGAGCGGACCTTCGGGAAGACGGTCATGTGCGCGCCGGAGAGGATGCTGATGCCGATGACGTCCACATCCTCCTGCAGCGCCGCCTCGACGATCATCTCGGGGGTCTGACGCAGGCCGGTGTAGATCACCTCCATGCCGGCATCGCGAAGGGCCGCGGCGATCACCTTGGCGCCGCGATCGTGGCCGTCAAGTCCGGCCTTGGCGACGAGAACTCGAATCTTTCTATCCATTGTACCTGTTTGAGACTGCTGGTCTACCGCATACGAAGCCGCGAAGTTACTGAAGAGATCGCTGAATCCTGAATTCAGAATGTAGATGCCCGGCGCCGGAGGCTCCGGGAACGCTCCGCGAACGCTTCGGAACGGCACCACGCGGCCCCGCGGCAGGCTCCCCGCGAGCTCGACTCGGGGCTCCGCGCGGGGCTCAGCGCGGGGCTCAGCGCGGGCTCAATTCTCGATTCTCTTCAGCACGTCCACGATCCGCCGGCGGGCCGCGGCGTTGGCCGGGGCAAGGCCGGCCGCCAGCGCGGTGGCCATCACCAGGAGCGCCGAGGTGGCCAGCACCTCCGGCGCCAGGGTGAACTGAATGGTCCAGCCGAAGGAGACCCGGTTGATCACGTAGATCAGGATCGCGCTCAGCAGCAGCCCTGCCACGATGCCGAGCAGCTCGCTGGCCAGGCCGATCAGCCCGGCCTGCACCAGCGTCATCTTCCGCACCTGATCGGCCGTGGCGCCGATGGCGCGGAGGATGGCGATCTCCCTCCCCCGTTCCACCACGAGCGCCGCCAGCGTGTTGGCCACGCCGATCGCGGCCACCACCACCGCCACGAACTGCAGCGCGTAGGTGATGGCGAAGGTCTGGTCGAACACCGTCAGCGCCTCGTCGCGAAGCGCGCGGTTGGAGTAGACGACCAGGCTGTAGCGTCCGCCGAAGCGCCGCTCGACATCCTCCCGCACCTTCTCGAGCCGCGAGGGATCGCGCAGGTAGAGCGCCACGTTCCCCACCGAGCTGTCGGCGAAGAGCCGGGCGAAGAGGCGGTGGCGCATCATCATCGTTCCGGCGTCGCTCGTGTAGTCGTAATAGACCGCGCCGATCGTGAGCGTCCGGCGGCCGGTCGGCGTCTCCAGTTGCACCGTGTCCCCGACATCCTTCCGGAACCGGATCCCGAAGCCCTCGCTGACGGCCACCTGACCAGCGTCGAGGCGGGCCATCGCGTCGTTCCAGGAGGCGCCGCGGAAGGTCAGCGAGGCCAGATGCTCCGGCAGGTTCAGCCGCGCCCCGCTCACCTCGATCTGCCGTCCGGCGTACCCGGTCCGGATGCGCCGCACCGCGTCGACCGCCACCAGCTCCGGATCGGCGTCCAGATAGTCGATGATCTCCCCCGGGATCGGCGACACGGCGGACACCGAAAGCCGGTTGGTGGAGAGGGTCAGATAGAGATCGGCGGTGATCGTCTGGCGGAGCCAGTAATCGACGGTCTTCCGGAAGGAGCCGATCATCGTGGAGACGCCGATCACCATGGCGATGGCGGTCATCAGCGCGGCGATCGCGGTGGAGGTGCGGCCGAGCGACTGCAACAGATAGGCGTTGGCCAGCCCTCCCTCGACGCCGAAGAGGGCGCGGACCAGCCGGCCGGCCACCCGGTTGCCGCCGCGGATGAAGACCGGCGTCAGGAGCGCCACCCCCACCAGGAGGAGCCCGGCGCTGAGGAAACCGAGGATCGGGCTCATCAGCCACTGGCCGAGGAGCGCCGCGCCGCCGGCCAGCAGCAGCAGCGCCAGGCTGGAGCCGACGATTCTCGGATAGTTGAGCGCCACTTTCGCCTCGGCCGTCTGCAGCGAAAACGTCTCGCGAGGATGCGCGCGGGAGGCCTCGATCGCCGCCGGCAGCGCCGAGAGGACCGAGGCGGCCACGCCGAGCACTCCGCCCAGCAGCAGCGTCCGCGGATCGATCACCACATGCTCGGCCACGGTCAGGATATAGAGCGCCGTGACCGTGCGGATCACCTGCTCCACGGCGAGCCGGGAGAGGAGGATGCCGACCGGGATGCCGATGGCCACGCCGATCAGTCCGATGGCCGCCGCCTCGGCCAGGAACAGCAGCAGGATCCGTCCCCTGGTGCCGCCGACGGCGCGGAGAATGCCGAGCTCGCGACGGCGCCGGAGCGTGTTGGTCAGCAGCGTGTTGTAGATGATGAACATCGAGACGAAGAGCGCGATGAAGGCGAGCGCGGTCAGGTTCAGGTCGAAGGAGTCGAGCATCTTCGAGGTCTGCGCCCCGCGGCTCTCAGGCTCCCTGACCACCACCCCGGGCGGAAGCTCCGACGAGAGATATTCCCCGAGGCCGGCGCGATCCTTCTCGTCGACCAGCAGATCGATCCGGTCCAGTTTCCCGACCCGTCCGAACACCTCCTGCGCCGAGGCGATATCCAGCAGGAGGAAGTTCCCCCCGAGCGCCGAGGCGGTCCCCTCCGGCCTGATGATGCCGACCACGTGGAGCGCCAGCCGCTTGCCGGCGGCGATCAGCCGGAGCGTGTCCCCGACGGCCAGATGCTCGCGGTCGGCGATCTTCCGGGTGATGATCGCCGCGCCCCGCTCCAGGAGAAAGCGGAGCCCGGCCTCGCCGAGCGGACTGCCGGCGGTATCGCGCGAGGAGACCACCGTGTAATCGCGGAAGCGCCCCTCGCTGAAGACGTCGATGCCGAAGACCAGGAGCGGGATGCCGCTGCCGGGGCGGGCGAGCTCGGCCGAATCGACCAGCTGCGCGTACTGCTCCATCACCGGCGCGGCCGCCTCCACGGCGGGACTCCGCCTGACCCGCTCCAGCAGCTTCTCGGGGAATCCGAGCCCGTCGCCGGAGGCGATCTGAAGATTCGAGCGCCCGGCCACCGCGTCGAGCGAGGTGGTGAATGCCTGGAATGCCGTGGTGTTGGCCAGCCGGATGGCGACGAACGTCGCCACGCCGATCGCGACGCCGACGATCGAGAGGAGGAGCCGCCCCCACTCCCGACGGAAATGTCGTAGTACGATCCTGTTGAACAGCGTGAAGAAGAACACGGGATCTCCGTTCCGATGGATCGTGCCGCGCCTCGCGCGAGGATGACGCGCGCGCGATGACGACACGGGGACTCCGGGGATGTTGCCCCGAGCCGCATGCTCGATGCCGCGATACCCGACGCCGCGATACCCGATCGATGCGGGATGGCGGGCCGGGCATGTCGCCGAATACGACGAACGGGACGGACGTGGACGCCCATCCCGTTCGCTCGCATCATGATGGGCTTCGACGGGCTAGCCGGTTCCCGCCGAAACCCGATAGTACGAACACCGCCGGCATCGGGAAAAGTTCCGCGGCCGGGGTGCCGCCGTCACCATCCCGGGGCGATCTGGAATCCGAACTGCCAACCGGCTCCCGGACGCTGGAACGGGTAGGCGTAGAAGAGCTCCAGCACCAGATAGCCGAACAGATTCACCCGCGAGGTGAAGCCCGCGCTGAAGACCGGCACGCGATCCATGGAGCTCCGGGTCAGCTCGAGCACCGGCGCCTCGGTGGAGGTCCAGGCCAGGCCGCCGTCCAGGAACGCGCCGAGCTCGATCGGCAGGAACGGCAGGTTGATCAGCCCGTAATCGCTCGGCCCGGTCAGCGGCACGCGCACCTCCATGTTCGCCACCGCCACGCGGCTGCCGAGCAGCCGGTTGAACTCCGGGCACCCGCCGTTGGCCGTCTGCCCGGTGCATTCCTCGATCGTGAACGATCCGGCCGTGTAGCCGCGCACCAGCGACTCGTAGCCGAGGAACAGCGGCGTCAGACGGTCACTCTCGGCGTCCGGCCCGTAGCGGCCGATGTGCATGGCGCGCACGGCGAAGGTCACCGGACGCTGGTAGACATACTGACGGTAGTCGAGCAGCAGCGTCCCGTAGGTCTCCGATCCGGTGGTGCCGTCCACCTCGAAGCGGTAGCGGTTGCCGGTGATCGGCGAGGTGAGGCCGAAGAAGGAGTTGTCCCCCACGAACGCCACGCCGGCCTGCGCCATGTTCAATCCTCCCGGCGAGGGAATGTCGCGCGTCTCCTGCGCTATCAGCTCGCCGGAGGAGACGATCGACTCCTCCACCTCGGAGGTATAGCTGATGTGGTTGTAGCCGACGTTCCCCTCGAAGCGCTGCGTGGTGTTGAGCGGGTAGCTCACCATCGCGGTGCCGCCGTCGATGAACGCGTGCTGGAACGTCTGCTGGATCGAGGTGGCCGGCACCACCTGCCCGCCGATGTCGGCGGTGACCGCGCTGATGTTCGTCGCGGAGCTCAGGTAGGGAATGTGCGAGATGGTCGCTCCCCAGTTGAGCCGGTGCGAGAGATTGGCGTAGGTCACCTGCGCGCCGAGATCCTGGATCGAGCCGTTGATCTGCGCCACGGCGCCGATCTGGTAGTTGCCGAGGATGTCGCTGAAGTAGGCGGCCGCGCCGCCGGAGAAGCCCGCGCCGTAGGAGCCGAAGGCCACGCCGACGCCCGGGGTGCCGAGGTAATCGAGGCCGAACGCCGGCGAATAGTCGCTCACGTCGTACGCGGTCCCCGTCGGGAGCCCCTCGGTCGGATTGGCCATGTAGGCGGCCACCATCCCGTGTCCGGCCGAATCGACCGGCGGAAGCGTCCCGGCGATGTCCGGCGCCGAGCCCGGCTTCACGATCTCGGCGGTCACGCTGTTCGCGTCCAGACCGTAGATGGTGTATTCTCCCCGCTCGTAGACCGAGAACATCAGCCGCGAATCGCGGGCGGCCATCGACATGGCCGGCGAGGTGGCCGTGATGCCGGTGACGCCGGTCGCCAGGCGCGTCACCCGCCCGATTTGTCCGCTGGCCAGGTCGACGCGGTAGATGTCGCTGAATCCCTCCCGGTCGGAGATGAAGTAGAGCGTCTTTCCGTCGGGAGCGTAGTCCGGGTTGATGTTCTTGGCATCCTCGAACAGATCGAGCAGCCGGATATCCCGCGTGGCCACGTCCATCAGCGCGATCCGGAGGTTGCCGTAGGTCAACCGGTCGAAGTTCGTCCCCTGCCCTCGATCGGTCGCGAAGGCCACCGTCCTGCCGTCCGGCGAGAAGGATGGCTGCATGTCGGCGTAGCGGTCGTCGGTCAGGGGGGTCACTCGCTCGGAGGCGACGTCGAGGAGGAACAGGTCGCTGATGCCGCCGCGCGCGCCGGAGAAGACGATCGTCTTGCCGTCCGGGGCCCAGCTCATGCTGGAGACCTGGCCGACCGAGGGGATATCGATCTCGCGCTCCACGTCGCGGCTGGCCACGTCGAGGATCGCGATCCGGTCGTTGCCGCCGGAGAAGACGATGAACGCGAACTTCCGTCCATCCTGCGACCACGCGCCGGCGGAGCTGATGAAGCGGAGCGCGTCGAAATGCGGGTTGGTCGCGGTGCTCACCAGGCGGCGGATCACCCGTCCGGTCTTCGCGTCGGCCAGGAACAGGTCGATCGTGAAGAGCTCGCGGGAGGAGAAGAGGATTACGTAGCGTCCGTCCGGGCTCACCTCCGGGGCCAGATAGAGATTCCTGTCCCCATCCTGGCCGCCGAGCACGCGCTGGCCGGCGGCGCCGTAGCCGGTGCGGCTTTCGACGAACGGACCGAAGGTGGCCTTGAGGGCGGCGGCCCAGTCGCGCGACAGCCCCTCGTCGGTGGTGCCGAGCACCTGTTTGACGGCGGTCTTCCAGCCGCCGCGGAGCGCCGCGTTGTAGAACCGCGGGATCACCTCCTCGCCGTACCGTCCGGCCGCGTAGGCCCAGAAGGACTGGCCGTAGCGATAGGGGAAGTAGTGGAAATCGCGGGTAAGCTGTTCGAGCGACGGCAGATCGTTCTTCATCACCGCGTCCCGCATCCAGAGCGCGGTGTTCGGATCCTCGCGGCCGATCGAGAGATATTCGGCCATTCCCTCGATCAGCCAGAGCGGAAGCTGCTCTATGGCGTCCAGCCCGATGCCGGGACCGGACTTGGCGATATCGTACTGGAACGAGTGGACCAGCTCGTGGCCGATCACGTGATCGTTCTCCTCGTAGGAGCCGGTCAGCGGCAGGGTGACGCGATCCTTCAAGCCCTCGGTGAATCCGCCGGTCCCCTCCTCGATCTGTCCGGAGGTGACGTTGGTCTGCTGAAAATCCCCCTGGTTGGCGTAGAGGATGATCGGCTTGCGCTCGGAGAGCTGGTGATTGAAGACGCGCGAGAGCCTGGCATACCAGCGCTCGGCCATCCGGGCGGCATCGCGCACCGCCTGCTCCTCCTGCGGATAAAAGTGGATGTCGAAGTGCTCGGTTCTCATCACCTTCCAGTCGAAGGCCTCGTACTGTACCTTGTTCCGGCCGAAGTACTGCGCCGAGGCTGGGATGCCCGACAGGGCCAGCAGCAGGAGGATCGAGGGGAAGACCAGGAGTCGGACAACGCGGACACGGCGGGCATCGTGTTGCGCTCCGGCGCGGGGAGCCTTTCCCTTCTTCCCACGGCACGGTTTGGTCATCATCGTAGCATCGTTCATCGCAAGCCTCTCATGAGATATCAACACCTGGGTACGGCATGGGTCCGGCGCTCTCCGCATCGGGCGTGCGTTTCCGTGGCTCCCGGTTCGGAGCCTCCGTGTCCGGAGCCTCCGTGTCCGAAGCCTCCGTGTCCGGAGCCCGATCGTCGGAGCTTCCGCGTCCGGGGCGCCATGGCGAACTGCCGTGGCGCGCGGCCGTGGCACACGGTGGAGCGCGGGGAGGCGGGATCGAATCGCCTCCCGCGGCCGGCACGTCCGGACAGGGAAAACGGGCCGGCCCCGCGACGCTTGGGTCGAGGCGGTCCGGCGCGATATATTTTTCAACACGCATGCCATGCATGGCCGGGGCGGCCGAAACGCCCGGCCCGCGCCGTGGTGTGATCCGCGTCGGCCAGGGGCGGGCGGGGAGGAATCTCAATCATTACAGGGAGTACACAGGGTGAAACGCGTCTGGATGATTACCGGCTGCTCCACCGGCTTCGGCCGGCTTCTTGCCGAACGGGCCCACGCGATGGGGGAACACGTGGTGGCAACCTCCCGCGTCCCCCAGGCGCTCCGGGATATCGGCCGGAGCGACGAGAAACGGACCCTTCGGCTTCAGCTCGATGTCAGGAACCCGGAGGAGATCCGCGCCGGCGTGGCCGCGGCGATCGAGCGCTTCGGCGCCATCGACGTGCTGGTCAACAACGCCGGCTACGGCTACTTCGGCACCCAGGAGGAGGCCGACCTGGCCGACGTGCGGGAGATGTTCGACACGAACGTCTTCGGCCTGATCGCGATGACCCAGGGGGTGCTCCCCCACATGCGGGAGCGCCGGAGCGGAACGATCGTGAACCTTTCGAGCGTGGCCGGCCGGATCGCGACGCCGCGCGGCGGGTTCTACCAGGCGAGCAAGTGGGCGGTCGAGGCGTTGAGCGAGTCCCTGTCGCTGGAGACGCGGGAGCTCGGCATCCGGGTGATCGTGATCGAGCCGGGAGCCTACGACACCGACTTCGACGGACGCTCCGCCCGGCTGGCCACGGCGGAGAAGGACGCGGGCTCTCCCTACGCGGCGCTCCGGAAGCGATGGCTCGACAACGCCCGCCGAAGCATCTTCCCGAAGCGTCAGAACCCGGCCGAGGTGATCGACGGCATCATCGACGCGGTCGAAAGCGATCTCCCCTTCGTCCGACTGCCGATCGGCACCGACGCCACCCGCCTGATCGCCCGGCGACGCGAGCTGGGTGATTCGAAGTTCATCGAGTGGATGCGGGAGGTGTACTACAATGGAGAGAAGTGAGTCGCTGGAGCTTCTTCCGGCGGAGTCGCCGCGGCGGATCATGGCGCTCTGGTCGGCCTGGGTGCCGCTGGCCGCGGGCGGGGCGGTTCTGGCGGTGATCAGTTCGGCGCCGTTTCTCTCCTCGGCCGACTGGCAGCAGTGGCAATGGGCCACGCGGCCGGTCGGCTACATGCTCGACCGGTTCGGCTACGAGCTGGCGGCGTGCGTGGTCACGCTGATCCCGGTGTCGCTGGTGCTCTCGCTGTTCCGGATCGGCGCGCACTCCTGGCGCCCGATCCGCCGGGCGCTGCTGGCCTACGCGGCGGTATTCATCGTGGTCGGATTCGTGTCGGTGGTGGTGAATCTTCCATGATTCCGGGCTTACTGCAATTCGACATCGCGAGCTCTCGAAATCAGCGAAAACTATCCCCCCGCATATCGGCCGCGGGGCATTATTCCGGGGCCAAATCTCGAACCGGAAACGCCTCGATCTCCGACCAGGAATTCGATGACGGGGCCTCCTGGAGATAACCGTCACGTTGCGCAACGGCATCGGAATCGACCGGGAGGTACCGTTCGGCGTTCTGGCGTCGGTCCTCCCGGAGATGCGGCGGGCGTTCCACCTCCTTGTCTCCATCGCGAACAATGCCCCCCATCACCGCCACCGCGCGGCCGGCTCCGCCCCTCTCCCCCGCCAGGCTTTTCCCGCTGAGCATCCCAACCTTGGTTCTCATCTCTCCGGGCGGTATGTTCCTCCCCGCGATCCGGATTCCCTCCGGTCGCCGGAGCCCCTAGGCTCCCAACAGCACCACGACACCTGTCGTTCAATCGACGTTTTCCCCGAAACAGCGGCATTTCGCCCCGCTGTGGCATACTGGAGCATCATCATGGGACTGGAACGGGAAAAACGGCCCGTCGTAGTCAGGCCGACGGCTTCGAGCCACCAATCGACGAAGCCACAACGCAGAAAGTCGTTCTGGGGGGGCGCCATTGCCTCGGCCGAGCAGAGCGATCATGAACATGGCATCGAGCGCGCGGAGCCGGAAGGACTTCACGAACAGCCGGCGCGCGGCATCGATCTGAGCCGTGTCTCGGCCGCCACCCGGCCGGGGATCGCCGTCCGGCCGAAGCTGAGAATCAATCGCCCCGGAGACCGGTACGAGGAGGAGGCCGACCGCATAGCCGAACAGGTGGCGCGCCCACCGGCCGTCCGGAGCGATGATGCCGGACCCGAGAAGAGCGCCGGCGAGACGCTCGTCGCGCGGTCGCCCGCCATGGGGGTCTCGCCGATCTCCGGCGCCGACGCCGGCGGCACCGCCGCCCCGGATACCATCGGGGACGCCCTCGCTTCCCACGGAGCACAGATCGCGCCGGAAATCCGCCAGCGCATGGAGGAGCATATCGGCAGGCCGTTCGACGACGTGAGAATCCACGCCGACGGCACCGCCGCCGCCTCGGCCGACGAGATCGGCGCGCGCGCCTACACCGTCGGCCGGGATATCGTCTTCGCCGAGGGAGAATATCGTCCAGGAACGGCCGAGGGGGACCGGCTGCTGGCGCACGAGCTCGTGCACGTGGCGCAGCAAGTCGCGATACCGGGCGCCGGGGCGACCGGCGGCCTGGTGCAGCGCGATTCGGGGCCTCGCAAGGCCAAGCAGGGAGATGTTCCGGGGGAGCGGTCGGCCGCCTATCTCGACGGCGAGGAGTGGCAGATCCGGATCGACGCCGACGGCAACCAGCACAAGGAGCTGCTGCTGCTGCTCAAACAGGTCGAGGCGCCGGAAGGGTACTCCAAGAGCACCTACCTCGGCCTGCAGCTGACCATCCAGCATATCGGCTACACCGAGACGCAGGGCGTCATCTTCCCGGTGCGCCGGCGTCAGGGATGGGACCGGTTCCACGAGATCGTCAAGCAGATGACCGACGGCAAGGTCGACACGATCATCACGTTGATGAACGAGGGGCGTCCGGAGCTCCTGCTGGCCCCTCCCACCAAACAGGGAAAGAACGTCGCCTACACGTTCCGGCTGGCCAACCCGAAGGGAGAGGAGATCGGCACCAAGGAGACGGTGAACGATTTTCATGTGACCCTTTCCCTTCGCGACGTCCGCAGGAAGCGGGACGACGTATTCGGAACCGGCACGCCGCAGAGCAACTTCGGCATCTCGACGCTGGACGTCACGCTCGGCGCCTACAAGGACCGTTTCCGCCTGATGTCCCGCCCCACCGGAGAAGGGACGCTTCTGTTCGGCATCATCCCGTACGAGGAATCGGTGCCGATCGATCCGAACGACACCAAGAGCACCGAAGGCGCCGACAAGGAGCAGGATGCCTCCACCGACAAGCCGATGCCGCAGGTCGTCGAGTTCGTCAACCGTGGACGGGGCATCTACCTCTCGTTCCCGAAGAAGCCGTATGAAGGGGGAACCTCCACGGACGGATCGGAGCTGGTCAGCAGCAAGGGTATCGCCGTCGTCGCCAACGACGGCGTCAGCCTCTCGCTGGATCTCGACGGCGACGGCGCCGCCGACGTGACGCTCTACGACTCGATGGAGCTGCGCGGCGACATCAATCCGATCCAGCCCACGGCGGACAAGCTCGACCGCACGCACATCATCCGCCTGACCGGAAGCGCGGTCGGCGGCGAAAAGACCGTGCGCTTCGAGCGGACCTACCAGTCGACGATGCCGGACACGGCGACCGACTCCGTCGCCGACAAATACGCCAACGCCTACACCGGCGCGGCCAAAACGCTCACGGCGCAGCAGCAGGAAGGGACCACCGGCGATCAGCTGGCGCAGATCGATTCCTACGAGCGCTCGGTTCGTCGCGACGCGCTCCAGTCCAAGCTCATCACGCAGCGGACCTATGACGCCTGGAACGCGCTGGACCAGGATCTGACGCAGATCAGGCTGAAGGTCTCCGATCCGGGCAATCAGTCCACCTCGTCCGACCCGACGAAGGATGGTCGCACCGTGGATCAGGCACTGGTGAGCCGCGCCGCCACGGAGGCCAAGGAGTTCTACGAGGCGCTCGAGGCCGAGACGGCCCACGAGCCGCTGGAGCCACAGGCGGCGGGCCTCGGCGGCATGCGGAACAAATACACCGACGCGACCACCCTGACGACCGGCGGCTATCCGTTCGGATGGAGCACCACCACCGTCAGCGGCGCCGGCCCGGAGCTCGAGGAGACCATCCGGAGCGACGCGGCCGGACACTGGGAGGATGCCTTCCGGAAGTACGAGATGCTCGCCAGCGGCCTCGACCTCTGGATCTCCAAGAAGCGGATGGATCAGCACGACAAGGTCGGCTACGACGAGCGGAAGCAGATCGAGCAGGAGAAGATGGTGGCGCTCCGACATCGGGATCTGGCCGAGCTCGCCTCCGAGGCCGGCGCGGAGCCGAAGCGGATTCTGGCCACCTACTTCCCCGACCCCGATCTCGATTACGAGACCAGCGAAAAGGTCAACCACGCGCGGGAAATCCCGCTGGCCCTCTACTACTGGGGAACCGAGGATACCTGGTACATCGAGGATCTGACGAGCCCCGGCCGACGCTACCATCACACGGTCGACCGCCTCGAAGGGGAGACCGTGCCGGGCGGACGCCTGGTGCGGGAGATGAACGATTCCTACCACTATCCGAAGGGGATCATTCAGTACAGCATTCCCGACGGCGTCTCCGGCGCGGTGGCCATGGAGGACCACGTGACCTGGCGGGACTTCGTGGAGTGGCTTCAGATCGCGGCCATCGGCCTGGCGGTCGTCGGCGCCACCCTCTCCGGACTCGAGTTCACGGTGCCGGCGCTCTGGGCCATGGGAGCCTCGATCGTGGCGCAGACCGCCTCGGCGACGATCGATCTGGTGGGCAAGTCGCAGACCGGCGAGCTGACCGCCACCAACGCGCTGATCGACATCGGCATGATCATCTCCGGCATCGCCGGCATGGCCGAGCTGGCCACCGGCAGGATCGTGGCCGAGGGACTCAACGCGGCCGCCTCCGGAGCTCCCCTGGAGGGAGCGGCGGCCGAGTACGCGGTGCTGATGCAGCGCATCTACCTGCCGGCCAAGGCCGCGCGCATCGGCGCCGATATCTTCACGCTCGGCACGGTCACCCTGGAGGTGGCCCAGCAGCTCGATCAGATCGAGAGCGGACCGGGAAGCCAGTCGGAGAAGAACCGCGCGAAGCTGATTCTGCTGACCAACGTGGCGATGAACGGCGGCCTGCTCGCCCTGTCGATCAAGGGGGACCTGCCGGCGTTCGGCGCGAACCGCGAGCTTCGCCTATATTTCCCCGGACGCAACCCGGTTACCCACGCGCCGGAAGGGATCCCGACCGCCGTGCTCAGCGGCATGGAGCCCCCGACGAACCTCAGGTTCAGCCAGACCTGGATCAGCGAAAAGACCAGCGACAACATCCCGCACGACGAGCTGGCCAGGCGGATCAAGGAGGGATGGAACGGCGAGCCGGTCGACGTGGTCGAATGGGGTCCGGGAGATATGACCTCCCTCGACAACCGTCGCGTCGACGCGTCGATCGCCGGAAACACCGAGAAGATCCCGGTCAACTATCATCAGCCGAGCGAGGCCTTCCCGAAGGAGCGCGCGGAGTACATGAAGCTCAAGTCGGGGAAGGAGATCTTCCTGGTCAACGGCGAGTACGTGCTCGGCCGCCCCGCCGGCTACACCGGTGCCCCGGTCTACAAGGCCGGCGACGCGCCGAAGACCTGGGGAGAAGCAATCATGTTCCGCGCCGCGAATCAGGGGGAGTTCCTTCGCGGTCCGAATATGGGCCAGCCCTTCCCCCTCAAGGGTTCGTATGAGCGGCCGTATATCGGCCAGCCCCCGAAGAAGAAGAAATGACGGCTCCAGGCGCGCGGCCGGATGGCCGAGTCCGGATGACCGAGTCCGGATGACCGAGTCCGGATGGCCGCGCGCGTTTCACTCCTCGATGCAACAACGACCATGCTCCTATCCGCAGCATATTCGGATTATCTGACGCGCCGGGATCACGCCGGGAGCGCCGCGACGCTCGCCGATGCCCTCGAGGCCGACGGCCTGGCGCTGGAAGCCTCGCTTCTCCGGGCCGCCACCGGCGCCCCCTCCGGCCCGGTCACGATCGACGTTCCCGGCTCCCCCTGGAACGGCCGCCGCGCGTGGCTCGGGGAGCGGCTCCCGACCAGCGCCGGCATCGGCGATCTCTGGTTCGATCCGCTGGAGCTGACGCCGATGCTCCTGGTTCCCCGTTTCGAGGGGCCCGACCAGCAGACGGCATCCGCCGATCCGTTCGCCTGGATCTCGCTCCGTCCGGTCGCCGCGTGGCAGTACCGGGCGTTCCTCGATCTGGCCGACATCGATCTCCGGCCGGCGGAGCATCTTCCATTCCCGACGTTCGATCGCGATCGGCTCCATCTGGCCGTCGAGTCCGATCGCGCCACGAGCCTCACCAGCTACGAGGCGCTCACCTTCGCCGCCTGGCTGGGGAAGTCCACCTCCGATCTCTTCATCCTCTCCGGCGCCTTCGGGTCGCTCGATGCCGCCGGGTACGAGGCACTCTGGCCCGGGAAGCTCCCGGAATGGGGTGGCTGGTACGACGAGGAGGAAGTGGAGATTCTCACCGGCGCTCCCTTCGATCTCGACGGGGAGATCAACGGCTGGGAGAAGGGCCCCGACGATATCCACTGGAATACGGTCGACAACTGGACCTTCCTCCCCGATGTGGGGCTCAGAACCGGTATCGATCTGGCGCGCGGACTCCGGCTCGGGACCGACGGGCTCCCCTCGATGCCCTCGCTCGGCGCGCTTCGCGGGCGCCTGTCGAGATCCGGCTCCTGAGACCTCCGAACGCCATCCCCTGAAAACGCGCGCCGCCGATCCGGATACTCCCGGATCGGCGGCGTCGCACTGCGACCATCGCCATCACGATCGACGGCGATCTACTACCGGGCTCACGTCGCCCGAGCTCACGTCGCCCGAGCTCACTCCTCTCCGCCCAGACGCTTTCGTCCTTCCTCCTCCCCTTCCCCATGTCTGATCATCGGGTGCTCCTCCACTTCCTGCGGAAACAGGAGCGAGAGGGCGACCGAGGCCAGAAGGATCACCGCCACCACGACGAGCGAGATCCCGGTCGGGATATGGATGTCGAAGGCGGTCACCACCATCTTGGCGCCGATGAACGTGAGCACCACCGCCAGGCCGTATTTCAGGAAGTGGAACTTGTCGATCACGTTGGCCAGCAGGAAGTAGAGCGCCCGCAGGCCGAGGATGGCGAAGATGTTCGACGTATAGACGATGAACGGCTCCTTGGTGATCGCGAAGATCGCCGGGATGGAGTCGAGCGCGAAGATCACGTCGGTGCTCTCGACCATCAGCAGCACGATCAGCAGCGGCGTCCCCATGGTGCGGGCGCCGACGCGGGTGAAGAACTTGTGGCCGTCGTACTCGTGCGTGATCGGGAACCAGCGGCGGACCAGCCTGATCAGCGGGTTGGCCTCCACCTCGATCGAACCCTCCTTCTCGAAGGCCATCCGGATGCCGGTGAAGATCAGGAACGCGCCGAAGACGTAGATCATCCAGGCGAACTGGCTGATCAGGATCGAGCCGACCGAGATCAGCGCCGCGCGCATGACGAGCGCGCCAAGAATCCCCCAGAAGAGGATCCGGTGCTGGAACGAGGCCGGCACCTTGAAGTAGCTGAAGATCAGGACGAAGACGAAGAGGTTATCGACCGAGAGCGATTTCTCGATCAGATACCCGGTGAAGAACTCCACCGCGCGATCCCGTCCGAACTCGAAATAGATGAAGAGATTGAACAGGAGCGAAAGGACGACCCAGAAGACGCTCCAGAGCGCCGCCTCCTTTGGCTTGACCTCGTGCGCCTCCTTGTGGAAGACGAACAGGTCGAGCGCCAGCAGGACGAGCACGAGGGCATTGAAGCCAACCCACCACCAGATGCTCACGATCGGTATCCCTTGATTTGAGTGCGTTCTCGATGTCGGGGGGAGGTGCCTCAGCGCGCCGGCGCGGCGGCCGGCTGGAACTGCTTGACCGTCTCGATGAAGGCGCGCGCGTTGTCGACCGGGACGCTCGGGAGGATGCCGTGGCCGAGGTTGGCCACGTAGCCCCGTCCGGCCGGCACCTTGGCGAGCATGGCGCGGGTCCGCTCCCGGATCAGGTCGACGGAGGTCATCAGGATGGTCGGGTCGAGATTCCCCTGCAGCGGCCGGTCGGCCGGAAGCTCGGAGAAGGCGCGCCGCAGATCGGTCTGCCAGTCGATGCCGAAGCCGGTGGCGCCGGTCTCGGCGAATCCGTCGTAGCTCCGCACGCCCTTCGGGAAGTAGAGGATCGGCACCTCCGGGGCGCGGCGGCGCACCTCGGCCAGCACCGTGCCGGCGTGGCGGAGCCCGAACTCGCGATACTCCTCCTCCGGAAGAAGGCCGGCCCAGGTATCGAACAGCTGAAGCATGTTCGCCCCGGCGGCAACCTGTCCGAGCAGATACTCCACCAGCTCCTCGGCCAGGGCGCCGAGAAGCTCGTGCGTCGCGGCCGGCTCGGCGAAGAGGAAGCTCTTGAACGTCTCGAATCCCTTGGAGCCCTGTCCCTCGATCATATAGGCGGCCAGCGTCAGCGGCGCGCCGGCGAAGCCGATCACCGGCACGCGTCCGGCCAGGCGGCGCTTGGTCTCGGCGATCGCCTCGAAGACGAAGCCGAGCTCGGCGGTGATGCCGCGGCGGAGCGCGCGGATCGCGTCGGCGGTCCTGACCGGTGAGGGAAAGCGCGGCCCCCCTTTCCCCTCCTCGACCACCAGCTCCATCCCCATCGCCTCCGGTATCACCAGGATGTCGCTGAAGATGATCGCCGCGTCCACGCCGACGATGTCGACCGGCTGAACGGTCACCTCGGCGGCCAGATCCGGGGTCTTGCAGAGGCCGAGGAAGTTGGTCGTGGCGCGCACGGCGCGGTACTCCGGCAGGTAGCGTCCCGCCTGGCGCATCATCCAGACCGGATAGCGCTCGACCGGCTCGCCGCGGAGGGAGCGGAGAAGAAGGGAATCGTGCTGATCGTTCATGCGTTCGATGTTCTGCCGCCGGAGCATTCCGGCGGATCGGGAAGATAGGAATTGATCGTCACCCGCTCGGGCAGTTCGCGCGCGCGCGGGAAACGGCGCACCGGAAGCGATGCATGGTTGCAACGGAGGCATCGGAGCGGAGATGCGCTCGCCAGGCGGGGTGCGGTGTAAGGATTCGTCGTGATC
This sequence comes from Bacteroidota bacterium, assembly GCA_048498995.1. GTDB lineage: Bacteria > Bacteroidota > Ignavibacteria > OLB7 > OLB7 > JBEHWX01. Next base: position 19,899 of record JBEHWX010000019.1, read on the forward strand.
GCTCCGGCGCGGCCGCCTCGTGGCGACCTCGCGCCCCGGCCGATGGGCACAGCCTGATGAACACCGGCGGACGACGGAGCGTTCCGGGATCATCACTCGGGCCTCGTCGCCACGGCCATCGCGGGCAGTGTCGCTCCCGCGCTCATGGGTCATCACCGGGGGTAACGGGAAGGATTACCGCGACAGCTCCGCGGCCAGCGCCTCCGCGCTCGGCACCATCGAGACGTAGCCCGGAGGGAGCCCGGCGGCCCGGAGCGCGTCGGCCGTGGTAGGGCCGACGGCGGCGAAGATATGCCAGGGGGAGATCGGCGGACGTAACGAAACGAAGTTGGCCACCGCCGAGGGGGAGAAGAAGGCGATCACCGAGGGACGCTCGGCCTCGGCGAGCACCTGGCGCGCCCGCGCGGCGGCGCCGGGAGGGATCGACGGCGTGTAGAGCGGAAGCTCCACCACGTTGACGCCGCGATCGCTCAGGCCGTTCACCAGCTCGTCGCGGCGCTCGGTACTGCAGGGGTAGAGAAGCTCCGTCACGCCGGACAGATCCCGCTGGAGAAGCTCGGCCCCGGAATCGGCGACGGCCATGATCGGCACCCGCGGATCGGACTCCTCGAGGAGCTTCGCGCTCCGGCGGCCGACCACGTAGTAGCCGGCCGGGGGATGCTCGCGGAAGTCGGTCTCGCGCAGATCGAGCCAGAGATCGGTGGCGAAGGCGCTGGTCAGCAGCACCGGCTCTCCGCCGGCGATGCGGCGCACCGAGCGGAGGCCGCAGGCATCGGCCGCGAGCGGACGGAGCAGGATCATCGGCAGCGAGTGGACGTTCATCCCGAGCCGCTCGAAGCAGGGAGCGATCCGACGGTTCTCCGCCTCGCTGCGGGTCAGGATCACCGAGCCGGGCTTCACCGGGTCCATGCACCCTCCCCACGCGCGCCGGAGCCGATCCGGGGGAGCCCGTTCGACCCGAGGGATTTCCTCCGGGATATGGTAGTTTCGCTCCCCGTCCCCGGAGGACGCCGGAGGGCGTCCGCGGGCGACAGGAACCGATAGCACGCTTTCATGGAACCCATTACCCTCGTTCTCGTCGGCATCGTCGTCCTTGCCGCGCTCATCATGATCATCAAGCGGCTGGTGAAGTTCGGCTGCATCCTTCTTCTGCTGGCGGTCGGCGTGGTTCTCTACTTCCTCTACCTCCGCTGATTCCATCGCCGGAACATCCGTTCCTGAGCTTCCGTTCCGAAGCGGATATTCCGGAACATCCGTTCCGACGCATCCGACACGGATCAGTCGGCGGCGCGGCGGATCTCCTCGAGGATCTCGCGGCCGCCGGCATCGGCAAGGCGCGCGGCAAGCTCGGCGCCGAGCCGCTCGGCATCCAGCACCGCCCCCTCGATCCGGTCCCGCACCAGATGCTTCCCGTCGAGCGACGCGATCACGCCGTCCAGCCGGATCTTCTTCCCCTGCACGGTCGCGAAGGCGCCGATCGGCACCTGGCATCCCCCCTCGAGCTCCCTGAGGAGCGCCCGCTCGGCCATCGCCGCCGAGCGCGTCTCCGGGTGCTCCAGCTCCCGGACCATCGCGATCACATCCTCGTCGTCCCCCCGCGTCTCGATGCCGAGCGCCCCCTGCCCCACGGCGGGGATCATCGTCGTCGGCGGAATCACCTCGGCGATCTCGTGCGCCAGGTCGAGCCGCTCCAGGCCGGCGGCGGCCAGAATCATCCCATCCCACTTGTTCGTCCGGTACTTCTGCAGGCGCGTCGGCACGTTCCCCCGCACGTCGACGATGTTCAGGTCGGGACGCAGGTGAAGAAGCTGCGCGCGGCGGCGGAGCGATCCGGAGGCGACCGTGGCGCCGGCCGGCAGCTTCGCGAGCGTCATCCCCTCCGGGGCCACCAGCACATCCTCCGGACGATGCCGGCGCGTGACCGCCGCGAGCGTGAGCCCGGGCGGGAGCGAGGTGGCCAGATCCTTCAGCGAATGGACCGCCAGATGGATCCGGCGCTCCAGCAGCGCGCTCTCCAGCTCCTTGGTGAACAGCCCCTTGTCGCCGATCCGGCTCAACGCCGTGTCCAGGTTCTTGTCGCCGGTGGTGTGGATGATCTCCACGCGGACCCTCAATCCCGGGAAGCGCGCGCGCAGCATGCCGTCGATGGCGTTGGCCTGCCAGAGCGCCAGCGCCGATCCGCGCGATCCGATCACGATCTCCTCGCGCATCACGATCTCCTCACGTATCACGATTCTCTCCTTCCGACGACTCCGCGTCGAGCTCGATGTCATCCCGACGATGCCCCGCGGCGCCGTTACGGGCCGCGCCGTTGAGCGCCGTCGGATTCAAGGTGCCGTTTCGATTGCCGACCCGCCCCGCCTGCTGAAGCATGCTCCCCGCCTCGCCATTCGTCGATGCTCCGTTCGCGGATGATCCACTGACGGATGCTCCGTCGCCGGCATCATCGCTCGCGGCTTCGTCGCGTGGCTGCTCGCCGGCGGCGTCGAGATTGAAGAGGAGCTTGACGTATTCGGCCTTGGTCATGATCCGGTTGTGGTCGGCCTCCTCGTCGAGCAGATGCGCCATCGGCATGCCGATGATCTTCTTGACCACGCTGGCCACCAGCTTCTCGACATGCTGGAACTCCGACTCGGAGAAGCGGTGCCGGTTCTTCTCCAGCTCCGCGCGGGCGATCGACTCGCTCTGCCGCTTCAGCTCCGCCACCACCGGCGTCACCGGCAGCAGGTTGCACCAGCTCGAGAACTTGGCCAGCTCCTCGGCGATGATCATCTCGGCGCGCGGCAGCTCGCTCCGGCGGCGGACCACGTTCGACTCGATCACGTTGTTCAGGTCGTTCAGGTCCTTGCAGAAGACGTTCGGCAGCGTGCCGACCCGGGGCTCGACGTTGCGCGGCACGGAGATGTCCACGATCAGTTGCGGCTCCCCCCCACGGCGCGACGCGGCCGAGCGGGCCATCGCGTAATCGATCACGTAGCTGGCCGCGCCGGTCGAGACGATGACGATATCGAACTCGTGAAGACGCGCCGCCAGGCTCTCGAGCGGCATCACCTCGCCGAAGCCGAGCCGCTCCACCAGATCGCGCGCGCGCGCCTCGGTCCGGTTGGCGATGGTGACGCTCCGCACTCCCTGGCTCCGGAGGTTCCGGGCGGTGAGCTCGCCGGTCTCGCCGGCGCCGACCACGAGCGTCCGCTTGTCGCCGAACGGATAGAAGATCTTCTTGGCCAGCTCGACGGCCACGTAACTGATCGAGACCGCCCCGGCGAACAGATCGGTCTCGCTCTTGACCCGTTTGCCGGTGTGGAGCGCGACCGAGAAGAGGCGGTTCAGGACCTTGCCGACCGAGCCGCACTCGCGGCCGATCTGGAAGGCCTCCTTCACCTGGCCGATGATCTGGATATCGCCGATCACCTGCGAGTCGACGCCGGAGGCGACCTCCAGCAGATGCTGGGCGGCGCTGCCGCCGTGGAGCACGAACAGATGCGACGGGGGAAGCTCCATCATCTTCCGGCGGCGGAGCCAGTCGGCCACGCGTGCCGGCTCGAACGGCTCGGCCGGGGACTCCCGGAGCGGCACCACGTAGATCTCGGTGCGGTTGCAGGTCGAGACGATCGCGGCCTCCACGCCGAGCTCCCGCTGAAGCTCTCCCAGAGCCTCGCGCAGCTCCTCCTCCCCGAAGGCCAGGCGCTCCCGGACGTCGAGGGGGGAATACTTGTGCGATGTGCCGATGACGTGGATGTTCATCAATTGAACCTGTGGAAACCGGAGAACAGAACGTTGATCACCGTCATCGAGAGGATCGTGCCGAGGAACCCGACCAGCGAGAGGATCACCACCTTGCGTGCCTCCAGCCGGGCCAGGTACTTGGCCCCGAGCGCCACCAGATAGATCCCGAGAATCGCGAACGTGGCGATCAGCTTCGGGTCGTGATAGGTGAAGTTCGGCAGCACGTCCGGCAGCCAGACCACCGCGACCAGGATGGCCGCCGCCAGGAAGACGACGCCGATCAGCGCCGATTTTTCGCTCATCCGCTCCAGCAGCTGAAGGCTCGGCAGGCGATCGTAGAGGGGACCGAACCGGCTGGACTTGAGCTGATGATAGAGCATCAGATAGAGTCCGCCATAGACGGCCGAGACGGAGAACGCGGTATAGCCGAAGAGGGCCGCGCTGATGTGAATGCCGACCACGTCGTTCAGCAGCACCGGATTGGCGGTCGCCACCTCCACGCCGGGGGAGAACATCGCCGAGAAGGTCTGCAGCAGGAGCGCCAGGCTCAGAAAGAAGAACCCGGTCCCCCGCTCCCCCGTGGCCACCTCCACCACCAGATAGGTGAGGGTGACGGTGTAGGCGATCATGGTCATGATCTCGAACGGATTGTAGACCAGGCAGTGCCCGTGATAGATCGTCTGAGCGTAGATCAGGAGCGTGTGGACCACGATCGCGGCCATGATCGCCGGACGGGTCCAGCGGACGAATCCCTCCTCCTTCCGGAAGAAGGCCAGCCCGTAGACGGTCACCGCCGCGCTGTAGGTCAGCGGCAGCAGCGCCTCGCAGATCTTGACCAACAGAAGCATGGGGAGAGAATTGAGAATTGAGAATGAAGAACCATGAAATTACTGCCGGTCCGGGAGCGCGCGCCGGTCCGGGAGCGCGCGCCGGTCCGGGAGAGCGCGCCGGTGCGCGACGGGTTCCCGTGGTCGTTCCTCCGAGGAGTGCGCGGATCCTACGGAGGGAATTGAGAATTGAGAATGACGAACCATGAAATTACTGCCGGTCCGGGAGAGCGCGCCGGTGCGCGGCTGCTTCCCGTGGTCGTTCCTCCGAGGAGTGCGGATCCTACGGAGGGAATTGAGAATTGAGAATGAAGAACCATGAAATTACTGCCGGTCCGGAGCGCGCGCCGGTCCGGAGCGCGCGCCGGGTTCCCGTGGTCGTTCCTCCGAGGAGTGCGGATCCTACGGAGGGAATTGAGAATGAAGAACCATGAAATCACTGCCGGTCCGGGAGCGCGCGCCGGTCCGGGAGAGCGCGCCGGTGCGCGACGGGTTCCCGTGGTCGTTCCTCCGAGGCGGTTTCGCGGTGTGTCACGACCTGCTCCGCACCGTCGGCCTGGACGCCCGCGTTGAGCCATGCACCTTCGGCCTGGCACCCGCATCCGAGCCATGAACTCTCGGAACCTACTTGACAGCCGAGGCTAGAGGTTCCAGCGCGCCGACGAAATCCCATTCCCCACCCCACTCCCCCCGATTTCTCCCTCTCTCATGCCAGCAGAGATTTCATGGTTCGTCATTCTCAATTCTCAATTCTCACATCCCCCACTCATGCCAGCAGAGATTTCATGGTTCGTCATTCTCAATTCTCAATTCTCACATCCCCCCACTCATGCCGGCAGAGATTTCATGGTTCGTCATTCTCAATTCTCAATTTCTCCTCACGTCCGTTCGGTAGCGGTAGAAATTGAGAAGCAGGCCGACCATGGACATGTTGAGGATCAGCGAGGAGCCTCCCTTGGAGAGGAACGGGAGCGGAATGCCCATCACCGGCACCAGGCCGATGGCCATGCCGATGTTGATCGTGGTATGATAGAGAAAGATCGCCGCGATGCCGAAGCAGATCGTCGATTCGTACTTGTTCCGGAGATGGCTCGCCGTGTCGATCGCGAAATAGACGAGCGAGACGAGAAGCGTGATCACGAGCATTCCGCCGAGGAAGCCGAACTCCTCGGTCGGCACGCAGTAGATGAAGTCGGTCCACTGCTCCGGGATGTAGCGGAGCTGCGTCTGGGTTCCCTTCAGGAAGCCCTTGCCGGTCAGGCCGCCGGAGCCGACCGCGAGCATCGACTGGAGCACGTGATAGCCGGCCCCCTGCGGGTCGAGGTTCGGGTCGAGGAACGTCTGGATACGCTTCTGCTGGTGCGGCAACATCACGTGGTTGTAAACGAAGCCGGTCGAGAAGCCGATCCCCACCGAGAGGGCGAATCCGAGCGCGGTCACCATCACCGAGCGGCGGAACAGGAGCATGCAGACCAGCACCACCGCCAGCGCCACGTACATCTGGAGCGATCCGAAGAAGGCGCAGATGGCCACCAGCGCCGGGGCCACCAGCGAGAAGAGGAGGAACAGATCGGCTCCTCCCCAGAGCGCGATCCCGAGCAGCATCGCCATGTAGACGCTCGACGACCCGAAATCCGGCTCGAGCATGATCAGCGCCACCGGCGCCAGGATGATGCCGACCACCGTCCCCAGATCGCGCCAGTTGGCCAGATCCTTCCCCTCCCGGCTCACGAAGTAGGAGGCCATCATCAGCGTCCCGATTTTGGCCAGCTCCGATGGCTGCAACGAGAGGGGACCGAAGATGAACCAGCTCTTGGCCCCCTTGGTCACCGTCCCCACCACGAGCACCGCGGCCAGCAGGAGCAGGCCGAAGACGTAGTTCGGCAGCGTGGCCACCCGAAGCCACCGCTCCGGCAGGTAGGCCACCCCGAGCATCACGATCACCCCGCCGATGGCGAAGATCAACTGCGATTTGAAGATCGTGGAGGCGCCCGCCTCGTAGGTCGCGCTGTAGATCGAGATGAGCCCGATCGCGACCAGACCGATCGCGACGAGGAACGTGCGGAAGTCGAAGCTGAGAAGCCCGGAGGAAGTCGAGGTCGACGTCGATGTGTCGATCGCCTCGTCGTAGTAGGATGTTTCCATAGAGACCTGATGCACCGAATCGGTTGCTCCGCCCGGTATGGACCGGAGGCGGAGCGGATGTGTCACAGTGTCGAGGTGAGTCGGAAGGATTCCGGAGCGGCCGTCCGTCGATCGGCAAGCGGCTCCGGAGCGGAAGAGCCGGTCTCAGCGCCGGAGCGCCTTCGGCCGACCGAGAATTTCGCTGATGATGATCGCGCGGCGGATCGAGTCGAGATCGCCGAGCGTCTCCTGAATCGCGTCGAACCGGCTCTGCTCATCGTACACGTCGGAGCCGGCCGCGCTCTGGCGCTCGTTGCCGGTGAGGCCCCGCGCGGAGTGAAAGCCGCTGAACCCCTTCAGGTGGAACGCCTGCTCGGTCGGCTCGGCGATCGGCGCGCGGAAGTCGAACGCCCCCGGATCGAGGTCGTAGTCGCGCGTCGGACGCTGCACGCCGAGCGAGCGGAACGCGAACGGGTCGCGATCGCCGGCCGGCATCTCCTGGTCGATCGACCGGAGCGGCTCGGCGGAGCGAACCGGCATCGGAGACCGGCTCGGCGACGGAAGCGGCCTCTCGGCCGACGCGGAGGTCGTGATATCCCTTCCCCGCCGGGCCGCGGTGGTTGCCCGCCGTGGAGCCGACTCGGCCGCCGGACGTGAATGGCGCTCCAGCTCGGCCACCGCCTCCCTCACCCGATCGGGCAGCGAGCCGGCGTCGGGGGTGTTCCGGGCGCGGATCGCCTTGAGCGCCTCGGCGCGCTCCCGCTGGAGCTGCTCGCGCCGCGCCTGCGCCTCGGGTCCCCCCTTCTTTCCCCCGAACAGGATCCGGAGGACGAAAAAGACGATGGCCATGAGGATGACGGGATGCCCCATGATCCAACCGAACAGATCTTCCATAGATAATGGACGGGATTACTGGTCCGAGAGGAATCTGGAAGGAAGGGCCCCCCACGTCCGGACGGGCGCGGGAACCGATCACAACCGGCAAATTTAGTCGCCCCGAGGGGGGAAATGAAGAGAATTAGACGGACCGGCGCGCGCCTCACCTCCTCCGGCCGGAACGCGGATCGGGTCCCGGAGCTCCCGGTACGAATCTCCGACGCCTGGAGCCGGAGCGCGAATCCCGCCGGGAATCGACATTTCCGGTCCGGCGCCCTCCGCGACGCAGGCCCCGCGGGACCGCGACGTCCGGGATCCTCCCGCCGGTTCCGCCCGGGCGTACAATTTGGAACAGCCCTCCCCGCGGCGACGGCGTCACCCGTTCCCTCGAGACAGGCCCTCCCCCACCCCTTCGCGCGCAGCGTCACCCGCCGAACCGATATACATCTGAATAGCCATCACGAAGTCGAAGTACACATTCGTGTACTTGAGTCGCGGCGACCGTGGCGGCAAATTGGCGTCCGATCGGGGAGCGCCGGCGCGCGCGGGAGATGCACCAGACTCCCGGCGCCCATCACGCGGCGCACCCGCCGCGCCCCGAGGGTCCAGGCCGCGCGGCCGGCAACCATAACGCCGGTCCGGGTATCACACGGATCGTGCAATTCCACGGAGAACAATCGATGAAACGGATCGCGCTTCCGCTCCTGCTGGCGCTCGCCACCGCCACGCTCGCCACCACCGCGCTGGCCCGGACGGAGTGGGTGTTCAATCAGGGGGGCTGCCTCGGAGGTGGCTCCTGGTGGTCGGTCTCGAAGTACAACGAGGGGGTACTGGTGGAGGCGTGGGGGCTCAGCTGCGACGGCTTCGAGTGGCACAAGTCCTACTGCAACTTCCGCCGGCTGGATCAGAACCCGCTGGCCGGCCTGACGCCGAACCAGTCCGGAACCGGGGACGCCGGCCCCTGGGAAGCCTACATGACCTTCGCGGCCAACGGCATCCCCTCCGAGGTGGTGGGCCGCGACGCGACCGGAGCTTACTGGCGCGCCGACATGTGCGAGGCGCCCCCCAGGTCGAAATCGGCACCGTCACCGGGCATGCGACGACGGAATCTCAACTGAGCTCCGATCCGAGCCGGATCGGGAGGATACGATGACCACGACGATCGGAGGCCGGGCCGGAAGTGCCCGGCCTCGTCGTTCGCGCCGGCCGCGAAAGATCGGCGGCGACAACCGTGGCACTGTTTGTGATACGCTCCGACGGGGGTGTCGTTCGGATTTCTTGGCATCATCGCATATTTTCGGCCACCCTGAGCGACATCCTTTCACGTAGAACTGCATGAGTCACGTCCCGCTACGCGTTGTTCCAGCTTCGATTCGTTGGTTCGCGCTGTTCCTTCTGATGACCGGCGGGGCTCGTCTCGACGCCCAGTCGCTTCAACGGCCGGCGCCGGACGAAGCGTCGGCCGGATCCTCGACGCTTCCCGCGACTGCGCTTCCGGCGACGTCGCTTCCCGCGACTGCGCTTCCCGCGGCGGCGCTTCCGGCGACGGCGCTTCCGATGGCTCCTCCGGAGCCGCCGAGCGACGTTCTGACCCCCGAGGTCCGGCGGAACACGCCGAACCTGAAGGTCGGGCTGCGCGCCGGATTCAATCGTACCGCCTACTCGAACGACCGTTACCTGAACAACACGCTGATCGACGTCGGCGACGTCTCCGGCGAGACCGATGTCTACGGATCGGCGGCCGGGTTCGGTTATCAGTTCGGCGCCGAGCTCGAATATCCGTTCAACTCCAGCCTTTCGCTGGTGGTCGGCGGCGGCTACGAGCAGGTCCACTTCGGCAACAACGGCGCGGTGCGCGAGCAATGCCAGAGCTCCTCCGGGGCGATCTCGCTCGGCAACTCGGTGCACACCTTCGACGCGACGATCGACTACGCGAAGCTGGCGGCCAGCATCAAGCTCCGCCTGACGAAATTCTATTTCATGGTGGGGCTCACGACCGCGCATCCGGTCTCCTCCTCGCTGACGCGTAGCCGGACGTTCGGCGGCGCCGACTGCTATTTCCCGGGAACCGGGCTGCAGACGATCGAGGAATCCGGGGAGGTGCCGAGCGTCTCCTCGCTTCATTACGCCTTCCGACTCGGCGCCGGGCTGATCTATCATCTCGGCGACCGGCTCGAATTCTCTCCGGAGCTGACGCTCGACTTCGGATCCAACGCGATCAACAAATCGCCGAACTCCGATATCGGCGTCTACTCCATCAGCGCGGTGCTTCGCTACGACATCTGATGAGGCTCATGACGATATCTCCCGACCGATGGCAGAAGCGGAACCCGCTGCGAGCCCCGCGCGCCTGGCGCGCCTCATCGACGTTCGCGTCGGCGGCATTGACCGCGGCGCTGGCCATCGCGCCGCCGGCGGCATCGCTGCTCCTCACCGGATGCGGCTCCTCCTCCGGCTCGCTGGCCCCGGTCTCGAAGCTCAATCCCGAACAGGTTCCGGCGCACCGTGAGCTCGCCATCAGCCCGGTGAGCGCGCTAAACTCCGCGGCCGACGAGTTCGGCATGACGATGCCGCTGGACACGACGCTCGGCTACTTCACCTCCTCCCGCGCCGGCGCGCTCGGCAAGCACAGCATCTTCTACAGCCGCAGGACCGGCTCCACCTGGACCGTGCCGGCGCTGGCCGTCGAGATCAACAACGCACGGAGCAACGGCGGGCCGTCGATCACGCCGGGGGGCGAGGCGCTCTACTTCACCGGCTGCGATTACGGCTTCGGCGACTGCGATCTGTATCGCGTCGACGTGGGCCCGCGCGGCGAGGTGCCGCCGGAGACCTCCCCCTGGACCGTGCCGGTGAACCTCGGGCTGACGGTCAACGGACGCGGCTGGGAGTCGCAGCCCTGCGTGGCCGCCGATGGCTCCATCCTCTATTTCTCCAGCGATCGTCCCGACGGCTTCGGCGGCAAGGACATCTGGTACTCCCGCCGCGCGCGCGACGGCTCCTGGGAGCGACCGATCAACGCCGGCCCGCGCGTCAACACCGCGTTCGACGAGGTGAGCCCCTGGGTCTCCCCGGACGGACGGACCCTCTACTTCAGCTCGAACGGGATGCCGGGGCTCGGCGGCTTCGATGTCTTCGAGGCGCACAACGCCATCGGCGGCGGCACGGTGGTGCAGAACGTCGGCACGCCGATCAACAGTCCGTCCGACGAGATCACCTTCTCCCTCTCCTCCGACGGGTCGCATGCGTTCGTCGCCTCCAACCGGGCCGGCGGGTCCGGCGGCTACGACCTTTATCAGATCTCCGCGCCGCCGGTGCCGGTGGATCCGTTCGTGATCGCCCGCGGCAGCGTGCGCGACGAGCGGGGACGGCCGGTGGTGGCGACCATCGAGGTCACCGATCTGTCGAGCAACATCCCGCTCGGACGCTTCATGAGCGAGCCGGACAGCGGGATGTACGTGGCGATACTCCCGCGCGGCGTGGACTACGCCCTGACGGCCGTGGCTCCCGGCCATCTCTTCCTGTCGCGGCAGCTCACCGTGGACCGCGATCTGGAGCGGAACGACGTGCGCCAGGTCGACTTTCAGCTCCAGCCGATCGTCGGCACCGTGCGGCTGCTGGTCTTCTTCGACACCGGCGAGAGCAACCTGGAGAAGGAATCGATCAACGACCTGAACCGGGCGGTGGCCTTTCTCGAGGCCAACCCGGACGTGAGGGTGGAGGTCGCCGGGCACACCGACAACACCGGCGACGAGGGGGCGAACTTCGAGCTGTCGGCCGAGCGGGCCCGCTCGGTGAAGTCCTTCCTCGTCGGCAACCGGATCAACGCCGATCGGATCAAGGCGGTCGGCTACGGCTCGTCGCAGCCGGTGGCCGACAACGGCACCGATGCCGGGCGCGCCATGAACCGGCGCGTGGAGCTTCGCGTGGTCCGGCCATAACCGGCCGATCATCCTTCCAGCGTCGTCGGCATCCCGTCCGCGCCATTCGAGCTTCGCGCGGCAATCGCGCACCGCAATCGCGCGCCGCAGCGGCGGCGCACCCGTACCCGCATGCAGTACCCCTCACCAGATCCATCGGAGCACTCCGGACCCGCCCGCTCCGGAGGTGCCGGGCCGCATGGCCGCGCGCCGCATGGCCGCCCGCCGCGTCGAGCGCCGCGTCGCCTGCCGGCCGGAGCATTCCTCCTGCCCGGGGCGCTGCTGGCCTCGGCGATCGTCGGATGCGGCTCGCTGCGCGGCGGCTCCGCCGACCGCTACCCGAATCCGCTTCAGCGGCGCGTTGCCCTGGAATCGGTGGCCCGCCTGAAGGGACGGAACTTCCAGGTGGTGGCCGCGCGGCTCCAGAGCGGCATCGATACCTCCCTTGCCTGGCGCCAGCTCGACACGCTCCTCGACGCCCCCACCGGCGACATGTTCTGGACCTATCCGGCCGCCGCCTTCTACTTCAGTTGTCGCGACCTGCTCTCCGACGCCTGGCGCGCCCGGTTCCGCCGCGCGTGGAAACGCTACACCCCCTACCGCGGCGACACCGAGAACCATTTCCTGATGCATTACGGCGCGCTCCTCCTCTTCTCGCAGGAGTGGCCGGACCTCCCGGGCTCCGAGTGGTTCAACGGCAAGAGCTCCGCGGAAAACCATGCCGAGGCCGCCGCCTACCTGAATCACTGGATCGACGAGACCGTGCGCCAGGGGATGACCGAGTGGGACTCCCCCCGCTACATGTACTTCTATCTGACGCCGCTGCTGACGCTGGCCGAGTACACCGAGGACCCCGCGCTCAAGCGGAAGTTCGAGATGATGGTCGAGTACCTGCTGGCCGATTATGCCGACGACTACCTGGCCGGCTCCTACACCGGCGCGCACTCGCGCGACGGGGATGCCTCGGCGATCGATCCCCGAACGGGGGATGTGACCAGCTACGGGGAGTTCTATTTCGAGGACACGCTCGCCACGATCAACCCGGACCTGGCGTTCACCGCGGCCTACCGGTTCCAGGCCCCGCCGATCCTGGCCGCGATCGCGCACGACCGGAGCGCGTTTGCCATCCAGCGGGAGCTGAAGCGCTCCCGCGCCCGGATGCGCTACGCCCAGGAGCGCTATACGACGGTACATCGCTACACCTACATGTCCCCTGACCTGGCGCTCGGCTCGATCGAGGGGGGCATCCAGCAGCCGATCCAGCAGCATACCTGGGGCGTCACCTTCGCGGCGCGGCGTCCGAACAACACGATCTTCGCCCTCCACCCGGACGTCTCGGCAACGGAGCTCGGGAGCTTCTTTCCGGAGGAGCCGGAGCTGATGGAGGAAGGGGTGCTCGCCTCCAAGGGGAGCTATGCCAGCCCGGACAAATGGGTCGGCGGCTCCCGCTTCGAGTCGATCGGCCAGTACGCCTCCACCCTCGTCGGACTCTACGAGATCCCGCGCGAGGCGCGGCATCACCACGTCGACTTCTTCCTGCCGAAGACGCTGGACACGGTGATCCATGATCCCTCCGGCTGGATCATCTGCCGCATGGGTGGCGGGTTCGTCGGCATTCGGATGCTCCGGGAGGATTCGCTCCAGTGGATCGACGAGGGGAAGAACATCCGGCTACGCGTGGCCGACCGTCACCTCCGCTATGCGGTCGAGTGCGGTTCGGAACAGCGGATCTCCTTCGACGCGTTCATCCGGACGCTGCGCGACGCCGGCCCCCTGGCCGACTCCTCCAACGGCTTCCGCTATCACAGCCCGTTCGGCCCCACCCTCTCCTTCGCCCGCCGGAGCGACGAGCCGACCCTCTGGCGTCTCGACCAGGTCGACGATCCCGCGGCGACCGGCGGCGGCTCGACGGCGAACAGCGCGGCCGGGGGAGGTACGAACGCCGCGGGGAGCCCGCCCCTCCTCTTCGACAGCCGCCACCTGCGGAGCGAGCTCGGCAGCGGCGTGCTGGAGTTGAGAGTCGACGGCATGCGGCGCATCCTGGACTTCGTGGAGAACACCATCCGGTGAGCGCTCCGGCGTATCGGATCACGATAAGATCATGAGCATCGGGAAGTTCATACTGATTGGCGTAGGGGCCCTGGCCGTGCTCGGCGCGGGGGTGCTCCTCTACGGCTACCTCCATGAGGGATGGCGGCTCGACTCGACCGACATGGTCGTCGATCTCTTCTCCAGCCGGAAGCCGGAGGTCGACGACAGGATCGGCACGCGCCACTGGGACGTGGATCTCCCCGATTCGAGCGTGGTGATGATCGCCGCCGATCGGATCGACGTGACCATCTCCCCGGCCGACCTCGACGTGGCCACGATCGACGCGGTGCTGGAGGGGGAGGCGAGCGACTCGGCGAGCTTCGGCGTCGGGCTCGAGCGGCGGAACGAGCACACGCTCGTGGTGCGCGCCGCGCCGCTGAGAGCATACGCCGCCGGCTCGGGACGCGGCAAGCTCACGCTCCGCCTGCCGGAGCATACCCGCGTGCTGATCGATGTCGGCAACGGCAACGTGGCCGCGGAGAATCTGTCGGGAGATCTGACCGCGACGGTCAGAAAAGGAATGGTGGAGATCGACGGGGCTCGCGGCACCGTCAGGGCCAAGACGCTCGGCGGGGGGATCACGCTGGAGCGCTGCCGCGGCGCGATCGACGCCGACGCCTCCGGCGAGGTGCGCCTCGATTACAACGAGGGGAGCTGCTCGGTGGCGGCCACCGAGCGGGTGACGGCGCGGAACCACTCCGGCTCGCTCGAGGTTTCCTGCGTCACCGGCGGCATCTTCGCCACCCTGATCGGCGTGGGCGACGGCTGCCGCCTCACCGCGCTCGACGGCGACGTCAGGCTCGAGACGCTCCCCGGCATCCGCGCCAGCTTCACCGTCAACGCCCCGCTCGGACAGATCCGCGCCGGACTGCCGTTCGACACGCTCGGCATGGAATCGGTGGATGCGCGGGTGCTCCGCGCGCGGATCAACGGCGGCGGTGTGCCGGTGACCATCCTGGCCCGGCATGGCGATGTCTCGATCATGGAGTTCGCCTCCCGCGCCTCGGGCGAGTGACCAGAAGAAACGTGGCCGGAGCGGATGCGCGATGCGGAGCGCGATGCGGAGCGCGCTCGGCGGAGATCGGCCGGCAATCGGAACCAACGGACTATCGAACGGGCTCACATGGTACAGGCAACGATCATCGTCAACATCGCGATCGTGGAGGGGGACCGGCTGCTGCTGGTGCAGGAAGGGAAGGACTACTGCCGCGGACAGTGGGGGCTTCCCGGCGGACGCGTCGAGCCGGGGGAGCGCCTGGCCGACGCCGCGCTGCGCGAGGTGACCGAGGAGACCGGCCTGAGCGTGGAGCTCGACGGCATCGTGCGGATCAGCCGCTACACCACCGCGCGCAACAACCACTGCATCGGCTTCACCTTCGGCGCCCGCCCGCTCGGCGGGGATCTGGTCGTCGATGGATCGGAGATTCTTCGGGCCTCCTGGATCTCCTTCGTCGACCTCGGGATTCTGCCCGACGCGGAGCTCCGCTCCCCGGCCGTCTTCCGCGCGATTCTCGACGACGTGATGGCCGGCCGGCGGCTTCCGTTCAATTTGCTCTACGATGTGCCGTGATGTCTAAGTAGTATATTGCGTTTTGATAATCCGTCGGCGGGTCCCATTGTTGTCGGCGCAGTTATCCCCCCTGGGAAGGTGTGTCCAGCCCCTCCCTATCTGTCAGTATTCATCCCGAAGAGCAATGTCGCGTTCCCGCACATCCACACGGAAGTGGGGCAAAATCCTGCTATGGGCCTCCGTTTCCGTTGGACTCGTCCTGATTGCGGACGGCGTCTATTATCTCATTCCGGCCGAACGGGTCTCCCGTTCGCTGGTGCCATTCAACTGGGCAATCCTGGCCGCCTACGGAGTCGTCCTGGTCTGGTCGCTCATCTATCTCGTGCGTGGGATATCACGTCGTGATTTCACCACGCTCATCCCGTTCATCATCAACATACTCTCGATCGTCGTCTACATGCTCACCTCGGTGGTCGAGCAGATGGGTGATTGACGCATAGGCGCATCGGGTCCGGCCTGGCCGAATCCGGCGCGCATGGATCCCCGGCGACGCGGCACGGGAATGGCCGATGACTTCCGAGCGTCCGCCGACGCCTCGATCGATCAACCTCGATACCCGTGCCCATGACGCCGAGCACACCCACGACCGCATCACGGCTTGCCATAGCCGCCGCTTCCGGCGGCTTCAAGTGCATCTTCGTTCACGGCGTGCTGGCCGCGCTGGAAGCCGGAGGCGTGCGCGCTGCCGCCTATGCCGCCGCGTCCGCATCGGTGATTCCGACCGCCGCGGCCGCCGTGGGCCGGGCCGGTCGGATCGGCACGGAGTACTGGCATCGCGGCGCGGCGATTCTTCGGGAGCCGGGACGCGGCATGAGCGACCTGGTGCTCGGCGGCCTGGCCGCGTATGCTCCCCTGCTCCGTCCGGAGCTCTTTGCCGAGGGAGCGCCACGCTTCCTGATCGGCGCGAGCGCCGTGCTCACCGCGACCGCCGCCGAACAGACGCAGGGGGAGCGACCGACCGCGATCGGACGCCGGCTGCTGCTGGAGATCGCCCGGGGGGATCGGAGCTGGGTGGAGGAGCATCTGCGCCACGAGCTGTTCGACACCGACGCCGCCGAGGGGGCGCCGCGGCTGACGCCGGAGAACTTCGACGAGGTTGCCTACGCCTCCTCGCGCATGCTCCACGCTTGGAAGGTGCCGGCCACCATCGAGGGGCGTCCGTACATCGACGCCAGCTACACCTGCTCGTGTCACGCCGAGGAGCTTTCGCGTCTGGGATACGGGATCGTGGTGGCGATCGGCACCGAGCCGGGGGAGCTTCATCGCGATCTCTTCGCCGACGTCCGCCTGTGCGATCGCGTCGGCCATGGGCGGCTGCACGTGGTGCTCCCGACGGTCGACACGAAGGTGATGGGAGTCGACTTCACGCGCGCCACGGCCGAGGGGATCGAGCTCCTGTTCCGGCACGGGATCGAGCGTGGCGAGGAGCTTCTGGCAACGCTCGATCTTTCGGAGACTACATCGACCGCATCCCCATGAGGACGTATCGCCCCGCACTTCTGCTCCTGCTTCCGGTCGCGCTTCTCTGCCATGGCTGCGCCTCGTCGTCACGTCCGGTGCTCCCATCGCCGGGAGCTCGCTCGGACGCGGCCGGCAGCCGCGTCGGTCAGTTCTTCGAGGAATATTTCAACACCTACCTCCAGTTCGATCCCCTTCTTGCCTCGCAGATCGGCGAGACCAGCTACAACGATCAGCTCGCGATCGACATCAGCGAGGAGTACCGCTCGCAGATCGGCCACTTCTATCAGCGCTATCTCGAGAAGCTGGCGCGGCTCGACACTTCCGGCATCAACGAGCGGGACCGCGTCAGCTGCCAGGTGCTCCGCCGCGAGCTGACCCGGTCGCTGGACGGACTTCGCTATCCGACGCACCTGCTGCCGATCGACCAGCTCGGCTCCCTGGCCGTCCGGTTTCCGCTGCTCGGCTCCGGCGCGGACGTCCATCCCTTCCGCGTGCCGGGGGATTACGACGACTTCGTTGCCCGCGCCTATGCCTTCGGCGTCTGGGTGGATACCGCGATCGCGAACATGCGGCGCGGCGTGGAGCTCGGCGTGGTACAGGCCCGGCCGGTGATCGAACGGACGCTGCCGCAACTGGAGGCGCAGATCGTCGACGACCCGACCACCAGCGTGTTCTACACGCCGATACGCCAGATGCCGCAGAGCTTCAGCGACGCGCAGCGGACGCGGCTTGCCGACGCCTACCGCCGGATGATCGCCGAACAGATCGTCCCCACCTACCGGAGGCTCGTCGAGTTTCTGAGGCGCGAATATCTCCCGAAGTGCCGCGACCGCGCCGGGATGAGCGCGTTGCCCGGAGGGGACGCGTGGTACGAGTATCTGGTCCGCTTCTACACGACGAGCGAGGTGCCGATCGATTCACTCTTCCTCCGCGGCATGGCCGAGTCCGAGCGGATCCAGAAGGCGCGCCAGGCGATCTTCGCGCGCGTGGGGGCCACCAGCGACTTCGAGTTCCGACAGAAGGTGCTGGAGCATTACCCGCTCTACGGCACGCGCGACTCGCTCGTGGCCGCCTACACGCTGCTGAAGGGGCGCGTGGAGCGGGCGCTGCCGATACTCTTCACCAGAATCCCCCGCGCGGACTTCGAGGTGCGCGCCGTGGAGGAGTATCGCGAGGCATCGTTCCCCTCCCACTACGTCCCGCCGCCGCCGGACGGCTCCCGGCCCGGCATCTTCTACGTGAACGCCGGACGCACCGCCACCGCTCCGCAGCCGGTGGTCGAATCCCTCTTCCTCCACGAGGCGATCCCCGGACATCACCTCCAGCTGGCGCTGCAGGTGGAGCAGACCATGCTGCCGAAGTTCCGGCGCTTCGGATACTACGGCGCGTTCATCGAGGGATGGGGACTCTACGCCGAGTCGCTCGGCTCCGATCTCGGTCTGTATACCGACATCTTCCAGTCCTATCTCCGCCTCGGCGCGGAGCTCGGCCGGGCCAAGCGCCTGGTGGTCGATATCGGGCTGCATCGGAAGGGATGGTCCCGCTCGGAGGCCATCGATTTTCTGATGCGGGGGGGCGGCATGGAGCGGGCGCAGGCGGAGGCCGAGGTGGATCGCTACATCGCGATGCCGGGGCAGGCGCTCTCCTACAAGGTCGGCGAGATGGAGATCAACGAGCTGAAGACCCGCGCGCAGCGCGCGCTCGGGGAGGATTTCGATCTCCGCGCCTTCCACGACGAGCTGCTCGGCGACGGCGCCCTGCCGCTGGACCTGGTGGAGCAGAAGATCGAAGCGTGGATCGGACGGCAGGCCGAGACGCAGTAGCCGAGACGCGGTAGCGGAGGCGCGGTTGCGGAGACGCAGTAGCCGAGACGCGGCAGCGGAGGCGCGGCGGCGCTCCGAGGGCGATTCGACGCGAGGAGCCGGGGCCGTGGAAGTTCCGCGGGAATTTCGTTCCTTTGAGCGCCGGAGCGCGGCCATCGGTCGGCGCTCCATGGACCAGATCACCTCCTCACGGCCGCCCGGCCCGCCCAGCGGGCATCGACGGCTTCGCGAACCGATCTCATCGACATGCCCGAATCGCCGATCCTCGGCTGGCCCGAATACATGGAGCTGCTGGCCGGCCTTCTCGCGCTGGTCAACCCGATCAGCTCGGTTCCGATCTTCCTGAGCCTCACGCGGGCGCACTCCCCGAGGCATCGGGCGAGGATCGCGGCGGTCGCCGCCATGTCGGCCGGCATCGTGCTTCTGGTGGCCCTTTTCCTCGGCGAGATCGTGCTGCATGCCTTCGGCATCGGGATCGATTCCTTCCGCGTCGCCGGCGGCATCCTGATCCTGCTGATCGCGCTGTCGATGATGCAGTCGAGCACGCAGGGGGGCGCGGCGGCCAAGGGGGCCGAGGAGTCCGTGGCGGTCGACGAGGGGACGGCGCTCGGCGTGGTTCCGCTGGCGATTCCGATCCTGGTGGGCCCCGGCGCGATGAGCACCGTGATCGTCTACGCGCACCGCGCCACCAGCCCCATGCACTACGTGCTGATCACCGCGGCGATCGTATCGCTCAGCGCGCTGATCTACCTGAGCTACCGCTTCGCGCCGGCCATCGGCCGGCTTCTCGGCACCACCGGCATGAACGTTCTCTCCCGCGTGATGGGGCTGATCATCGCCGCGGTGGCCATCGAGTTCATCGTCGACGGCCTTTCGGCGCTCTTCCCCGGCCTGGCGCACTGAACCGGGTCGCCGGGGAAGCATATCGCGACACGATCCACCGGGGTTCCGGCATCGACGCGGAGAGATCACCGAGACGACATCGTCACGCCGGCACGCTCCATCCGGCGACCTCCCCGACCGGCGTTCACGCCGGCGCATGTTCAACCCTCATCACGTTCCCGTCATGACACGACGCAGCCAGCCGGCACGCCCGGCCCGATGGCTCCTCGCCGGAGCGATAGCCGTGGCAACGCTCTCCCTCGGGGCCTGCTCCTCCGATCCGATCTCCACGCCGCTCCCCCACACCGTGCTGGTCCGCAAGAACGTGCGGCAGCTCACCGCGACCGAGGTCGCCGATCTGGTGGCCGCCATCAAGAAGCTGAAGGAAGTTCCCTCCCCATACCGTCCCGAGCTGAGCTACTACGATCAGTTCGTGATGTGGCACCGGAACGCGTTCTACTGCGACACCAACGCGGCGCACATGGGCCCGGCGTTCCTCCCCTGGCACCGTCAGTTTCTCCTGATGTTCGAGCATGCCCTCACCTCCGTCAGCGGCAAACAGATCACCCTCCCCTACTGGGACTGGACCGACGAGGCAGGACGCCAGCGGATCTTCAGCGACGATCTGCTCGGCGGCGACGGCGATCCGTCGCAGGGGCACGCGGTGACGACCGGCCCGTTCAAGAAGGGGGCGTGGGAGCTGAAGGTGTTCGATCAGAACGCCTCCGACTCGCTGCACATCCCCTGGCTGGTCCGCGGCTTCGGGCAGTTCCCCGGCATCTCGCTTCCGACGAAGGCCCAGATCGACTCGGCGATCGCCCTGCCGGCCTACGACGCGGCTCCCTGGAACGCGACGGTGCCGGCGGTGGCCGGCTTCCGGAACTACATCGAGGGATGGCGCGGCAATACCGGCGAGGACTGCGAGGATTCCCTGATGACGCCGCTGCATCATCACGGCAACGCCCACGTGATGCACAACGCCGTCCATCTCTGGATCGCCGGCATGTTCGGCGACACGGCCGGAACGATCGCGCTGAACACGTCGCCGAACGATCCTGTGTTCTGGTTCATCCACGCCAACCTGGACCGGCTCTGGGAGGAGTGGCTGGACCAGCACGGCCAGACCTACGTGCCGGTGACCGGCGGCCCCTCCGGCCACAACCTGAACGACGCGATGTGGCCCTACCGGACGATCGGGCTGACCGTCACACCGGCGATGATGCTCGACGAGAAGAAGCTCGGCTATGCCTACGACACGGAATCACCGTAGCCGCCATCGAGCGCGCGCATGAGATCCTTCCGGCATCCGCTGGCTCCCCTGCATCCGCGAGGAGCCCCGGGATGCCGGAGGGTTGCTCTCTCACGGCACTACCATCAGCCCGACGACACCCCATCACGTCACGGAAAAGAGCAAGAGAGAAGAGAATGACCCAGCGGGAGATCTTCGAGCGGCAGTACCGGATGGCCGACGACGGCATGCTCGCCGACGCGATGATCGCGGCCACGCGGACCCCCCTTTCGGAGGATGCGCGCGCGGCGCTGGAGGGGGAGATCGACCGGCGGGGATTGCGGGAGCGGGTGGATGCGATGTTCAGGCTGATGACGGCGCCCCAGGACCCGGCGCTCGCGCTGGAGCTCGCCGCGACGATCGCCGCCCGGCCATGTCCGCACTGCGGCTCGAGCGCGGAGCCTCTGCGCGCGGCCGAAGCCTGGCGCGCTATCAGCGTGGTTGCCTTCACGACGCGTCGTCCTCGCGTGGCGATCGGATGCCGCGCCTGCCTCGACCGGAGGATCCGGAGCGCCTCGACGACCACGATGATCGCCGGCTGGTGGGCACTCCCCTGGGGGCCGATCAGAACACTCGAGGTGCTCCGCGCCAACCGCGCCACGCGACGTGAGCTGGAGACCGAGGAATGGCCCGGGGAGATGCTCCTCTGGTACGCCACGACGCATGGTCCCCGGCTGATGTTCGAGGCCGGCCTCGACCCCGACTGGCGACCGGCGCGCGAGGTGGCGTTCACCGGATGAGCGGCGCGCGCTCACGTCGCGGACGCGCGGCGGACCGAGAGGCGATGCCGCGCGCGGCGGCTCAGGCCACGTCGCCGCCGAGCCATGCGATGGCCGCGGTCATGTCGCTGTAGAAGACGCGGTAGTCCCCTTCTCCGAAGGCAAGGCGGGCCAGATAGGCGAGCTTGGTGTTGGGAACCACGATCGCCCGGCGAAGGCTGATCGGCCCCATCTCCTCGTCGAGCTTCCGCTGAGAGAGCGGCACATCCACCGGCGGCGGAAGCATCTCGAGCGTGTCGTAGAGCACCTTGGAGCGGCCGGTATCCCGCACCAGCTCCAGCACCCGCTCCTGACATTCGCGCAGCAGGCTTTCGTTCGGCTCCCCCCGCATCCGCGCGATGATAAGGTCGCCGACCGGCTCGACCCACAACTGCCCCTGGAATGTGTGCTCCATGAGATTCGAAGATTGATTGGTACTCGTGGCGCCGGCACCGACGCCGGCACGGTGTGCGCAAACATAGCCAGCCGGCCGGAAGATCCGACGCGGGGAGTGTTCACATCGCCACGAAGGGAAGTTGATTTCATCGTTCGAACTACTACATTGCGCTCCCCATCGCACTTCCATTCAGGCCATCCGGCCACATTCACAACACCCATGAATCGTGTGCGAACCTTGTTCGTCGCGGCGCTGATCATTGCGCCCGGCATCACCGCGCACTCTCAAGCCGTCGTCGACTTCTGGGGAAGCCAGATCTCCAACGTGGACTTCCATGCCTCCAACATCGGCATGTTCGCGTTCGACCCGACGCAGCAGACGGGCTTCATCTATCCGCGCGGATCGGGCATCTCCTACCTCTTCGGCACCGGACTCTGGTTCGGCGCCAAGCATGGAGAAGCCGATTCCGTCCGAGGGGTCTTCACGACCTTCAACCCCAACGACGCCACCTCCCAGGCCTGGCCCGGCGAGATAGGTGTCGGCTCCCACAACGCGCGGGGACTGCTGGCCCTCTCCGGACAGTACGACCACGCCACCGGCAAGCCGACCGTGGCCGGACGGGAGGACTGGCCGCTCTGGAGCACGACCAAGCTCGCGCCGCGCATGGCATTCCCCGGCATCTTCGAGCCGGACTCCACCGCGCGCCTCTCCGGCAGCCGCTACACCGCGCCGGCGTTCGTCCCCGGCGTCGATGAACAGATCGTCGCACGGTTCAACGATGTCGCACTCGACCGGTATGGCTATACCCAGGAGATGCTCGAAGCCTCCGGCCAGCCGTTCGGACTCCAGATCACCCAGAACATTTACGCGTGGGCGCAGCCTCCGTACGACAACTGCGTGATCGTTCAGTACCAGGTTATCAATGTCGGCGCCAAGCTGAGGCATTGCTACATCGGCCAGGTGACCGATCCCGACATGGGAAATCCGGGCAACGACCATCTGAACCTCTACGCGCAGGACACCTCCCTTCGAGCGATGGTGGCATGGACGCAGGCGGAAGGGACGTCGCATGGGCTGTTGGTCTCGTCGGCGATCGAGACTCCGGTGATCTCCGGCAAGGGCACGGTCGACAACAGCCAGCGAAGCTTCTACGGCGCGCAGATGGGGATCAGCACGCTGCGCCTCCTCTCGGTGGTCGAGGATCCCACAAAGCCCTGGCAGCGCTACGACGTGATGGCCGAGCGACGCATCGACACGGCCACCGGGCCGGTCGACGTCAGGGCGCTGCAGGCCACCGGACCATTCGACCTTCTGCCGTTGGACACGGCGTACTTCGCGATTCTCTACGGCGTGTTCGACGGCACCTATCCGCCGTCGCCGGCCACGGCGCAGAAGATCGGCTCCACGATCCGCGAGCTGCGCAACCTCTATTACTTCGGCACCACCTCCTCGGTGGAGCTTGCCGATGCCGGAGCTTCCGGAGCCGCCATCGACGTGCTCCCGAATCCGGCCACGGACGCCGCCGTGATCCGCGGCCTGCTCCCGGGATCGGGTCCCGCCGAGATCTCCCTGTTCGACCCGCTCGGCCGAAGCGTGCTCGCGCCCCGGACGATCGAGACCGCCGACGGACGGTTCGCCGCGACGCTCGATCTCTCGGCGCTTGCCGACGGCGTCTACCTGGCGACGGTGCGAAGCGGCGGAACGGTCAGGAGCGTGAAGGTGGAGAAGCGCGCCCGATAGGAGCCACGAGATAGCCGTCGCGGACACATCGCGGCGGCGCGTTCACGAAACGACAACGGCGGCCCGGAATCCGGGCCGCCGTTGCTCATAGATGTCGGATGATATCGCGGGCGCCACGCACGTCAGCGACGCGCGTCAACGACGTGCGTCAGGCCGTGCGCTCCAGCAGGAGCAGGCAGGCCCCCTCGCTCCAGAACAGGCCGATCCGGTCGCCATCGGCAAAGATGATTCTGAACGCTCCCTGGCTGCCGTCGTCGTAGGCGATCCGCTCGTCGTTGCCGCGGCCGACCATCAGATAGATAGTGCGTCCCCGCGCGCCGAGCAGGTCGAGAAGCGAAAGATCGAACAGATCGATATCCTCGTCCGGTCCCTCGTAACGCCCCTCGGCGCTCTCCTCCCCGGGCGACGCGGCGCCGCGCGAGCGGGGAATCTGCGCGCGGTACACGCGGCCGAAGCCGATCGTATCGGGGAGCGGCGCGTCGGAGCCGGCGGCGCGATGAACGAGGAGAAATCTCGTGGTGAAGTCGATCTCGGTGCCGCCGAAGACGCGCATCAGCGTCTCCCTCGGCGTACGCAGCTCCATTCCCCCGGTCCGGCGGGCGATGCTCTGCGCATCGACCACGCGCCAGCGTCCGGTATAGCGGGAAAGCGTCTGCGCCGTGAGGCTCGCCGAGGCGAGCAGCAGGATCGATGCGAAGATGACGATCGAGCGATTCATCGCCCACCTCGTGAATAGGCATTCGTTTCGGCCACGTTGGTCGTGCGCCGCCTCCGCTCCGATCGCCGCGTCGATCCCGGCGCGGCGCCATCCCACCATTGGCCCACCAGTGGCTCATTCACCGCAACATGAGTGCCGCGATCGGCCATCGCAATGGGAATGTCCCGACCTCACCTTCGGATGACACCTATCCCCCCGCAACGTCGCCGGGCGGCTCTCCCACCACGCGGCTCTCCCGCCTCCGGCGCTCACGCCCGCGGCGCTCACGCTTGCGGCGACTCCGGATCGAGCGAGAGAAGGATCTCCCGGCGTCGCGCCTCGGAGAGCCGCATCCACTGATGATTCCGGTTCCGACGCCCCACCTCCAGCGGCGTGGCCCCTTCGGCGTCGCGAGTCCCACGGTCGGCGCCGGCCGCGATCAGCGTCGCGATCATCGCCGGATTCCCGACCAGGACCGCGTGATGGAGCGGCGTGCGCCCCTCGCGATCCACCCGACCGATCTCCGCGCCACGTGCCGCCAGCAGCCGGACCACTTCGACGCGCTCCTTCGCGGCGGCGATCAGCAGCGGGGTCAGTCCGGCGGCGTTGACGGGATCGACGTCGGCGCCGTGATCGAGGAGGAGGGCGGCCGCCATCTCCGATACCTGGGAGGCGGCCACGTGCAGCGGAGTATTCCCCTCGGCATCGACCGCGCTCACCGACGCGCCGAGCTCGATCAGATGCCGCGCCATCTCCGGATTGTGGGAGTCATGGTGCGCGATCGCCAGGTGGAGCGCAGTCCGCCCACGCGCATCGGGCCGATCGAGCTCGATGCCGGCCGCGAGCAGGCGATCGGTCATCGCGCGGTCGTACTCGCCACCCTGGGTCCGAGCGGCCCGGTGGAGCGGCGTCATGCCGGACTCGGGATCGACGACGTTCACCTCCAGACCGAGGCGGACCAGATGCTCCAGGCATTCGACGCTCATTCCGATCGCGGCCAGCGCGACCAGCTCGAAGCGCTTCGCGGGATCTTCCGGGATCTTCACGCCGGCGGCCAGCAGCGGATCGATCATCGAGGCCCCTCGCCTCATCAGGGCGATGCCGAGGACCAGGCCCCCCTCCTCATCACCGACGAAGGGATCGGCGCCGAGCTCCAGCAGGAGCCTGGCGGAATCGAACTTCCCCCACGACAGCGCGTTCATCAGGGGAGTCTCCTCGGAATCCTCCCGAATACTGTCGATCTCCGCCCCGTGCTCGACGAGCAGACGGATCGTTTCCGGACCTCCCCATTCGGCCGCCAGATGGAGCGGCGTCGGCGGGCCCACGGTATCGCTCCCGTCGGGATCGGCGCCACGCGCGAGCATCAGCTTCACCAGATCGGCCAGCCCCTCGGCGGCCGCATTGCCGAGGGGCGTATTCCCATCCTCATCCTCCACGTCGAGCCGGGCTCCGAGCTCGACGAGCGCGCGCGCCAGATCGTTGTGGCAGTAGCCGATGGCGATCATCACCGGCGTGGCGCCGCAGGCGTCCGGGGCATCCAGCAGGGAACGGTCGCGGCCGATCGCCTCAAGGACCTTCTTCATGTCACCATCGATCACCAGATCGTGGAATTCGCCGGGGGTGAGCCGGCCTCCGAAGACGCGGGAGAAGATGCCGGCGATCACCGCGAGCGCCGGCAGTGCGAGCGTCGGCGCGATGTCGAGGGTCGTGATCATGCCTGAAAAATAGAGATGCGGTGAGATCGGCGATACGTTCGGCCGGGAAGCCCATGAGGTGGACGAAGTCGCTCCCAGAAAAAGCACCGCCCCGTCCGGTTATCGCGGACGGGGCGGAGTGTGTCCCTAACCCCTTCACTTCTGGAGTCCTTCCCAATGAAGGTCGCGGAGCGCCGATCCTCGGGAAGAGGAGCGGAGGGATACCATCGGATACGCTCACGGGGTGCGAAAGCGAGAACCGAGGTATCTCCGGAGGGCCCAGCCGGGCGTCTGTACCCGCGCCGGCCGGTATCCGGCTGTGCTCGAAGCGACCTTCACACATACAGACCGCGTCTCCTGAAAGAGGTCGCAGCGCCAGGTCGTGAAAGAGCGTTAAGAAGTATGAACATGGCGCCGGGGCCGCGGAGGCCCTCCCGGAGGCGGCTACGGGGAACGCCGATGCGACACCAGGGGCGACCACGGAGGGTGTCCGTACGCGCATGGCGAGCAGGCTTCCCGTGCCGCCGGCGGGGCGGCCACTGATCGGCCCCTGGAATCGACCAGCGCCGAAGGCGGGGCACCCGCGCGCCGGCCCGAGGCCGCCGGGGAAACTGCCGTCCCATCCTCCCTCACTCCCCTCCCCCTCAGAATCGCACATCCACGCCGGGGAGCTCGCGGCGGATGCGGTCCTTCTCGGCCTCCGGGAACTCGTTGCCGACCAGGATCAGCGTCCGGAGCTTCCGCAGCCGGCCGAGTCCCGCCGGCATCGAGGTAAGCCGGTTGTTCGCCAGCGACAGCAGCTCCAGACCGGCCAGCCGGGTGATCGACGCGGGGAGCGTGGCCAGTCGGTTGCCGTCGGCAAGCAGCGTGGTCAGCCGGCCGAGCTTCCCGATCGCCGACGGAAGCGCGGTGAGCTCGTTGCCGTCGACGGCCAGCATGGTCAGCTTCCTCAGGCGGGTCACCGAGGCGGGAAGCGTCGTGAGATGATTGCCGGAGAGCTTCAGGTTCTCCAGCGCGGCAAGTCCGCCGATCGTGACCGGAAGCTGCTTCAGGCCATTGTCGTCCAGCTCGAGGTTCACCAGCGACGTCAGCCCGCCGATCTCGCGTGGCAGGGCCGGAAGCCCGTTGCCGGTGAGAAGGAGCGTCCGGAGACGCTTGAGCGCGCCGATGGCCGGCGGCAGCGCCTCGATCCTGTTCAGCGTGGCGTTGAGCTCGGTCAGCGATCGGAGACGGCCGATCTCCGCCGGAAGCGACTCCAGCGCGTTCTCCTGAACGATCAGCACCTGCAGGCGCCCGAGGCGGCCGATCTCCGCGGGGAGATGCCGCAGCTCGTTCTCCATCAGGTTCGCGTACTCGAGGCGGGTCAGCGTTCCGAAGGCCGGCGTCAGGTCGGGGATTCCCTGGTGGCGGAGGTTCAGGTGAACGGTCGTGGCCGGGCTGGCCAGGGCGCTCCGGTAGGAATAGTTGGCCTCGGAGCCGATCAGCTCCGCGCGCGTCATCAGCGGCTCCTGCGCCGGGGCCGATGCCACGGCGAGCAGCGACGCGGCGAACAGTGCGGTGAACAGTCTCTTCATGGATCTCGTTGGAAGGAACGTGCGGTTGCGAAGGATGGTATCGGTTCGTGGATCGTGCCGCTTCCGGCGCTGTACGCGCCCGGCATGCGCGGCACGGTGAGGATCGCTCGCGACGATCGCCCGGATGGCGTCCGCCGGCAACGGACCGGACCCCGGGACGAGCCCGGGGTCCGATCGCGTCGGCGTTGCGTTGCGCGGCTTCCCCGAGGGGGCGCCGCCAAGCGTCATCGACGGACGAGCTTCGTCGTCGTGGTCCGGCCATCGACCGTCACGCGGACGAAGTAGACACCGGCGCGGTTGTCGAGCTTGCGCGCGTCGAACGCGTAGGCGTGAGAGCCGGCCTGGGCCGTCCCCGCGAACAGCGTCTGGACGCGGCGGCCGGCCTCGTCGTAGATCTCGACGGAGAGATCGGCGCGCTGACGGAGCTGAAGCTCGATGGTCGCCTCGTCGGTGAAGGGGTTCGGCCGGGCGCGGAGGCTGAAGCCGCCGGCCACGATCTCCGTCTCCTCCACCCCGCTGGTGGCCTGCTGGCGCACCGTGATGTCGTCGCTGGCGCGGCAGCCGCTCTGGCTCTCCACCGTCACCGTGTAGCGTCCCGGCTTTGTGACGATGATCGAGCGGGAGGTATGTCCCGTGCTCCACTTGTAGGAGCGGAATCCGGGGCCGGCATCCAGCGTCACCGGACAGTCGACGCAGACGGTGGTGTCGACGCCGAGATCGATCGACGGCAGCGGATTGACGCCGACCACGACGGAATCGACGGAGACGCATCCTCCCTGATCGGTCACGCGGACCCAGTAGGTGCCGGACTTCGAGGCGCTCAGCACCGGCGCGGTGGAGCCGTCGTTCCAGAGATACGCCGCGTAGATGCTGCCGGGCGTGAGCGTGGCGCTCGCCCCCTCGCAGATCTCGATCCGGTCGCCGAGGTTCGGCGCCGGGCTCTGACGCACCGTGACCGTGTCGTAGCCGAGGCATCCGTTCCTGTTGGTCACCTTCACCCAGTAGGTGCCCGGCTGCGTCACCGCGAGCTTCGGGAAGGTCGAGCCGTCGCTCCAGAGATAGGAGTTGAACCCGTCGCCGGCCGAGAGCACCAGGCTACCGCCGCGGCAGATCATCAGATCGGTCCCCAGACGCGGCTGCGGACGCGGGGTGACGAAGACGTTGATCGTGTCCCATGCGACGCATCCGGCGGCGTTGGTCACGCGGACGCTGTACTGGCCGGACTCATTGAAGGTGCGGCGGAAGCTGGTGACCGAATCGCTCCAGAGGTAGGTGAGCGTCGGATCGGCTGTCACCGCGATCTCGGCTCCCTCGCAGATGGTCCGGTCCGGGCCGAGCGCCGCCGTCGGCGGGTCGATGAAGGTGACGCGGACCGAGTCGGTGCCGATCCGGCCGTTGTTGCCGATCACCGAGAGACGGTAGGTGCCGCTGGTGGAGACGCGGAGCACCGAGTCGGTGGAGTTGTCCATCCAGATGTTCTGGCCGTCGCGGGTGAAGTACTTCAGCGTCACCACCGTGCCCTTGCAGGCGGTGATGTCCGGCCCGAGCTCGACCTTCGGCGCGATGGCGCCGACGCCGAGATTCTCGCGGCGGGCGAAGACCACCGTGGTCGGCTGATCGAAGATCACGTCCGCCCCGGTCGCGTCCTTCTGCGACTGGGTGTTGGTCGTGTTCGGATGCTGGAAGGAGATGAAGCCGAAGCGGCCATCGGGGGAGAAGGTGAGTCCGGTCGGCTCGGAGCCGGCCGGGGTGGTGGCGAAGAGCTCCACGCGCGGGTTGGCCGGCGTATGCTCCTTGCGCACCATCCAGAGGTGATTGCGGCCGCCATCCTGCAGCGCCCAGAGATTCCCCTCGTTGTCGAAGGCCAGGTTGTCGATGCCGGTGCCCCACGACTCCTGCACCACGCCGTTCTCGGTCGCGATCGAGAGCATCTGGTTGGAGACCCAGGGCTCGAGCTCGCTGACGGTGGCGCCGTTGTCCTTGAAGCGCCAGAGGTCGCCGCGTCCCTTCTCGGTGAAGTAGACATGGCCGTCGGGGCCGATCTCGACATCCTCCACGCCGCCGAAGCGGTAGCCGCCGAGCGTGCCGGCAAGCGTCGAGGTCTGGTTGCGGTCGGCCTTGGTCGTGTTCGGCACCTGCACCCAGGTACCGGTGGTCGAGGTGGCGCCGTCGCGCTTGAGCACGTAGAGCGTGCCGGAGTCCAGGCGGGCCTTGCGCGCGGCCACGAACTTGTAGACGCAGCCGGTGCCGCCATCCTCCCCCTCGTACAGCGTAACGCTGTCGCGGGCAACGCAGA
Organism: Bacteroidota bacterium; assembly: GCA_048498995.1. Classification (GTDB taxonomy): domain Bacteria; phylum Bacteroidota; class Ignavibacteria; order OLB7; family OLB7; genus JBEHWX01. The sequence continues at coordinate 49,643 of JBEHWX010000019.1, forward strand.
CGTTCTCATGGCTCATGCGCCCCACGGCCCAGAGCTTGTCGGCTTTGCCGTCGCCGTCGAAGTCGCGGATCTTCCGGGTGATCGGATCGATCTCCACCGCCCAGCCCACGTCGTGATATCCGTCGCCGTTGCCGTCGCCGGTGTTGTAGCTCTCCTCGCAACTGATCGTGGTTCCCCACGGGGTAACGGTGCCGGAGCAGTTCCGCTCGGTGGTCTGCACCTGCGAGAAGTCGACGCGCGTCACGGTGTCCAGCCCCCAGAGCCCCGTCGTCTGATCGTAGTGCACGTCGAGCACCGAGACGCCCCCCGGGGTGTTCTCGTGGTTGACCGAGATGGTGCCGCGGGTGGAGGTACCATTGCGTCCGACGAAGCCGGTGAAGTCGTTCCCGCCGGGGACGAGCGCGCCGCCGACGGTGAAGCGGTCCACGTTCGACTTCAGCAGCTTCTGGAAGATGTGGGTCGCCGTCGGGTAGACGAGGGTCTGCTGCTGCGGGCCCGGCTGCACCGAGGTGAAGCAGCCGATGGCGGTCGACGCGGCCGGATCGCAGCTGTAGTTGCCGCCGAGCGCCGTGAGCGCGGTGGCCTGCCCCTGCAGCACCAGCTCGAGATCGAACGCCAGGTCGGTGCTGGTCGGCGAATTCTGATGCACCTCCGCGGCTATCACGTTCGTCCCCACCCGAAGCGCGCTCCGCGGCACCACGTACTCGACGAAGCTCGTCTCGTCGACTCCCTCGACCCAGGTGAGCGCCGGCGTCAGATAGGTGACCGGGCCGCTCCGCATGTTCGAGCGGAGCAGCTCCACGCCGTTCAGGTAGATCACCGCGCCGTCATCCCGCTTCAGGCGGACCACCATGTTGCCGAAGAGCGCCGTGTCGGCCACGGTGAAGCTCTTCCGGAAATAGGAGGTGATGTTCCTGAAGGCGGCGTTGCCGCCGTAGGAGAGCACGGTCGCCTCGGTGCCGTTGCCGTAGCCGAGGGGAGCCGCGCCGCTCTTCCAGCCGGAGTCGTCGAAGCCGGCGTCGTTCCAGCCGGCCGGAGCCGGGCCGGCGTTGTCGCTATACTTCCAGATACCGCCGGAGCTCAGGAGCTTCGCGTCCGCCTTGAAGCCGTCGAGGCCGAGGGAGAAGCTGAGGTCCGAGCTGGTGGCCACGTCCTGATGCACCTCGACGGCCAGAACGTTCGTGCCGGCGACGAGCCGAGACTTGCCGATGTTGAACGTGAAGTAGCGCGATTCGTCGGCGTTGGCGACGTTCGAGGAAGCGCCCGTGCCGAATCCGACGGCGCCGGCCGGCATGTTCGAGCGCGCCACCTCGACGCCGTTGAGATAGATCACCGCGCCGTCGTCCCGCATCAGCGAGATCGTCAGCGAGTCGATCGCGGCGATCTGCGCGGCGGACATCCCGAAGGCGTGGCGGAAATAGGTCGTCATGTACTTGCTGCCCGAGCTCGGTCCGAAGCCGACCACCGTCGCCTCGTCGCCGTCGCCATAGCCGAGCTGCGCCGGGCCGAACGCCCAGGTCGAGTCGTTGTAGCTCGGGGCGCGCCAGAGGGTGCCGAGGTCGGTGCCGTCGTCGCGATAGCGCCAGAGGGCTCCCTTCGGCACCGGGAAGACGCCGAGCGGAAGCTGCACTGGGGCGCTGGTGTAGTAGCGGATCACCAGTTGCGCGGCCTCCGGAGCCGAGCCGTCCCACGACTCGGCGGTGCGGTGTCCGGTGCCGTCGACGCGGATCACCAGCGCGTTGCCGAGCGACCATCCGGAGCGGTTGACGATCTCCTGAATCACGGCCGAGAGATCGGGCGTCCGCTGGTTCACCCCGGCCTCCTGCAGCACGCTCCAGACCGGCGGCGCCCAGGAGACGCTCGCGGTGGTCAGCGACCGCGCGGAGATGTTGCCGGTGCCGGCCGTGAACGTGGCGGCGTTGTCCGAGGCCTGCCCGCGGATATTCACGCTCGTGACGTCCGGCTGTGTCTCGTCGGTCGCGAACTGAATGTAGGCGGAGGTGATGATCGCCCCCTTCGGCACGTTCACGCCGGTGAAGCGCATGCCGACATACTGCTGGGCGGCGCCATCCTGCGTGAATTCGAGATCGCTGGAGGTGAGGTCGATCGCGCCGGTGGCGATGTTCTCCTCGGCGTCGTCGGAGCTGGCGTTGACGCGGACGCTGAACGCGGTCGGGATCACGTAGGTGACCGAGAGGGTCGCGGCCTGCGTGGCGTCGTGGCCGGCCGAGCCGCTGGTGGCCCCTTCGTACGATTCGGCGACCCGCTTGCCGGAGCCGCTGATGATAACGGCCAGCGCGTTGCCGGACTTCCATCCGGCGCGCGCCACCACCTCCTGAACCACCGCGCGCAGGTTCGGCGTCCGCTGGTCGGCCCCCTGCTCCTGGACGGTGTTCCAGGCGTTGACGGTCCAGGTGACGCTGGCGGCGGTGGCCGGACGGGACGAGACCGCGAACTGCGCGTTGGCGAAGGTGGCGGCGCTGTCTGCCGCCTCCCCCTTGAAGGTGAGCGAGGTGGCGCCGTTGTTGACTTCGTCGACCGTGAACTGGATACGGGCGTCGACGATGTAGGCGCCGGCGGGGATGTTCAGGCCGGCGAAGCGGAGGCCGATCAACTGATCGCCGCTACCTTCGGAGGTCATCTCCAGATCGGAGCTGTTCCAGTCGACATTGCCGGAGGAGATCCACTCCTCCATGTCGTCCAGGGGGGCGGTCACGCGGGAGGTCACCGTGGTCTGCGCCAGGGCCGGCCGTCCGAGCAGGACGAGGGCCAGAGCAAGCGCGACGAGGAAGGCTCCCACGCGACGCGCACGGAGGGATACCGTAGAGAGCACGTTCATGATGTAATTCGATTGGTACTAATCGGGACAGGTCGGTTAGGACAGCCCCCAAGCTATGCCCGCCACGTTATCGCAGTGTTGCCCCAGTGTTATCAGCAGGAGACATTCATCTTCCTTTCATACAGGCATTTCAGGGTCGGCGCGCGGTGGCGGATATCGGCGCGTGTAACCGCGCCCGGTGCTGGCGGGTAGCTTCCGGTGCGGCCGTCTCCATCCTGGGGCCGGCGCTCCTCGAATGTCGGTGCCCCGGCATGTTCGAGACGAAACAGCATCCATCCGGAAGAGGTGTCCACCATGAAGCTCCACCAACACGCTTACGCGATCGGATTCATCATCCTCGCATCCCTGTCGCTTGGCGGGGCGGCGATCGTGCCGTGCGATCATCCACGGAAGACTCCCCAGATCATCGACCCGGACGCGGAGGGCCTCAGGCCACTCCGCACGCCACGTCAGATATGCGCCGACGGCCGCGTGATCGGGATCGACGTTTTCTGCGCGACGATCCTTGCCGCCGACGGAGATCGCACACTCACGCAGAGGCTCGAATGGCCTCTCGATCCGAGGAAGGTCGATTCCTCCCAGGGCGCGGCATCGGCCGTGGCCGTGCCGACGGCAAGCGCGCCGGGGGCGAACCTCGATCTGATCACCTTGCCCACGACGTACGTTCACGTACCGGTGGGTCAGGAGATTCCGGAGGATGATCGCGCCATACCGAACGGGAAGGGTTTGCGTCGAGACCCGCGTCGAGGCCCGCGCCGGACGTCGGCGCTCGGCATGATCTTCTACCTCATCAACATGTCCGACAGCATCGTCAGAATCACGCTTCAGGATCGCTCCCTCCCGTCGATCCTCGAGGCGCGGGACAGCCATGGCGCGTGGCATCCGGTCGAGTACTGGCTCAACTCCACGTGCGGCAATTCCACCGCGATCCTCCCGATCCGGCCGAACGAGGTGGTGGCGGTGCGCATGTATCTCTATGGCGGCTCGTTTCGCACCAAGCTCCGGATAAAGACCCGGATCGATCGCCACACCATCCTCACCTCGGCGCCGTTCGACGGCACCATCGATCCCGGACAGCTCCGGCAGTACGTGACGCGGCCGCTCGGCCCCTCTTATCTTGATGAGGAGTGAGCGCGAACGCCTCGCGAATCGACATTCTCCCACTCAGCCGCGTATGCGATGATGAAGTCGACAGCCCTTCTCCCCCTCCTCGGATTTCTCCTTCTCGGTCCGCCCGTCTTCCTCGCGAACGGCGAGGCGGATCATCCTCGGGATATACCGCGTCTGCTTCCACGTGTCGTCGACACGATCACCGAGGATGTTCTTCCGATTCACACCAGGAGACAGATCCGCGCCTCCGGCATGGTGATCGGGATCGATACGATCGGCACGCCGACGATCCTCCCGGAGGAAGGGATGCTCCGCGTATCGGACCGGACGACCTGGATAGGTACGGACCTGATAGATTCCTCACGGTACGCCCATGCACCGATGGCGCGCCTGGCCGCGGGCAACCTCCGGATCGTGGCGGCTCCCGACATGCGGCTCAGGATACCGTACCGTAGCACGAGTATCTCCGATGGGAATGGAGCGCATGGCGGTGTCAGCATACGCAACACCCTCGGCATGGTCTTCTACCTGGTGAATACCTCCGACAGCATTGTGTGTGTCTCTCTACAGGACGGCATGCTTCCATCGATCCTCGAAGCGCAGGATGAGCATGAGACGTGGCGGCCGATCGAATTCTGGACCTACTCGTGGTGCGGCAATTCGTACGGCAGCGTGAGGATCCATCCGGAAGAGGTAATGACGGTCCGGATGCGCCGCTACGAGGGATCGTTCCACACGAAGCTTCGCGTGAGAGTCCAGCTCGATCGCGGCGCCCCGATCACCTCCGACCAGTTCAACGGGTGGATCGACCCCGGACAGCTCCACCAGTACGTGGAGCGGCCGCTCGGCCCCTCCTATCTCGACGAGGAGTGAGCGACGAGGCCCGGACGGGGAGCGACGAATCCCTATCCGGGCGTCGGGAGGCGATGTATCTTGCGCGATTCCTCCCCCGATCCCGGCCAACCGGGAATCACGCGGGAAGCCTCCTCTCCATTCGACCGTTCATGAGCATCTCATCTCCCGTCGGCGCCGCTCCGCGTCTCCGGCGTCCCGGCCGGCTGGCGCTCCTGGCCGCGCTTCTCCTTCCACTGGCCGCATCGGCGCAATCCGGCACGAGCCAGGCCGCGTTCCGGAGCGAGCTGGCGCGCCGATCCACCCCGTTCGAGCGGATCGACGAGCGGAAGCATCGGTACCTGGCGATGCACGGCCGGCTGGCCGAGGCGATCGCCGAGATCGAGTCGGTCGTTCCGGAAACGCGCCGCACACCGATGGAGGATCTGATCCTCGGCAACATGCTCTACGCGGTCGATCCCAGGCTCGCCCTGGAGCATCACCGCCGCGCATGGATGGCCTACCCCGATCAGCCGGACGCGATGCTGCCGATGGCGATGCAGCTCCAGCGTGATGGCAAGCTCGACTCCGCGCTCGAGCTCTATCGCGGCGTGGAACGGATCGGCACGCTCGACAAGCCGCGGTACGCGCTGATGGCCCAGTGCCTGATCCGCGCCGGCCGCCTCGACGAGGCGCTCGATGCCTGGAGCCGCGCCGACTACGCCACGACCCACAACGAGATCGACCAGACCATTCAGAGCGTCTTCGGGCCGACCAGCCCGATGGCGCGCCACGACTCCCTCCTGGCCGCGGTCCGCGGCGGGAGCATGGAGGCCGTCGGCCCGCTTCTCGATCTCGGGGTCGCGTGGAATACCGACTGGTGGAATGCCGAGCCGAACCCGGAGGCGCTTGCGGTGGACGTGGAGGCGATCACCGCCCGGTTCGGTCCGCAGAGCACGATCGCGCGCGACGCGAGTCTGCTTGCCGAGGCGGTCGACGCGCTCGGCAAGGGGAAGGAGGCGCTCGCCCGCTTCTTCAGGATCAACCGCATCGCGATCGAGGGGGGAACGCTGCCGGAGACCTCCACGGTGGCCCGGCATCTGGTGGAGCTCGCGCTCGCCGAGGGACTGGTGGACGAGGCGTCGCTCGACCGGCGATTCCATGCGGAGCTGCTGGCGCGGATCCGCCATCCGGAGGGAGATCGCGCCGCGCTGGAGATCATGGCACGCCTGGCATCGAAGCTCGAACGGCCCAAGGAGCTCGCCGAGATCGATCAGGCCGGCTGGATGCGCCATGGCGATCCGGAGCATGCCTTCAACTTCCTCGCCCATCGGCTCTGGACCGGCGACAAGATCTTCACCGAGGCGAGCGACACGCTGGCGCGCGCCATCACGCAGTTCCCCCGCGACTCCCGCTTCCCCGGCATCGCCTACAAGCTCGCGGCCGACGCCGGACGTCAGACCCCGGAGACGATCGCCCGCGTGATCGAGGCTGAGTACTATGGTCTGATGAGCGACAGAAGCCGGAGCGGCGCGGCGCTCAACGCGCTGTTCGGCAACCTCCGCCAGGAGCTTTCCCGGCGGAAGTCCGAGAAGAAGAAATGAGAAGGTCGTCGTAGATTCCGGCATCCGAGAACCCAAGATCATCCGAACCATGCTTCGTCACCCGCTCCTCCTGGTCGCGCTCATCGCGCTTGTTGTTTCGCCGGCGCTGGCACAGATGCCGACGCCGCCTTCCGACACGTCGGATCCCCGCATCCTGGTGCTCCTGCCGCAACAGGTCACGATCGACAAGAAGTTGAAGAAGGAGGCGGAGGCGTTTCTTGTCACAGCGAGACAAGGTCTTGTCGCTTCGACGGCGGAGCAACTGAGCATGATCGACTCGCTCCGGGCAGAGCCGGAAAAGTTCGAGAGGCTGGGGATCTCCCTTGCCGAGACCGAGGAGGTGATCCGCTCGCAGCCGGATTTCGCCAAGGCCGATTTTGGCACGATGGTGACGGTCATGACGACGAGCATGCTCTGGAACAAGATCGCCATCCACGCCTACAACAATGCCAAGGTCCGAGGAGTATTCGAACCAACGAAACTCGATTCAGCCACTCTCGCTCAGCTTGCAGCGCGACGTGACGCTCATTTCATCCTGGCGCTCCCATCCATCAGCATCCAGGTGGACAAGAAGAAGCAGCGCGTGGCCATGTTTCATGCGCAGCTCTACGACAGAACTGGCCAACGACTGTTCGATACCACGATTACTTCCGGCAAGGACGATGGGGAATCCTATGCGTGCCGGCAGGAGCGGTTCGATTGTCCGATGACCAACTGCGTGACGAATCTCATCCCCCCGATTATCTACCAGATCGTTCAAAACCTGCCGAAGTCGATCTACGAAAAGCGGCTCACGGCACTGCGCAATGAGGTTCTCCTGCGCGACTACTACGGCAAGCCGGTCAGCCTCAGGATCAAGAATCTGCTGCCGATCGACAGCACGATGCCGCCGCTTTCGACTGTCTTTGCCTGCTTCGCCAACCCGGATACCACCGCGATCGTCGCGCTGTATTTCGGCCCCAAATCCTTGCGCACGTTCGAGAACGTAAACGGGTTTGGAATCACGAACATTGCGATCGACGCACCTAACGGCGACTTCCGCGATCTCGATGATGAGACAAACACCTGTGGCTTCATGCTCACCGGAGCGAAGGTTGACGGTCGATGGTACTTCAAGCGACAGGGTATCACCTATTTAAACGCCGACTCCGTGGAAGCCGGACGGAAGAAATTCATGCTCACACTACAGAAGTTCAACTTCTTCCGTCCGATGAGCACTGAGCCGAACCCCGACTTCTGGTCGTCAGGACTCTTCGAAAGAGTGCCCGACCCTTCATCCTTCCTTTCAAAGACGGACATGGGGCGACTGGATGCGACAAAGCTCGAGCTGTTCAGGAAATACGTCGGCCAGTACATCTTCGTCTTCGAGCAGATTGCGACCGAGGATCTGCAGAAGGCGCGCGAGTAACATCCAATCCTTCGTCGACTTCGTATGATGCCGTACGATCGGCGCCCCGACCACCGGGGAGCCCGGCACCGAACAGGGAGACGAGAGACCATGCAATCCAACGGCAGGCATCAGCGAATGACCGTCGATCTGGGGAAGTACCCGGATCTGGTGGTGATCCACCTCGGCATGAAGGTCAACGCCATCACCGGTCTGAAGACGATCCTCGGGCTCGGCCCCGAGATCGACGCCTCGGTCGGCGAGCGTCCCGACGGCCTTCTGCTGCACGAGCAGATGATCTATTCCTTCTTCCCCCTCCACCTGCTGATGCGCCAGTACTGGCGCGACTTCGACGCGCTGGAGCGCTACTCCCGCTCGGAGGCGCACATGCGCTGGTGGAAAAGGTACGCGAAGAATTCCGGCGGCACCGGGTTCTGGCACGAGGCGTATTTCATGCGCGGCGGCATGGAGGGGATCTACCACGCGATCGACAAGCCGATCGGCATGATGAATTTCGCGGAGGTGGTGCCGGCCAGCGGCGCGATGTTCTCCGCGCGCAAGCGCCTCGGCATCGACGCGCCGGAAACCTCCCCCACGCCGGTGCCGGAAGCGGAGATCACCGGCGGATAAGATCGGCCCCACGAGCCCGGAGCGGACGCGGCTCGGAACCACGATCCGGCATGTACCACCGCCCCGCTCCGGTTCGGAGCCACACGGCTCAGGCGTGCTCGCCACGGCATGGCGCCGATGCGCGGAATGGCCCGTCAACAACGATGCGGATGGCACACGTCCTCCAGGGTCGCGCGCATCATCCGCATCCATTGCCATGCTCCTCGAATCCCCGCCGCGTATGTCATGTCCCTACGGCCACGCGGATGCGACCATGCGTGCGCCCGCGTGGATGAGAAGCCGCACGATTTCCGACGCCGATCCCATCAGAACCGGCCGAACTTCAGCATCAGCCCGACCGAGGGGCCGCTCAGGTCGGAGCTCGTCAGCCCTCCGTAATCGACGCCGCTGGCCCAGCGGTAGCTGGCCGAGGCGGCCACGCGGAACCAACGGGTGATGTTCGCCTCCGCCCCGATCTCCGGCTCGATCACGACCAGCGCTCCGTTGCCGTAATCCTCGCGATCCCGGTCCCAGTCGTGGCTGTCGTAATCGGAGAACCAGTTCCGCCGGCTGTAGGAGACGGTGCCGCCGGCGAGGAGCGCTCCGGCGGTGAGATGGAGCATCTCATCGGAGTTGAGGATGTACTCCACCTTGAGCCCGCCGCAGGCGAGGTTGATCTTCAGCGGCTGCCCCGCCGTGTCGAGCATGTTCCCCTCGACGTCGGTCGCCAGCGAATAACCGACGAAGCTCCCGACGATCCGATGGCCGATGATCACCCCGCCGCCGGCGCCGACCATCGCGGCACCGTGCCCCCTCACGGTCGTCATCCGCGCCAGCATTCCTCCGTACCCGGAAACATCGACCGCGTCGCCGAGCAGCGTCTGCTCCTGCGCGTGGGCCGCGGCCGCCATGAGAAAGGCCGCGATCATGATCACTGCATATCGCATTGTAGTCTCCCGTCTGTGCGGCGCCCGCCGCGTGTCGTTCAGTGCGTTCCGTCGAGAATCGTCTGCACCAGATCCTCGAGATCCCCCGAGGTGACGCCGACGCCGTCGGTATACGGCATCGCCGTCAGCACGATCACCATGTTCCTGGCCGGAAGCACGTAGATGTAGTTGCCGCCATGTCCGGCCGCGGTGTACGCGCCGTACTCCGGCTTGATCCACCAGTAGTAGCCGTACGGTCCTTCGTCCTGATCGGCATGGATCGCCGTGGACTGCGCCACCCACTCCTCGGAGATGATGCGGCGTCCGTTCCAGAGGCCGCGCTGGAGCATGAGCTGGCCGATCCTGGCCATGTCGCGCGGCTTCAGATAGATGCCGAAGGCGCCGTAGTTGATGCCGTCCTTCCCCTTCTCCCAGCTCACGTCGGTGATCCCGAGCGGCCCGAAGAGCTCGCGGCGCGCGAACTCCTCCACCGGCATTCCCGTGACCCGCCGCAGCACGCCGGCCAGCAGCTGCGGGTTGCCGTCGGAATAATGGAAGCGGGTGCCGGGGGTGAACGCCATCGGACGCGAGAGGATGAACCGGAGCGAACTCTCCGGCTCGTTGACCACCAGATCCTCGGTCTGCTCGTCGTTGTCGTAATCGATGCCGGTCCGCATCGTCAGCGCCTGGCCTATCGTGATCCGGCGGCGGAGCGGGTTGTCGTCGAAGTACTCCGGTATCACATCGTACACCCGCTGGTCCAGTCCGGTCAGCAGACCACGATCGAGGGCGATGCCGATCAGCAGCGAGGTGATGCTCTTGGTGCACGACTTGATATTCCGCCGCACCCCGGCGTCGCGCGGATCGCGGCAGTAGGCCTCGGAGATGATCTTGCCGTTGCGAAGCACCAGCAGACTCACCCCGGTCTGATACCGATCGGTGGAGAAGAAGCTCTCATAAGCGGCGTTCAGCGCGGCTGGGTCGATCCCCTCGGCCTCCGGCGTCGACGTGCTCCAGCCGTCATCGAGACGGAGCGGCGCGTGGCTCTCCGGCTGCTTCAGCTCCGGATCGGTGATGCAGCCGCCGAGGAGGAGCGCCGGAATGAGCGCGGCGACCAGCGACGGGAGGAGCGCGCCGAGGCGTCCGCCCCGGCGTCCGATATGTGCTATGGCTCTCACAGCGTGTAGGCGAGGGATAGGTGAAGGGAATGGGCCAGGCTCACGTAGAGATCGGGATCGGTCGAGCGACGGAAGCCGAGCTCGTAGGCGATCGACTCGGAGAACCGGTCGGCGATGTCGAGCGTGTAGCAGATCCGGAGATCGGCCGCCTGAAGGCGATCCCAGCTCTCCACCTTCAGGTTGTCGTTCACGGTTCTGAAGATGTAGCCCGCCCTCGGCATGTCGTTGTTGTAGAACCGGTCCCGCTCCGGACGCGCCACCAGGGCCACGATCGGAATCCCCACCTCGGCCACGAGCCGGCTCGACTCGCCGAGCTGATGGCGGAGCACGCCGCGGAGCCGCAGATCGTGCATCGCCAGCCAGTAGAAGTGGGCTTCGTCGATCGTCTCGTAGAACTGGATGTCGTTGACGGCCGAGAGCATGCCGCCGAGGTAGACCGTGGTCCTGTCGTCGGACCATGCGGGGACTTTCACGGCGAACCCGTAGGCCAGCCCCGCCGTGGCGGCCAGCGCCTCCGGACCGTAGCGGTTGGCGACCACCGCGGCCCCGCCGGTCAGGGAGATGGTGTGGAGATTCTCGCGGCCAGCCAGATCGCAGGCCAGCCGGACCCGGAAGCCGGGTCCCACGTGTCTGATCCGCAGGAGCAGATCGTCCCGCATCTGAAGCGCGGAGAGCCCGAGATCGAGGCTGAGCGCGTCGGTATGCTCGCGCGACCCGAACGGGAACTGCTGCGCCCGCGCGGGGTCCGCGCCGCCGGCCAGGAGCGCGCCGAACAGAAGGAGGAAGATGATGGAGCGTGCGTTCATGATATCCGCTGCTTCGAAGCGCCGGCCGCGGAGGTCGGAGCCCGGTGATATCCGGACGGTGTGATATCCGGTCGATGCCGGCGCGGCGCGCCGGCCCGATGCGAAACTACGCGCCACCTCGCGGGGCAACCATGACGCAGATCACGGTTGCGTCCGCGCGCCGTGATCTCCGCGAAATGATCGGATCGGCCGCGTAACGGCGCGCCGCCCGGTGAGTGATGGGGTGGTGGCCGCGCGGGAGCGCCGATCCCCTTTCCCGGATGTGGCGGCCGGGAACTGACATGATCGCGCGATGCCGGGAACGCTTTCGGGGCATGGTGCATCGGATACCGGCCAGATGGCGTCTCCGCTCCGGCGAAGCGTCAGGCGGGTAACGACGGATGCGTCACCTGTATGGGAGGCGGAGGGATCAACCGGCCGAGGCAACATGCCTCGGAACAGATCGGCCGATCGCTCGTCGTTGACAGAGACAGGATATCGTCGATATCACTCGGAAGGGAACCATGAAGAACGTACTGCTACCGGCGGCGCTGGCCGCGATCATCTTCTGCGGGTGGAGACTTCTGGAGGGGCGGACCGTCACCTACTCCGTTCCGTTGTCCTACGTCGCCAAGGCGGAGACCTCCGCGGTCGACCCGATCATCCTGACCCGGACGCACCGGGACGACTCGGTTCGTCTGGAGGTGCCGCGCGGCGGCACCGAGACCGACGCGTCGCTCTACGCCGGCCCGGCGCTCCCCCCAACCGGAAGCGCCCCGCTCGCCTCGATCCGGATCTTCGGCGGCTCCAGCACCTCCGGCGGCGCCAAACCGGTGCTCGACCTGACCGGGTTGAAGGATGGAAACTACCTGCTCCACTACACCTCGTGCGCCGCTGGGGCGGTGATACACGTGGTGCTGGCCACGAAGGAGGAATCGGGCCATCCCATCCGCTGAAAGAGCGGCTCCGTAACGGTTACCCGACCGAATTCCGCGCGATCGCGGGCCGGAAGCTCCCCGATAGCACCCGACCGGCCGAACGCTCCGTGGCGGGGCATGCCGAAATGCCCCGCCGTTTCCTCATCTCTCTCTCCACTCCCTCCCCGACCGACGGGAGCGCCATCCCCGAGACTTCCCCTTCCTTCTCTCTCCTCTTCCGCCGTAAATTGGCGTCTCGATCGTTTTCGCACATCAATTCGCTACGGAACAGCAGACCATCATGGGTAGAGCATTCGAATTCAGACGGGCCCGCAAGGAGAAGCGGTGGGACAAGATGTCCAAGGCGTTCACCAAGCTCGGTCGCGAGATCGCGATCGCGGTGAAGCAGAGCGGACCCGATCCGGCCACCAACCCCCGCCTTCGCGTCGCCATTCAGAACGCGAAGGGGGTGAACATGCCGAAGGACAAGGTCGAGTCGGCGATCAAGCGGGCCTCCTCCAAGGAAGAGGGGGATTTCCACGAGATCACCTACGAGGGCTACGGACCGCATGGCGTGGCCATCATGGTCGACTGCGCCACCGACAACCCGACCCGCACGGTCGCCAACCTCCGCTCCTACTTCACCCGCTCCGGCGGCTCGCTCGGCACCGCCGGCTCGCTCGACTTCATGTTCGAGCGCAAGGGAGTCTTCAAGCTTCCGGAGGAAGGGGTGAACCTCGAGGAGCTCGAGCTCGACCTGATCGATTTCGGCGCCGAGGACATCTTCGTCGAGGATGGGGAGATCTACATCCACACCAAGTTCGCCGACTTCGGCCAGATGCAGAAGGCGCTCGACGAGCGGGGACTGAACGTCACCAGCTCCGAGCTGCAACGCCTGCCGAACACCATGACCGACCTGAGCGAGGAGCAGCAGGACGAGATCGAGGTGCTCATCGACAAGCTCGAGGAGGATGACGACGTGCAGGCGGTGTTCCACAACATGAAGTAATCACGCGCCATACCGGCCTCCCCCGACGACGCGCGGCCGCATGGCGGCATGGCACTCGCGCGGGAGGCCGATCGGGGCCGCGACGGATCGAGCCACGACATGACCGACGCTCCATCGAGCCGCGAGCCGGCGAGCCGCGAGCCGGCGAGCCGCGAGCCGGCGATACTGCTGCTGGCGGTGGCCGCGGCGCTCCTGATCTCGGGGCTCGCCCCACACGACCGCTTCACCTGGCTTCTGGAGGTGGCGCCGGTGCTGATCGCCGCTCCCCTGCTGGTGGCCACGCGGCGCCGGTTCCCGCTCACGCCCCTCCTCTACCGGCTCATCGCGCTCCACGCGCTGGTGCTGATCGTCGGCGGGCACTACACGTATGCCCGGGTGCCGCTCGGATTCTGGCTTCAGGATCTGTTCGGCCTGGCGCGCAACCATTACGACCGGATCGGCCACTTCGTGCAGGGATTCGTGCCGGCGATCGCCGTGCGCGAGGTTCTTCTGCGGAAGACTCCGCTCCGGCGCGGCGGCTGGCTCCTGTTCATCACGACCGCGATCTGCCTGGCGATCAGCGCCTGCTACGAGCTGATCGAATGGTGGACCGCCCTTGCCGGCGGGGCATCCGCGACCGATTTTCTCGGGACACAGGGGGATGTCTGGGACACGCAGTGGGACATGTTCATGGCGCTCGTCGGCGCCGCGAGCGCGCAGCTCCTGCTGGCCCGCCCGCATGACCGGCAGCTGACGGCGCTCGGCATCCCATCCTCCGCCGACAACGGATCCCCCGACAACGGATCCCCCGACGACCGGTCTCCGGACGACCGGTCTCGCGACCGCCGCCCCGGGCCGCGGCCATCCCGGCCCTGACGATCCGGCCCCGACGATCCGGCCCCGACGATCCGGTCGCGGCGATCTCATCTTCCCTCACTCCTCGAGCCTCGGTGGAACTACTCCAGCCTCTGCCACGCGTTCTTCTCCTGGTCGCCCTCGACGGCGCCGTTCTTCTGGCCGCCGGAGCGCTCCTGCGCCGGATCGGCATCGACCCGGCGCGCCCCACGAGGCGCTCCGGGGTGAAGGCGAGCCTGGTGGCCGGCGCGGCCAGCATCTTTCTGCTGCTGACCACGCTGATCGTCTTCCGGAAGGTCGACGGCCGCAGCCCGCTGGAGATGGGGCTCCGCTTCGACGGGCTCGACCTGCTCTATTCGCTCATTCTGCTGCTGGCCGGGAGCGCCCTGGCCTACGGCATGGTCCGACGCTTCGGCCACGCGGCTCCCTCCGGAGTCGTGACGGATGAGAGCCGGCGGGCGCCGGTCGGGTCGTTTCCGATGATGCTGATGGTGCTGGCGATGTTCCTGAGCGCGTGGCAGGAGGAGGTGCTCTTCCGCGGCTACCTCTCGGCGACGCTCCATCCGATCGGCACCGTCGGCGTGATTCTTCTCGGCGCCGCGCTCTTCTCCCTGGTTCACCTCGTCACCGGCCCGATCACCCTCTGGCGCGCCCTGAGCTGGCTCATCTTCGGCGTTGCGCTCGGCCTGGTCTACCAGTTTTCCGGCTCCATCTGGACCGCCACGATGATCCACGCGATCCGGAGCCTCGTCAACTTCTTCCTCATCTCCGGCACCCCCGGCCTGGCGCTGATCCGTCCGGAGCGGACGATCGCCGAACCGGTCCGCACCGGGTATCACCTTCTCTTCGCGGCGGCGGCCGTGGCGCTCCTGGTGCTCCTCTACGGGGCCGACGGAGGGGCGCTGGCCGGCCCGGTTCACCTCCCCTGAGCCCGGCCCGCCGACGAATGCCGGCCGCGCGGGCGATGGACGCCGCGGCCGATTTCCGATCACGCGCACATCAGGAGCGCCCCGCATGCTGACACCCGAACGGACATCGGCCATCATGGCCCGCATCGCCTCCGTGCCGATCTCCGCCACGCTCGGGCTGGAGGTGCTCCGGCTGGAGGAGGGATTCTGCGAGGGGCGCGTGACGCGGCGTCCGGAATTCGACGGCATCTTCGACTCCTTCCACGGCGGCATGCTGATGACCGTCGCCGACACGGTTGCCTGCTGGGCCATCCTGACCCAGGCCGGCGCCGATGCCCGGCTGGCCACCACCGACATGAACATCCGCTTCCTTGCCCCCTGCCTCACCGGCGTGACCGCCCGCGCCCGGGTGATCAAGCTCGGCCGGACGCTCGTCCCGGTCCACGTGGACCTGCTGGACGACGGCGGACGCCTCGTCGCCGTGGCACAGGTCGGCTACATCCTCCTGGCCGGAGCGTCCGACCGGAGCCCCGCTCAGGGGTAATACCGCGAGGCCCGGTCCCGCGGAACAGCACGTGGCGCCGCGAATCGGAGCGCCGTCGGAGCCCATCTTCCCATCCCCTGTTATACTTCACCCCTCTCGGGAGTCTTCTCTCCGTGGCCGGGGACGATCCGCGCGGCCGGCATCGGCGGCAGGCGTCCGCCGGAGGCCGGAGCTCCCTTCCCCGACCATCCCTTCCCTTCTTTCCGGTGGCAACGCTCCGGCGCGGTTACGTTCGCCCACCCATCCACCGAATCGCTCACCTCGACCACGAGGAGAGCACCAATCGACGAGGAGGCCATGAAACGCACCGTAGCACTCGCGATGCTTCCCCTGCTGATGATCGGCGCCTGCGATGATCCGGCATCCGCCCCGCCGGACTGGTACGCCACCAACCAGGTCGGCTACTTCGACCTGACACGTACCACCAACCTTTACCGCGATTCGACGACCACCGAGGATGTGGCCTACGCATGGTTTCAGAGTCCCGACTCGATCGGCATCTCTGCCGGCAAGGTGACGATCAACGGCACCGAAATCCCGCTCCGACACGCCGATCCGGTGTCCGGCTCCCCAGCCACTTTCTACCGGCTCGCCTCCGGCACCGGAGCCCCGGCGGTTCCGCTGGAGCTCGGCGGCGCCCGGCATCAGTTCGAGGCGGGGGGGAGCACGAGCGTGCCGGCACTCTCGGCGGCGGAATACTCCCCGGCGGAGCTCGTCATCCGCGCCCCGCTGGTGACCGACACGGTCTCGCGCGCGGCCGGCTTCGCCATCGAACAGCGGTTCGCCGAGGCGCCGGTGATGCCCCTGCTCCACGTGCGGGTGATCGCCCTGGGGGATCCGGCCACGATCGGCACGCACGTGATCGAGAAGGAGTACGTGGAATCCCCGACGCTCGCCATCCGGATCACGCCGGAGGAGCTCAGGAGCTTCCCGGCCGGCCCGATCGGGATCGCCGTGCGGCGGACGCGGGAGCTGCAGGCGCAGACGACCGCCGGACGGCTCTTCCGGACCACGATCTCCAGCGCCGTCTCCTGGGTGGTTCAGATGAAGGAATGATCATGTCGCCACCCGATGTCCGCGAGGATGGTTGGCAGCGTATTTGCCAGATACATCGGGACCGTCTCCACCTTGGACGTCCAGGTCCACCATCGGCGGGGCACGGCGATCAAGAGTATCCGGGAGATTATCGATGATAACCGAAGAGTATCGTGCCTGTATCGAGGCATGCGAGGCGTGCTCGCTCGCGTGCGAGGAATGCGCGACCGCCTGCCTGGCCGAGGACGATGTGAAGATGATGGCGCGATGCGTCCGTCTGGACCGCGATTGCGCCGATATCTGCCGGATCGCGGCGGCTTTCATGGCACGAAGCTCCGAGTTGTCGACGAAGCTCTGCCGGCTCTGCGCCCAGATGTGCCGGATCTGCGGCGAGGAGTGCGCCCAGCACGCGCCGGAGCACTGCCGCGCCTGCGCCGAGGCGTGCCGCCGCTGCGAGGAGGCCTGCCTCCGCATGGCGGCCTGAAACATCGCATCGCATATCGCGACGGGAACGGGAGGGATGCCTTCTCGTTCCCGTTTTTTTTTGCGCGAATCCCTGCTCGTCGGTGACGTTTCGGGATTCTCATCGTCTATCTCCAACGAAGGATAGTGGACGTCACTCCATCGGAACCCCGATTCGGCCCATCCGTCATCACATCGCGAGAACGCGCTCCCGTTTCCGCCATTGCGCGGCGACCGTGAGCCGGTTCTCCATGCGCGAGACGGAGCGGCGGGCAAGGTCCTCCCCGGCCAGCAAGACGGTTCCGAAGCCTCTCCACATCCTATCCTCCACCGGAACGTGCGCTCAGGGTCCCTCGAGCGCATGGCAACGCCCATTCTCCTAATCAGCTTCCAATGAGAGGATACGATGCAGCAGTCGAACCACCCGTCGCGACGTCCGGCCTCCTATTTCCCCATTCCGCGGCCACGGCCGGCATCCGACGATCCGCAACGGATCGACGATCCGCAACTGATCGATGACCTGATCGAGGATGCGCGGCAGGCGCGATTCAGAAATCCACGGGAGGCCGAGGGAATCACCCGGCGGGCCCTGAGCCTGGCCGAGGCGCGGGGCTATCCCTCCGGAATCGTCCAATGCAGGATTCAGCTCTCCAAGTACCACCTGGACAACGGCGATCCGGCCGCGGCGGCCGAGGAGCTGAGGATCGCCGAGGAGCTTGCCGAGCGGCATACGATTCCATCACGCGTGCGCACCAGCCTCACCTATCAGCATGGCATGTCGGCCGGCGCCGCCTGCGATCATCGCGCGGCGGTCGATCTGTTCCGCGCCGCCGCCGAGCAGGCGGCCCGCGACGGGGACCGGCAGATGCGGACCAGCGCGCTGCTGCAGCTCGGCAGCTCCCACAACCAGTCCGGCGCATCCCGCTCGGCGGTGGCCACGCTGACCGAGGCGATAGCGCTGGCGCGCGACGCGGGGGATGAGGGATCGCTCGGGGTGGCGCACATGTACCTCAGCGACATCTATTTCGAGGCGAAGAATATCGACGCGAGCCTGGAGCATGTGGAACGGGCCATCGAGAGCTTCCAGAGGTGCGACCGGCCGATGTTCCTGGCCACCGCGCACATGAAGGCGGGGATGGCGCTGATGTCGGTGAGCCTGGACCGCGCCGAGACGCATCTGCTGGCGGGGCTGGAGGTGATCGGCGGGCTCGACGTGCCGAACCTCCAATGCGTTCCACTGGCGCTGCTGGCGGATATCGCGGCCATCCGCCGGGACCACGAGCGCTTTCTCGAGCTCGCCGGCCGGGCCGGGGAGCTGCTCCCCCGCGTGGGAGATATCGGATACCGGGCGTTCGCCCGCCGCGCGCTCGGCCGCGCGCACGAGAACGTCGGCGACTATCGGATGGCGCTCCACCACAATCTGGAGGCGGAGGAGATACTTCGTGCCCTCGACGGACCGAGCGAGCAGCTGCACCTTCTGTATACCCGTATCTCCGAATGTTATCGTCTGCTCGACGAGCCGGAGAAGAGCATCGCCTACGCCACGCGCGCGGTGAACGCCCTCTGCGCGCTGGTGGCCGTCGGCGCCTCCGACGCGCTGACCGACATGAAGCCGGCGCTGGAAATTCCCACGAGACTATCTCCGGGCACCCCATCGACCGCCGACCCGGAGCCGGCCGGGGAGCAGGGCGCGCCGCGGCATTTCGACCACCGCTACATGGCGGAGCTCGCGCGCGAATTTCCGTCCCTGACATCGATGGAGCTGAAAATCTGCTCACTCCTCCGGCTGAACATGTCGTGCAAGGAGATATCGGAGATTCTCATCATTTCCGTGCGCACCGCCGAAACGCATCGCACCAACATCCGGAAGAAGCTGAATATTCCCGCCGGAATTTCCCTGTTCGCGTTCCTGAGCTCCCGCTGCGCCACGTAGCGGCGCGGAGCATGTAGGCGGCTACGTGGTAATTACGTGCGACTCCGGCTCCGACAGGTGGCTATATTGCTTTCGGATTCGTGGCAACACCCCCCGCCGCGCATCCGGCCGGATCGCCCCGACACGATCGCGCGCGCCGCCGTGGATACCGGCGGCATCGCGCGTCGGTATCCACGAGCCGCGGCGTCACGGCCACCTCAACGAAAAAACATCAGCACATCTCAGGAGCTCTCTCATGCAGACGAACAGCAGACGCTTCGTCAGGGCATTGCTGTGCCTGTTCGGATTCGCGGCACTCCTCGTCGCGGCATCCTCCGGCGCCAATGCCCAGATATTCCAATATCTCTACGGAAATTCATCGTGCCGCGACATGGGCCACGGTGGCGTGCAGCCGGTTTCGACCGGAGGATATATTTCGGTTGGATTTACCTCCGGCGCCAACGGGTGCGGCTCCACCGATGTGTACGTGGTCCGCACGAATAATCTCGGCGCGCTCACCTGGAGCCGCGCCATCAATATCGGCGTCAACGACACGGCGACCGACGTGCGCGAATGCGCCAACGGCGATTTCATCATCACCGGCGGAACCGACACCAACACGCTCTGCCAGCGCAGGCACGATGCGTTTCTGATGCGAATGGCGCCGAACGGCACCATCCGCTGGATCCGGACGTACGGAACGACATCCGACGAGTCGGCGTTCTGCGTCATCGAGGCCACCAAAAGCGCCGGCGGAAGCACCAAGGCGGGAGATTTCGTGGTCGCCGGCTGGCGCAAGCGCCTGCTCAGCAGCAACGGCGCCACGCGCGACGAGGGATATCTGTTCAGAACCACCTCGAACGGGATGCTGCTATGGGACGCCAGTTACAGCGTGCCGACAACGCAGGTCACGAAATGGGCGGGGCTCTTCTCGCTCGACGAGGCCACCTACAACCAGGACGGCAACGGAAAGGGAGTTGGTGATATCGTCGCCTGCGGCGTGGTGCAGCAGGTTGGAGGCCCGACCGGCATCAGCGCCGACGCGTTCATGATCCGCGTCAGCGGCAACGGCGGCGGGTTCACCGGCGTCACGCATGGCGCGCTGATCTGGAACGCCGACAGCAACGAGATCGGACGCACGGTGCGCGAGCTGAAGACCGGCACGCAGGCCGGCAACCTGGTGATGGTCGGCGGCCGCTACACCGGCACGGCCACGCCGCACGACATCTTCGCGGTGAAGACCGGACCGAACCCGAACGGCGGCGCCATCGCCGACCGCCTCTACCACGCCAGCCAGTGCGTCGGCGACGAGGCGATCTGGATGCGCGAGATCCTCTCGACGAACGCCGGCCTGACCACCGGCAACATGATCATCGCCGGCAACGACCTTACCACCGGCACCAACAACACGATCACCACCGGCGCGCTCCTGATGGAGATCGTGCCGGGCAACCTCGCGATGGCCCCCGGACCGGCGAACCTCGGCTTCAAGCGCTATATCGCCAACACCTGGAGCAACGGCTATTCGGTGGCCGAAGTCCCCTCCTCCCTGCCGAACCGGTCGCCGGGCTTCATCCTCTGCGGCTCCTCCGACAGCGGGGCCGACGGCAGCCAGATGTATCTGGTGAAGACCAACGCCACCGGCGTCTCCTGCTGGTCGTTCAACGTGCCGGATATCTGGGACTCGGTGCCGGGCATCGCCGGCGTCGGCGCCTCCCCGGACGTGGTCACCGTCGGCTCGGCCTGCCGCCCCGACTCGGTGCTCCGGAACGTGACCTACCAGACGCAGCTCTGCTCGGTGCCGATCAGCATGTGCACGATCTGCAAGCAGTCGACGCAGGTCGCCGCCCCGGACGCGTCGGCCGGCGCGCTCGCCTCGGCCCCGAACCCGGTACGCCGCGGATCGATGATCACCCTCACCTACGATCTGGCCCAGTCCGGACAGGTTACCGTGATGGTGGCCGACGCCACCGGGCAGGTGATCGAGCGCTCGGTCACCGAGCTCGAGGCCGGCAGCGTGGAGCTGCCGCTGAGCACCGACACCTGGCCGGCCGGCACCTACCTGATCACGCTGACCGCCGGCGGAAGCTCCACCACGCGTCAGGTGATCGTGCTGGAGTAACCACGCCGGAGTAACCACGCCGGAGTAACCGTTCCGGCATAGGTGACGGGGACAAGGGAGGAGATCCGATCTCTCGACCCGGCCGATCGATCTCTTCCGACGACGAGCGGGGCGCAACACGCGGTGCGCCCCGCTCTCGTTTGTTCCGCCCGGACGAGCTCCGCCCGCGATCGTTACCGGAAGACGGCGCGCGCCCACTCGTCCGGCGCCAGATCGCCGAGCGCGGCGGCCACGAGCTTCTCCGGGGCATCGGCCGGGGCGATCGTCAGGATGTTCCTCTCCCTCCGCGGATCGGGCAGCCAGAGGAGCAACCGCTGCTCGCCATCCCATCCGAGAATCCTCCCGGTGGCATCGGCCCGGAATCCCTCCCGATAGTGCATCTCGCGCGGCACGAAGATCTCCGTCGGCGCCTCGACCGGCTCCCCCTCCAGCACGATCACCGCCAGACGCTCCTGAAGGTCGAACGAGAGGGAGACCGGCATCGCCGAGGAGCGCCGCGGATAGGGGCGCGTGGCCACGTCGAGATTGCGCGGCGCGCGCTCCGGACCGAGCAGCGAGAAGTCCTCGAAGTTCCAGTTATCGTGGCCGTCGCGGGTGTTGTAGAGATCCCAGTTCCAGTAGGTCGCGTTCAGCAGAAACGCCTCCACCTGCCGGAACTGGAGATCCATGTAGGCGCGGACCTGCACGTTGCCGTAGATCCTCGGGCGCATCGCCGTCGGGAACAGCCATCCCTGATCGGCGCCGAACTCGGTCAGGAACGGAACCATGTCCCGCTCGATCGCCGCCTGGCGGAACCGCGTGAACATCCTCGGCCACTCGAGCTCCTTGGAGAACATGTCGTCACCCCAGCCGCCGATGATCGGCTTGGCCGCGCCGCAGTACATGGTGTAGGCGTCGTAGTGATGGAACGAGAGGAGGAGCTGATCGGAGGGATCGGCGGCCTTCATCGCCAGACCGGTTTCGGGAGCGTCGGTGAAATCGATGTACTGGAACTCCGGCCCGCGCGCCGCATAGATCGTCCAGTCGACGCGCGGCTCGACGAGGATGAGCGCGTCGGGATCGAACCGACGGACCTCGGCGATCGCCTCGCGGTAGAACTCCGGGAGCAGGTCCCGCTCGAACTCGACCCGGTCGATGCCGCACTGATGCGGCTCGTTGAAGATCTCGTAGCCGAGCACCGCGGGGTGCCCGTCCCCGCCATACAGCTCGCTGAAGTAGCGCGCCACCTGCCCGACGGTTTTCACGAAGTGGGTGCGCGCCGGAAAGTTGCGCAGCCCGGTCTCGATGTTCGTCAGCGAGTTGCGCCAGAAGGAGCGGAGCGTGTTGCGCGCCAGGTCCCGGTTGGCCGCGAACATCGTGTCGTAGTACTGGATGGTCCAGGCACGGTCCCGCAGGCTCGAGGTGGCCGGCCGCGGGTGCCGCTCGTCGACAGCGATCGCCCAGTCCGGGAAGCCGTCGCCACCGTAGACTTCGTGCGCGATATCCTGATGGAAGTCGATGAAGACGTGGATGCCGAGCGCCCAGAGCTCCTCGATGATCTCGGTGATCTGGTGCAGATACTCCTCTCCCTCCGGCAGCAGCGATTCCAGGTTCTGATTCACCCTCGGCTCGAGCCCCTTCCAGAGCAGCAGAAGGCGGACCACGTTGCAGCCGGATTCCCGCAGCAGCACGAGCTCCTTCCGGGCGCCCGCGATCTCCTCCCTGAGCGTGTCGAGATCGACGCGATCGTGGCGTCGGTGGTCGGCGGAATCGAGCGGATAGATCGGCAGATACGGCGGGAGCTTGACGCGCGCGCCGAAATTCACGCCGCGCAGCAGAAGGTAGCGGCCGCACGCGTCGCGCAGCCAGGTCCCCACCTTCCGGATGGCGCGCGCATGCTCCGGAGCGGTCGCGGCGCCGTCGGCGCCGGGGACGGCACCGGGGACGGGGTCATCGATGGCGGCGTCATCCGGCGCGCGCCGCACATCGTATTCGCTGTCGTCGTCCAGCTCGTGGCGTCCGCCGGCGGCGCAGCGCGCGGGGCGCTCGCCGGGGCCCATGGCGGGGCGGCAGAGCATGTGGCATTTGACGCAGCGCATCCACCCGCTCTCGCCGGCGGCAACGAACCCGAGCAGGTATTCCTCCCCCGCGGCCGCCACATGCTCCCCCGCGGCGGGGCAGCGTCCGGCCGTGCGTCCGGGGCTGAAGAGCGCGGCGCAGGCGCGGCATCGCCGCCAGTGTCCGCGCCAGGCGGGAACTCCGGGAGCGTCCGGATCGATTCTATGGAGGAGGAAGCGCTCCTCCGGCGCCGCCAGATGCGCGGCGCCGACCGGGCACCGTCCGGCGGACTCTCCGGCCTGGAACAGCCCGCCGCACTTCCGGCAGAATCTCCATTGTTCGTGCACTGGCATCGACGGCTCGTCAGGGAAGCGTGAATATCGCGGCGAATATGGTGAAGATTCCGCTTCCCCGACGCCTTCGGCTCTATCCAGGCGACGCCGGATGGCGCATGATCGCGGCGCCGATCACCGAGGCGTCCCGGAAACCTCCCGGAAGCCACGCTCGGCGGCGGGATTCCGATGGTGTCCGGATGTTGTGGGGGCGAAATCGCCCGGATAACCATTACATTACGCGTCGCTCCCGCGCCGATCCGCGCACGGGTGCCGTCCGTGTCACATAGGCTCGCTTCGCCGCCGATCACCGGACGCGAACGGGCCGCCGCGACGAGATCCTCCGTCGTCGCCCATTACGATCGAACCTCTTGCTCATGAAGATTGTCACTCCTCTTTTGCGTTGCCTTGCCCTGCTTCTGATGACGGCGGGAACCGCCATGGCGCAGAGCGGCTGGACCCTGGTCTACGATAATCCGGACGTGCTTCCGCGCGTGCCGGCCCTCTCCTGCTCCGACGGAATGAACTGCACCGCCGTGGGGAGCTCCTACAGCGTGGACTTCTATCCCTCGATCGTCAGGACCACCGACGGCGGGTTCAGCTGGTCGCGCCAGGAGCATGGCCTCCCCTTCATCGAATACACCGCCAACGGCGGCAACGGCCTTACCGTGCAGCTCTACGATGTGGACATGGTCGACTCGGCGACCGCCTTCGTGGTGGGAGCGCAGGGGGCGATGCTCCGGACCACCGACGCGGGAGCCACCTGGCTCAGGTCGGACAGCATCACCTCGCAGCCGCTCACGTGGGTCTCCTTCGCCGACCGGATGACAGGCATCGCCGCCTCCAACGTCAAGACCCACAACGTGATCTACGTTACCCGCGACGGCGGGGTCAACTGGAGCGCGGAGACCAACGGACTCCAGGGCTTCGACAAGCTGATCGCGATCACGCCGTGGAAGCTGCTGGCGATGACGGTGGACAACCAGGCGCATTACCTCTACAGCACCAACGGCGGCACGATCTGGTCGAGCTCCAGATTTCCGATCCAGAGCTCGCTCCAGCGCTCCTGGCATCCCTACTTCTCCTTCGTCGACACGCTCCACGGGTTCGCCGCGGGGGTGATCGCCAACGGCGCGGGCACGCAGGACGCGGTCTTCTCCACGCGCAACGGCGGCGCCGACTGGACGCTCGTCTACGCGCAGCCGCAGATCGGCGGCGGCATGATCGCCATCCGCTTCACCGACACGCTCAACGGCGAGGCGGTCACCAAGACCGGCACGATCTATCGCACCATCGATGGCGGCAAGTCCTGGGAGCGGACCGTGCTGGCGCCATCGGATATTCTCGGAGCGCAGACGTTCACCGCGGTGAGCTTCGCCGGGCCGAAGATCATCGCGATCACCGGCGGAGGGAAGCTCCTCACCTACGGAACAGAGGTGGCGGCGGTGCCGATGGAGCATCGGATCTCCCCGAGTCTCTCCATCTACCCGAACCCCGCGTCGACCTCGGTGACGCTGGAAGTGCCGGAGCGGATGCGCGGCGCCGGTGAGCTCACCGTCACCTTCTTCGATCAGCTCGGCGGCGAGGCCCGGCGCGTCGGCGCGCTCGCCGGCGACGGACGGATCAGCCTCTCGGTCGGCGACCTGCCGCGCGGCGTCTATCGCGCCCGGATCGCCGGCGCCGGCGATATCGTCTGGGGCGGATTCGTTCTCCGGTGATCCGCGAGACGATCGGCGCGCGATGAACATCACGCATGAACATCACGAAGGCCCATCCTCCACCAACGGAGAATGGGCCTTCGCGCATGCCGCGCCCGGCGTCGGGATCGGAGGCGGGCGCCATTACCATCGGCAACGCTTCAGGGCTCGCGCGGATCGGCCGCGCTCGCTACATTGGCCGTCGCGCGTCGAGGTCAGGTCCCCTCATGAGCTTCGTCCGGATCAACATCGCCGTCGCGCGCATCGCCCAGCAATCAGCACATCATCGACATCGTACCATGCCGCAGCCGATCCGAATCTCCGAACGCCCCTGGCCCGGTCGCGGGTCTCACCGTGACGCACGACTCCTGGTCCGGCGCGCCCGCGCGGTTATCGGAGGCTTCGCCGCGGCGGTCGCCTGCCTGATCGCGCCGGCCACGCCGACCGCGGCACGGACACCGGCCGACGCTCCGGTCATCGCCGCGCGTGGGGCGCGGCCGGCGGCGTTCGTTCCCGCCGGCTGGAGCGCGATCGACACCGCCTGGGGGGAACTGAACGGGGACGGCCTCCGGGATTGCGCGCTGATCATCCAGCGCGACGAGCGTCCCTCCCCGGATGACGACGCGGATGGACGTCCGCGCATCCTGCTGGCGCTCCTCGGCGAGGCAGGCGGCTACACGCTTTCGGCGCGGGCCGATTCGCTCGTGCTCACCGAGACCGAGGGGGGCGTGATGGGAGATCCGCTGCAGGACCTCACCATCGAGCGTGGCTGCATCGTGATCTCCTTCTGGGGAGGGAGCCGCGAGAAGTGGAACGTCACCTACCGTTTCCGCTTTCAGGAGGGAGACTGGCGCATGATCGGCGTCAGCGGAGGGGACAGCGACCCCACGCGCGCGAGCAGCTACGACTTCAACCTGATGACCAGCCGCGTCGTCGTGAACTTCACCGATCACGAGCACCCGAAAACGAACCGTGCCTACACCAGGCGTCTGAAGCTCTCCCCGCTGCCGCGCATGGTCACCTTCCGCCCCTGGACCATCACGATCAACGACGACGTGGCGTTCTGAGCCGGACGGACTCCCGGCCGGCGAACGCGGGTCAGATGCTCTCCACCGGGAAATCGACATCCTCCAGGCGCACCACCACGGTATCGGCCAGCATATCGCCGATCCGCTGATGCCTGCGCGACATCAGGATCGCCAGACCACCGATCAGCCCGCCGAACCCCGGATTGACCTCGATGAGGCGCAGGAGAGTGCGGACCGCGGCCTCCTGCCACCCCGGCCAGCTCCCATCGGTTTTCAGGATGATGAGCCCGCAGAATTTCTTGCCGAGCGTTCGAGCCCAGCGCCATTCCTGGATGAAGAAATAGGCGAAGTACGATAGTATGCCGAGCGTGGCGGCCAGCGCCTGCGAAACGTTGTTCAGCAAGGAGCCGACCACGACCCCGCAGACGATCGCGAAAATGTTGTCGATCACCAGGGCAAGATATCGTGGCGCGCTCGTGGTTCCCTCCAGCTCCTGCTCCCTCACGTGGGAACTCACCCTTGCCTGCTCGTCGAATCCCTGCTCGGCCGAATCTGAAATGTCGGACATGACGGTTACGGGAATGTGGTTCGTGGGGCGCCGGCGCGCCGCATGGCGAGGCGGCCGGCCGTGAACGTGGGGCAATGCCAACCCGCCGCCGGGCAACGACGGCATTCAGGGATGGCGCGTGAAGATAGCGAATCGGGCGCTCCGAAAATCGAAGCGCCCGATGTGAGGAGCGGAACATTGGATGCGTGCTCAGGAGACTCTGGCGCCGCCGAGCTCGAGCACCGCGGAGCGATCGCCGGGGCGAATCGCGCGCAGGGAGACGAAGTAGAACTCCGGATCCGACGGCCGGGGCACGAGCACGTCGAACAGCGCCATCGCCATCCGGCGCGACCAGACGAGCGAGTTGCCGAGATAGCGCCTCAGCTCCTCCGGATGCTCGACGAAGATCTCCTCGGATGACGGCACCGGCTCGGAGTCGTCATCGAAATATTCGGGATCCTCGGCAAGCATTTCGTCGCGCAGCGCCACGGCCGCGCGCCCGATCCGGCGAAGATCCTCCTCGCTCAACGATACCGAGAGCACCGATCGGTCGTTGACCTCGCGGTGTCCCCAGTGAAGATCGTCGACCCTGACGACATCGAGCGCGACCGGCTCTCCGTCGATCGTAGCGTTGTGATAGGTCTGCATCATGGTCTTCCGATTTCAGTTACGCCATCAGGCTGCATGAGAATATACCCTGAAGCCTCGAACCTCTGACCGGCCTTCTGATCGTTGCCGACGCGCACGCCGGAGCGGAGGAAGAACTCCTCCGGAGAGACGATATCGCCGATCCCCTTCACCTTCGACTTCGAGCCGGGGAAGATGAACGTATCGGTGATCGGCGTGGATCCTCCCTCGGGGGGAGGGAACTTCTCGTTGAACGGCTTGGCGATCTTCTTGGTGAAGCGGTTCTGGGTGATTCCCTTGAACCCGATATCGAAATCGCTGAGCACGCCGTTCTCCCCCACGCGCGCGTTGCCGCGCATGCGGCTGCCGCCGATGACCATCGTGGCCCCCTCCTGCTCGAACAGCTTGAGCAGAAACGTCGCCTGCTCCTCGGTCATTCCGGTCACGTTGGCCGCGAGGTAGGAGACCTGCTGCTGACGCGTGAGCGTGAAGCTCGTTTTGGTGTAGTTGGTGACCGGCGCCCCCTCGGTCGTCGGATGGGCCATGGCGACATTGTCTCCGACGAACGTGCCGTAGTGCGTTCCCATGTTCTCCACCACCAGGCTCTGGCTCTCGGAAATCGTGGGGATCTCGCCATGGAACGAATAGGCCACCAGGGAGCCGGTGATGGCAAGCTGCGCCAGCAGGAGAGAGATGGCGCGGGCCTGCTCGCCGCTGTCGCCGTAGGTGTTGCGGATCGCCTCGATCTGATCGGCCACCTCCGCGGTGTAGGTGACAAGTCCCACGACGTTGGCGCCGTTTTCCACGTACCGGGCGATTTTGTAGTAGCGGAGCGCCGTGCCGACGCTGGATGCCATCTCCTCGGTGAGCCCGATGCCGGACTGCGAGGCGCGCACGCCGGCGACGATCACGCGTCCGGAGCGGAGCGCGGCCGCCCCGGCGAACGAGGCCACGATGGTGCTGATGTCGAGAATCGCCTCGGTGGCGCTCAGGTTGTCATGGCTGGCCTCATCGACCATGTGCGCCACCGCCGCGGTGGTTCCGGCCGCCAGCGACATGACGAAGGTGACATAGGCGGGAATCGCGAGGCTGGTGGCGCCGCCGGTGACCGCCAGCGACAGTCCGAGCGCCGCCAGGCCGATCGCCGCGGCGATGTAGCCGAGGATCTGCGAGAAGGTGATCGTGCTTTCGGTGCGGACCGTGCCGGCATATCCTCCCGGGCCGGGAATCTCGAAGTGGATGATGCCGATCGGGAATCGATTGTGCTGCCCCATGTCGTGCAACAGCGCGTACGGCACGCCGGTCTCGGCGTCGTTGGCCTTCGCCGAGAACTTGTAGGTATCCTCCGAGTTGGTCAGGTCCTTGAGATACCAGGTATCTCCCTCGCGCCAGTAGTAGAGCTGCAGCGGCACCTCGGCCACGTAGCCCTTCTCCTTCTCGAATTTCGGATCGGGATAATAGGCCGCGAAGATCCGCTTCGGATTCTTCTCCCGGATCTCCTCGAGCGGCTCCCTGGCCTTGTCCACCGCCTTGATCTCATCATCCATGTCCCGCTGATAGGATCCCGACTCGAGCATGTGGGCGATCCACGCGTCGAGTCCCTTCACGAGCGCGTCGTAGCGGGTAAGGAAGAGCTTCCAGTCGGGCGTGTCGATCGCCGCCTGAAGATCGGCGCCGGGATCGGTGGTGCCGAAGTTCGAGCTGCTGGCGCCGGTATACTCGTTGCTCGAGCTATACACGATTCCTCCGAACAGAGGCGCTCCCCAACCGGAGGTGCCGCTGGAGGTTTCCTTGCGCAACGCTTCGTAGAACGTGGAGGCGGCCCCCCTGATCTTTCCCTTGGTCGCCTCGTCGATCGGCTTTCCGGAGGTCATCGCCGGCCGCAGCGGCGTAACCTGGTTGGCCAGCGCCACCCACGCGTCGAACATCTCCCGCGAGATCACCTTGCGATCCATCGCGGTACGACGTAACTGCACCAGCCGGATCTCCAGCGACAGGAGCTGATCCTCGTAGCCTCCCTCCTTCCGCTGCTCGGAAAGGGTCCCGGCCGCGCGTGACTCCGAGTAGGCGTACGCGTCGAGCTCGTTCGGATTCTGGAAGCCCCCGTCGATCACGCCGAACTCGTTCTTCCGGAAGCCGAACACATATTCCTTGACCACCGCGCCATCCCGCTCGTGCACCAGTCGGACCGTGTGACTGCGGTCCCCCTCGGGGCCGGAGGAGGAATAGCGGTTGGCCGACACCACGTCGTAGATCCTGATATCCACCTTGTCGTCGCCATCGATGTCGAAGGCCAGACCGGTATCGCCGGAGGGTTTGGGGATCAGCTTGCCGCGTGAACGGAGCTTGGCGTTCGGATCGGGACGATAGACGCTGGCGGTAAAGGGGATATCGGCGCCGTAGAATCCCCGTGGCTCGTTCCCGTTGAGGCCGGTGAAGGCGATGCGCGCCAGGGAATCGTTGTACGCCTGGATCGAGATCCGGAAGCGGTCGTTGTACGGCCCGAGCGTCAGGTCGCGCGAGGAGACGCTCCCACCCTGGACCAGCATGTCGTCGGCGGTGACGTTCGGCTTCTTCTCGACCGGCGCTCCGGTGGTCGCCACCATCAGCTGAAACGGCACCTTGTTGGCCGTTCCGGTAAAGGTCTGCGTCCCTTCGGCAATCGTGGGAGGATCGATCGAGAGGATGTGCGGCGCCTTGCTGTTGGTGGTCAGGGCGATCACGGTCGGACCGCGGCCGTCGGTCATCGACACCACGTTCGGCAGCAGCTCGTCGTTGACCGCCACCCAGGGCCAGGAGACATCGACCTGCGTCTTGACGCCGGACTCCTTGTGCTTGATCTCGAGCTGAATCCGCTTGGTCTTCCCCTGCTTCCCGTTGCCGTCCGGAAGCTCCTTGAACAGGAGCACCAGATCCGGCTTGTAGTCGCCGTCGCTGTCGATCGTCATCTCGAGCCCGCCGTCGACAACGTAGGCTCCCGGAATCGTTCCGGGGGGATCTTCATGCCCGTCCGGCTGCCGCTGCACCAGAGGCGCGCCCCGCGTTCCCGGCTGCGTTCCCCGCTGTGGGCCCTGCTGCAGGCCCTGCTGCAGGCCCTGCTGCGCCACGTGCGTCAGCTCGTGCGCCAGAAGGCGATCCCCCTCGATGGTGCCGGGACGATATTCGCCGGAGGCGAAGACGATGCTCTCTCCGACGGTGTAGGCGCGCGCGCCGATCTCGTTGGCCGAATCGGAGGCGGCCCCGTCGGTATGGATCCTCACGCCGTCGAAGGGAAGGCCGATCCGCTCCTCCATCCGTTCACGTACCTCTGCGGCCATCGGCGCTCCCGGGGAGGCAATGGTCCGCTCGACCGACGGAGGAGCTTCGCCGATGCCGGAGGCGGAGGATGTCGACGTGAGCGAGGCGAAGGTGAACGAGGCGCGCGAGGCCGGGGTGGGTGAGGCCGGGGCGGGTGAGGCCGGGGCGGGTGAGGCCGAGAGACCGAGCGGCGCGGCCGCCACCGGGCGCTCCCCATCGCGGGCCGGGGAATCGTCGGATCCCCCTCCGGCGGTGATGCCGCGCACCACTTCGTCGGCGATGCGATCGGCCTCCTCCTCGAGCCGATCGCCGGGTCGGGAGATTCGCAGCTTCGGTCGCACCGGCTGGCGCGACGCGGTCTGCATGGCCACGCGGCCGAGGTCGAAGGAGCACGGAATGTCCGCGTCCCCGTGGCTCGTGGCGGGCTCGTAATCGACCGCATGCGGGTCCCGAGCGCCATCGGCCGTGCGGCTTCGGCCGTCACCGAAGGCCATGCGCCGCGACCGCCGGATATCCGACGGCCGCTCCTTGCCATCTCTGTGAAGTTCCTGTTGCATGGTGATGTCCCAGCACGCCACCGCGCGGCGCCGGCGTGCAGCCCGTTACCCGTTACGAGAGCGGGAAGAATGATACGTGTCGTGGTGTTTTCCGCCCGATTTCGGGCGGCGATCGACTCCCGGAGGAGAAATGACCGGCCCCCAATATAGAGGGGGCGGAACCGCGCGTCAAGAAGTTTTCCCCCGCGGGCGCGAGGCGCTCCTCGCAAGCGAAGCAGGTGACGACGAGCCCAAAAGCTCCGCCTCTCCACCCGCGCCGGGCGATCACGCGCTCCCTCCAGAAATTCGTCGGCCTACATCCCGCTCTCCCAGCGGG